>NZ_JACHMG010000001.1:600000-1200000 GCF_014204865.1 Amycolatopsis jiangsuensis
GCCGCGGTCATCGAGTACAGCCAGCCGGTGCTCTACAGCCACTTCACGGGCAAGGACGCGATCATGCGTGCCGCCGCGCTGGAGGGCTTCACCGAGTTCGCCGAACAGATCGCCGCGGCCCGTCAAGGCGGGGTGCGGGCGGTGGCGGAGGCCTACCTGTCGTTCGCGGACGAGAAGCCGGCGCTGTACGACGCGATGTTCACGCTCGCGACCGATCTGCCGTTCGGCGCGGACGACACGCCGCCGATCCTTCGCACGGGCTTCGAGACCCTGCGGGAGGTGCTCGCTCCGACCGCGGGGGATCTGGATTCCGGAACGCTCACCGAGGTGTTCTGGGCGGCGTTGCACGGCCTGGTCACGCTGGACCGCGGCGGGCGCCAGCCGCCGGGATACCGCGCGGAGCGGCTGGCGCTGCTCGTCACGCGGTTCGCCGGGACGCCCGGCTGACCGGCCGGCACGCACGCCGGGCAGAATGAGCGGTGGCCGACGACCAGGACGACGCGAGGAGTGAATCGGTGACCGGAGCCCTACGCGGGGTGGTGGCGCTGGACGGGCCGTCCGGAACCGGCAAGACCACGGTGGCGCGCACCCTCGCCGGCCGGCTGAGCGCGGGCTACCTCGACACCGGCGCGATGTACCGCCTGGTCACGCTCGCCGTGCTGCGCTCGGGAACGGACCCCGGCGACGCGGAGGCGGTCGGGCACCTCGCCCACGACGCCGAGTTCGCCATCGGCACCGATCCGGAACGCCCCGAGGTCCGGCTCGCCGGTCAGGACGTGGCCGCGGAGATCCGCGGCCCCGAGGTCACCGGCGCGGTGTCCGCGGTGTCGGCGGTACCGCAGGTCCGCGAGCTGCTGGTCGCCCGCCAGCGCCGGATCATCGCCGACGTGCTCGCCGAGACCGGCGGCATCGTGGTCGAAGGCCGCGACATCGGCACCACGGTCGCCCCCGAATCCCCGCTCAAGGTCTACCTCACCGCGTCGGCCGAGATCCGCGCCGCTCGCCGGAACACCCAGGACAGCGCCGCCGGCCGCCGCACCAGCGTGGCGGACGCGCGCGAATCCGTGGAGCGGCGCGACCGGCTCGACTCCAGCCGCGCCGCCTCGCCGCTGCGCGCGGCCGAGGACGCGGTGCCGGTGGACACCTCCGAACTCACGATCGACCAGGTGATCGTGGCGCTGTCCGAGCTGGCCTGCCGGCGTGGCCTGCTGGCCGGGTGCCCGGCTGAGGCCGAGGTCGGCTCGTGAGCGGCGCCCTTCCCGAGGGCGCGAACGGACTCCTGCACGACATCGGGCGGTTCTCCGGCCGGTACTATCTGCGTCCGGCGTTCCGGATCCACGTGCACGGGCGTGCCCGCGTGCCCGCCGACGGGCCGGTCGTGGTGATCGGGAACCACAGCTCCAACGTCGATCCGCAGCTGATCATCGGAATGCTGCCGCGGCGCAGCGCGTTCCTTGCCAAGGCCGAGCTGTTCACCGGGGTGGGTGGCTGGTTCCTCCGGGCGATCGGGCAGATCCCGGTACGCCGGGGCGAGATCGACCGCGCCCCCCTGATGACCGCCGTGGGTGTGCTCAAAGCGGGTGGCGTGGTGGGTGTCTTCCCGGAAGGCACCCGCGGCGAGGGTGACGTCGGTGCGGCCGAACGCGGTGCGGCGTGGCTCGTGCGCGCCACCGGCGCCACGGTGCTGCCGATCGCGACCAGGGGCACGCGCAAACCGGCGGACGGCCGCCGGCGCTGGCGCCCCCGCGTGGACCTCCTCGTCGGGGAGCCGTTCACGCCGAAGGTCGGCCCCGGACGGACCGGGCTCGACCAGGGCACCGAGGAGCTCCGCGGGGAGCTCGCGGCGCTCGTGCGGACTTTGGACGACTGGCGTGGCGAACACGGGTTCGCCACGCCGTAGGTGAAGTGGGAAACGATGACAGGGTTTGATGCCGCCTCCGCGGGAAAGAATGCGTCGGCGGGGTTTGATGCCGCCTCCGCGGGAAAGAGTGCGTCGGCGGGGTTTGATGCCGCCTCCGCGGACGCGGTCGCGGGGCTGGGTGAGATCGACGGGACCTGGTCCGACGAGTCCGAGTTCGCCGCGCTCGACGCGCGGATCGAGGCCGAGGCCGCGGCCGGCGAGGCGGACCTCGCCCAGCCGGTGCTGGCCGTGGTGGGCCGGCCGAACGTGGGCAAGTCCACGCTCGTGAACCGGATCCTCGGCCGCCGCGAGGCCGTGGTGCAGGACGTGCCGGGGGTGACCCGCGACCGCGTCGCCTATGACGCCTACTGGAGCGGCCGCCGGTTCACGCTGGTCGACACCGGCGGCTGGGAACCGGACGCGACCGGCCTGCAGGCGGCGGTGGCCGCGCAGGCCGAGATGGCCATGCAGACCGCGGACGCGGTGCTGCTGGTCGTCGACGCCACGGTCGGCGCGACCACCACCGAGGAGACCGTCGCGCGGGTGCTGCGGCGCTCGAAGAAGCCGGTACTGCTGGCGGCGAACAAGGTGGACGACGACCGGCTGCTCGCCGACACCGCGTCGCTGTGGTCGCTCGGCCTCGGTGAGCCGCATCCGGTCAGCGCGTTGCACGGCCGCAGCTCGGGCGATCTACTCGACGCGGTCGTCGCCGCGCTGCCGACCGCGCCGCGCGAGATCGGGACGGTCAGCGCCGGACCGCGCCGGGTGGCGCTGGTCGGCAAGCCGAACGTGGGCAAGTCGAGCCTGCTCAACAAGCTGTCCGGCGAGCAGCGCGCGGTGGTCGACTCGGTCGCCGGCACCACCGTCGACCCGGTGGACTCGCTGGTCGAGCTGGACGGCGAGCCCTGGCGGTTCGTGGACACCGCCGGGCTGCGCAAACGGGTCAACTCGGCCAACGGCGCGGAGTACTACGCCTCGCTGCGCACGAAGACCGCGATCGACGCGGCCGAGGTCGCGATCGTGCTGCTGGACGCCGCCGAACCGCTGTCCGAACAGGACCTGCGCGTGCTCACGATGGTGGTCGAGGCGGGCCGTGCGTGCGTGCTGGCGTTCAACAAGTGGGACCTGGTCGACGAGGACCGCCGGCACGCCATGGTGCGCGAGCTGGACCGCGGACTGGTGCGCGTGCCGTGGGCGGAGAAGGTGAACATCTCCGCACTCACCGGCCGTTCGGTGCGCAAGCTCGCGCCCGCCCTGCGCACCGCGCTGAAGTCGTGGGACCAGCGGGTGCCCACCGGCCAGCTCAACGGGTGGCTGTCCGACCTCGTCGCGGCCACCCCGCCGCCGGTGCGCGGCGGCAAACAGCCGAAGGTGCTGTTCGCGACGCAGGCCGGCATCCGGCCGCCCACGCTCGTGCTGTTCACCACCGGGTTCCTCGAGGCCGGCTACCGGCGCTTCATCGAGCGGAAGTTCCGTGAGCAGTTCGGCTTTCCGGGCAGTCCCGTCCGGGTGAACGTGCGGGTGCGGGAAAAGAAGCCCAAGCCCAAGGCGGGCGGTAAAGCGGCCCGCCGCCGCTGACCGTCCGCCGCCGAGGGAGAGGTGACGTCCGCCACGCGGTCGTTACCCTCGCGTGATGGGGCGGGCCCGGGTGCGTAATGTGGACGTCTCGCACCGGGCGCCTCAATCGGAGAGCCAGCCCGATTGAGGCTCGCGAAAGGTGAGTGATGGGCTTGCGCGCCCAGCGTACGACCCTGCCCGCCCCCGTCCGGAAACCCGGAGCCGCCCGGCCCGCCGGCGGCCTCCGGTGACGCTGACCGCTGATTCCGGCAGCACCGAGCTGGCCCGCGCGGTCGAAGCCGCGCTCGCACCGGCGCTGTTCCGCACCGAGTCCGCCGTTGTCCGTCGCACGCTGCTCGACGTGCTCACGACCACGGCCGAACGGCACCCGAACGCCCCGGCGCTCGACGACGGCGTCAGCACGCTGAGCTACCGGCGGCTCCTGGAGGAGATCGAGGACTACGCGCGCCGGCTCCGCGAGCACGGGGTGGGCCTCGGCGACCGCGTCGGCGTCCGGATCTCCTCCGGCACAGCCGAGCTGTACGTGGCGATCCTGGCCACGTTGTCGGTCGGCGCGGCCTACGTGCCGGTCGACGCCGACGACCCGGACGAGCGTGCCGAGCTGGTCTTCGGCGAGGCGGGCGTCGCCGCGGTCGTCACCGACGGCACCATCACCGCGCACGGCACGCCGGGCGGCCGCACCGGGCGCCCCGGCCCGGCCGACGACGCGTGGATCATCTTCACCTCCGGCTCCACCGGAAAACCCAAGGGCGTCGCCGTCACGCATGGTTCAGCGGCCGCGTTCGTGGACGCCGAGGCGCAGCTGTTCCTCACCGACGAGCCGATCGGGCCGGGCGACCGGGTGCTGGCCGGACTGAGCGTGGCCTTCGACGCCTCCTGCGAGGAAATGTGGCTGGCCTGGCGGCACGGCGCCTGCTTGGCGCCCGCGCCACGTGCGCTGGTGCGCACGGGGGTGGACCTCGGCCCGTGGCTGGTCGCGCAGCGCATCACCGTGGTGTCGACGGTGCCGACGCTCGCCGCGCTGTGGCCCGCGGACGCGCTGGAAGACGTGCGGCTGCTCATCTTCGGCGGCGAAGCGTGCCCGCCGGAGCTGGCCGAACGCGTCGCCGTCGAGGGCCGCGAGGTCTGGAACACCTACGGCCCGACCGAGGCCACTGTGGTCGCCTGCGCCGCGCAGTTGACCGGCGAAGGTCCGGTGCGTATCGGCCTTCCGCTGGCGGGCTGGCAGCTGGCGGTGGTGAACGACGACGGTGAGCTGGTCGCCATGGGCGAGACCGGCGAGCTGGTCATCGGCGGGGCCGGGCTCGCCCGCTACCTCGACGAGGAGAAGGACGCGCAGAAGTTCGCACCGCTGCCGGCACTCGGCTGGGAGCGCGCGTACCGCAGCGGGGACATGGTCCGCGCGGAGACCGAGGGCCTGCTGTTCCTCGGCCGGCTCGACGAGCAGGTCAAGCTCGGTGGCCGCCGCATCGAGCTCGGTGAGGTCGACGCGGCGCTCCAGGCGCTGCCCGGCGTGCTCGGTGGCGCGGCCGCGATCCGTCGTACCAAGGCGGGCAACCAGGTGCTGGTCGGCTATCTCGTACCCGAGGACGGCCGGTCGCTGGACCTCGACGACGCGGCCACCCGGCTGCGCGCGCAGCTGCCCGCCGCGCTCGTACCGCTGCTGGCCGTGGTCGCCGGCCTGCCGACCCGGACCTCGGGCAAGGTGGACCGGGCCGCGCTGCCCTGGCCACTGTCCACTGTGGACGCGAGTGCGGCCGGCCTGTCCCCCACCGAGGCGTGGCTGGCCGAGGGCTGGGGCGAGATCCTCGGCGTCTCGGTGAGCACCGCGCGCGCCGACTTCTTCACTCACGGCGGCGGCAGCCTCACCGCGGCGCAGCTGATCGCCCGCATCCGGACCCGGCACCCCGACGTGTCGGTCAGCGACATCTACCAGCACCCGAAGCTCGGTGACCTGGCCGCGAAACTCGACGCGCTGTCGGTCCGGGAGACCGAACGCCGCGACATCGCGCCGGTCCCGCGGCGCGCGGGCGTACTGCAGAGCCTGCTGATGGTCCCGCTGATGGGGCTGGTCGGGCTGCGCTGGGCGACGCTCGCCGGGGCGGGTTCGAACGTGCTGGCGCTGCTCGGGTTTTCCTGGGCGCCCACGCTGAACTGGGCGTGGCTGGTGCTCGCCTGGCTGGTGCTGTTCAGTCCGGCCGGCCGGATCGCGATCGCCGCGGGCGGTGCCCGGATACTGCTGTCCGGCGTGCGCCCGGGCAGCTACCCGCGGGGTGGCAGTGTCCACTTGCGACTGTGGACCGCGGAGAAGCTGGCGGGGTTCAGCGGTGCGGACAGTGTGGCCGGCGCGTCGTGGATGACCACGTACGCGAAGGCACTCGGTGCGCGCATCGGCAGGGACGTGGACCTTCACTCGCCGCCGCCGGTCACCGGGTTCCTCAAGCTCGGCCGCGGGGCCGCGGTGGAACCGGAAGCCGACCTGTCCGGGCACTGGGTCGACGGCGACCTGGTGCACATCGGCAAGGTCCGGATCGGTGCCGAGGCACGAGTCGGCGCACGCAGCACACTCTTTCCCGGCGCGCGGGTCGGCAAAGGCGCGGAGATCGCCGCGGGTTCGACCGTGCGTGGTGCGGTCCCGGCCGGGCAGCGCTGGGCCGGTTCGCCCGCGGTCCGCGTGGGCAAGGACGTCAAGGACGCGCTGAAATGGCCGGCGAGCCGTCCGCCGCGTTCGCGGTTCTGGGCCGCGGTCTACGGCGCGACGTCGCTGACGCTCGGGCTGCTGCCCGGAATCGCCGCGCTGGCCGGAGTCGCGGTGCTGGGCTCCGCGATCGCCGGCGCGCCGACGCTCGCCGACGCCGGGCTTCGCGCGCTCGCCGCGGTGCCGCTCGCGACCCTCGCTTACTTCCTCGCGTACGCGCTGCTCGTGCTGATCGGAGTCCGGTCGCTCGCGGCCGGCCTGGTCGAGGGCTACCACCCGGTGCACGGCCGGGTCGCGTGGCAGGTCTGGGCCACCGAACGGCTCATGGGCATGGCACGGGAAGGTCTGTTCCCGCTGTACGCCAGCCTGTTCACCCCGGTGTGGCTGCGGCTGCTCGGGGCGAAGGTGGGCCGGGGCGTCGAGGCGTCCACCGTCCTCGCACTGCCCAAGATGACCAAAGTGGACAGTGGTGCGTTCCTCGCCGACGACACCATGGTGGCCACCTACGAACTGGGCCACGGCTGGCTGCACGTGGCGCCCGCGCGGATCGGCAAACAGGCCTTCCTCGGCAATTCCGGGATGACCGCGCCGGGCCGTTCGGTGCCCAAACGCGGACTGGTCGGGGTGCTCTCGTCCACGCCGGCCAAGGCGAAGAAGGGCTCGTCCTACCTCGGGATGCCGCCGCTGCCGGTGCGCAGGGCGGTCGGTGACGCGGACACCAGCCGCACCTACACGCCGCCGCTGCACCTCAAGGCCGCGCGGGCGCTGGTGGAGCTGTGCCGGATCGTGCCGGTGATGTGCGGGGTCGCGCTGACCGTCGGCGTCGCGGTGACGCTGCTGGCGCTGGCCGCCGAGGCCGGGTTCCTGGTGGCCGCGCTGCTGGCCGGTCCGGTGCTGCTGGCGGCGGGGATCGTCGCCGCGCTCACCGCGACCGCGGCGAAGTGGCTGCTGGTCGGGAAGTTCCGCGAGGTCGACCATCCGCTGTGGAGTTCCTTCGTGTGGCGCAACGAACTGGCCGACACGTTCGTGGAGACGTTCGCCGTGCCGTGGCTGGTCGGCTCGCTCGGCGGCACGCCGCTGCTGAACGCCTGGCTGCGCACGATGGGCGCGCGAATCGGCCGGGGCGTGTGGCTCGAGACGTACTGGCTGCCGGAGTCCGACCTGGTCTCCCTCGGCGACGGCGCGACGGTCAACCGCGGCTGCGTGGTCCAGACCCATCTGTTCCACGATCGGATCATGACCATGTCCCGGGTCGAGGTGGCCGAGGGCGCGACGCTGGGCCAGCACGGCATCGTGCTGCCCGGCGCGAGTATCGGCGCGCGCACCACGGTGGGCCCGGGTTCGCTGGTGACCCGGGGCGACGCGGTGCCGGCGGACACCCGCTGGCTGGGCAACCCGATCTCGGTCTGGCGCGGGTAGCAGGCCACAGTCCACGGCGAGCGTTGCGGTCCCGGCGCGGGCGCGCGATGCTGATGACGAGCACAGCAGGCGGAAGCGGGGTTCTTCTCGGGTGAGTACGAAGGCAGCCGCACCGGCGCCCGGTGCGGAAACCTCCGGCGACACGTACCTCCCGGACCACGGCAACGGCGGGTACCGGGTCCGGCACTACGATCTGGACCTCGACTACCGCATCGGCCCCAACCGGCTCGCCGCCACCGCGGTGCTCACCTGCGAGGCCACTCAGGCGCTGTCGCGGTTCTCGCTGGACTTCGGCGAGTTCCGGGTGGGCCGGGTGCTGGTCGAGGGCCGGGCCGCCAAGTACCTGCGGCGTGGCCTGAAGCTGCAGGTCCGTCCCGCGCGCCCGATCCCGGCCGGTGCGGTGTTCCGGGTGGAGGTCCGCTACTCCGGAAACCCGAAGCCGGTGCGAAGCCGCTGGGGCGACATCGGCTGGGACGAGCTGACCGACGGCGCGCTGGTGGCGAGCCAGCCGGTCGGCGCCCCCTCCTGGTTCCCGTGCAACGACCACCCCGCCGACAAGGCGTCCTACCGGGTCGCGGTGGCCGCCTCGTCGCCGTACCTGGTGGTGGTGACGGGAAACCTGATGTCGCGCCATCAGGCGGCGAGTACCACGAGATGGGTCTACGAGCGGGCGGAGCCGACCGCGGCGTACCTGATGAGCGTGCAGATCGGCCGGTACGACGAAATCGAGCTGGCCGGCGAACTGTCCTCGCCGGGGAGCGGGGTCGTGCAGCGGGCCGCCGTGCCGCCCCGGCTGCGGCGGCAGTTCATCCGCGATTTCGGGCGGCAGGGCCGGATGATGGCCGCGCTGCAAGGATGGTTCGGGCCTTATCCGTTCGGCGAGTACGTGGTCGTGGTGACCGACGACGAACTGGACGATCCGATCGAAGCGCAGGGGATGTCGATCTTCGGGGCCAACCACGTGGACGGTCACCGCACGCACGAGCGACTGGTGGTCCACGAGCTGGCCCACCAGTGGTTCGGCAACAGCCTGACCGTGGCCGACTGGCGGCACATCTGGCTCAACGAGGGGTTCGCGACCTACACCGAATGGCTGTGGTCGGAGGAATCCGGCGGAGAGTCCACGGCGTCGCAAGCCCGCGGCTGGTACGACCACGTCCGTGCCGAACCGGCCGACGTGGCGATCGGCGATCCCGGCGCGGCACGCATGTTCGACGAACGCGTGTACAAGCGCGGTGCGCTCACCCTGCACGCGTTGCGCGGTGAAATCGGGGACGCGGCGTTCTTCGCGGTGGTGAAAGCGTGGGCGGCGCAGTACCGGCACGCAGTGGTGCGTACCGAGGATTTCGTCGCGCTGGCGGAGAAGCAGGCGGGGCGTTCGCTGGCGGAGTTCTTCGACCGCTGGCTCGGGAAGTTCCCGCTGCCGCGGCTGTGACCAATCGCGAGTCCCCGCCTCGAACGGATAGTCGAGGGAGAACAGCACGTTGCCGGCACCGATCTCGGCGATCGCGTCGAGCAGTGCCGCGTGCGAGAACACCCCCGACGTGGTGATCGTGACGTTCCGCCCGAAGTACTGCGAGGGCAGCCGCTCCAGCGGAGGCTGCAGCTCGGGGGCCAGGTCGCGGTAGCGGGCGTCGATGCGGTACAGCTGCGCGGGCAGGAACTCACCCATGTGCCCCAGGATGAGCCGGGCGCCGGGGAACCAGTCGAAGACGCCGCCGAAGATCAGCCGCAGGGCGTGCCCGCCGGTGCGCTGGTTTCCGCCCCAGGTCGCGTGGTCCAGTCCCGGATATCCGCGCAGCATCTGCCATTCGTCCGACGGCACGGGTTCGGGTGCAGGTAGAGCGGGACCCCGAGTTCCTGCAGGGTCTCCCGGAACGGGGCGTACCGCGGCTCGTCCAGGTAGTGGCCGAGAGTTCGGTGAAGTCGGCCAGCCTCCGTCGCCAGTCGGCGGCCACTTCCGGTTTCGCCGGAAGGTGGGGCAGCGGGGGTCCGTCGGTCGAAAGCTCGTCGTAGGAGAACGCTCGCGCCACCCTGCTGTGGCGGGCGCATGACTGGTTTCGCGGCGCCGTGACGACCGGCCGGCGCGGCGAGCCGGGCTGGGTGAGTCCCGCGCACGCGACCCTGCTGAGCCAGCTCGACCCCGGCGGAATGCCGATGGCCGACCTCGGCCGGTCGAAACTCGTCGTGCCGCCCCCGGAAGGCATCGTCCGGCGACGGCAGGCACGCGAGCTGCGGCGCGAACCGAAAGCCGGATTGGCCGAACGCATCGGGCCACAGCGGATGCCGGCGCTGCGGGACGCGCTGGAACAGGACTGGGGCGAGGTCGCCGGCCGCGGTGGGCAACGGCGCCCGACGCTGTGAGCAAGTCCGGAGTGGACTGTCCCTCTGCGACAGTCCACTCCAGACTGCCGAAGACATGCGGTGGGTCGATCAGGCAGTCGCGCCGCGGTGCCGATGACCGCGCTGCCGGTGGCCGCGGTGTCTCAGCGCGGGTGCGTCACAGCGGGTTGAACGCCCCCAGCGGCGCGGTGCAGAACGGTCCGCCGACGCATTCCGCGGCGATCCCGGACGGTCCGGGCTGTCCGGCCAGCTGCTCGGCGAAGACCTCGGCGTCGTCGTGTGAGGTGTAGCCCAGCGCTTCGGCTTCGGCGAGGGAGTAGATCCGCCGCGTGTTGTCCGAGACGCCCCAGATCAGCCGGTAACCGGGGGAGGGCGCGCTGAGGCACGCCTCGAACAGTCGCGCACCGTCGTCCGGGGACAGCCAGGTGACCAGTCCACGCGGACCGAGCGGCAGCGGGGTCTCGAAGCACGAGCCGATCCGCACCACGATCACGTCCATGCCGAAACGCGAGGCGTACAGGCTGCCCAGGGCCTCGATGGCGGCTTTGCTGACGCCGTAGTAGGTGTCGGGCCGCGGGCTCGAATCGGCGGGCAGCCCGCTCTCGCCGGCGTCGGCGATGCGGCGGAACCCGACCGCGTGGTTGCTCGAGGCGAGGATCACCCGCTTGATCCCGGCCTCGCGGGCTGCCTCGAGCACGGTGTGCGTGCCATTGATGTTCACGTCGAGGGTGGCTTCCCACGAGTTCTCCCGGCTGTGCCCGCCGAGGTGGATCAGCGCGTCCGCGCCCTCGCACGCCGCGGCCATCGTCGCGGCGTCGGTGACCGAGCCGGTCAGGATTTCGACCGCTTCGCCGGGCTCAGCCGCGGGCTGCCCGGCGAGGTCCAACAGGCGCAGCACCCGGCCGGGTTTGCGCAGCCGCGGCCGCATCAGGGTGCCGACGACGCCGGCCGCTCCGGTGATCAGCACACGCTGGTCTGGCATGGGGGAGTCCTCTCGCGAACAGAGCTGGACTCGTGCGTGGCGAGGCCGGTCGGAACCGGCGTCGCCACGCACGAGGCGGGGAAGGGGGGTCAGCGGATGCCGGCCCGGCGCAGCTGCTGGCCGAGTTCGGCGGTGGTTTCGGCCAGCAGCGTGCCCACGCGTTCGGCGTCGGCATCGCTCACCTGGCCGACCGGCATCGAGCAGCTCATCGCGTCGGTGCCGGGAATGCGGTACGGGATCACCGCGGCGACGCAGCGCACGCCCGGGGTGCCTTCTTCGAACTCGGCCGCGTATCCGCGGTCACGCGTGCGTGCGAGGTCGGCGTGCAGTGCCTCGCGGGAGGTGATGGTGTGCGAAGTGAGCGGCGAGAGCTCGGCCGGCACGAGGTCTTCGATCTCCTCGTGCGTCAGCTCGGCCAGCAGCGCCTTGCCCAGCGCGGTGGCGTGCGCCGGCAGCGTGCGCCCGACCCGGGAGACCAGATGGGTGGAGTGCTGTGATTCGCGGGTTTCCAGGTACACGACCTCGGTGCCGTTGCGGCGGGCGAAGTGCGCGGTGAACCCGGTTTTCTCGCGGATGCGCTCCAGCGCCTCGGTGGCGAACGGCACGATCGCGTCGCGGTCCAGGTAGGCGGTCCCGCAGATCAGCGCCCGCACGCCGAGCCGGTACCGCGCCGAGTTCGCGTCCGCTTCCAGCCAGCCCGCATCCAGCAGGGTGCGCAGCAGTCCGTGCAGACTGGACCGTGGGAACCCGGTGCGGGCGTGCAGGTCCGACAGGGAGAGCCACACGTCGTTCGCGGCGAAGGTCTCGAGCAGGTCGATGGTGCGCCGGGCGGACTTCACGCCCGACGCGCCCGGCTCGCCACCCGCGGCGTGCTCCGGCGTGCCAGGGGTGCCTGCGGCGGCGAGTTTCTGCGCCATGTGCGTCCTCCGACCGGGGGCGTTGACTTGTGAGTCCGGCCATATTAGCGTCCCGAACTGCGTTCTTGTGGATGAATATGGTCACGATAACAGACTCCATTCAAGAATGTGAACATTGGAGCAGAAACTGATGGCACAGACCGAGATCGCGCTGGACGGCCTGCTGGCGTTCCCGCTGACGCCGTTCGCCGACGACCTCGAGGTCGACCTCGACGGGTTCGCGGAGAACGTGGAAGGCCACATCGCCGCCGGTGCCGGCGCGCTGTTCGTCGCGTGCGGCACCGGTGAGTTCAGCTCGCTTTCGGCCGACGAGGTCGCCGCTGCGCTGGCGAAGGCGCGTGAGGTGGCCGCGGGCCGCGTCCCGGTGTGGGTCGGGGCCGGCGGTGGCGCCGCGAACGCGCGCGCGGGCGTGGCCGCGGCGCAGGCCGGCGGTGCGGACGGAGTGCTCCTGCTGCCGCCGTATCTGGTCAAGGGCCCGCAGGCCGGGCTCGCCGAGTACGTGCGCTTCGCGGTCGGCGACAGCACCGTGCCGGTGGTGGTCTACCACCGCGGCACCGGTGTGTTCAGCGCTCCGACGGCGGCAAAGCTGCTGGACATCCCGTCCGTCGCCGGGATCAAGGACGGCTACGGCGACGTCGACACGATGACCCGCATCGTCACCACCATCCGCGCGCTGGGCACGAGGCGTTCGGAGGAGTTCCTGTTCTTCAACGGGTTGCCGACCGCTGAAGTGTCCGCGAAGGCGTACGCGGCGATCGGCGTGGCGCGCTATTCCTCGGCTGTGCACTGCTTCGCGCCCGAGATCGCGCACCGTTTCCACCGTGCCCTCGGTGAAGGCGACGAGGCCGCGATGGACGCGCTGCTCGCCGGGTTCTACGTCCCGCTGGTGGCGTTGCGCGACGAAACACCCGGCTTCGCGGTGTCGCTGGTGAAGGCGGCCGCCCGGTTGCGCGGCGACAAGGTCGGCACGGTACGGCCGCCGTTGGTAGAGCCGACTGCCGAGCAGATCGACCGGCTGGGGACGATCGTCGAAGACGGCTTCGCAGTGCTGAAGCGGATCGAGGCCCGTTGATGAAGATCCGGGACGTGGTGCTCACCCCGGTCGCGTTCGCGGACCCGCCGCTGCTGAACGTGATGGGTGTGCACGAGCCGTACGCGTTGCGCAGCGTGGTGCAGCTGGTCTGCGAAGACGGCGTGGTCGGGCTGGGCGAGTCCTACGGCGACGAGGCGTTCCTCGGCGAGGTGCGCAAGGTCGTGTCGGAGCTGGCCGGGCACGACGTCTTCGACCTGCCGGGGCTCAAGCGCGTCGTCGCGCGCACGCTGGCCGGCGCCGTGCTGACCGACGAGCACGGGCTGATCGGCGGATTCTCCATCCGCAAGACGATCGCGAGCGTGTACTCGCTGTTCGAAGTGGCCTGCCTGGACGCGCAGGGGCACGCGCTCGGCCGTCCGGTGGTGGATCTGCTCGGCGGCAAGGCGCGTGACGCGGTCGAGTTCTCCGCCTACCTGTTCTACAAGTACGGCGCGCACCTCGGCGCGGACGAGGACAGCTGGGGCGAGGTCGTCACCCCGGAGGCGCTCGTCGGCGAGGCGGCGCGGATGGTGGGGGAGTACGGGTTCCGCTCGATCAAGCTCAAGGGTGGTGTGTTCGAGCCGGAGCAGGAGATCGCGGGCATCCGTGCCCTCGCCGAGGCGTTCCCGGGCCATCCGTTGCGGATCGACCCGAACGCCGCGTGGACGCCGGAGACGAGCGCGCGCGTGGCCGGGGAACTCGAAGGCGTGCTGGAGTACCTGGAGGACCCGACGCCGGGGATCGAGGGCATGGCACGCGTGGCGGAGCGGGCGAGCATGCCGCTGGCCACCAACATGTGCGTGGTGAACTTCGGGGACATCGAGCCGGCCTTCCGCGCGCGGGCGATCGGCGTGCTGCTGTCCGACCACCACTTCTGGGGCGGGATGCGGGACACGCAGGCACTGTCGGTGACCTGCGAGAGCTTCGGCATCGGGCTGTCCATGCACTCCAACAGCCACCTGGGCATCAGCCTCGCCGCGATGGTGCACGTGGCCGCCGCGACGCCGCATCTGACCTACGCCTGTGATACGCATTGGCCGTGGAAGACCGCAGACGTGATCACGCCGGGCGCACTGGAGTTCACCGGCGGTGCCGTGCCGGTGCCGGACAAGCCGGGCCTAGGCATCGAGCTGGACCAGGACTCGCTCGCCCGCGCGCACGAGGACTACGTCCGATGTGGACTGACCAAACGGGACGACGTGACCTACATGCGCCGGTACCGGCCGGGATTCGAGCCGAACACCGCGAGGTGGTGACTCGGTGAAGGTGACCGGATACGCCTACCCGTGGGACGTGCTCGGCGACCCGGGTTTCGTCGAACGCGCGCGTGACCTCGATGTCGACGAGGTGGCGGTCGCTCTGAGCTATCACAGCACCCGTGCGGCCACGCCGTGGTCGGCTGAGCGCACGTCGGTGGTCGCGCGCACCGCGGCGTTCTATCGGCCGGTGCGCGAAGAGGCGTGGGAAGGGCGCGAGCTGGTGCCCGCGGTTCCGGACTGGGTGGCGCAGCCGGACAGCGGCGGCGACGCCGTACGTCTGCTGAACGCCGCGGGGATGCCGGCCGCCGCGTGGCTCGTGGTGACGCACAATTCCCAGCTGGGGACGGCGTTTCCGGGTTACGCGGTGCAGAACTGCTTCGGGGAGACCTACCCGTGGGCGCTGTGTCCTGCGCAGCCCGCGGTGCGGGAGTACGCCGCGACGCTGGTCGCCGAAGCCGTCGCGGGACTCGAGCTGTCGTCGGTGATCCTGGAAGCCTGTGGTCCGCTCGGCGTGGTGCACCAGCACCAGCACGAGAAGACCGACGGCGTGTGGGCGCCGGCGGTCGCGCGGGTGCTTTCGATCTGCTGCTGCGACGCGTGTGCCGAAAGCTGGAACGGCAAGAATCCCCAAGCGGTGCGCGAAAAGCTGCGCGCGGAGGTGCACCGGCTGCTGGCCACGGCCGATATCGCGGTGACCGAGGACCGGCTCCCGGGATCGCTGAAGGAGCTGCTGCTCGCCGGGCGGCAGCAGGCCACGGACACGCTGCGCGCGGCGGTGCTCGAGAAGCTGGAGCCCGGTACGCGAGTCGTCCTGCACGGTGCGCTGGATCCGTGGGCCACCGGTGCGCTGCCCGGGCTCACCCCGGCCGCTGCCGGTGACACGGCAGCTGTGGTCCTGCAAAACTGGGCGCCGGGCCCGGGAAGCGTCCGGACGGTGGCCGCGGCCCGGAAGACGTTGCCCGCGGACGTCGCGGTGGGCAGCTACGTCACCGCCGTCGCGGCGAGCCCGGTGCCGGACATCGAGGCGTACGTGCGCGAGCTCGGCAAGGCGGGCGCCACCGAACTGCACCTCTACCATCTGGGCCTGGCCGGTCCCGCGCGCTGGCCGGACCTGCTTTCCGCGGTCGCCGCCGCCCAGCAACCGTCGTGAACCGAACGAGGAGATCATGAGCCTGGAAACCTCCGCAGCGGACCTGGAACGGGTGCTCACCTCGGCGGCCGCCGCCGCGCGCCCGTTCGCCGCGAGCACGCCCGCCGAACGGGCCGGCTGGCTCACCGCCGTGGCCGACGCCCTCGACGCCGAAGCCGACGAGCTGGTCGCGCTCGCGCACGCCGAAACCCACTTGCCCGCCACGCCCCGGCTGAAGGGCGAGCTGGCCCGCACCACCTTCCAGCTGCGATTGTTCGGCGAGGTGCTGGGCGACGGCGCGTACCTCGGCGCCACGGTCGACCACGCCGATCCGGACTGGCCGATGGGCGCGCGCCCGGACATCCGCCGGGCGCTCGTGCCGATCGGGCCGGCGCTGGTGTTCGCCGCGAGCAACTTCCCGTTCGCCTTCAGCGTGGCAGGTGGTGACACCGCGGCCGCGCTCGCCGCCGGATGCCCGGTGGTGCTGAAGGCCCACCCGGGGCACGAAAAGCTCTCCTCCCGCACGGGGGAGATCGTGGCCGGCGCGCTGGCCGCCGCCGGGGCTCCCGACGGCGCGTTCGCCGTGATCCACGGGGTCGAGGAGGGCGTGAGCGCGTTGAAGGACCCGCGGATCGCGGCTGCCTCGTTCACCGGTTCCGTTCCCGGCGGGCGGGCGCTGTTCGACATCGCGATGGCTCGGCCGACGCCGATCCCGTTCTACGGCGAGCTGGGCAGCGTGAACCCGGTGGTGGTCACGCCGGGTGCGGTCGCCGCGCGAGGCGAAGCGGTCGCCAGGGCCTACACCGGATCCTTCAGCCTCGGAGCCGGCCAGTTCTGCACCAAACCGGGCCTGCTGTTCCTGCCGGAAGGGCATGGGCTGGAGGACATCCTTCGCGAGGCCGTCGGCGGTGTCGCGCGGCAGGACATGCTGAACGAGCGGATCGCCACCGGGTTCTCGGACAAGCTGAGCGCACTACGGGAAGCGCCGGGCGTTTCGGTGGTGGCGGACGGCGACCGGCGGGAGCTCGGCTGCACGCCGAGCCTGATGAGCACCACGGCCAAGCAGTTCCTGGCCGGCGGTGAGGCGATGCGCGAGGAACACTTCGGCCCGGCTTCGCTGATCGTCACCTACACCGATCAGGCCGAGCTGATCGAGGTGCTGGACACGCTCGACCCCGGGCTCACCGCGACCGTGCAGGGCGAGGAGGACGAGGCAGAGTACGTGCGTGCGCTGCTGCCGTCGCTGACCAGGCTGGCCGGGCGGCTGCTCTGGAACGACTGGCCGACCGGTGTCACGGTGAGCTGGGCACAGCAGCACGGCGGCCCGTACCCCGCCACCACCGCGCCGACCACGACGTCGGTCGGCACCGCGGCCATCGAGCGGTTCCTGCGCCCGGTGGCGTGGCAGGGTTTCCCCGACGCACTGCTGCCCGAGCCGCTGCGTGAGGCCAATCCCTGGCAGCTGCCCCGCCGCACCGACGGGGTGCGCTGACCCTTTCGCACCACCCACAACAGCAGACCGCCGCCACGGATCCGCAAGCCGCACTTCTTGCTCCTGGGAGGCGTTGTCATGCCCGTGAACCGGAGAACCGCGCTGCGTGGCGGCGCCGTCGTAGCGGCCACGGCCGCGTTGACCGCCGCGGTGCGGCCCGCCTGCGCGGCGGGGCGCACCGCGGCCGATCCCTTCGCTGCCATCGTCGCCGGGTACCGGGAGTTGCAGACCGGGATCAACCGGCCCTCGCCCGAGCGCACTGCCGCGCTGAAGAACCTCGGCCGGGTGGCGAAGTCGTACCATGACACCATGTCCGTGTCCGGCGAAGGTCCTTTATGGAGTGACCTGCCGCTCGGTCCGGGTAGTGACTACACCACCTCGATGTACGCGCGGTTGCGGGCGATCGCGGTGGACTGGGGCACTCCCGGCAGCACGCTCAGCGCTGACCCGGAGGTGCCGGCCCGGATCGGGAAAGCGCTGCAGCTGCTGTACGCCAGTCAGTACCACCCGGATATCGAGGAGCTCGGGAACTGGTACACCTACGAGATCGGCGTCCCGTACTACCTTCTGCAGATCCTGGTGAGCGTGGCGGACCGGCTGACCGCGGACGAGCTGGCCCGCTATGTCAGCCCGGTCAAGCGCTTCGCCGGCGACCCGAACCGGCGTGCGAACGATCCGGAGGTCGTCGAAACCGGCGCCAACCGAGCGGACAAAGCGCTGATCTCGATCGTCTCCGGCGCGCTGACCGGCGACACGGCGTGGATCCGGACCGGGGTCGACGCCCTCACCGACGTCGCGGGCGGCGGTGCGGCGAGCGTGCTCGCCAGGCTCGACCGGGCCGCTGGCGACGGCTTCCACGTCGACGGGTCCTTCCTCCAGCACGAGACCATCCCGTACGCCGGGCACTACGGAATCGTGCTGCTGACCGCGCTTTCCGGCACGATCCACGTGACCGAGGGCACCGAGTACGCGCCGCCGGCGGAGCTGAAGAACAAGGTGTACGCACTCGTCGGCGACGCCTTCGCACCGTTCGTCCACGCCGGTGCGTTGATGGAGCCGGTGCGTGGCCGGATGCTGTCGCGGCAGGGCGAAACCGGCCACGACATCGGGCATCAGCTGACCGTCGCCACGCTCGTGCTCGCGCGTTCCGCGACCGGGGAGGCCCGCGCGGAGCTGTCCGGCCTCGCCGCCGAGTGGATCGCGGAAGGCAGTCACGCGCCGTTCCTGGAAATTCCCGACCCGGAGCGGTTCGCCCCCGGACCGGACCTCGTGGGCACGCCGGGTATCGAATTCGCCCAGGACATGCTCGCCGGGCAGATCCGGCCGGCGCCGATCGTGGCCGCCCACCGGGTGTTCGGCCAGCAGGACCGCATGGTGCACGTGACCGGGGGCTGGTCCGCGTCGCTCGGTGCGGGATCCACGCGGATCTCCCGCTACGAGGCGATCAACGGGATGAACCAGCACGGCTGGAACGTCGGCGACGGCGTGCTGTACCTGTTCCTGCCGAACGCGAAAGGCCACTACTCCGACGCGTACTGGCCCACTGTCGACCCGCTGCTGCTGCCGGGCACGACGGCGAAAGCCGGCCCACCCGGTCCGCTGGGCTCCACGCCGCTGTCGACGAAGGACCACGTCGGCGGCGTGCGCTGGGACGCCCGCCACGGCGCGTACGCGATGGATTTCGTCTCCGAGGACGGCACGGTTTCGGCGAAGAAGTCGTGGTTCTTCACGCCTTCGGGCATCGTGTGCCTCGGTGCCGGAATCACCGGCACGTCCGGGCAGCCGGTGCGCACGACGATGGAAAACCGCAACCTCGGCGAGAACGGGCGGCGTGTGCTGCTGGCCGACGGACGGCTCGTCCCGGCGACGTCGAGCACACTGCGGAATCCGCGGTGGCTGCATCTCGAGGACGTGGCCGGGTATGTCCTACTGGACGAGGTCTCGGTGACCGCGCTGCGCGAAGACCGCACCGGCGCGTGGCGGGACATCGACACCGGCGCGAACACGAAGGGCACGACCGATCCCTACACCCGGCGGTACCAGAAGCTGCTGATCGAGCACGGCACGAACCCCGTGGACGCGAAATACGCTTACGCGGTGCTGCCGACGGCCTCGCGTCCGGGGACTGCCGCTTCGACGCTCTCCTGGCGGATCCGGGCCAACACCACGACAGCGCAAGCGGTGCGCCTGTGGGACAACACCTTGCTGGCGAACTTCTACGGTGCGGGTAACGTGGACGAGGTCACTGTCTCGGGACCCGTCTCTCTCGCGCTCGGCCGGAGCGATTCGGGCTGGCAGCTCGCCGTGTCCGACCCGACCCAGCGCCAGAACCACGTCACGGTGACGGTGCGCCGCCGCACCGTGAAAGTCGCACTGGCAGGCACGTTCGGCGCCACCCAGGTGATCCCGTTGCGGTGACCCGTGATCTCCCCGCCGGACCGGTGGTTCCCGACCCGGCCCGGCGGGGCCCCAGCTGCCTCGGGTGGGGTTCCGGCGTTGGCTGGGCTTGTGGTGGCCGGCTTGTGGCGCTGGCTGAGGTTCAGCCGCCTCGGCTGCGGTTCCGGTATCGAGACCGCGCGGCAAAGGGGCTTGACAGACCTCACGCCGGCCGACCTCACCGCCCCAGCCGGCGAGGGGCTGAGCCGCACGCGGACGGGATTCGCCCGGCCGGCGAGCTGCCGGCAGCAGCCCGCCATCACCAGATCTCGCGGGCTTGGTCGCACCAGCCGCGGCCAGCCGCGCGATTCCCGCCGCGCGGGTCGTGCTCGGCACCGGCGGATTCGTCGTGCTGGTGGTGGTCAGCCTTGTCGGGCCTGCCACCCGGGTAACAGGCCCGGCCGGCTTTGTCGTGCCGGTGGTGGGATTCAGGCCTCGTCAGTTTTGCCACCCGGGCGGCAATTTCAGCCTTGGCGGGCTTTGCCGCGCCGGGCGGCGGGGGGTTCAGCCCTGGCGGGCTTTGCCGCGCCGGGTGGCGGGGGGTTCAGCCTTGGCGGGCTTTGCCGCGCGGGTGCTCCCGGTTGATCACCAGGACCTTGCCGTGCCGGCGGATCACCTGGGCGCCGGGCCGGCGGGCCAGCGAACGGACCGAGGTGCGAACCTTCATGACTGCCGTCCTCTCCTGGGTCGGGGTGCGGCGTGGTCGGCCGCATCGGTCTCAACACCGGCGGGTCCGTGGTTAGTCCCCGGTCGCCCAGCGGCTCAGGTCCTCGTGGCGCAACGCCGCGGCCAGCAGGTCCGGGAACCGGTCGGGCGTGCAGGCGAACGCCGGGACCCCCAGTTCTCCCAGCGCCGCGGCGTTGTCGTGGTCGTAGAACGGGGTGCCCGAATCCGACAGCGCCAGCAAGGTCACCACCTGTACTCCGGCGCCGGTCAGCTCGGCGACCCGGCGCAGCAGGTCCTCGCGCACCCCGCCCTCGTACAGGTCGCTGATCAGCACCAGCAGCGTCCGCTCGGGCCGTTCGACGAGGCCCTGGCAGTAGGCCAGCGCGCGGGCGATGTTCGTGCCGCCGCCGAGCTGGGTGCCGAAGAGCAGGTCGACCGGATCGTCGAGGTGGTCGGTGAGGTCCGCGACCGCGGTGTCGAACGCGACGAATTTCGTGCTCAGCGCCCGCATCGAGGCGAGCGCCGCGCCGAACACCCCGGAGTACACCACGGATTCCGCCATCGACCCGGACTGGTCCACGGCCAGCACCACGTCCCGCCGCACGCTGTTCGCGCGGCGGCCGAAGCCGATCAGCCGCTCCGGCACGATCGTGCCGAGGCTGGGGGAGTAGTGCCGCAGGTTTGCCCGTACCGTGCGGTCCCAGTCGATGTCCCCGCCCCGCGGCCGCCGGCCCCTGGCCGCGCGGTCGAGTGCCCCGCGCACCGCCGAACGCGTGCGTTCGGCGAGCCGCTCCTCCAGCTCCGCGACGACCTTGCGCACGACCGTGCGGGCGGTCTCCTTCGTCTCCTCCGGCAGTACTCCGTTCAGCGACAGCAGCGTGCCCACCAAGTGCACGTCCGGTTCCACCGCGGCGAGCAGCTCCGGTTCCAGCAGCATCCGGGTCAGCCCGAGCCGGTCCACCGCGTCGCGTTGCAGCACCTGCACCACGGAACCGGGGAAGTACTGCCGGATGTCGCCCAGCCACCGTGCGACCCGCGGCGCCGACGCGCCCAGTCCGCCGCCGCGCCGATCACCACCCCGGGTGCTCGCGCTGCGTTCGTCGTAGAGCGCGGCCAGCACACCGTCTATCCCGCTGTCCTCTTCGGACAGCCCGCGGCCGGTGCCGTCCTCCTCCCCGCCGAGGACGAGGCGCCAGCGGCGGGCGCTCTCGTCGTTCATCGGGTGGCTCCCAGCAGGGCGGCGAAGACCGGCAGCACGGCCTCGCCGCGCCCGGCGTCGCCGAAGTCCTCGGCGCGCGCGACCGCGGGGACAGCCGAGGACAGGGCGACGGCACGTTCTCCGATCGCCCGCTTCTCCGGTCCGGCGAAGGCCCCGAAAGTCCGTCGCAGCAAGGGAAGCACCTCCGGGAACACGTCGGGTGGGATTGCGCCGAGCCAGGTGTCCACGACGTGCAGCATCCGCTCGTCGTGGATCAGCAGCAGCCCACCACCGGCGAAGAAGCCCTCCACGTACGCTGCCGCGTCGGCGGGGGCGACGCCGGCGGTGAGCGCCCGGCCCAGCCGGAGTTCGACGTCCGCGGTGGCGAGCAGGTCGGCGTCGTGCAGCAGCCGGGCGGTCCGGCCGGCGAGCAGCGGCGGCAGCGAACCACCGGCGGCGAGCCGGGCCAACGCGGTGAGCCAGCGTTCCCGGGCCGCCTCTCCGAGCAGGTCCGCCGCTTCGTGGACCTGCTCGATCAGCTCGCAGAACTGTGCGGCGGCCTCCTCGTCCAAGCCGTGCACGGCGGGGGCCAGCCCGGTGCACACCCGCGCGAGAATACGATCGGCGACCTCGCGCAGCTGACCGGTTCCGGTGCCGCGCACGTCGCCGTACCGGGTGGCCCGCGCCAGCGGGGACAACGCAGCCATCAGGTGCGCGACGTCGGCGTCGGCTGCCGCGCGGGTGTCGAGCGCGGTCAGCACGTCGGGCAACGCGTCGCCGAGGTCGGCCAGCAGGCAGTTCTCCACCGCCGTGGTGATGTCGGCCAGCGGCGGGCTCGAGGCCACGGATTCGCGCACCACCGCAGCCGCGGCTGTGGGCACCGTGGTGCCGTGCGCGGCCGCCGCGACCAGATCGACCTCGAAGCCGGGCTCCCAGCACAGCGTCCAGGTCTCGCGGAACGTGCCCTTGCCACGGATCGAGGAGACTTCCGGCTCGCCCCACGGAATATCGAGCAGCAGCAGGCGGTGCAGCAGCCGCGACCGGTCGAGCCCGCCCGGGGTGCGCAGGTCGAGGTTCAGCTCCCGGGTCACCGCCTCGCGCTTGAGCCGCAACCGCCGGGCGGTGGCGGTGAGGTCGGCGGCCAGCGGTGCCTGCGGCACCGACTCCGGGACCTCACCCAGCAGCTCGCCGACCACCAGCCGGCGGGTGACCAGGTCGGCCTGCACGTCGTCGCCGGCGCAGAGCACCGCGCGGGTGGCCGCGTCGACCTCGGCGAGCCCGGCCGAGGCCCGCCCCCGCAGCGCGGCCAGCGCTTCGGCGAGCCGGACCGCCTCGATCACGTGCGCGGTCGACACCGGAAGGTCCTCCTCCCGCAGCACTCCGGCGACCGCCGTGAGCCAGCGCGTGGTCACGTCCGAGGCGGCGGTGAACAGGTGGTGGTACCACCCGGGGGAGCGCACGCCGGCGCCGTAGCCGGTGGCCGAGGCGAGCCTGCCGTGCGTCCACGGCACCCAGGTGCAGACGACCTTGCGCTTCGGCAGTCCTTTGAGGACGGACTGGTCACGGGTGGCGGGCGGCAGCGGATCGGCCAGCGCGGGCACGTGCCACGCCCCGCACACGACCGCGATCCGCTCGAAGCCCTCCTTGCGCGTTTTCCGCAGCACCTGGCGCATGGCGGCTTCGCGGCGCCGCTCGTGCGGATCCTCGGGGAGTTCGGTCTCGCGCAGCGCGGTCATCGCCTCCTCGATGACCTCGAACGGTGTCTCGCCGCCGCGGCGCGATTCGACGAAGTCGTCCCACCACCGTTCCGGATCGTCGTAGCCGCCGGCCGCGGCGAGTTCGGCGAGCGGATCGGTGTGCGGTCCGGCCGGATCCTCACCGGAGGCGAACTGGTGTGCCACGGGCAGATCGCAGAACCGCACCGGCACCCCGGCGCGGGTGGCGTAGCGCAACGCCTGCCACTCCGGGCTGAACACCGCGAACGGCCAGAACGCCGCCCGCGACACGTCGTCGGCCGCGTACGCCAGCAACGCCACCGGCGGCTGCAGGTCCTCGCCTGCCGCGAGGTCGACGAGCCGGTCGGCCTCCGGCGGTCCCTCGATCAGCACCACGTCCGGCGTCAGCTCCGCCAGCCGCGCGGCCACCGCCCGCGCCGAGCCCGGTCCGTGGTGCCGGATCCCGAGCAGGTACGTGCTCATCCGGCGATCTCCTGGCCCGCGCGATAGAAGTCGGCCCAGCCCTCGCGTTCGCGGACCACGGTTTCCAGGTACTCGGCCCAGATCGCGCGGTCGGCCACCGGATCCTTCACCACCGCGCCGTGGATGCCGGCCGCGACGTCGTGTGCCCGCAGGACGCCGTCGCCGAAGTGCGCGGCGAGGGCGAGACCACCGGTGAGCACGCTGATCGCCTCCGCGGTGGACAGCGTGCCGGACGGCGTCTTGACGGCGGAGCGCCCGTCTTCGGTGCGGCCGGAGCGCAGCTCGCGGAACACCGTGACCACGCGGCGGATCTCCGCGAGATCGGCCGCGTCGGCGGGCAGCGACAGCGCGGCACCCAGCTGCCCGACCCGCCGGCGGACGATCTCGACCTCCGCCTCGGCGGTGTCCGGCAACGGCAGCACGACGGTGTTGAACCGCCGCCGCAGCGCGCTCGACAGCTCGTTCACGCCCTTGTCGCGGTTGTTGGCGGTGGCCACGAGCGTGAACCCGGGCCGGGCCTGGACCTCCGTGCCCAGCTCGGGAATCGGCAGTGTCTTCTCGGACAGGATGGTGATGAGCGAATCCTGCACGTCCGCCGGAACGCGGGTGAGCTCCTCGAGCCGGGCCACCTTGCCCTCACGCATCGCGCGCAGCACCGGGCTTTCCACCAGCGCCCGGTCGCTCGGGCCCTCGGCGATCAGCCGCGCGTAGTTCCAGCCGTAGCGGATCTGCTCCTCGGTGGTGCCCGCGGTGCCTTGGGCCAGCAGCGTCGAATCCCCGCTCACTGCCGCCGCGAGGTGTTCGGAGACCCACGTCTTCGCCGTACCGGGCACGCCGAGCAGCAGCAGGGCGCGATCGGTGGCCAGGGTGGCGACGGCGACCTCGATCAACCGCCGCGGCCCCACGTACTTCGGGGTGATCTCGGTACCGTCGTCGAGCCGGCCGCCGAGCAGGTAGGTGACCACGGCCCACGGCGAAAGCCGCCACGACGGGGGTTTCGCCCGGTCGTCGGAGGCGGCCAGCGCGGCCAATTCCGCGGCGTACTCCTGTTCGGCGTGCGGCTGGAGGACTGCGGACGTCATGAGAGCTCCTCGTGCATTTCGCGGCGGAAGGTGAGGGTTTCGGCGACGGCGCGGCGCCACGGCGCCGCCTCGCCCGGCGGCGGGACGTCGGCCAGCGGGTGGCCGAGGCATTCCGGGGGCACGGCTTGGGCGACGAGCGCGGCCGCGTGGGCCACGAGCCGGTGGTCGGGTTGTTCGGCGACCCAGTCGAGCAGCACCTGCCCGAGCGGCGCCGGCCACGGCCGGGGCAGATCGAGGATCAGCCGGGTGAGTGTCTCGATCGGCAGCCCGCGGGCGAGTTTCGCGACGGCGGCGGCCTGACGCGCGGGGGACAGCACGCCGACCAGCTCGGCGGTGCCGCGGCCGCTCGGTTCGGCTTCCACGAGTGCCTGCGCCCAGCTCTCGTCGCGCTGGCGGAGCGCGGCGGTGGCCCAGCTTTCGCGCACCACGTTCAGCGGAACACCCGCAACGAGCATCCCCGCGAGTTCCCCCGGCGTACCGAAGGGAACCCAGAACCGCAGTGGCGTCGCGGCGATGACCGCACGCAGCCGCGCAGCGCCCTGCCCAGGCCCAGGCGGCACGCGAATCCCGTCGCGGGCCAGCGCGTCGTCCGGGGCGGGCGGGGTGAACTCGAGGATGTCCGCCCGCAACGCACGGGTGCGGACCGTGACGCAGGCACGCAGCCGTGCGGCCATCCGTTCGCCGAAGGCGGATCGGGGAAACCGGCCGGACAACCGCAGCGCGATGTCCCGTACCCCGGCCGCACGGTCGGCGCGCGCGGTCTCGAGGAACTGCTCGTCCCGTTCGGCGAGATGTTCCCCGAGCATGGTGAGGAAGGTGGCGCGCAGATCGGCGGGCTCGGTGTGCCAGGTACCGGCCAACGCCTCCCGCGCGCGGTCCGGCTCGGTGCGCAGAGTCCGGGCGAGCCAGGCCTGACGCTGCGCGGCCGTGCCGAACTGCCAGGCGTCGGTGGTGTCGTCGCCGGTCGCGATGAGGAACGCCCAGTCCGGGTTGTGCCGGCCGAGCCAGGCCCCGGCCGCCCCGGCGACCTCGGCCAGCGGCGCCCGCAGCGAGACCCGGACCCGCGCCGCGTCGGCGAGCGCGGGCAACCGCTCGGCCGGGACCCGCAGCTTCCGGGCGGCGACCGCGTGGAGCCATTCCTCCAGGAGCTCGGGACGGTTCGCGGACAGCAGCCGCACCAGGCGTTCCCGCGCGCGGGACGGCAGGAAGGGGCGCCCGTCCGGAGCAGCCGGCTCGGCCGGGCGCACGTCGGCGAGGGCCCGCCGCCCGGCTCGGCGGTACCCCGTGATCACCGCGGCCGCGACGAGCGCCTGCTCGGCCGCTGTCCCACGGCTCTCGGCGAGCGCCCGAACGCCGTCCGGCAGTCCGGTCAGGTCGACGCCGCGGCGCCGGGTGCCGAGCAGCACCGCGCCGACCACCTCGTCCCAGGTCGTCATCGCGTGCCCTCGCGGGGTGGGTTCGGGCCGGTCACAGCCGCACCATCCCGCCGCGGTACCAGCAGGTGAGCGGCCGCAGCCCGGCATCCGTCCATTCACCCGAGACGGTCACCGGCCCCTCCGCCGCGACGGCGAGCAACGGCCACGGGTCCACCGCCGGGCTCAGCGGAAGGGCCTGTCCATCCACATCGGACAGTGCCCAGCCGCCGGGATGCCTCGCCGGGACCACCCCGCACAGCACCACGGGCCACCGATCGAGCCACGGATCGGCGGCAAGCGCACCGGCGTGGGCGGCAAGCACGCCGGCCACGGCCCCACCGTCCGGCGAAACGTCCCCCGCAGACGCGGCTTTCCCTGCGACGGCGGGGGAAACTCCGGGCAACGCCTGCGCCGCTTCGGGACCGGCCGCATGCGGGCGAGGCGGTACGGAGGATGCCGACGCGCCGGCGACGGGCCGCAGCGGTGGCGTCGCGGGGTGCGGCCGGTCGTGCGGTGGGGAGGCGGTGGGCGGTTGTGAGGGAGTGGGGTGGTGCGGGGTGATGGCGGGTGGCTCGGGAGGAGCAGGGTCGTGCGGTGCGGAGGCGGTGGGCGGTTGTGAGGAAGTGGGGACATGCGGGGTGGAGGTGGGTGGCTCGGGAGGAGCAGGGTCGTGCGTTGCGGAGGCGGTGGGCGGTTGCGGGGAAGTGGGGGCGTGCGGGGTGGTGGTGGGTGGCTCGGGAGGAGCAGGGTCGTGCGGTGCGGAGGCGGTGGGCGGCTGTGAGGGAGTGGGGTGGTGCTGGGCGGTGGTGAGTGGTTCCGGGAAAGCGGGGTGATCCGGTGGGCAGGTGGTGGGTGGTTGCGGAGGAGTGCCGTGGTGCGCGGCGGAAGTGGGTGGTTCGGGGGGAGTGGGGGCGTGCGGTGCGGAGGCGGTAGGTGGTTCCGCGGAAGTGCTGTGGTGCGAGGCGGTGGCGGGTGTTTGCGGAGGAGCTGCGTCGTGGGACCGGTCGGTGAGATCCACGTCGGGGTGTGAGGGGCGGGCGGTTCCGTCCTCCGGAGTGCTTCCCGGGACAGGTGGGTCGTCGTTCTCGGAAATCGGTGCGTCGGAGGAAGGCACGTCGTCTGTGTTGTTGGAAAGGTCGCGGCCTCCGGCGTACGCGCCACCGCGTGTTTCGAGTGGGGACCTGTGTGCCGCGCTGGCGGGAGGATTGTCTGGAGCGCTCGGGCGGTCCACTTCGGTGACCGAGTCTTCGCGCGCGTCGGGCCGGGGCGTGCCGCCCGCTTCGGCAGATGGGTCGTTGGCGTTGAGACCGGCGGCGTCGGTGAGGTTGTCGACGTCGAGGTGGACCGCGTCGGTCGGCGGGTTGTCGGTGTCGCGGCCGGTGGGTGGGCTGTCTGCGTTGAGACCGGCGGCGTCGGTGAGGTCGTCCGCGTTGAGGCGGGCGGCGTCACTGGGGGCGTCCGCGTCGAAGCCGACCGCGGCGGTGGGGCGGGTCCGTCGTCCGTCGTTGGTGTGCGGCGCTTCGCCGGGCGTTCCGTGGGGTGCGTCGGTCGCGTGCGGTGGTGGGGCCGGGGTGGTGCTCTCGCGGTGGGTGAACACTGCCCGCAGCGGGACCGCGCCCGGGTGGAAGGCCAGTTCTCCGGTCGTCTCGTAGCCCGGCGGCAGGGTGTTGTCCAGGGGACGGCCCGGCGGGGCGAACGACAGCACCAGCGCGTCCCGGCCGGTGTGCCGGCCGCGCAGCCACGTGCGGCGGGTGCGCAGCGTGTCCTGCTCCTCGTCCGCCGCGCCGGTGATCAGCCACTGGTCGGCCACCCGTTCGCCGGATTCCCGGACCTGGGCGGTGCTCACCGGGAAGCCCAGCCGGCTCCGCACAGTCGCCGCCAGCGGGGCGGGCAGCTCGTCCAGCCGGGTCACCGCGTCGGCGAGCAGGTACAGCAGGGACAGCTCGGCCAGCAGCCGCTCCGGCCAGTCGCGGCCACGGCCGACCAGCGCGGCGGCCCGGTGCAGGCCGCCGGCCAGGCCGGGCGCCTGCGCGTCGATCATCCGGGCGGCGACCGCGGACAGCTCCTCAGGCGTGTGTTCGAGCCCCACCAGACCGGCAGCCACCCGGTCGGTGAGCCAGTCCCGCAGCTCGGCGGCACCGGCGGTGACGCGGGCGAGCCGTTCCCGGGCCCGCTTCTCCGCCGCCTCGAGGTCCTTCGGCCCTTCGGCACGCGGCGCCCGGACCGCGCGGGCGGCGCGTTCGGACATCCAGTCGCGCACCCACTCCGGCTCCTCCGCCGCGGGCAGCCGCCCGGCCGACCACAGCAGCAGCAACCCCAGCGCGTGCTTGCACGGGATCTTGCGGCTCGGGCAGCTGCACCGGAACGCCGGCCCGGCCGGCTCCACCGCGGTGCGGTACGGCGTGCGCCCGCTGCCGCGGCACGCACCCCACAACGCCCGCCCGGACATTCCGGCGCCGGACCACTTCTGCGGGACCGCCAGCCCCCGCGCGGCTTTCGCCGACGCCGGGTCCGGGGCGAGCCCGCTCACCCGGTCCGCGCTCCAGCGCGCCGCCACCTCGTCTGCCACGATTCCCTTGCCGCTCGGCCGATCCGCGTCCCCTCTCGGGGCTGACCGGACCAGCTTCGCATCCGGCACCGACAATTCCCGGGCGGACGGCCGAGCGGCCGGGAGATCAGGACTTGATCGCGCCCCGCCAGCGCACGGTCGGATGCAGCCGATCGTCGTTGACCCGGTGCTTGTTCGCGCCCACCAGATCGAACATCGACTCGATCAGGGTGTCGGAGAGCAGGTGCGGCTGCAGGCCCAGCTCGACCAGCCCGGTGTGCTTGACGTGGTAGTAGTGCTCGGCCTGCTCCACCCGCGGGTTGTCCAGGTGCTCGATCTGCACCGGGCCGGGGAAGCACTTCGCCACGATGTCCGCGATCTGCGCCACCGAATGGCTCTCGGTCATCTGGTTGAACACGCGGAACTCACCGCGCTCGGCCGGGTTCTCCACGGCCAGCCGGATGCACTCCACGGTGTCCCGGATGTCGATCACGCCGCGGGTCTGCCCGCCCTCGCCGTACACAGTGAGCGGCTGCCCCAGCACGGCCTGGATGACGAACCGGTTCAGCACCGTGCCGAACACCGCGTCGTAGTCGAACCGCGTGGCCAGCCGGGGGTCGAGCGCGGTCTGCGGGGTCTGCTGGCCGTACACCACGCCCTGGTTCAGGTCCGTGGCACGCAGATCCCAGATCCGGCAGGCGAACTCGATGTTGTGCGAATCGTGCACCTTCGACAGGTGGTAGAACGAGCCCGGCTTCTTCGGGTACAGCATCCGGTCGCGGCGGCCGTTGTGCTCGACCTCGAGCCAGCCTTCCTCGATGTCGATGTTCGGGGTGCCGTACTCGCCCATGGTGCCGAGCTTGACCAGGTGGATGTCCGGGTCGATCTCGGCGATCGCGTAGAGCAGGTTGAGGTTGCCCACCACGTTGTTGTGCTGGGTGTAGACCGCGTGCTCGCGGTCGATCATCGAGTACGGCGCGGACCGCTGCTCGGCGAAGTGCACGATCGACTCGGGCCGGAAGTCCCGCACCGTGTCGAAGACGAACCCGGCGTCCAGCAGATCGCCTTCGTAGGACGCGATTGTCCGGCCGGACACCTCCTGCCACGCTTCGATCCGGGTGGACAGGTCTTCGATCGGGACGAGACTCTCGGCACCGAGCTCCACGTCGTAACCGCGCCGTGCGAAATTGTCCAGAACGGCCACTTCGTGACCTTTGTCCGACAGGTGCAGCGCTGTGGGCCAACCGAGGTATCCGTCACCGCCGAGAACCAGCACTCGCATGGAGGAGCCTTTCGTTTTGTTTACGCGACAAGCACGCTGATTCCTCTTTGTACATGACGCTCTGACCGGGTCCGAACCTTAACGGCCGGGTGCTGATGCGCACCTGGGGGGAACCTGTGAATCCGCTGTGTGCCGGGGGGCCGTTCGGCGGTCCGGACGGCCCGAGGGGAGACTGGGGACATGACGACGGTAACCAACCCGGTGAAACCTCGCACGGCGGAGGAATCACCGGATTCGCCACCGCGGCGGCGCCGGGGCCTGGTGCGCTTCGCCCGCGCGGCGACGAGCTCGGTGGCCGCGACGCTGCTCAGCCAGGCCGTGCTGCTCACCGCGCTCGCCGTGGGCGGGGCACCGTGGCTGGCCAGCGGCGCAGCCTTCGCCGCCGGTGCGGTGCTGAACTTCTTCCTCACCCGCCGCTGGGTGTGGGGCCGCCGCGGACGGCCCGAGATGGGCCGAGAGCTGCTGCCCTACGTCGCCGTCATCTCCCTGGGCGGCTTCGCCTCGGTGGGCCTGACCACGCTCACCGGCCACCTGCTCGCGCCACTCGCGTTGCCGCACGTGTGGTGGGTCGTGGTCCTCGACGCCGCGTACGTGGTCAGTTACGCGCTGGTGTTCGTCCTGAAGTTCACGCTGCTCGACCGCTTCGTGTTCGCCCGCGACGCAGCACGTACCCCCGCCACCACGTCCCCGTCATGACACGGGCGTAGTTCGCGCCGTAGACCAGGCTGCCGCCCTTCTTGCTCTTGCCCGCCTTGCGCAGCCGCATGCTCATCGGCCGCTCGAGCACGCGGGCCCCGCGCGCCGTCACGCCCAGCAGCAGTTCGGATGACTGGTACTGCGGTTCGTTCAGCGGGACGGCGCAGGCGAGGTCCGCGCGCATGCCGCGGAAGCCGAACGAGGTGTCGCTGATCCGGCGCAGCGTCAGCAGCGACGCCAGCCACGCGAAGACCCGTACCCCCAGCCAGCGCATCCGGTTGTCCGCCTCTTCGTGGCCGAGCCGCCGTGAGCCGGTCACGAAGTCCGCGGTCCCGTCGAGCAGCGGGCCGACCAGTTCGGCCATTTCGCTGTTGTCGTACTGGCCGTCGCCATCGGTGGTCACGATGTACTTCGCGCCGTTCTCGGCCGCGAGGTGGTACCCGAGGCGCAGCGCGGCGCCCTGCCCGCGGTTCGCCGGCGCGACGCACACGTACGCGCCGTGCTTCTCGGAGATAGCGGCCGTGTCGTCCGTACCGCCGTCGACGACCACCAGTACGTCCACCCGGAGCCCGCGGCACTCCTCGGGCATGTCCTCCAGCACCTGGCCGATACCGCCGGCTTCGTTGTAGGCGGCGATCACCACGGTCAGCTCGGACAGCTCCGCGCCGGGATGGCGTTCGTGGAAGTCGGCGACGGCACCGTCGTCGACCGCGTCGGGGTACGCGGCGAGCCGGCGCCGGCTCGCCGCGGTGAGCGTGGTGAAGCCGAGCGCGCCGGCCGCGGGCAGCAGGACGAGTGCGGGCAACTGGTACCTCCAGGAGAATTCGAACACCGCTGAGGCGAAGAGCAGGAACAGGCCGGCGCCCGCGGCGAAGAGGGCGCCACCGCGTGCCGGGTCACCGGGTTTCTTGCGGCGCAGCACGGTGGCCAGCCCGAGCAGGGCGAAGAACCCGAGCACCGCGCCGGGCACGAAGCCGCCACCCAACTGGTAGTGCCGCAGGATCGTCGCGATCGGCTCGTCGACGCTCGGGTCGACCCCGTCGTACTGACGGGTGTACGCGGCGACCAGCGGCGCGTCGGCCCACAGCGGATAGGTCTGCTGGAACTGCCACCGGTCGACCTCGACGTCGTTGACCGCGCTCGCGCGCTCGAAGTGGAAGCTCTTCGAGAAGTCGCCGATGATCGCCTTCGCGACGTCCCACCACTGCACCTCGAGGACTTCGTAGGCGAACTCGGTGGCGAGTGCGTTCTTGTCCGCGCCGGGCGGCAGCGGCCCGGGCCAGGCCGGGTCGAAGTCGGCGTGCGTGTAGTCGTCCACCCGCCGGGTGCCGACCGGATTGGCCGGGCAGAAGACCTGCAGCGTGGGTTCCAGGTTCAGGTTCGCGCAGTCGGCCACCGCCGCGGTACGGCCGTAGAGCATGTTGCCCGAGGGGCCGGTCAGCCCCCATTTTCCGGTCTGCGCCTTGACTTCCGCCGCGTAGGGCACGACCACGACGAGCATCGCGAGCACGCCGATGCCGGCGTTGCGCCAGCCGCGCGATGAACGCCACGCGCGGCCCGCCGCGAGCACGTACAGCAGGAACGGCACGGCGAGTGCGATGCCGATCAGCCGCACCAGCACCGCGAATCCGACCACCAGCCCGGCGAGCGCGATCCGCCGCCAGTTCGGTTTCCCCTTCGCCAGCAGCAGCCAGAGCAGTCCGAGCAGCAGTGCCTCGAACAGCACCTCGGACATGATGTTCTGCTCGATCTGCAGCTGGTAGGCGTCGAGCAGCAGCGGCGCGGCGGCCAGCGCGCCCACCCAGTGCCGCGCGCCCAGCCGCCGCGCCAGCGCGTAGATCCCCACCGCGATCGCCATTCCGGCCAGGTGCTGCACCGCGGCGACGAACGCGAGGCCGCCGACCGCGAGCAGCGGCCGCAGCAGCAGGTCGTAGCCGATCGGGTTCAGCTGGTCGGCACGCAGCCCCTGCAGATTGTCCAGGTACCGGAACGAATCGATGTACAGCAGCGCGGGCCGGTAGGCGACCCAGGTCAGCACGCGCAGCGCGGTACCGAGGACCAGCAGGACGAGGAGGAAGGCGTGGCGGCGGAGGAACCGGGTCACCGGAGGGCGGTCTCCAGTTCCGAGAAGTACTTCCAGGCGGTGGCCAGCCCGTCGGCGAGCGAGATCTCCGGACGGTAGCCGATGGTCTCCGCGCTCGCCGACACGTCGACGATCACAGCGGGCATCTCGCCTGCCGGCGCGGGCACGTGCTCCACCGGCAGCTCCGCGCCGGTCACCTCGCGCACGGTCTGGACCATTTCCAGTACCGATACGGAATGTCCGGCGCCGACGATCGCACGGCCGCTGTGCCCGCTCTCGTAAGCCAGCACGATCGCGCGCACGACGTCGTCCACGTGCACGAGGTCGCGGCGCTGCTCGCCGGTGCCGTACACCCGCACGCCTTCACCGTTGAGCGCCGCGCGCATCATGCGCGGAACGAAGCTGTCCTTGTGGGACATCCCCGGTCCGTAGACGTTGGTGAAGCGCAGCGCGCAGGTCGTGAGCCCGTACGCGCCGGAGTAACCCGACATCAGCATCTCGCACGCCGCCTTCGTCGCGCCGTAGGGCGTGAGCGGGCGAGTGGGAAGGTCGACGGTGATGGCCGAGGTGCCCACGTCGCCGATCACCGCGTTGGTCGACGCGAGCACGAACCGGGGTACTTCGTGTTCGCGGCAGAGCTCCAGCAGTTCGTGGGTCACCGCGACGTTCTCGGCGTACGTTTCGCGCGGCAGCTCGACCGACTTGAGCACGGACGTGAGAGCGGCGAGGTGGACGATGCCGCCGGTTCCGGCGGTCACCGCGGCATCGCGGGTCGCCGCGTCCCGCAGGTCGCCCGTGACGACGCGGATTCCCTCGTCGCTGGTCTCGAACGGCACCCGGTCCACCACAGTGACCGGATATCCGCGTTCCCGGAACGCGCGGACGGCGGCTCGGCCGATGAAGCCGCTGCCACCGGTGACGACGACAGGTGTCCTTTCCGGACCGTGGGGGAGTGCCATGGCGGACAACCTACCTCCGCGCCCTGTGCGGTCCTTGTGCGGTCGCGTCCGGCGTCGTGGCAGGGGCGCTGGCGTGGGTGGCGGCAGGGGTTCCGCGTGTGGGCACCCCCAGCGACCACACGCGGACCCCGTGTTTAGTTTTCTAAACAGTGCTCACGAGGAGTGTATCCGGAACGGTACAAGTGGTGTCAAGTTTACGTGACGGTTATGCTGGGAGCTGTCGCGGAACGAGGACGGGTTGGGGGCGGTATGGCCGAGCAGGACGAGGAACGCAGTTTCGCGTACCGGCTCGCGAACCTGATCGCGACGGTGCACCCGCCCGACCGCAAGCCCTACTCCTACCGGGAGATCGCCCAGGGCGTCGCGGACCTGACCGGGGTCAGCATGTCGGCGACGCACGTGCAGCAGCTGGCCGTCGGCGCGCGCCGTGATCCGAAGCGTTCGCACATCCAGGCGCTGGCCCGGTTCTTCGGGGTGCCGGTCACCTACTTCTTCGACGACGAGGTGGCCGACCAGGTCGACGGCCAGGTCGCCGAGGTCGTCGCCTGGCGCGACACCCAGGCCCGGGACCTGGCCCAGCGCGCGATGCGGCTGTCCGGCCGGGACCGCGAGACGGTGACCGCGCTGATGGACCAGCTGGGCAGCTACGCCTCCGGGCGCGAGCGGACCCGGCGCGGACGCAAACCGGAGTGAGCCGGGCCGCTATGCTGGCGGTCGCCGGCGTGCCCGGGACCCCGTGGTGCGGCCGGCTGGTCCTGCCGCCGTCCGTTTCGGGAGGGGTCATCGACCCGGTGCTGCGCACGCGTGCCCGCCGGCGGGTGCGGGCCCTGCTGCGTGCCGTGCCGCCGCCGCGGCCGTGGTCGATGAACGCCTGGATCGACCGGCTGGAACGCCACCGCGGCCGCGACATCGACCTGCTGGCAGTGCGATACGCGCCGGGGCAGCCTTCCGGTGCCTGGCAGCGGCACGACAGCTACGACCTCGTCGCCTACGCCGACGGCACCTCCAGCCTGCACCAGGACCACATCATCGCCCACGAGATCGCCCACGTGCTCTGCGAACACCGCGGCGACTGCGTGCTGTCCGAGGCCGACGCGGCACGGGTCGCCCCGGACCTGTCCGCGCACCTGCTGTCGCATCTGCTCACCCGGGTCACCACCGACGCCGACGAGTACGAGGCGGAACTGATGGCCGTCCTGCTGCTGAGCGCCGCGACCTCGGACGACGCGCCGGTGCGCCCGGAAGCCTCGGGCCCGGCGGCCGAGCGTGCGCGGCGGTTCGCGTCGGTGCTCGGATAGCGGATGATCGACGCGCTCTTCTTCGGGGTCGGGCTGTTCGCGGTCGCCATCGGGATCTGGCGTGCGGTGCGTGCGCGCCGGACCGGCGCAGGGGGCGGCTTGGCGATCTCCCTGATCGCACTGGGGATCGCCTTCTGCTTGCTGGCGAACAGCGCGCAGGCGGTGGAGAGCCGGATCTACCCGAGCCTGGGCCGGTTGCTGTCGAATCTCGCGACGATGGTGGCCGCGTACGGGGTTTCCGTCACCGTCGCGGAGATCGGCGGCGTGCGGCATCGGCGGAAGCGGATCAGGCCGGCGGTGCTGCTGGTCGCGCTGGTGGTGCTGGCGGTGTCGTTCTTCGCGACCCGCGGGCTGCCCACCGGGGTGGGGCTGTTCAGCGAGCTGTACCGCTCGAATCCGACACTCATCGCCTACATCGTCGTCTACACCTCGTATCTCGGGTACGCGGTCGCGGAGATCGCGGTGGTGTCGGCCGGTGCGGTCCGTGCGGGCACCGGTGCGTTCCGGGCCGGACTCGGTGTGGTGTTCGTTGCCTGCCTGGTCGCTTTCGCCTACCTGGTGGGGAAAATCGTCGACCTGATCCGTGACGTCGGGGCTGAGCACCCGGTCGCGGAGGTGTGCGAGGGTGCGTTTTCGACTCCGCACTGTGCGCTCGCAGTGGGTTTCCCGGCGGTTTCGGTGCTGCTGCTCGTGGTCGGGCTGACCGTGCCCGCGTTTCCGGCCGCGGGACGGGCGCTGCGTGACGCGCGGGCTCGCGCGGAATTACGCCCGCTGCGTACGCATCTGGTCGAGCGTTATCCCGATGTCGTGCGCCTCGACCACGAGGACGGCACCGGCCGGGAACGACTGCTGACCATGATGAGCGAGATCAGCGACGGCCTCCTGCTTGCCGGAGTGGATCCCCGGTTGTCGCCGCCGGCGGCAGTGCGCGCGCTGCGCACCGGGGAAGGACCCGCGTCCGGCGACGCGGTGGAAAGCGCTGCCGGCACGGCGTTCGAAGCGGATGTGACGCGGCTGCGGGCTATTGCCCGGGAGTTCCGAGCGGAGCCGACAGCCGGAGCTGCCAGCCCTGCTCGGTGAGCACCACGAGGTGCAGCGTGTCGGCGCGTTCGGTCACCGGGAGTGCGGCGGCCGCGCGTTCGGCCACCGTGGCGCGCTGTGCGTCGGTGCCCCCCATCGCGATGGTCAGGTGCACCGGCGGATGCGCTCCGAACCGTCCGCCGTAGGGCGGGACCTCCGGCCAGCGCGCGCACACCGCGTCGGCCAGCGGCTGCAGCGCCGGCGCGGCGGCGGCGACGAACCCGGGCGCGGTCACCAGATCGGCCAGCCGGACCTCGACCGGCTCGTGCGCACGGGCGAGCGCGAGCACGGCCTCGTCGGTCCGCTCGGTGAGCTGTGCGGCGGGCAGGAACGGGTACAGCGCCGTGACGTGCGGCGGGAGCCCCGGCCGGACGAGGCCGGGATCGACCTCCGCGGCGAGGGCGAGCAGTCCGGCGGCGGCGGGCAGTTCGACGACGAGCGCACTGGTTCCGGGAGTGGGCACCCCACGATCCTGCCCGAACGCGCGGCCCGGTGGGACGGCGGCCTCGCCGCGGACGGGACTCGCTTCCGGCGAGTTCGGCAAGGCGGCCCTTTCCCTTTCCGGGTGACTATTCAGCTCGGCGAATAGCGGGTGGGGAACCCTAAGTCTTTCCCAAGTCCGGCGCCGCCGATTCGGTACGGTTCTACACTCGGCGAATGAAGATCGTCCTGTGGACCGCATTATGCGGATTGTGTGCCCTCGCCGGCCACGTGCTCCTGGGCGTCGTGGCGGCTTTTCTGCTCCTGGCTTGTGTTCCGGCTGCTCCCGCGGCCGGTGCGCCGGAGCCGGAAAGAGAATTGACCGGCAGCCGCGGCTGATCTTTTTCCCGAAAATGCCCGCCGGCCGGTCGCCGAGTGTTCACGTGCGCGTCGTTGCGGGTGCCCGGACTCCCGCATAGCGTCGGCGAGGGAGGTGCGGGAATGACAGCTGGGGAACCGAATCGGCGCGCTGTGCTGCGGGCGGGCGGGGTGGCCGCCGCCGGTGCCGCGATGAGCATCCTGCCGGGGGTGGCGTTCGCCGCGCCCGCGGCCGGCACCGCGACGCAGACCAGGACCGTCACCGGCACTTTCCGGCCGGACGTACCGGACTGGTACTACGTGCCGGTCGACGTGCCGCCCGGGGCACGGCAGATCGACGTCGCCTACTCCTACGACAAGCCGTCCGTGCCGGCCGGCGTCCGCGGGAACGCCTGCGACATCGGCATGTTCGGGCCGGAGGGCCACGAACTCGGTACCCGCCGTGGGTTTCGCGGCTGGTCCGGCGGCTTCCGTGACCGGTTCTCGATCAGCGCCGCGGAGGCCACCCCCGGTTACCTCGCCGGCCCGGTCACGCCCGGCCGCTGGCACGTGGTCCTGGGCCCGTACACGGTCGCGCCGCAGGGCATGGACTACCGCGTGGACATCACGCTCACCTTCGGCCACGACGACCGGGAGCCGTTCCGGCCGAATCCCGCGCCGGATCGTGCGCCGGCGCGGGAGCGCGGGCGGGCGTGGTACCGCGGGGACTGCCACCTGCACACGGTGTACTCCGACGGCAAGCGCACTCCGGAGGAGCTGGTCGCCGACTCGCGCGCGGCCGGGCTGGACTTCATCGTCTCGACCGACCACAACACCTCGAGCTCGCAGCTGATCTGGGGCGACCACGCGACCGAGGACCTGCTGATCCTCAACGGCGAAGAGGTCACCACCCGATCCGGGCACTGGCCTGCGATCGGCCTGCCCGCCGGGACCTGGGTCGACTGGCGTTACCGCGCCGCCGATGCCCGCGAGTTCCGCCGGTTCGCCGACCAGGTGCACCGTGCGGGCGGGCTGGTCACCGCGGCGCATCCGTTCGCGAACTGTTTCGGCTGCACCTACGAGTTCGGCTACGAGATCGCCGACGTCGTCGAGGTGTGGAACGGTCCGTGGACCGCGGACGACGAGGCGAGCGTGACGCACTGGGACGGCCTGCTCCGCGGTGGCCGCTGGATCCCGGCGATCGGCGACTCCGACGCGCACAACCCGGAGCAGCGCGTCGGACTGCCGCACACCGTCGTACTGGCCGACCGGCTCGCCCGGGCGGAACTGCTCGCCGGGATCAAGGCCGGCCACTCGTGGCTGGCCGAGTCGGAGGCGGTGCGGCTGGACTTCTCGGTGTCCGGCGACGGTCGCACGGCGGGCATCGGGGAGCGGCTGACGGTGGGCACCGGGACGCCGGTCACCGTGCGGGCGAGCGTCGAAGGCGTGCCCGGCACCACCGTGACGCTGCTCGACCAGCTGGGGCCGGAACACACCGCGACGGTGCCGGAATCCGGCAGCGCAACGGTGCGCTGGACGACCTACCCGCGGTACAGCCGATGGGTGCGGGCCGAGGTGCGCCGGCCCGCCGGCGGCCCGGACACCACGACACCGAACGCGATGGTCGCCCTGTCCAACCCGATCTTCCTCGGCACCTGACCGACCCGCTGACCGACCCGCGCAGCCGCGCGTACCGGCGTCCGGGCAGACTGGACACCGGTGCAGGTGTGGTGGAAGGGCAGGGGAGCGGGTGCGCGGGTGTGGCGTACGGCTGGCGATCGCGGCTGTCGTGGTGGTGCTCGCCGCGGTCGTCGTGGTGGTGGTCGTCTTTTCCCGGGGCGGTGAGGTACGGACGCCGGGCTGCACGGTGAGCCTGCCCCCGCCGGCCGCAGACCAGGAGGCCCCGCAGTACACCCTGCAGCCCCAGCAGATGGACAACGCCGCGGTGATCGCCGCGGTCGCCGGCAAGGAGGGATTGCCGGCGCACGCGGTGACCGTCGCGCTCGCCACCGCGTTGCAGGAATCCAAGCTCCGCAACCTGTCCGGCGGCGACCGTGATTCGGTCGGCCTGTTCCAGCAGCGCCCGAGCCAGGGCTGGGGCACCCCGGCCCAGTTGCAGGACCCGGTCTACGCGGCGACGGCGTTCTACCGCAGGCTCGCGAAGCTCCCCGGCTGGCAGAGCATGCCGATCACCGAGGCGGCACAGGAAGTGCAGCGCTCCGGCGCGCCGGACGCGTACGCACAGTGGGAAACCGTGGCCGCCGCCGCCGCGGCCGCGTTGACCGGCCAGTACCCGGCGGCGCTGACCTGCCGCAACATCGCCGTCGGGCAGCCGGAGGTGGATCTGGTGGACACCGCGAACGCCGAACTCGGCACCGCCCGGCTCAGCGGCGCCCACCCGGCCGACGAGGGCTGGCGGATCGGCAGCTGGCTCGTGGCGCGCTCCGCCGCGCTCGGCGTGGACAAGGTCAGCTTCGCCGGACAGACCTGGACCTCCGAGTCCGGGGCGTGGGCGGCCGACCCGGAAGCCGGGCAGAACCTTTCCCTGCACCAGGTCCCCGCGGGAGCGACCAGCTCCGGCTGACCGACTTACCAGCGGGCGACGGTGTTCGCTTCGGCCGGCGCTGCAGGCACCGCTGGCCTCGTGTGGCGGCCTCGTGAGTGTTCGCGCCGGCTATTGCAGAACCGGTCTGAGTACTCACGAGACCGCAGGCACCCAGGCTGCCCTCCCTGGCCGACCATACGGCCGGGCCAGGGAAGGCCGACCTCTGCTAGTGACCGCGGGTCACCAGCAGGGTGACGCCGGCTTCGCCGCCGCAGTCGACCAGGACCGGGCCTACTCCGTAGCCGAGCTTGTCGCTCACCTTGGCGGTCGCGGTGAACTTCTCCGGGCCCGGGTCGACGATCGTGACGTCTTCCAGGCTCGGGCGTTCCGGCGAGTTGCCGACGACGCGCTTCAGGCCGGTGCCGTCGGCGCAGGTGCCGGTGATGGTGATCTCCTCGCCGGGGGCGGCCGGATTGGGCGTGACCTCCACGGTCGCCCGCGCGCCCTTCGGCGGTTGCTGCTGCTGAACTCCCACGGTGTTCCCCGTTCCCTGCTCCGGGACCGCCGACGCGACGGTGAACCCGGTCGTGGTGACCGCCACCGCCGCCACCGCGGCCGCGCCGATCACGATTTTCCCCTTGCGTGACACCACGGACATCGCATCTCCCTCCCTTGAGTGTCCGATTCGGACACTTACCGGTCCGCCCCGCATCGCGGGGCTCATCGGGGTAGTCGCCGGCACGGGTGGGTGAGGTTCTCTCCGGACACGATTGTGACCGGGGTCACGAAACGTCAGTCGGTGACGTCGAGCGCCGCCCGGATGATGCTGTCGGTGTCGATGCCATGGTGGTGGTACACGCTGTCCAGGTCGCCGGACTGCCCGAACCGCGTCACACCCAGGTGCGTGGCGCGGACGCGGTGCACGGTGGCGAGGAACGCGAGCGTGTGCGGATGCCCGTCGAGCACGGTCACCATCGGCGCGGAGCGTTCCGTGGGCAGCGCCGAATCGAGAATCCACGTTTCGGCGGTGTCGTGGCCAGCGCGGGCCTGCACGGCGCGGAAAAGCAAGCCGGGGCTGGTCACACAGACCACGTCGGCGTGTGTGCCGAGCGCGTCCAGCCGATCGGCCGCGGTCAGTGCCTCGGTGACCATCGCGCCCATGGCCACCAGCGTGACGTCCGGCCGGGCGACCGGGGCGGTGCGGATCGGATAAGCGCCGGCCACGACCTGGCGACGGCGGCGTTCCCTGGCCGCCCGGTCCTCCGGCACCGCGGCGAGGCGCTGCTCCACCGGCCGGGTGGAAAGCCGCAGGTACGCCGAGGTGCCGTCGGGCCGGCCCAGCCGGGACAGCGACGCGAGCAGTGTCCACTCCACGTCGATGGCGAACGCGGGCTCGTAGGTGACACATCCCGGCTGCTCCAGGCCCACCGACGGGGTGGTCACCGACTGGTGCGCGCCACCCTCCGGCGCCAGCGTGACGCCGGACGGGGTACCGACGAGAATCGACTGGCCCCCGCCGTAGATGCCGAACGACCACGGTTCCAGCGCGCGCTCCACGAACGGGTCGTAGAGCACCCCGATCGGCAGCAGCGGACGGCCCCAGCGTGACCAGGTGGTACCCAGTTCCCCGAGCGCGCTCACCAGGTTCACCTCGGCGATGCCCAGTTCCAGGTGCTGGCCGGTGGGCTGCTCCCGCCAGTGCAGGATGGTCTCCGGATCGTCGGCGAACCAGTCCGTGCGCTCCTGCGGCGACCACACGCCGACCTTGTTGACCCAGCCGCCGAGGTTCGTGGTGGACGAGACGTCCGGGCACAGCGTCACCACGAGTTCCGCGGCTTCGGGGGCCTCACGAGTGAGGTCGAGCAGCGTCCGGCCGAGTGCGGCCTGCGTGGTGGTCCGGCCGGACGGGGTCCGGCCGATGTCCGCCGGAATTGCCGGGATCGCCTGCGGCACCACGGTTTCGCGCCGGAGGCGGGTCGCGGTCTCGGCGCACAGGCGGGCCGCCGCGGTCCCGTCGGCGAACGTCTGCCACGGAGCGTCGACCGAGGTGCCGACCCGGGCGGCGAGCTCGCCGAGCTGGCCGGCGGTGAGCAGCGACGAGTGGTTCTGCGGATGTCCCTCGCTCGCGAGCCCGAATCCCTTGACAGTGTAAGCGAAAACGACGGTCGGACGGGTGTCGTCGATGGCGTCGAACGCGTCCAGCAGCGCGGGCAGGTCGTGCCCGCCGAGGTTGCGGATGGCCGCGTACAGGGTTTCGTCGTCGAGCGTGTCCAGCAGCGGTGCCGACTCCGGGGTGGTGAGACGTTCCCGCAGTTGCGCCGGGGTGCAGCGGAGCAGCCGCTGGTACTCCGGGTTGGACATCTCGTCGATCCGCCGCCGCAGCGCCTCGCCGCCCGGCCGGGCGAACAGGTCCTGCAGCAGCCGCCCGTACTTGACGGTGAGCACCTGCCAGCCGGCCGCGGTGAACATGCCCTGCAGCCGGGTCGCGCCGATGTTGGGGACCACCCGGTCCAGCGACTGCCGGTTGAGGTCGACGATCCACACGACCTCGCCCAGCTCCGCCACCGTCGGGTCGAGAACCGCCTCCCAGCAGGCGCCCTCGTCGAGTTCGGCGTCCCCGATGAGCGAGTACTGCCGTCCGGTGCCCGCGCCTCCGCCGTGCGCTTCGACGTAGCGGCGGGCCAGCGCGCCCCACAGCGGTGCGGTGGCGCCGATGCCGACCGAACCGGTGGAGTAGTCGACGCGGTCCGGATCCTTCGACCGCGACGGATAGCTCTGCAGGCCGCCGAATTCCCGCAACGACGTCAGGTACTTCTCGTCGAGGTCGCCGAGCAGGTAGTTGATCGCGTGCAGCACCGGGGAGGCGTGCGGCTTCACCGAAACCCGGTCCTGCTCGCGCAGCCGGGCGAACCACAGCGCGGTCATGATCGAGACCATCGAGGCACTCGAGGCCTGGTGCCCGCCGACCTTCAGCCCGGTCGGGTTCGGCCGGACGCGGTTGGCGTGGTCGATGATCGCGGTGGAGAGCCACAGCACGCGGTCGGCCACCTCGCGCAGGACGTCCACGGTGTCGTTCTCCCGGACCCGGCCGGGGGCGGTGCTGGTCACAGCGGCGGAAACCTCTCTTGGGCGCAACGTTCGGCCCAGTCCAACAGAGTTGGTTAGGCTGCTCAACCGACACCGGAAGAATTGAGCAGAACGCACAGGACGGCGCCGGTCGGCGCGGAAGGGACTGCGCACCATGCCCAGTGGCCCTCGGCTCGATGCCACCGACGCCCGCATCCTGCTCGCGCTCGGACGCGATCCGCGGGCCACCGCCGTCGCGCTCGCCGACGAGCTGGGGCTCTCGCGCAACACCGTGCAGAGCAGGCTCGCCCGGCTGGAACAGGGCGGCGGGTTGCGTTCGCCGGAACACCGGATCGATCCGGCCGCGCTCGGCTATCCGCTGACGGCGTTCGTCACCGTGCAGGTCACCCAGCGGATGCTGGGCGAGGTGGGCGAATCCCTCGCCGCGGTGCCCGAGGTGCTGCAGGTGCACGGGCTGACCGGGCCGCAGGATCTGCTGGTGCACGTGGTGGCCGCCGATGCCGAGGACCTGTACCGGATCGCCGGGCAGATGCTGGAGATACCCGGGGTGGAGCGCACCAGCAACGCGCTGGTGATGCGCGAACTGGTGCCCTACCGCCTCACCCCGCTGCTCGGACGCGCTGCCGGGCGCTGAGGGTCAGGATTCCCCGGCCGCGTCCTCCTGGGTGTCCTCCTGGGTGTGCTGCCGCACGATCCGGTGGGCCCACACCAGTGCCGGGGTGGCGACGAAACCCCACAGGAACAGTCCGGTGTCCCCGGTGGTGAGACCGAAGACGATCATCAGCAGGGCGGCGAGATCCGCCAGGATCAGGGTGACGAACCACAGCCGCGAACGCGCGGGTGGCGCGCCGTGGCTCAACGCGGCGGCGAACTCGGGGTCGCTCGCGGCCAGTTCCTCTTCGATCTTCCGCAGTGCGCTGCGGTCGTGATGGGGCAGCATGACCCCCTCCTCGGGCAGGACGGGCCGGTGATCGCACTTCTTCAGTGGAGTACCCGGGCCGGGGTGCCGTCAAGCATCGGTTTTGCCGGAATAATCGCGAATCCGGCGCCGCTCGGTTGCAAACTGAAACATGTTCTAATACCGTCGGCGCGGTGAGATACGGGATCGTGCTGTTCACCAGTGACCGCGGGATCAGCCCGGCCGCCGCGGCCCAGGCGGCGGAGGCGGCCGGCTTCGACACGTTCTACGTGCCCGAGCACACCCACATCCCGGTCCGGCGGTCCGCGCCGCATCCCCGCACCGGCGACGCGACCCTGCCCGACGACCGGTACCTGCGCACGCTCGACCCGTGGGTGGCGCTGGCCACGGCGGTGCCGGTGACGTCGCGGATCCGGCTGGCGACCGCGGTCGCCCTGCCGGTGGAAAGCGATCCGATCACGCTGGCGAAGACGATCGCGTCACTGGATCACCTGTCCGGCGGCCGGGTCACCCTCGGTGTCGGCTTCGGCTGGAACACCGACGAACTGGCCGACCACGGCGTGCCCGGTGCCCGCAGGCGGACTGCGCTGCAGGAGTACCTCACCGCGATGCGGGCGCTGTGGACCGAGGAAGAGGCAAGCCACACGGGGGAGTTCGTGGAGTTCGGTCCGAGCTGGGCGTGGCCGAAACCGGCGCAGCCGCGGATTCCGGTCGTGGTCGGTGCGGGCGGCACGGAGCGCACGTTCGGCTGGATCGCCCGCCACGCGGACGGCTGGCTCACCACACCGTCCGAAGAGGACACCGAGGAGAAGATCGCGCAGCTGCACCGAATCTGGCACGGCGTGGGGCGAAGTGGCGTCCCGGAGGTGGTGGCGCTCGGCCCGCGCCCGGACCCCGCCGGGCTGACCCGGCTGGCCGACGCGGGCGTGACCGAGGTGGTGTTCGGCCTGCCCGACCGCGAGCCCGCGGAGGTCGAGGCCTGGCTGGGGCGGCTGGCGGGAAAACTCGAGTCGGCACCGGCCCGTTCGTGACCTGACTTGCTCCTCTGGGAACGTCTTCTCCTTCGGACCCGTGCCTTCGGCTCTTGAGTGAGGCCGGTCGTGCAGGCGTCCTGCAGCGGTCGGCGGCGCGCTTGTGACGAGGGCGCGCTTGCGCCGAGAGGCGTGCTCGCACGTGGGGTGCTTAGAGCGAGGTCGTGGTCGCAGGCGTGGTGCTCGGGGCGCGGGGCGTGCTCGCGCGCGGAGCGTGCTTCGGCGAGTGACGTGTTTGTGGCGAGGGCGAGCTTGGGTGAGCGACGTGCTTGTAGCGAGGGCGCGCTTGCCGCGGGGGGCCGTGGTCGCGCGAGGGGCGTGGTCGCGCGCAGGGCGTGCTTGGGACGAGGCGCGTGCTTGCGGTGAGGGGCGTGGTTGAGGCGAGGGGCGTGCTTGCGGTGAGGGGCGTGCTTACCGTCGAAGTGGTGCGTCCTGCAGGCGGAGCGTGACTCGGCTGCGGGAGTCGGCGGCTCTGCGGCCGGTGGCCCGGGCAGTCCGGCGGCCCACCGGCCGCGAGGTGCCAGGCGGACGCTCCGGCCCGGACAGGCCGTCCGCGGGCCTCCGCCAGACGTTCCGTGTCCCGCGCCCACTCGAACGGGTGAACTACGTCCTCGGGCGTCATTTCCGGGGCGGGGGGTCCTCTGTGTCTGTGTGGCGGTGACCGGCCGGCACGCCCCCCGACCGGCCGGTCACCGCTTCGTTCGTGCGGGGTTTCATCAGGGGTGCGGCGGGGCGAATGGCGGGGCCGGGCCCCGCCCGCGAGACTGGACCGGTGCAGAGCCCCGCTCCCGGATCCCCGAACCCCGATGTGTCCCCCGAACTGGCCGAACTCGCCGCCGCGCACGGGGTGGCCACCCGGTACGAGAACTCCGACCAGGTCGAGGTCGCCGTCGACGCGGACGTGGTCGTCGCCGTGCTCGCCCAGCTGGACGTCGACGCGTCGACGCCGGAAGCCGTCCGGCATGCGCTGGCCGCGGTGCGCGAGGCCCGCGCTTCCGGTGGGCTGCCGCCCGCGCTGATCGTCCGGTACGGGCAGGAGCGCGAGCTGGGTGTCCCGGCGACGGTGGAGCTGGAGGACGGGACCACCCGCGAGGTCGGCACGAAGCTCCCGGCCGGCCTCCCGCTCGGCTGGCACGAGGTGGTGACCGCGGACAGGAGGATCCCGCTGGCGGTGGTCCCGGACCGGCTGCCCGCGGTGCCCCCGGCGTGGGGCTGGATGCTGCAGCTCTACGCCCTGCACTCGGACGAGTCCTGGGGGATGGGCGACTTCGGCGACCTCGCCGTGCTGGCGTCCCGTTCCGCCGCCGAACTGGGCGCCGGGGTGCTGCTGGTCAACCCGGTACAGGCGGTCGCACCGGCGCATCCGGTCGAGCGGTCGCCGTACTCGCCCTCCAGCCGCCGGTTCGCGAACCCGCTCTACCTGCGCGTTTCCGATACCGAGGCGTTCCGGCTGGCCGACGCCGAAACCCGCGCGAAGCTGCACGGGCCCGCGGCCGGCGGCGACCTGATCGACTACGACGCGGTCTGGACCGCCAAACGGGACGCCCTCGAGCTGCTGCGCCCGTTCCACCCGCACCCGATCGTCCTGGACGACGACCTGCGTGACTTCGCCACGTTCTGCGCGCTCGCCGAAGTGCACGGCAGCGACTGGCGCACCTGGCCGGAGCGGCTGCGCGATCCGGGCAGTGCCGAAGTGGCCGCCGCCCGCACGGAGCTCGCCGAACGGATCGAGTTCCACGGCTGGCTCCAGCAGCTGTGCCACGAGCAGCTCGAGGAAGCCCGGCGGTCCGCGCGGGCGGCCGGAATGCCCGTGGGGGTGGTGCACGATCTGCCGGTCGGGGTCCATCCCGGCGGTGCGGACACCTGGGCGGCACGCGAGGCGTTCGCGCCCCGGGTCCGGGTCGGTGCGCCGCCGGATGCCTTCAACCAGCAGGGCCAGGACTGGAATCTGCCCCCTTGGCGACCGGACCGGCTCGCCGAAGCCGGGTACCGGCCGTTCCGCGACGTCGTGCGCGGCGTGCTCCGGCACGCGGACGGGATCCGCGTCGACCACGTCGCCGGGATGTGGCGGCTGTGGTGGATCCCGCCCGGCGAGCCGGCCGGCCGCGGCACCTACGTGCACTACGACGCGGAGGCGATGCTCGGCGTGCTCGCGCTGGAGGCGCACCGCGCTGGTGCCGTGGTGGTGGGGGAGGACCTGGGCACGGTCGAGGACACCGTCACCGAGACCATGCACGAGCGCGGGCTGCTCAGCTCCGCGGTGCTGTGGTTCCAGCGTGACTGGGACGCCACGGGCCAGCCGTTCACGCGGCCGGCGGACTGGGATCCGGACGCGATGGCCAGCATCTCCACGCACGATCTGCCGACCGTCTCCGGCTGGCTCGGCGCGGAGCACGTGCGGGTGCGTTCGGAGCTGGGCCTGCTGACCCGGTCCGTGGAGGAGGAGTACGCCGAGGCGGCCGGGGAACGCCGGGCGCTGCTGGAGCTCGTCGCGCGCGAAGGCGTCCCGGACGACGACCCGGTGGCCGCGCTGCACACACTGCTGGCCTCGGCCGCGTCGCGGCTGGTGCTCACCTCACCGGCCGACGTGATCGGCGAGCGGCGCCAGCCGAACCTGCCGGGCACCGTCGATGAGTACCCTAACTGGCGGATTCCGCTTCCCGTCACCGTCGACGGATTCTTCGCCGATCCGCGAGTGCGAGCCGCGGTCGCCCCGCTCGCCGCGGCGCGCCCGTTGCCCCGCAGCTGAAGCCCGAACCGAAGCCCCGAAGGAGAGCCCGTGCGGCCCTGGCCAGGAACGCCCTATCCCCTCGGCGCCACCTATGACGGCGTGGGGACCAACTTCGCGTTGTTCTCCGAGGTCGCCGAGCACGTGGACCTGTGCCTCTACGACGAGGACGGCACCGAGACCCGGTCCCGGCTGGAGGAGGTCGACGGGTTCGTGCACCACGGCTATCTGCTCGGCATCGGGCACGGGCAGCGCTACGGGTTCCGCGTGCACGGACCGTACGAGCCGGAGCGCGGGCTGCGTTGCAACCCGAACAAGCTGCTGATCGACCCGTACGCCAAGGCGCTCTCGCGGGGCGTCGACTGGAGCGAGGCGCTGTTCGGCTACCACTTCGACGACCCGGAACAGCGCAACGACGAGGATTCCGCCGGCCACGTGCCGTACTCGCTGGTGGTCAGCCCGTTCTTCGACTGGGGCGACGACCGTGCGCCGCGCACGCCCTATCACGAGACGGTCATCTACGAAACGCATGTGCGCGGGATGACGATGACGCATCCGTTCGTGCCCGAACGGCTGCGTGGCACGTACGCCGGGCTGGCGCATCCGGCAGTGGTCGAACACCTGCAGAAGCTCGGCGTCACCGCGGTGGAGCTGATGCCGGTGCACCAGTTCGTCACCGACCACGCCCTGGACCAGCGCGGCCTGCGCAACTACTGGGGCTACAACACGATCGGCTACTTCGCCCCGCACGACCGGTACGCCGCGATGCCGGGCCAGGGCGGGCAGGTGACCGAGTTCAAAGGCATGGTCCGGGCCCTGCACGAGGCCGGCATCGAGGTGATCCTCGACGTGGTCTACAACCACACCGCCGAGGGCAACCATCTCGGCCCGACGCTGTCCATGCGCGGGATCGACAACGAGGCCTACTACCGGCTGGTCGAGGACGATCCGCAGTACTACATGGACTACACCGGCACCGGGAACTCGCTCAACGTGCGCAACCCGCACACCCTGCAGCTGATCATGGACTCGCTGCGGTACTGGGTCACCGAAATGCACGTGGACGGCTTCCGGTTCGACCTCGCCTCCGCGCTGGCCCGCGAGTTCTACGACGTGGACCGGCTGTCCACCTTTTTCGACCTGGTGCAGCAGGACCCGATCGTGAGCCAGGTGAAGCTGATCGCCGAGCCGTGGGACGTCGGTCCCGGCGGCTACCAGGTGGGCAACTTCCCGCCCGGTTGGACCGAGTGGAACGGGCAGTACCGCGACACGGTGCGGGACTTCTGGCGTGGCGAACCGGCCACGCTGGGCGAGTTCGCGTCCCGGATCAGCGGTTCCTCGGACCTCTACCAGGACGACGGGCGCCGTCCGTTCGCCTCGATCAACTTCGTCACCGCGCACGACGGCTTCACCCTCACCGATCTGGTGTCCTACAACGACAAGCACAACGAGGCCAACGGCGAGGACAACCGCGACGGTGCGGACGACAACCGCTCCTGGAACTGCGGGGTCGAGGGTCCGACCGAGGATGCCGAGGTGCGTACGCTGCGCGCCCGCCAGCGCCGCAACCTGCTCGCCACCGTGCTGCTGTCCCAAGGCGTACCGATGCTGCTGCACGGCGACGAGATGGGCCGTACCCAGCAGGGCAACAACAATGCCTACTGCCAGGACACCGAACTGTCCTGGATGGACTGGGAGCAGGTCACCGACAATGCCGATCTCGTCGAGTTCACCGCCGCGCTGACCGCGTTCCGCAAGGCGCACCCGGTGTTCCGGCGTCGCCGGTTCTTCCAGGGCAAGCCGGTGCGCAAGGGCGCGGAACTGGGCGACATCGCCTGGTTCACCCCGGCCGGGGAAGTGATGACCGAGCAGAACTGGGACGACGACGCCGGCAAATCGCTGGTGATCTTCCTCAACGGCGAAGGCATCCCGGACCTCGATCCCCGCGGCATCCCGGTGTCCGACGACTCGTTCCTGCTCGCCTTCAACGCCTACTGGGAAGACCTCCCGGTGACCCTGCCGGGCAACGGTTACGGTCGCGAGTGGACGGTCGTGCTGGACACCGCGACCGGCGACGTCGGCGGGGAGGGCACCGAACCGGTCGAAGGCGGGGGCGAGTTCACCCTGCCCGCGCGGTCACTCGTCGTGCTGCAGCGGACCGCGAAAGAGGAGGACGCGTGAGTGGCGACGCCGGTTCTCACCGGCGCAGCCACTCACGAGAAGCAGCCGGTGTGCCGTCCTCGACCTACCGGGTGCAGTTGCGGCCGGAGTTCGGATTTCCGGCCGCCGGCGGGATCGTGGACTACCTGAGGGAGCTGGGTGCCGGCGCGCTCTACGCGTCGCCGGTGCTCGACGCGACGCCCGGGTCCACGCACGGGTACGACGTCACCGACCCGACGAAAGCGCGTCCCGAGCTGGGCGGTGAGCAGGCCCGGAAAGCGTTGTCCGCGCGGCTGAAAGAGGCCGGGCTGGGCTTCGTCGTCGACATCGTGCCCAACCACATGTCCGTCGAGGTGCCCAAGGCCAACCGCTGGTGGTGGGACGTGCTCCGCCACGGACGTGACTCGGCGTACGCGAACTTCTTCGACATCGACTGGAGCCGCGGGCGGGTGTTGCTGCCGGTGCTCGGCGAGGACGCCGCGGTGGCCGAGCTGAGCGTGGAGGATGGCCCCGAAGGCGCTGAACTCGGCTACTACGAGCACCGGTTCCCGATCGCGCCTGGCACCGAGGGGGGCAGCCCGCAGGAGGTGCACGCGCGCCAGCATTACGAGCTCGTCGGCTGGCGGCGCGGCAACCGCGAGCTGAACTACCGGCGGTTCTTCGACATCACGAACCTCGCGGCGGTGTCGGTGGAACGGCCCGAGGTGTTCGCCGAGACGCACGGCGAGGTGCTGCGCTGGGTGTCCGACGGCGACGTGACCGGCCTGCGCGTGGACCATCCGGACGGGCTCGCCGATCCCGGCGGCTACCTGCGCCGGCTGCGGGCCGGCGCGCCGGGGGCGTGGCTGGTCGTCGAGAAGATCCTGCACCCGGGCGAGGCGGTGCCGCAGAGCTGGCCGGTGGACGGGACCACCGGATACGACGCGCTGCGCGAGATCACCGGTGTGTTCGCCGATCCGGCCGCGGAGCCGGTGTTCACGCGGCTGGCCGCGGAGCAGGGTGTACGCACCGGCTTCGCCGAGGTCGAGCAGCGCGCACGGCGGCTGGTGACCGACGAGATCCTGGTCGCCGAGGTGCACCGGATCGCGGCGCTGTGCAGCGGCGTCGACTCCGGCGCGGCCCGTGCCGCGGTGGCCGAGGTGATGATCGCCTTCCCGGCGTACCGCTCGTACCTGCCCGAGGGCGCGGCACACTGGGACGAGGCGGTGGCGCGTGCCCGCGAGCGGCGCCCGGAGCTGGCCCCGGCGTTCGACGCGCTCGACAGCCAGGTGCGGGGCGCGCCGGACGGCGAGCTGGCCACCCGGATCCAGCAGACCTCCGGCATGGTCGTCGCGAAGGGCACCGAGGACACCACCTTCTACCGGTTCACCCGCTTCGCCGCGCTGAACGAGGTCGGCGGCAGCCCGGACCGGTTCGGCCTGGGCGTGGCCGGCTTCCACACCCTGGCCACCGGGCGGGCCGCTGCGCAGCCGGCCACGATGACCACGTTGACCACGCACGACACGAAACGGTCCGAGGACACCCGTGCCCGGCTCGTCGCGCTGTCCGAAGTGGCCGAAGAGTTCGCCGCCGCGGTGCGCCGGTGGACCGCGCGCCGCGGGATCGACGAGCCGGCGCTGAACCTGCTGGCCTGGCAGACCCTGGTCGGTGCCTGGCCGATCTCTCCCGCGCGGCTGCGTGACTACCTCGACAAAGCGGCCAAGGAGTCGAAGCTCCGCACCACCTGGACCGACCACGACGAGGAGTTCGAACGGGCCGTGGCGGCGTGGCCGGACGAGGTGCTGGGCGACGCGGAGCTGGCCGCCGACGTCGAAGCCTTCGTCGCGCGGGTTCGCGGCGCGGGCTGGTCGAACTCGCTCGGCCAGAAGCTGGTGCAGCTGGCCGGGCCCGGGGTGCCGGACGTCTACCAGGGCACCGAGCTGTGGGACCACTCGCTGGTCGATCCGGACAACCGGCGTGCGGTCGACTATTCGGTGCGGCGGGAGATCCTGGCCCGCGTGCGGGCCGGGGAACAGCCCGGGATCGACGAGTCCGGCGCGGCGAAACTCCTCGTCGTGCACCGGGCCCTGACCTTGCGCCGGGACCGGCCGGAGTTGTTCACCGGGTACCGCCCGCTGCACGCCGAGGGCGCTGCCGCCGATCACCTGCTCGCGTTCGAACGAGGCGAACGGCTGACCGTGGCGGTGACCCGGTTGCCGCTCGGCCTGGAGCGCTCGGGTGGCTGGCGCGACACCGTGCTGCCGCTGCGGGACGGCGGGTGGACCGACGTGCTCACCGGCCGCGCGGTCGGCGACGCGCCGCGTGCGGCGGCGTTGTTCGACCGGTACCCGGTGGCCCTGCTGGTCCGGGAGGACTCCTGATGTTCACCGTATGGGCCCCCGAAGCCGACCGGGTGCGGGTGCGGGTGGACGGCACCGAGCACGAGATGGCCGCGGGTGCGGGCGGGTGGTGGCAGGCGGAGGTCACCGGGACCGAGTACGCGTTCCTGCTCGGCGACGACGACCGTCCGCTACCGGATCCGCGGTCACTGCGCCAGCCGCACGGAGTGCACGAGCAGTCCCGGGTGTACGACCACGGCGAGTTCGGCTGGACCGACCGCTCCTGGACCGGGCGGCAGCTGCCCGGCGGCGTCATCTACGAACTGCATCTGGGCACCTTCACCGCGGGCGGCACGTTCGACACGGCGATCGAACGGCTGGACCACCTCGCCGACCTCGGCGTGACGCATGTCGAGCTGCTTCCGGTGAACTCCTTCGACGGTGTCGCCGGCTGGGGCTACGACGGTGTCCTGTGGGGTGCGGTGCACGAGCCCTACGGCGGCCCGGACGGGCTCAAGCGGTTCGTCGACGCCTGCCACGGGCGCGGTCTCGCCGTGCTGCTCGACGTCGTGTACAACCACCTCGGTCCGTCGGGTGCGTACCTGGACCGGTTCGGCCCGTACTTCGCCGGCCGCACCGACTGGGGTGCCGGACTGAACCTCGACGGTCCCGGATCGGACGAGGTACGCCGGTACGTGCTGGACAACGCGCTGGGCTGGCTGCGGGATTTCCACGTGGACGGGCTGCGGCTCGACGCGGTGCACGCACTCGTGGACAAGTGCGCCACGCATCTGCTGGAGGAGTTGTCGGTCGAGGTCGAGGCCCTGTCCACGACACTCGGCCGTCCGCTCACGCTGATCGCCGAGTCCGACCTGAACGACCCGAAGCTGGTCACCAGCCGCGACGGCGGCGGCTACGGACTGCACGCGCAGTGGTCCGACGACCTGCACCACGCTCTGCACGTGCGGCTCACCGGCGAAACCACGGGCTACTACCCGGATTTCGCCGCGCCGGACGCACTGGCGAAAACCCTGCGCGAGGTGTTCTTCCACACCGGGACCTGGTCGTCGTTCCGCGAGCGCACACACGGCCGTCCGGTGGACACCCGCGTGCTGCCGGGCCACCGGTTCCTGGCCTACCTGCAGGACCACGACCAGATCGGCAACCGCGCGGCCGGCGATCGGCTGTCCGCGACCGTGCCCGCCGGCCTGCTTGCCTGTGGCGCTGCGGTGGTCTTCTGCTCGCCGTACACGCCGATGGTGTTCATGGGGGAGGAGTGGGCGGCGAGCACGCCCTGGCAGTTCTTCGCCTCGTTCCCGGACCCCGAGCTGGCCGAGGCGGTCCGCACCGGACGCCGCCGCGAGTTCTCGCGGCACGGCTGGGCCGCCGAGGACGTGCCGGACCCGATGGATCCGGCGACCGTCGTCCGTTCCCGGCTCGACTGGTCCGAACCGGGCGCCGACGGCCATCGGGAGATCCTCGAGCTGTACCGGACGCTGATCCGGCTCCGCAGGGAGCGGCCCGAGCTGGCCGATCCGCGGCTGTCGGAGGTGGTGGTGGAGACGGCGCCGGACGGGTCGTGGCTGGTGCTGCACCGCGATGCGTTGCGGCTGGCCTGCAACTTCGGCGCGGAGCCGGTCACCGTCCCACTGGCCGGGACGGCGGGCGAGCTGCTGGCGGCCTGGGGCGCGCCCGGCCCGGAAGGATCTTCGGCCCGGCTGCCCGCGCACTCGTTCGTGCTGGTCAGTACGGGCTGAACGGGGCAGAACCGGAGGCCGGCGAGGGAAAGTTCCACCGTGCGCCGGAGCCGGTGCGGCGCCGGATTTGGAAGGATCGGGCCATGGCTACCCGACCCGCATCCGACACCCAGGTCCTCGCCGGCCGCCCGTTCCCGCTCGGCGCCCACCCGGAGGCCGGCGGCGTCCGCTTCGCGGTCACCTCGGCGGTGGCCGACGCGGTCGAGGTCTGCCTGATCGGCGAGGACGGCGCGGAGCGGCGGATCGAGCTGACCGAGCGCACCTTCGGCGTGTGGCACGGGCTGGTCCCCGGCGTCACCGTCGGCCAGCGCTACGGCTACCGGGTGCACGGTCCGTACGAGCCGGCCCGCGGCCTGCGCTGCAATCCGGCGAAGCTGCTCGTGGATCCCTACGCGCACCGGATCACCGGAGGGCTCACCGACCTGGCCGCCGCGCAGGGCTTCACCGGCGACCCCGACCGCGGCCCGGCGTCCACTGTGGACTCGCTCGGCAGCGTGCCGCTGTCGGTGGTCACCTCGCCCGGTGGCCCGGAGACCGGGACCAAACCGGAGATCCCGTTCGAGGAGTCGGTGCTCTACGAGGTGCACGTCAAGGGGTTCACCGCGCAGCACCCGTTCATCCCGGAACAGCTGCGCGGCACCTACCTCGGCCTTGCCCACCCGGTGGCGATCGAGCACCTGAGCAGGCTCGGCGTGACCGGGGTGGAGCTGCTGCCGGTGCACGCCTACGCCGACGAGCCCGCGCTGATCCACGCCGGGCGGCACAACTACTGGGGCTACTCGCCGCTGGGCTACTTCGCCCCGCATCCGGCCTACGCCAGTGAGCCCGGCCGGGAGGTCGAGGAGTTCCGCACGATGGTGGCCGCCCTGCACACGGCCGGGATCGAGGTGATCCTCGACGTGGTGTTCAACCACACCTGCGAGGGCGGCCCGGACGGGCCCACGCTGTCCCTGCGCGGGCTCGACGCGCCCGCCTACTACCTGCACAGCCGCCGGGGGCAGATGGCCGACCTGACCGGCTGCGGCAACACCCTCGACGCCGGTTCGCCCGCGGTGATCCGGCTGGTCACCGACTCCCTGCGGTACTGGACCCACGAGCTGGGCGTGGACGGTTTCCGGTTCGACCTGGCCAGCACGCTGGGCCGGCCGGGCGGAGGCGGGTTCGACCGCGAGTCCGCGATGGTCACCGCCATCACCACCGACCCGGTGCTGTCGCGGTGCAAGCTGATCGCCGAGCCGTGGGACGCGACCGCGGAGGGTTACCAGGTCGGCGGCTTCGGCCCGCAGTGGGCGGAATGGAACGGCCGTTACCGCGACACCGTGCGCGACTTCTGGCGCGGGGCCACCGGCGTGCGCGACCTCGCCTACCGGCTCTCAGGCTCGTCCGACCTGTACGACCACAACCTGCGCCGTCCGTGGCAGTCGATCAACTTCGTGACCGCGCACGACGGGTTCACCCTGCGGGATCTGGTGTCGTACAACGAAAAGCACAACGAGGCCAACGGCGAGGACAACCGCGACGGGACCACCGACAACCGCTCCTGGAACCACGGCGCGGAGGGGGAGACCGAGGACGAGGCGATCGCCACGCTGCGTGCCCGCCAGGCCCGCAACCTGCTCGCCACCCTCCTGCTGTCCACCGGCACGCCGATGCTCACCGCGGGCGACGAGATGTGGCGCACCCAGCACGGCAACAACAACGCCTACTGCCTCGACGACGAGACGTCCTGGCTCGACTGGACCCCGCCGGAGGCGTCGGTGCCGATCCTCGCCTTCACCCGGCGGGTGGTGCGGCTGCGTGCGGAGAGTCCCGCGCTGCGCCAGCCGGAGTTCTTCGAGGGCCGCACCACGCCCACCGGCAAACCCGATCTCGTCTGGTTCCGCCCGGACGGTGAGGAGTTCGACGGCCTCGACTGGTTCGACGAGGAGCGGCGCACGCTGTGCATGTGGATCGACGGGTCGAACAGCCAGGCCCGCAACCGCGACGGCGCGCTGGTGACCGATCATTCGTGGCTGCTGGTCCTCCATGCGGGTGACGAGCCGGTGGACGTGGTGCTGCCCGGGCCGGAATACGGCGAGACGTTCAAGCCGACGCTGGACACCGGGACCGCGGACGGCAGCCCGGCGACCCCGGGCGTGCTGGAGCCGAAGGCGACCATTCGCGTGGAAGCCCGGTCACTGCAGCTTCTGCGCGCGCCGCGGGATCTGCTCGAGACCCCGGAAGCCCCGCCGCCGGGCTAGCCCCGGACAGGCGCGAAAAGGCACGGAAAGCCCCGCGTCGCCCGAAAATTCGCCTGGTTGTCGCCCGGACGTGGTTTCGTTCGCCCGACCGGGTGGTACCCGGGAACGGGAAAGGCCCCGCTGTCAAGGGCTTTCCGGGAATCAGGCACACTGAGCGTGCTCGCGTCCGCACAGTCCGATCAAGGGAAAAAAAGGGGCGTTGCCATGTCCGGCCGGCTCGGGATCGACGATGTCAGGCCCACCGTCAGCTGCGCCCGTTACCCGGCCAAAGCCGTTGTGGGAGAACACTTCCCGGTCACGGCCACGGTCTGGCGGGAGGGCCACGACGCGGTCGCCGCCACGGTGTCCTGGCGTGGTCCCGGCGACCGGGTCTCCCGGCAGACGCGGATGACCGAACAGGGCCACGGCCTCGACCGGTTCGGCGCGGTGCTGGTGCCCGACGCCGAGGGGATGTGGACCTACCGGGTCGACGCGTGGAGTGACCCGTGGACCACCTGGGAGCACACGGCCGAGGTGAAGATCGGCGCCGGGCAGGGGCCGGACGAGCTCGCCAACGACCTGGAGACCGGCGCCCGGCTGCTGGACCGCGTTTCCCGCCGTCCGGACCGCCGCGCCGAACGCGCGTTGCTGGCCGGTGCCGCCGCCGCGCTGCGTGCGCAGGACCGCGCACTGGCCGAGCGGGTCGGGCCGGCGCTGTCGCCGGAGGTCCGGCAGATCATGCACGAGTTCCCGGTGCGCGAGCTGATCACCAAGGGACGCACGCTCAAGCTGTGGGTCGACCGCCGCCGTGCCGCGTTCGGATCCTGGTACGAGTTCTTCCCGCGCTCCACCGGCGGGGTGGACGCCGATGCCCGTGCGGTGCACGGCACGTTCGGCACCGCCACGCGGGAGCTGGACCGGATCGCCGGCATGGGCTTCGACGTGGTCTACCTGCCCCCGGTGCACCCGATCGGCCGGGTGAACCGCAAGGGGCCCAACAACACTCTGCACGCGACCCCGGACGACGTCGGCTCGCCGTGGGCGATCGGCGCCGACGAGGGCGGGCACGACGCGGTGCATCCGCGGCTGGGCACGATCGAGGACTTCGACGCGTTCGTCGCGCGGGCCGGTGAGCTCGGCATGGAGGTCGCGCTCGATCTCGCCCTGCAGGCCGCGCCGGACCACCCGTGGGTGCTCAAGTACCCGGAGTTCTTCACCACGCGCCCGGACGGCAGCATCGCCTACGCGGAGAACCCGCCGAAGAAGTACCAGGACATCTACCCGGTCAACTTCGACAACGACCCGCGCGGGATCTACGACGAGGTCCTGCGCGTGGTGCTGCACTGGGTGTCGCACGGGGTGCGCATCTTCCGGGTGGACAATCCGCACACCAAACCGCCGGACTTCTGGACCTGGCTGATCCAGTCGGTCAAGGACGCGCATCCGGACGTGCTGTTCCTGGCCGAGGCGTTCACCCGCCCCGCGCGGCTGTGGGGACTGGCGAAACTCGGCTTCACCCAGAGCTACACCTACTTCACCTGGCGGACCACCAAGGAGGAGCTGGTCGAGTTCGGCGTCGACCTGCTCGAGCACGTCGACGAGGGCCGGCCGAACCTGTTCGTCAACACCCCGGACATCCTGCACGAATCCCTGCAGCACGGCGGGCCGGGCATGTTCGCGCTGCGGGCCGCGCTGGCCGCCACGATGTCGCCGACCTGGGGTGTCTACTCCGGCTACGAGCTGTTCGAGAGCGAGCCGGTCCGCCCCGGCAGCGAGGAGTACCTCGACTCGGAGAAGTACCAGCTGCGCCCGCGGGACTTCGCCGGCGCGCTCGCGCAGGGCCGGTCGCTGGAGCCGTGGCTCGCCCGGCTCAACGCGATCCGCCGCGCGCATCCGGCGCTGCAGGGCATGCGGTCGCTGCGGTTCCACCACGTCGACAACGACGCGCTGATCGCCTACTCGAAGCAGGACCCGGCGACCGGCGACACCGTGGTCACGGTCGTGAACCTCGATCCGCACGGCGCGCGGGAGGGCACCCTCTGGCTCGACCTGCCCGCCCTCGGCTTCGACTGGCCGGAGCGGCTGATCGCGCACGACGAGGTCACCGGCGACACCTGGGACTGGGGCCAGGCGAACTTCGTGCGGCTCGAGCCGTGGCGGGTCGTGGCCCACGTGGTGTCGCTGCGCCGCCGGCTGGCGGACTGAACGGCGGATCCCGCCGGCCACCCTGCAGGCGCGCGGCGCGGCAGGGACGATCGAACGTACCCGGTGAGCAGGACGAGGTGGAACGGAGATGGACGAACAGAGCCGGCCCGGAGCGGTTCCGGGACTGGCGGACGTACCGCACACCGGCGAGGCGGTGACCTCGGACGGCATGCTGGTGGAACCGCAGGCCGACGACTTCGGGCACGCGCACGCGGCGCCGCGGAACCCGGAATGGTTCAAGGGTGCGGTGTTCTACGAGGTCCTGGTCCGCGCGTTCACCGATTCGAACGGGGACGGGACCGGGGACCTGCGCGGGCTGGCCGGCCGGCTGGACTATCTCGAATGGCTCGGCGTGGACTGCCTGTGGCTGCCGCCGTTCTACGCTTCGCCGCTGCGCGACGGTGGGTACGACATCAGTGACTTCCGTGCGGTGCTGCCGGAGTTCGGCACCGTGGAGGACTTCGTCTACCTGCTCGACGAGGCGCACCGCCGCGGCATCCGGGTGATCACCGACCTGGTGCTCAACCACACCTCGGACCAGCACCCGTGGTTCCAGCAGTCGCGTTCGGACCCGGACGGCCCGTACGGCGACTACTACGTGTGGAGTGACGACGATTCCCGCTACGCGGACGCGCGGATCATCTTCGTGGACACCGAAACCTCGAACTGGACCTACGATCCGGTGCGCGGGCAGTTCTACTGGCACCGGTTCTTCACCCACCAGCCGGACCTGAACTACGAGAACGAGACCGTCCAGGAAGCCATGCTGGACGTGCTGCGGTTCTGGCTCGATCTGGGCATCGACGGGTTCCGGCTGGACGCGGTGCCCTACCTGTTCGAGCAGGAGGGCACCAACTGCGAGAACCTGCCGCGCACGCACGAGTTCCTCAAACGCTGCCGCAAGGTGGTCGACGACGAGTTCCCTGGCCGGATCCTGCTGGCCGAGGCGAACCAGTGGCCCTCGGACGTGGTGGAGTACTTCGGTGACGCCGAGGTCGGCGGGGACGAGTGCCACATGGCGTTCCACTTTCCGCTGATGCCGCGGATCTTCATGGCGGTGCGCCGCGAATCGCGGTTCCCGATCTCGGAGATCCTGCTGCAGACACCGCGGATCCCGTCCGGTACGCAGTGGGGCATCTTCCTGCGCAACCACGACGAGCTCACCTTGGAGATGGTCACCGACGAAGAGCGGGACTACATGTACTCCGAGTACGCCAAGGACCCGCGGATGAAGGCGAACATCGGCATCCGCCGCCGGCTGGCGCCGCTGCTGGACAACGACCGCAACCAGCAGGAGCTGTTCACCGCGATGCTGCTGTCGCTGCCGGGGTCGCCGGTGCTGTACTACGGCGACGAGATCGGCATGGGCGACAACATCTGGCTCGGCGACCGCGACGCGGTGCGGACGCCGATGCAGTGGACACCGGACCGCAACGCCGGCTTCTCCTCGTGCGATCCCGGCCGGATCTACCTGCCGGTGATCATGGATCCGGTCTACGGCTACCAGGCGCTGAACGTCGAGGCGCAGGCCGAGAACGCGTCCTCGCTGCTGAACTGGACGCGGCGGATGATCGAGGTGCGCAAGCAGCACCAGGCGTTCGCCCACGGCGAGTTCGTCGACCTCGGCGGATCGAACCCGAGTGTGCTGGCCTACCAGCGGCACTGGCGTCGCCCGGACGGACGCGAGGACGTGGTGGTGTGCGTGAACAACCTGTCGCGTTTCCCGCAGCCGGTGGAGCTCGACCTGTCCGGGCACCGCGGGGCCACGCCGGTGGAGCTGACCGGCGGCGTGCGGTTCCCGGACATCGGCGAGCTGCCCTACCTGCTCACCCTGCCCGGGCACGGGTTCTACTGGTTCCAGCTGCTCGAACCGGAGGAGTGAGGTGGTCGCAGTGACCGAGCACGGGCTCCCGGACGGTCTGGCCGGACCGCTGGCGGCGTGGCTGCCGGGGCAGCGCTGGTTCGCGGGCAAGGACCGGCCGATCGACGCCGTCCGCCCGCACGAGCCCACCGTGCTGGTCGAGGGCGATCCCCTGCTGCTGCACGTGGTCGTGGACGTGGTCCAGGGCGATCGCACCGAGGCCTACCAGCTGTTGCTCGGTCGCCGGTCGCAGCCGCCGGAAGTCCCGTCCACGGCGTGGCTGGGCGAGGACACCGGGCTGTACGAGGCGAGTGGCGACGCGGACCTCACCGCGATGCTGCTCGAGGCGATCGCCTCGGGAACGCGGATCGGCGCGGTGACGTTCGAGCCCGAACCGGGGGAGACGCTCACCGCGGGGCTGCGGGCGCGGCCGATCACCGCCGAGCAGAGCAACACCTCGCTCGTCTACGGCGGGCAGTACATCCTCAAGCTGTTCCGCAAGCTCAGCCCGGGCACGAACAAGGATCTGCTGCTGCACCGGGCGCTGCAGTCCGCCGGCTGCGCGCACGTCGCGCGGGTGGTCGGCTCGATCACCGGCGAGCTGGCCGGAAAGCCGGCCACGATCGGGATGCTGCAGGAGTACCTGCCGGACGCGGTGGACGGCTGGGCCATGGCGACCACGAGCGTGCGGGATCTGCTGGCCGATGCGGACCGGCATCCGGACGAGGCCGGCGGTGACTTCGCCGGGGAAGCCGAGCGCCTCGGCGCCGCCGTCGCCGAGGTGCACGCGGATCTGGCCGGGGCGCTCGGCACCACGCCGGTGGACCGGGACGAGCTGGACCGCACGGTGCGCGCGATGAACGAGCGGCTGGACCGGGTGGCCGCGACGGTGCCGCAGCTGGTCCCGCACGTGCCGGCGTTGCGCGCGGCGTTCGAAGCGGTGCGGTCGGCGCAGCTGCCGCCGGTGTCGATGCAGTACGTGCACGGCGATCTGCATCTCGGCCAGGTGCTGCGCACTGTCGGTGGCTGGCTGCTGCTGGACTTCGAGGGCGAACCGGCCGCTCCGGTCCACGAGCGACACGCGTTGCGCTCGCCGCTGCGTGATGTCGCGGGCATGCTGCGCTCCTTCGACTACGCCGCGCAGCAGCTGCTCGTCGGTGCGGTCGAACAGGAACCGGAGCAGGTCGCCCGCGCGCTGGAATGGGCACGGCGCAACCGCGCCGCCTTCCGCACCGGGTACGCCGGGGCCGAGGGTCCGGTCGGCGATCCGCTGGCGCACGCGACGCTGCTGCGTGCCTTCGAACTCGACAAAGCGGTGTACGAGGTCGCCTACGAGCACGCGAACCGGCCGGACTGGCTCGCCGTGCCGCTGGCGGCGATCGCCCGCAGTACCGATGGAGGTGAATGACCCCGTGAACACGGTTCCCCGGGATCTGCCCGCAGCGGCACCGTCCCCCCAGGACATCGACCGGCTGCTGTCCGGTTCGCATCACGATCCGCACATGGTGCTGGGTGTGCACGCGGTGGACGGGGGCGTGGTCGCGCGCGTGCTGCGGCCGGGTGCGGAGTCCGTCGCGGTGCTCGCCGGCGGGCACCGGTACCCGCTGGAGCGGGTGGCCGACGCGCTGTTCGCCGCCACGCTGCCCGAGCACCCCGGCGACTACCGGATCGAGGCCGAGCACCACGGGCAGACGGTGGTGACCGACGATCCGTACCGCTGGCTGCCCACGGTCGGTGAGCTCGACCTGCACCTGATCGGCGAAGGCCGGCACGAGCGGCTGTGGGACGTCCTGGGCGCCCGCGTGCGCAGCTACGACACCCCCGGGGGCACCGTCCGCGGCGTCTCGTTCGCGGTGTGGGCGCCGACCGCGCGCGGGGTACGGGTGATCGGCGACTTCAACGCCTGGGAGGGCCGCGGGCATCCGATGCGGTCGCTCGGATCGTCCGGGGTGTGGGAGCTGTTCGTGCCGGAGGTGGAAACCGGCGCGTGCTACAAGTTCCGCATCCTCGGCGCGGACGGGCAGTGGCACGAGAAGGCCGATCCGATGGCGTTCGCCACCGAGGTGCCGCCCGCGACCGCGTCCAGGGTGACCGAGTCGGCCTACACCTGGGGCGACGACGAGTGGGTCGCGCGGCGCGAGGCGACCCAGTGGGCGGACGCGCCGATGAGCGTCTACGAGGTGCATCTCGGCTCGTGGCGGCCCGGGCTCGGCTATCGCGAGCTGGCCGACCAGCTCGCGGACTACGTCGAGGAAACCGGCTTCACGCACGTGGAGTTCCTGCCGGTGTCCGAGCATCCGTTCGGTGGATCCTGGGGCTACCAGGTGACCTCGTACTACGCGCCGACCGCGCGGTTCGGGTCGCCGGACGACTTCCGGTACCTGGTCGACCGCCTGCACCGGCGGGGGATCGGCGTGCTGGTGGACTGGGTGCCCGCGCACTTCCCGCGCGACGCCTGGGCACTGGCCCGGTTCGACGGCAGCCCGCTGTACGAACACGAGGATCCGCGCCGCGGGGAGCAGCCGGACTGGGGCACGCTGGTGTTCAACTTCGGCCGTAACGAGGTGCGCAACTTCCTCGTCGCGAACGCGTTGTTCTGGCTGGAGGAGTTCCACCTCGACGGTCTGCGCGTGGACGCCGTCGCCTCGATGCTGTACCTGGACTACTCCCGCAACGAGGGGGAGTGGCTGCCGAACGAGTACGGCGGCCGGGAAAACCTCGACGCGGTGCGGTTCCTGCAGGAACTGAACGCGACCGTCTACAAGCGACACCCGGGCGTGGTGATGGTGGCCGAGGAGTCCACCGCGTGGCCCGGGGTGACCCGGCCGACGCATCTGGGCGGGCTCGGGTTCGGCTTCAAGTGGAACATGGGCTGGATGCACGACACGCTCCGGTACCTGGGCCACGAACCCATCCACCGGGCCTACCACCACAACGAGATGACCTTCTCGCTGGTGTACGCCTGGACCGAGAACTTCGTGCTGCCGCTTTCGCACGACGAAGTGGTGCACGGCAAGGGTTCGCTGTGGGAACGGATGCCGGGCGACGACTGGAACAAGGCGGCAGGGCTGCGCGCGCTGCTGGCCTTCATGTGGGCGCATCCGGGAAAGCAGCTGCTGTTCATGGGCGGCGAGTTCGGCCAGCCGCGCGAATGGTCGGAATCCCGTTCCCTGGACTGGCATCTCCTGGAGTCGCCGGTGCATCGCGGGGTGCGGGACCTGACCCGGCAGCTGAACCGGGTCTACCGCGGCACAGCGGCGTTGTTCAGCGCGGACGTGGACTCCGAGGGCTTCCGCTGGATCGACGCGAACGATTCGGGCGGCAACGTGCTGAGCTTCCTGCGGATCGGCGCGGACGGTTCGCGGCTCGCCTGCATCGCGAACTTCGCCGGCGTCCCGCACCACGACTACCGGGTGGGCCTGCCCTCGGCCGGTCGCTGGAGCGAGGTGCTCAACACCGACTCCGAGGCGTTCGGCGGATCCGGCGTCGGCAACCTGGGCGCGGTCGAGGCCACCACGGACGCTTGGCACGGTCTCCCCGCGTCGGCGGTGCTGCAACTCCCGCCGAGCGGGGTGCTGTGGCTGGCCGAGGAGGCTCCGGCGGGCGGGCTGACCGCGGAAGCCGCGGCGGTGCAGGGTCGATCGGTCGCCGATGGCCGGTGGGCGGAGCACCCGGCCGCGGAAGGCTGAGCGTCGGAAATTATCTCACGTTCCGGCTTGCCGGTGGGCGGGCGCGCGGGCATACTTTGTTGCCATCCACAACAAAACCCGGGGTGGCGCCGCCAGGCCGCCCCTCGAGTGATGAGGGATGCCGACAATGAAGTCTCCCCAGTCCCCTGCCCGGTGGCGGCTGCTCGCGATCCCCGCCGCCCTGTCGGTGGTCAGCGCGCTCGCTTTCGCGCCGCTGTCCACCTCCGCCTCCGCCGCGCCCGCGGCCGCGTTCTCCGATGATTTCGACGGCGCGGCCGGATCGCCCGCCGACGGCTCGAAGTGGACCTACGAAACCGGCGACAACAGCGGCAACAACCACGAACGGCAGTGGTACACCGACGGCGCGGCGAACGCGGCGCTGGACGGCGAGGGCCACCTCGTGATCACCGCGAAGAAGGAATCGTCGGGCAACACCTGCTGGTACGGCCCGTGCGAGTACACCTCCGCGCGGCTCAACACCTCGGGCAAGTTCTCCACGAACGGCGGGCACATCGAGGTCCGCATGAAGCTGCCGCGCGGGCAGGGCATGTGGCCCGCGTTCTGGATGCTCGGCGGCGCCAACTGGCCCGGCGACGGCGAGATCGACGTGGTGGAGAACATCGGCAAGGAGCCGAACACCGTGCACGGCACCATCCACGGCCCCGGCTACTCCGGCGCCGGCGGGATCGGCGCGCCGTACGACGGCCCGAACTTCTCCGACGACTTCCACACCTACGCGGTGGACTGGACGGACGGCAAGATCGTCTGGTCGGTCGACGGCAACGCCTACCAGACCCGCACTCCGGCGGACCTGAACGGCAACCAGTGGGTGTACGACCACCCGTTCTTCCTGATCCTCAACCTCGCGGTGGGCGGTGACTGGCCGGGTGACCCGGACGGCAACACCCAGTTCCCGCAGCAGCTCGTGGTCGACTACGTGCACGTGAGCTGAGCTCCCCGCGCACCGGCGCCGGGTGGACGGTGATCCTCCCGGCGGCGAGCGGAGATTCCCGGGCGCGGATCTCCGCGGCCGGCGTCCGGCTTCTCCGGTGAGCCGGGCGCCGGCTCCGGGCCCGTGGTCCGGGGTCTTCGTCCGGGGTCGTGGTGCGAAGTCGTGGTCCGGCTGACGGGGCGGCAGGCGTGGTTAGGCTAAGCTAACCGGCGCGTCAGCGTTGCCTGCCGACCCCGAGGAGTCCCCATGAGCCTGTCCCGCCGCGGTTTTCTGTCCGGTACCGCCGGCGCGTCCCTGCTGCTCGCCGGTTGCGGTTCCGGCGGCGCTTCCCCGGCGAAACAGACGTCCACGCCCGGCTTCCCGGTCACCGTGCCGGGGCAGCTGGGCAGCACCACGGTCGCCGCGCCGCCGCGGCGCGTGGTGGCGGCCGGATACCTGCGGGACACCGACCTCGCCCTGGCACTCGGCGCGGAACTGGTGTTGTCGGTGCGCAACCAGTCGTTTGCGAAAGGCCTCGCGCCCTGGGCGAAGCTGCGCTCCGGCACGGAGACCGCCTACGTCACCGACGGCGGTTTGCCGCTGGAGAAGATCGCCGCGGCGAAGCCGGATCTGATCCTCGCCGCCGACGACTACAGCCTGGCCGGCGACTGGTCCAACCTGAGCTCGATCGCGCCCACGCTGGGGTACCAGGCCGGCCCGGGCAAGGACGGCTGGCCGGAGATGACCCGGCGGACCGGTGCGGCGCTCGGCAAGCCCGACCAGGCGGCGGCGCTGGTGAAGCAGGTACGGGACAAGATCGACGGTGTCGGCAAGGCGCATCCGGAGTTCGCCGGGAAGACCTTCACCTTCGGTCCGGTCTCCACCAACAGCGTCTACACCATCAACAGCACGGCCGACGCCGCCGCGACCTTCTTCTCGCAACTGGGTCTGAAGCTGTCCCCGAAAGCCGCTGTACTGCCCTCGTCCACCACCCCTGGCCGGGCCCAGATCTCACCCGAACGTCTCGACCTGCTCGACGCGGATGTGCTCATCATCAGCTACGACAGCCCGGCGTCGCGGGCCACGTTCGAGGCCAATCCACTGTTCGAGTCGCTGCCCGCGGTCAAGCGTGGCGCGTACGTGCCGCTGGACCAGACCATCGGGATCGCCATGGCGTTCCCGTCCGTGCTGAGCATCCCGTACGCCCTCGATGTGGTGGCGCCCAAGCTGGCCACCGCGCTGAAGAAAGGAGCATGATCGGCGGCGTGTCCGCTGTCTCCGAGCTGGAACGTCCGGTCCGTGGCCGGATCACCGCCGCCGCGGTGTGCCAGGGGCTGGCCGCGGCGTTGTCCGTGGTCCCCATGGTGGCGGTCGTCGAAATCGGCCGGCGGCTGCTGGCCGGACGGGCTGACGAGGGGTGGCCGATCGCCTGGCTCGCGGTCGGCTTGCTCGCCCTGCGCGTCGTGCTCCACCTTGCCGCCGGGCTCGTCGGCCACCTCGCGGACGCGGAGCTGGCGATCCTGCTGCGCCGCCGGCTCGCCGGGCATCTGGCGTTGCTGCCGCTGAGCTGGTTCGCCGGCGGAGTTTCCGCGAAGGTCCGGACCACTGTGCAGGACGACGTGTCCGCGCTGCACCACGCCGTCGCGCACGCCCGCGGTGAACTGGCCGCCGCGGTGACCGGCCCGGTGGTGATCGTCGGCTACCTGTTCGCGACGGAGTGGCGGCTCGCGCTGCTCACGGTGGCCCTCGTGGCCGCGGCGCAGGCTGTCCGGATGAGGCTGGCGCGCGGTGCCGAGGAACCCGTGCGGCGGATTTCCGCGGCCAGTGTGGAGCTGACCGCGGCCTCGGTGGAGCTGGTGCAGGGGATCGCGGTGGTGAAGGCTTTCGGCGGGGCCGGGGTGCCACGCCGGTTCGGCGCCGCCGCCGACGAGCTCGTCCGGGCGAACGACGAGGCGCAGCGCGGATTCCTGGTGCAACGCAGCCTGACCCGGGCGACCGTCGCGCCGGCCACGATCCTGTTGCTGGTCACCGGGTGCGGTGTCGGATTCACCGCCGCCGGCTGGACGCAGCCGGTCGACGTGGTCGCTTTCGCGCTGCTGGGGCTGGGGTTGTTCGAGCTGCTCACCCCGATCTACTCGGCGCGGGACCAGCGCCGCACCGCGAGCTCCGCGGCGGAGCGGGTCGGCGCGCTGCTGGCCGAACCTGCCGAAGCGGTGGCCGAGCACCCGGAGACGCTGCCGCCGGGCCCGCTTGCCGTGGAACTCGACGGAGTGCGGTTCGGATACCCCGGCGGTCAGGAAGTGCTGCACGGCGTGAGCGCGGTGCTCGAACCGGGCACCGTCACCGCGCTCGTCGGGCCGTCCGGCGCCGGGAAGTCGACGCTCGGACTGCTGCTCGCCCGGTTCCACGACGTCACCGGTGGGTCGATCCGCCTGGGCGGGCACGACCTCCGCCGCCTGACGCGCGCCGAACTGTACCGGCACGTGGGGTTCCTCTTCCAGGACGTGACCCTGTTGCGGACCTCGATCCGCGACAACATCGCGCTGGCCGACCCGGAAGCCGGGGACGGAGCCGTCGTCGCCGCCGCGAAAGCCGCGGCGATCCACGAGCGGATCCTCGCGCTTCCCCGTGGCTATGACTCGGTGGCAGGGGAGGACGCGCTGCTGTCCGGTGGCGAGGCCCAGCGGGTGAGCATCGCGCGTACCTTGCTCGCGGACACGCCGGTCCTCGTGCTGGACGAGGCCACCGCGTTCGCGGATCCGGAGTCCGAGGCCGCGGTGCAGGACGGGCTCGCCGCGCTCGCCGGAGGCCGTACGGTGCTGGTGATCGCGCACCGGTTGCGCACGATCGCCGAAGCCGACCGGATTCTGGTGCTCGACGAGGGCCGGGTGGCCGAACAGGGCCGGCACGAAGAGCTGCTGGCACTCGACGGCCGCTATGCCCGGATGTGGCGTGCCCAGCATGGAGGTGCGCAATGATCGGCGTGCTGCTGCGCCTCATCGGCCGTCCGCACCGGCGGCTGTTCGTGCGGTTCTTCGTGTCCACAGTGGTCTATTCACTGGCCGAGGGCGCAGCGTTCGGCCTTCTCGTGCCGCTGCTGACCGAGCTGCTGGGTGGCCGGACGGCGGCGGCCGCGTGGTGGCTGCTGCCGCTGGCCGCGGCGGTGGTGGTCGGCTGGTTCGCCCATTACGACAAGGAAAGCCGGGCGCTCGAGCTGACTTCGGCGTGGCGGCGGACGCTGTACGAGCGGCTGGGCACGCACGTGGCCCGGCTGCCGCTGGGGTGGTTCACCGGCGCCCGCACCGCGCAGCTGCAGCAGATCCTCGGCACCGGGATCGGGACCGCGGTGCGCACGGTCTCCCTGGTGCAGGCGCTCGTCGGCGTGGTGCTCACCCCGGCCACCATTTTCGTCTTTCTGCTCGTGGCGGACTGGCGGGTCGCGCTCGCGGTGCTGGTCACCGTTCCGGTGGTGGTGCTGGTGTTCGTGATCGCCGGCCGGCTCACCGCGCGTACCGAGGCAGCGCACCACGCCGCGGAAGCCGAGGCCGGCGCCCGGCTGGTCGAGTTCGCCGGTGCGCAACCGGTGCTGCGTGCCAACGGCCGGTCGCGGGGTGGCCGTCAGCTGCTGGACGACGCACTGGAGGGGCAGCACCGCGCCGCGCGACGTGCCGTGCTGGGTGCGATGCCGGGGGAAAACCTGGGGCAGCTGGCGATCCAGCTCGCCTTCACCACGGTGGTCGTCGTCGGGCTCCTGCTGGCGACCGGCGCCGCGGTACCTGCCGCGCGGATCGTCGCAATCATGGTGCTGGGATTGCATTTCCTGCAGCCGTTCGCGGTCGTCGCGGCGGTGGCGAACTCGGTACGCGCCTGCCGCGCCGCCCTGGAACGCATCGACTCGGTGCTTCGGGTGCCGCCGTTACCCGAACCCGACGAACCGGCTCGGGTCGCCGACGCCTCGGTGGAACTGCGGGATGCCCGGTTCGGCTACCACGGCAGCCCGGTACTCGACGGGTTCTCGCTGCGGGTCCCGGCCGGGTCGGTCACCGCGCTGGTGGGGCCGTCCGGAGCCGGCAAGACGACCGTGACGAAACTCGTCGCGCGGTTCTTCGACGCCGAGGCGGGCACCGTCCTCGTCGGCGGCCGCGACGTGCGGCAACTGTCCACTGTGGATCTCATGGATACGGTTTCCCTGGTGTTCCAGGACGTCCACTTGTTCGACGGCACGATCGAGGACAACATCCGGCTCGGCCGCCCGGACGCGACCCGCGAGCAGGTGCTCGAAGCGGCGCGACGGGCGCGCGTGGAGCCGATCGCGCAGCGGCTTCCGGACGGCTGGCGCTCCCGCGTCGGGGAGGGCGGCCGCCTGCTGTCCGGCGGCGAACGGCAGCGGGTCGCCATCGCGCGCACTCTGCTGAAGGACACCCCGATCGTGCTGCTGGACGAGGCGACGTCCGCACTGGACGCCGAAAACGAGGTCGCGATCCACCAGGCACTCGGGGAACTGGCCCACGGACGCACCCTGCTGGTGATCGCGCACCGGCTGTCCACCGTCACGCACGCCGACCGGATCGCGGTGCTCGACGGTGGCCGCGTCGTGGAGGAGGGCAAGCATCGCGACCTGCTGGCGGCCGGCGGCCGCTACGCCGCGTTGTGGGCGGACCACGAACGGGCGCGGGGCTGGCGTATCACCAGCCACTGACCCTGCCGGGTACGCCTGGTTTGCCGGTGTTCGCCCGGTTTCCCCGGTGGCTCCACAGGTTTCGCTTGGACCACGACCAGGAAACTCTCAGGTACGTGGTGTGTCCTGAACGGGCGAAGGCCACGAGCGACGCTGGAGCGGCAGATGAGCGAGCAGGAACCGACCCCGGGCCGTGATCCGCACGGTCACCCCGCCTCGGGCGGGTACAACGTGCTGGGTCGTCCGTGGGTGGCCCCGCCCGGTCCTCCGCCGGCCGGGGCCTCGGCTCCGGGGAACGGGTATCCCGGGCCGGCCGGCGCTCACCCGGGCGTGGGTCAGGCGGGTGCCGGGCCGGGTTCGTCGTATCCGGCGGCGGGGCAGCCTGGTCCCGCGTACCCGGGGGCCGCTGCCCATCCGGCGGCGCAGCCGGGCTATCCGGTGTGGGAACCGTACTGGGCTCAGCAGGCTCCGCGGCCGAAGCGCAGCCATCCGGTGCGGGCCGCCGCGATCGCCGTGGGCACGATCGGGTTGTCCGTCGCGGTGGGGCTCGGCGTCGGGCACTACGTGTGGCAGCCGCACGACGTGGCGTCGGACCGGGACCTCGGCTCCTTGGGCACGCCCGGGGGAGCCTCGAACACGGCGATCGACCCGAAGGCGATCGCGGACAAGGTGGATCCGGGCATCGTCGACGTGAACACCGAACTCGGTTACCAGGGCGCGGCCGCGGCCGGGACGGGAATCGTACTCACCGGGGACGGCGAGGTGCTCACCAACAATCACGTCGTCGAAGGTGCGACCAGCATCCAGGTCACCGACATCGGCGACGGCCGCACGTACACCGCGTCCGTGCTCGGCTACGACCGCAGTCACGACGTCGCGGTGCTCAAACTCGCCGGTGCCTCCGGCCTGGCCACCGAGAAGATCGGAGATTCGTCGAAGGTCGCGTCCGGCGACGCGGTCGTGGGCATCGGCAACGCCGGCGGCACGGGCGGTGAACCGGCTGTGGCGCCGGGCCGGGTCCGGGCGCTGAACCAGTCGATCACCGCGTCCGACGAATCCAGCGGTTCGTCGGAGAAGCTGACCGGCCTGATCCAGGTCGACGCGAACATCCAGTCCGGCGATTCCGGTGGCCCGCTCGCCAACGCGGACGGCGAAGTGATCGGCGTCGACACCGCCGCTTCGGCGGGCTACCAGTTCAACGGCCAGGGCGGTCCCGGTCAGGGTGGCCTTGGCCAGGGTGACGGGGGCCTTGGCCAGGGTGACGGGGGTTTCGGACAGGGGCAGGGCGGTCTCGGTGAAGGCGGTCCGGGGCAGGGCATGCCGGGCGAGAGCCAGGGCGGCCGGAACGGTTCCGGCAGCCAGCAGGGATTCGCGATCCCGATCAACCAGGCGGTCACGATCGCCCACCAGATCGTCGGCGGTACCGCGTCCGACACCGTCCACATCGGAAAGAGCGCGTTCCTCGGCGTGACCGTCTCCGACGCCGGCGGCGGGCGAGCCCCGAACGAGCAGGGCCCGGGCGGCCAGGGACAGGGTGAGCAGGGGCAGGGGCAGATCCCATCGTCCGGCCAGGGTGCGGCCATCCAGGACCTGGTGGCCGGCGGCCCCGCCGGGACGGCAGGCCTCGCCGCGGGCGATGTGATCACGGCGCTGGACGGCAAGCCAGTGGACTCGGCCACGACCCTCACCACGCTGATGGACCAGCATCATCCGGGCGACAACCTGACCCTGACCGTGCTGGACGACGCCGGCGGGCAGCACGACGTCACCGTCACCCCGGCCGAAGGCCCGGTCGGCTGACGGCGGACCTGCGCACACCCGGCCGCCGCGGTCACAGCCCAGGACGGGCTTGCGTACGCGGGCGTCGTCGTCTTCCTCGGGGGTGAGTCGGGGTTGTGTGTGCAGGTGAGCCGTCGCCCGCGAACCCCGCCGCATGACGACCCTACGGAAGTGGTCTGGACAAATCCTCCAGTGGTCCAGACAATAGGAGCCCTCCCTGCCGACACCGGAGGTCGCGATGAGGCGTTCCCGACTGTGTGTGCTGATGGCCGTGCTGGCGATGGTGACCGGCGGGTTCCTCGCCGGTCCCGGAACCGCAGGTGCCGCCTCGGCCGCGTTGCCCAAGCATTCCCTGATCGGTTACCTGCACGCGAGTTTCGCGAACGGGTCCGGTTACGTGAAGCTCGCCGACGTCCCGGATGCCTGGGACATCATCGATCTCGCGTTCGCCGAGCCGACCTCGCCGACGTCCGGCGAGGTCCAGTTCAACCGGTGCCCCGCCGAGGAGTGCGCCGGGGTGGAGAGCGACGCCGACTTCATCGCCGCGATCCGGGCCAAGCAGGCGCAGGGCAAAAAGGTGCTGATCTCGATCGGCGGCGCGAACGGGCAGGTCCAGCTCACCACGACCGCCGCGCGTGACGCGTTCGTCAGTTCCGTCTCGGCGATCATCGACAAGTACGGCCTGGACGGTCTGGACGTCGACTTCGAAGGGCATTCGCTGTCGCTGGACTCCGGCGACACCGACTTCCACAAGCCGACCACGCCGGTCGTGGTCAACCTCATCTCCGCGCTCCAGTCGCTGAAGTCCCGCTACGGCGACAAGTTCGTGCTCACGATGGCGCCGGAGACGTTCTTCGTCCAGGTCGGCCACCAGTTCTACGGCGGCTCCGGTGGCGGCGACGCGCGCACCGGCGCGTACCTGCCGGTGATCTACGCACTGCGTGACGCGCTGACCGTGCTGCACGTCCAGGACTACAACTCCGGCCCGGTGATGGGCCTCGACGAGCAGTACCACACGATGGGCGGCGCCGACTTCCACATCGCGATGACCGACATGCTCAAGGCCGGCTTCACCGTCGCCGACACCGGGCAGACGTTCCCCGCGCTGCGCGACGACCAGATCGGCTTCGGCGTTCCGGCGACCGGCGAGGCGGGCAACGGCTACACCCCGCCCGCCGACGTCCAGACCGCGCTGACCTGCCTGGCCAAGGGCACCGGCTGCGGAAGCTACACCCTGCGCGGCGGGCCGATCCCCGGTCTGGCCGGCCTGATGACCTGGTCGATCAACTGGGACCACTTCTCCGGCTGGGCGTTCCAGGACGCACACCGGCCGTTCCTGGACTCCCTTTCCTGATCAGCGGAAGGGCCGCAGCCGCTCGAAGACGTGGTACGGAAAGGGCAGCTCGGTCCGGCTGCCCTCGGTGAGCCGGTCCACGAGGTCCTGCGGCACGTCCAGGGCCAGCGCGCCGAGCGTGTCACGCAGCTGCTCCGTCGACCGGGCGCCCACGATCGGGCTCACGACGCCCGGCCGGCGCAGGACCCAGTGCAGTGCGAGCTGGGCCGGCGTGGCACCGTTTTCCCCGGCCAGCTCACGGAGCACGTCGAGCACGGCCCAGCGGTGCGCGGAGTGCTCGGCTCCGGCGAGCCGGCCCTCGGCCGCGCCGGTCCGGCTGTACTTGCCGGTGAGGAATCCGCCGGCCAGCGGGCTCCACGGCTGCACCGCGATGCCGAACTCCCCGGCCAGCGGGACGAACTCGTTCTCGATGGCCCGTTCGACGAGCGAGTACTCCAGCTGCAGCGAGGTGATCGGCGGGCCGCCGAGCATGGCCGCCTTGGTCGCGTACCACGCCGGGACGTCGCTCAGCCCGACCGCGCGCACCTTGCCCGCGCGCACCAGCTCGTCGAACGCCGCGACGACCTCCTCGGCCGGGGTGAAACCGTCCCAGACGTGCAGCCAATACAGGTCGACGTGGTCCACCCGGAGCCGTCGCAGCGAACGCTCCAGCGACGCGATCATGTTCTTGCGCCCGTTGCTGCGGTTGGCGAGGTCGGGGACCTCCCGGCCGCCCTCGGCGACGCGCGGGCCGGAGTACTTCGTGGCCAGCACGACGCGGTCGCGGTCGGGCAGCTCACGCAGGAACTCGCCGACCAGCTCCTCGCTGCGTCCGTCGCTGTAGTTGTTCGCGGTGTCGACGAAGTTGCCCCCGGCCGCCAGATAGTCGCGGAACACCGCGCGCGAGGCCTCGTCGCCGGAACACAGCCCGGCCGTGCCGAAGGTCATCGCCCCCAGTGCGATCGGCGAGACCAGCAGACCGGAACGGCCCAGTGGCCGCAGTTCACTCAAGTCCGTCATGCCTGCGAGTGAAGCACCCGGAGTCCGCTCCGGGTCAATCCCGGCGAACCCGGTGCTTGACCTGGAGCGTGCTCCAGGTGCGACTCTGGGTGGGTGGATTCCTATTCGCCGGCCGAGGTCACCGCCCGGACCGGATTCAGCATCGACACCATCCGCTACTACGAGCGCATCGGGCTGCTGCACGAGGTGGGCCGCACCGCCGGTGGCCGCCGTCGCTTCACCGAGGAGGACCTGCGGTTCCTGCAGCTGTTGCGGTGCCTGCGCGACACCGACATGCCCATCGCCGAGATGCTGCGTTTCGTCGGGCTGCTGCGCGACGGCGAGCACACCGCGGCACAGCGGCTCGAGGTGCTGCGCGAGCACGAGAAGCGCGTGACCGAGCAGATCGAACGGCTGCACGGGCACCAGGAACACATCCGGATGAAGATCACCTACTATCGCGCCGAGTCCGAACAGCAGAACGTCGCGGCCGTCTGACGCGTCGTTTTTGTCGGAGGTCCCGGCTAGCGTGAACGCCACCTGACCGAGGGGAGGCGTGATGACCACGCTGGAAGACCGTCCGAACACCGCGTTGCTGGTCGTGGACGTGCAGAAAGGCGTCATGGCGGTGTCGCACGAGGCGGGCACCGTGGTGGCGAACGTCGGTGTGCTCGTGACGAAGGCCCGGCGGGCCGGGGTGCCCGTGGTGTGGATCCAGCACTCGGACGAGGGCATGGCCAGGGGCAGCGACGGCTGGCAGTACGTTCCCGAGCTGACCCGGGCGGAGACCGAGCCGCTGGTGGAGAAGAGTTTCCCGGATTCGTTCGAGGACACCACGCTGGAGCAGGTGCTCGCCGGACTGGGCGTGGGCCGCCTGGTGGTGAGCGGAGCCCAGACGGACGTCTGCATCCGCTCGACCCTGCACGGCGCACTGGCCCGCGGCTACGACGCCACCCTGGTGAGTGACGCGCACACCACCGAGGACCTCACCGAATGGGGCGCCCCACCCCCGCCGCAGGTCATCGCGCACACGAACCTGTACTGGCGTTTCCACACCGCCCCGGGCCGCACCGCCGGCACGGTGACCACAGAGGAGGTCGATTTCGGCACGGGATCGTGACCGCGCGGCGACCCGGCGGCGCGGAGTTCCGGCGGCGCTCCGGCGGCGGGGAGTCCTGGCGCTGCGGTGTCCTGGCGGCGCGGTGTCCTGGCGCTGCGGTGTCCTGGCGGCGCGGTGTCCTGGCGCTGCGGTGTCCTGGCGGCGCGGTGTCCCGGCGCTGCCGGTGCCGCGGAGTCCCGGCGCTGCCGATGTCGCGGAATCACGACGCTGCCGGCACCGCGCCTAATAGCACTGCGCACTGTCAGCACCGCCCACTGTCGGCCTGAACTGTCGCCAGCCCAGTGCACCGCCAGCCCAGTGCACCACGACCGGTGACCGACGACCCGCGCGGCGGAAACCGTCAAGACGACTGGCACACCACAACCGGCGGGCCGCGATCACGGACCCGACAACCGCGTACGAAGGACCCACACACGAGAACCTGCCCGAGAACAGTACCTCGGAAACCGCCGGAAATCGGCGCACCAGCACCTGCCGGGAGGCAGCGCGCCAGGCCTCGGCGGGAGTCAGCGCACGAAAACCAACCCGAGGACCGATACACGAGAACCCGGCTGCATCGCGGGTCCGGTAACGGATGCTCGCTGTGTGGATTCGAGACCCTTACCCGAAGTGCTTGCGCAGGAAGGAGATTCCCGTGGTGGTCATTTCGCTGCGGACGGGGTGGCCGTAGGCGTGGCCGGTGTCGGGGAGCCAGCGGAAGTCGGCGTCCGCGCCCGCGCGCCAGTAGGCGGCTACCAGGGATTCGCTGTGGGCCAACGGGACCGTCGCGTCGGCGGTGCCGTGCGTGACCAGCAGCGGGGCGGCCGTTTCGGTGAGGTGGGTGAGCGGGTTCGTCGCGGCCGCCAGGGCCGGATCGTTCGTCGGGGAGGTGCCGAACAGCCAGGTGTGCGGGTCGGCCCCGGTCACGGCGTGCAGTGAACCGGGCGGGGGAGCGGGCAGCCGCGTGAAGTCCGAGGGCGGGCTCCACGCCACGGCCGCCTGCACGGAGCTGTCCGGGCCGCTCACGCCGACCTCGCCTTCCAGCTCGGGATGGCCGCCGGTCACCGCGAGCAGGACCGCGAGGTAGCCGCCCGCGCCGTGGCCCCAGGCGGCGAGCCGGACCGGATCCAGTGCGAGGGTCCGGCTGTGGTGGCGCAGCCAGCGGACGGCCGCCTTCACGTCGTGCAGCTGCGCCGGGTAACCGGCCTCGCGCCCGTGTCTGAAGTGGACGGTCGCCATGGCGAAGCCGGCCTCCAGCAGCCGTGCACCGAGGTACCGGCCCAACGGCCCCTGCCGCGCTGCGGACGTCTCGCTGTGCACGAACACGACCACCGGCCAGCCCGTCTCCGGCGGGGAGCCGTCCGGCACCGTGAGGTCGAGCAGCAGCGGCCGGTACCCGGTCAGCTGCGCGACCACTGCGTCGCGGTACCGCAGGCAGCCCGCCCCGGGCTCGGGCTCGGGCGGTGCGATCCGGGGCAGCAGTACGTGGGTCACCCCGCGACTATCGTTTGTTCACCACGCAACCGCGAAGCCGTACCACGAAGCGGGACAAGCCCGGCATCCCGGACGCCGCACCACCGCGAGAGCGTTCACGGCGCCCGGTCGAGCTTCGAGTGCCGCGCCGTGCGGAAACGACAGCCCGCAGCTTCCGGTATCTGGTTGCGGGGTGGTCGGATCGCGATCACCTGTGGACGCCGTGCCCCCGCGACAGTGCGCAGGGTGCCCGGTCGAGCTTCGAGTGGTGCGCGGTGTTGGCATGGGACCGCGCGCTGCGGCCTCGACGGTTGGGTGCGGGTTGATTGATCGTGCGATCGCCTTTGGGGCGCTGCGTCACGGCGAGTGCGTTGACTGTGTCCGGTCGAGTGGCGCGCGGTGTTGGCATGAGACCACGCTCCGCAGGCCCGGCATCTGCGCGCGGGTTGATCGATCACGCGATCACCTCGGGACACCGCACGCCCGAGACAGCGCACCCGGCGCCCGATCGAGCCTCCGAATGCCATGCAGTGCGGAACTGAGACTGCGCCCGCAGCCCCCGCACCTCGGTGCGGGCCCATCGATCGCGCGAGCACCTCGACCTCGCTCACCCCCCAGGCGGCAAGGCCGGAACCGCCCCACGCGGTTGTCGCAGGCCTCACCGAGAAGGCACTCCGTCAGGCCGGCCCCCAATGCCAGGCGGAGGCCCGGCTCAGAGTGCGAAAAAGATCGAGCGCACGATCACCGCGCCGAAGAACACCACCGTGAACGCCAGGTCGATGGCCACTCCGCCGGCCCGTACCGGGCGTAACACCCGGCGGACCGGGGCGATCACCGGTTCGGTGACCCGGTGGCTGAACTGCCGCGCCTGTCCCAGCCACGCCGGTCCGGTGGTCACCAGCCGGGTCCAGTCCAGCACCATGCGGACCACCAGCACCAGGATGAACAGGGTCAGCACCCACCCGACCAGCGCTCCGATCAGGCTCATCGCACACCTCGCCACGTTCCGGGGACGGTTCCACTCACCCGGTCCAACGTCCGGGCCCTGCATTCAGTGTCCGGCTTGCCCGTTTTCTCAGCGACTTTTCAGCGAAGCACGCCGCACCGGCGGGCCTTGCCTCGCCGCGCGCTCTGCGGTGGGGTGGGCACGGGCACGAGCGGGAAGGGGATGCACATGGGTGAACGGCGCAGCGCGGCGTGGTTCGGCGCGTCCGGGCGGGCGGGGATGATCCACCGGTCCTGGATGCGTTCGCAGGGCTTCGGGCCGGAGGTGTTCGACGGGCGTCCGGTGATCGGGATCGCGACCAGCGCGTCCGAACTGGCCCCGTGCAACGTGCACCTGGACCGGGTCGCCGAGGCGGTCAAACGCGGCGTCTGGCAGGCGGGTGGCCTGCCGCTGGCGTTCCCGACCATGGCGACCGGCGAGACGCTGATGCGCCCGACCGCGATGCTCTACCGCAACCTGATGGCGATGGAGGTCGAGGAACTGATCCGCGCCAACCCGCTCGACGGTGTCGTGCTGCTCTCCGGATGCGACAAGACGACCCCGGCGATGCTGATGGGTGCGGCGAGCGTGGACCTGCCCGCGGTGATGGTGACCGGCGGCCCGATGCTCAACGGGAAGTTCCGCGGTCAGGATGTCGGCTCCGGCACGCACGTCTGGAAGTTCGAAGAAGAGCTGAAGGCCGGCCGGATGACCGAGGAGGAGTGCTTCTTCGCCGAGGGCTGCATGGCGCGGTCCAACGGGCACTGCATGACCATGGGGACCGCCTCCACGATGGCCTGTCTCGCCGAGGCACTCGGCATGCAGCTGCCCGGTTCGGCCACCTGGCCCGCGGTCGACGCGCGGCGCTTCGAGACCGCGCAGGCGGCGGGCCGGCGCGTGGTCGCGATGGTCGAGGAGGACCTGCGGCCCTCGGCGATCCTGACCCGGACCGCGTTCGAGAACGCCATCCGTGTCAACGCCGCGATCGGCGGCTCGACGAACGCGATCGTGCACCTGCTCGCGCTCGCCGGCCGCGCCCGGGTACCGCTGGCGATGGCCGACTTCGACGAACTGGCCCGCGCCGTGCCGACCCTGCTGGACCTGATGCCCTCGGGCCGGTTCCTGATGGAGGACTTCTGTTACGCCGGTGGCGTTCCGGTGGTGCTGCGCCGGCTCCTCGAATCCGGTCTGCTGCACGGTGACGCCATCACGGTGACCGGCCGGAGCGTGGCGCACGAGTCCGCCGAGGCGCAGTGCTGGAACGACGAGGTGATCACCGAGGTCGGCGAGCCGTTCCAGCCGGCCGGTTCCGGGACCGCCGTGCTCACCGGCAACCTGGCTCCCGAAGGCGCGGTGCTCAAGCAGTCCGCCGCCTCGCCGGACCTGCTCACGCACACCGGCCCGGCGCTGGTGTTCGACACCGCCGAGGACTACCACCGGGTGGCCGACGACCCGGACCTGGCTGTCACGCCCGCCACCGTGCTGGTCATCCGCGGCGCGGGCCCGAAGGGCTACCCGGGGATGCCCGAGGTGGCGAACGTGCCGGTGCCGGCGAAGCTGCTGAAGGAGGGGATCACCGACCTGGTCCGCGTCTGCGACGGCCGGATGTCCGGCACCGGGTACGGCACGGTCGTCCTGCACGTCAGCCCGGAGTCCGCGACCGGCGGCCCGCTCGCCCTCGTGCGCACCGGCGACCGGATCACGCTGGACACGCCCGCGCGGTCGCTGACCCTGCACGTGCCGGACGAGGAGCTGGCCGTCCGCCGCGCGGAGTGGACGGCGCCCGAAACCCCGTACGAGAGCGGCTACACCTGGCTGTACCGAGCGCACGTACTGCAGGCCCACGAGGGTGCGGATTTCGATTTCCTGCGTGGCAGAAGGGGTTCCGCCGTGCCGAGGGATTCGCACTGATGCGCCGGCTGCTCAGGACCCCTTCGGGCTGGAGCGTTTCCGATGGCACCGGCACCGGGGCGCTGCCCACCGGTACGACCCTGGGCGGCCTGCTCGGTGGATCCGCCGAGGAGTTCGGGGCGGCTCTCGCCGCCGTGGATCTTTCGTCCGGCGTCCCGGAATCCCTGCTGGCGCCGGTGGACGACGACACCGAGGTGTGGGCGGCCGGTGTCACCTACGAGGTCTCGCGCGAGGCCCGGATGGAGGAGAGTGACGACGCCGACGTCTACGCGCGGGTGTACGAAGCGGATCGGCCGGAACTGTTCTTCAAGAGCATCGGGCACCGGGTACGCGGGCCGGCGCAGCCGATCGGCGTCCGGGAAGATTCCACTTGGGACGTTCCCGAGCCGGAGCTGGCCGTGGTGTGCACCGCCGGCGGCGAGATCGCCGGGTACACGATCGTCGACGACGTGAGTTCCCGCAGCATCGAGGGGGAGAACCCGCTGTACCTGCCGCAGGCGAAGACCTACCACGGGTCGTGCGCGGCCGGACCGTGGATCGTGCCCGCCGCCGAGGTGCCGGATCCGTACGCGCTGGCGATATCCGTGACCATCCACCGCGGTGGGGCGCTCCGGTGGTCCGGTGAGACGAGCACCGCCCGGCTGCACCGCAGGCTCGCCGACCTGGTGTCGTGGCTCTACCGCGGCGACTGCTACCCGCGTGGAGCCGTACTGGCGACCGGGACTTCGGCGGTACCGGGCGCGGAGTTCACCCTCGAAGAGGGCGACGAGGTCACCATCTCGATCGAAGGCATCGGGACTCTGCGCAACCCGGTACAGCGCGGCCGATCCCCGTTTTGCTGAACGGAGCCGGGGGAGTCCCTGTGGGTTCACCCGGACGTGGCGGCCTTCGTGCGTGGGCGCCCGCCGGTCGTCGTGGAACGATTCAGACCACAGGATTCGGCCGCGACGGAGGGAATGCGCGTGATCAAGACCAGCCGGGGCCGGGCGGGCAGGCCGGCGTGGCGCGTGACGTTCATCCTGCCGGCGGATGCCCCGCCCGGTCCGGTGAGCGTCGTCGGCGATTTCAACGACTGGCAGCCCGGACGGCACGTACTCCGGAAACGATCCAACGGCACCCGTTCGGCCGCGGTCGACGTGCCCCCCGGCGCGCGGCTGCGCTTCCGTTACCTGGCCGAAGGCGGCTGCTGGCTCGACGATCCGGACGTGCCCGCCCGGGACGGCCGGGACTGCCTCTTCGTCGCGGACTGAACCAGCCAGGCGACTCCGGCGTGCCCGGCGAGTTGTGGAGCACCTGTTCTGAGCGCACGTGAGCACAGTTCCCCGCTCGCCGGACGATTGCTGTCCTCGGCCGGCGGCGAAAGACCAACCGGTTCGGCCAGAGGTGCTGATTTCCCCCTGGCTGAACGAGTTGCCTCGACGGCGCGGCCGGCTCGCCGTGGCTCGGACCACATCGGGATGGTTGTGGAGCGGATGTTCCGTTACTGTCCCGGACATGGCCCGTCCCCGTATCCACGACCCCGAGCGGATACTCGACGCCGCTGAACGGCTGGTGGCCGTTCTCGGGCCGGGGGAGCTGACCGTACGGCGGCTGGCGCAGGAGGCCGGGGTGCCGAACAGCGTGCTGTACCACGCGTTCGGTTCACTGCCGGCGCTCGTCGGAAGAACCTGGCTGCGTGCTGCCACCTTCTTCCTCGATGAGCAGGAGCGGCTCGTCGGCGAAGCGCTCGCGGCCGGGGACCGGGTGGGTGCGGTGGTCGCCGCGGCGGACACGCCCGCCGTCGTCGCGGCGGTCCGGCCGGAGGCGGCGCGGCTGATGATCTCCGTGCCGGCCGATCGCGTGCTCGGCCCGCAGCTGCCCGAGGACCTGGTGGATGCCTTGCACGCCTTGGACAAACGCCTGGTGCGGCTGCTCGTCCGACTTGCCCGGGAGCAGTGGGGCCGCGGCGACGGAGCGGCGGTCGAGGTGATCACCACCTGCGTGGTCGACCTGCCGACCGCTCTGCTGCGCCGTGAACTGGCGACCGGACCGGCCACGGCGGACAGCCGCCGGCGGCTGTCCGCGGCCGTGCGCGCGGTGCTCTCCCTCCCGCCCCCGGACCGTCCGGGGCGGCCTGCAGTGTCCGGAAAGGACTGACCGTGCCCGAACTCACCCGCACCGACGCGGTTTTCGTGCTCGACCTCGGCGACGACGAGAACCGGTTCGCCCCCGCCTGGCTGGAGGCGGTCACCGCGCACCTCGACACCGTCGTCGCCGGTGCCGAACCGGCCGCGCTGGTCACCGTCGGTGGCGGCAAGTTCTACTCGAACGGCCTCGACCTCGAGTGGCTGGCCGGGCACGGCGACGAAGGGGACCGGTACGTCGCTGCGGTGCACGAGCTGCTGGCCCGCATGCTGTCCCTGCCGGTGCCGACGATCGCCGCGGTCAACGGCCACGCGTTCGGCGCCGGCGCGATGCTCGCGATGGCGCACGACTTCCGTCTGATGCGCGCGGACCGCGGCTACTTCTGCTTCCCCGAGGTGGACATCGGCATTCCGTTCACCCCCGGGATGGCCGCGCTGCTGCAGAGCAAGCTGACCCCCGCCGCGGCCGTCGCGTCGATGACCACCGGACGCCGGTTCGGCGGCCCGCAGGCGGCTGAGCTGGGCCTGGTCGACGGCACCGTCACGCAGGACGCACTCGTCACCGCCGCGACCGAGAGCGTTGCGGCGCTGGCCGGAAAGGACAGGGGGACGCTCGCCGCGATCAAGTCCACGATGTTCGCCCCGGCGCTGGCCACCTTGCGGGAGCACGGGAACTGATCCGGTAAGCTCGGGTGTGCGGCGGTGGGGCTCGCCGCTCCGGGACATCCGGACAACCGCGGTTCCGGCCGCCAACAGTCCCTACTCGACGTGTGACCCGGTGTCCGGTGGAGTAGGAGAAGTCTGTGCCCGACCAGCCTGTGCCCGGTAATCCACTGCCCGACAAGCCTGTGCCTGACGAATTCGGGCCCGGCAACCCCGTGCCCGATCCGCTGCCGGAGGCCGGGCAGTCGTCCGGGGAGCCCATCGACCCCGACGTCGACCTCCGGGATCCGGTTCAGCGCACCGAACTGGTCCGCCGGCACGGGCCGGTGCTCGGGGCGATCGCGCTCGGTGGCGGGCTCGGCGCAGTGGCCCGCTACGGGCTCGCGCGGGCGGTGCCGGCTGCCCCCGGCGGTTTCCCCTGGGCGACCTTGTTGACGAACGTCGCCGGCTGCTTCCTGATCGGCGTGCTGATGGTGCTCGTCACCGAGGCGTGGCAGGCGCACCGGCTGGTGCGCCCCTTTCTGGGCGTCGGCATCCTCGGCGGGTTCACCACGTTCTCCACCTACGTCGTGGAAACCCGCGGGTTGCTCGGGCCGGGCAGTGTCCCGCTCGCCTTCGGTTACCTGGCCGGCACGCTGGCCGCGGCACTGCTCGCGGTGGTGCTCGGCCACGCCGTCACCCGCAGGGCAGTGCTCGGACGGACGGAGGTGGCCGGCCGATGACGGTGCTGCTCGTTTTCCTCGGCGGCGCGGTGGGGGCACCGCTGCGGTACCTGACCGACCGGGCAGTCCAGTCCCGGCACCAGTCGCTGTTTCCGTGGGGCACGCTCACCGTCAACCTCGCCGGCTGCCTCGTCCTCGGCGGGCTGACCGGGGCGGGGGCTGCGTTGCCCGCACCGTTGTTCGCCCTGCTCGGCACGGGATTCTGCGGTGCGCTCACCACGTACAGCACGTTCGGATACGAGACGGTCCGGCTCGCCGAGCGACGGGCCTACCTCGCCGCGGTCGCGAACGTGGTGGTCAGTCTCGCCGCGGGTTTCGGCGGCGCGGTGTTCGGCTACGAGGTCGTGCAGGCCCTGGTCAGCTGACCGCGGTGGTCGCACCTGGCCGCCGCGCGGCGATCCGGTGACCGGGGTTCACACCCGGCCGCGGACCAGGTCGATCAGCCGGCCCAGCACGTGCTCCCCGGACGCGCGGAGCCCGTTGTGCTCGTACTCGCTGGTCAGCCAGGTCCGCAGAGTGGGCATCAGCCGGGCGGTCTCCTCGGAGAAGGCCCGCTCGACGTAGACGTCTTCGGCGTAGATGGCGGCCGCGGCCGGCACGGTGCACGCGCGCAGCCTGTCCGCGTCGTAAAGCCGGGGCCATTCGTGCGCAGCCAGCAGCTCGGCGGCTTCGCGCAGCGGACGGAGGCCACGGACGTCCTCGAACAGCCACGGGAAGACGTGTTCGCCGGTGAGCAGCGTGGGGTCCTCGGTGAAGTCCGCGGGCAGCACGCGCTCCGCGGACCAGCGGGTGGCGAAGCCGTCGGCGTACGAGGATTCGTGGACCACGGAGTAGAGCGGATTGCGCGCGGTGAAGGGGAGCATCGTCATCACGTCGTGGGCGAAGGCAGGCGACGCCGGCTCGCGTTCGAGCAGGTAGTGCAGCGTCTCCGGACCACCGCTCGCGCCGAGGACGTAGCCGAGCTGGCGGAACAGGCGCGCGGTGAGCGGACTCCCGTCGGGCAGCGTGATCTCGCCGGCGTCCAGACGGGGCAGCAGCGCGCGGACACGGTCGCGGTCGGCCGGGTAACGTTCGTAGTAGCGGCGGTTGCGCTCCAGCATGGCGGCGAACGTGGCGGCGTAGACCTCGTCCGGATCACGGTGCAGCGGCGGCAGGCCGCCGGTGAAGAACGCTTCGCGCAGCCCTTCCGGCGCCTGGGAAAGGTAAGCGAGCGTGCAGAAGCCGCCGAACGACTGGCCCAGCACGCTCCACTGCGGCACACCCAGCCTCTCGCGGATCAGCTCGGCGTCGGCGACGATCGAGTCCGCGCGGAAGTGCGTGAGGTATTCGGCCTGCTCCTCGGGTGACCTGCCGGGCAGCGTGCCCACCGGGGTGGACCGGCCGGTGCCGCGCTGGTCGAGCATGAGCACGCGGTACTCGCGCAGCGCCCGCGGCAGCCACCCGGGCGCGGACGCGGACGGCCGGGGCGCCTCCTGCCCGGGACCGCCCTGCAGGTACACCAGGAACGGCCGGTCGAGCCCGTCCGGGGCGGCGACTTCCCGGGCGAACACGGTGATCTCCCGGTCCCCTGGCCGCGAGTGATCCAGCGGCACGGAGAACTCGTGCTCGGTGAGGACCAGACCGGGGACGTGCACGCGGTTGCTCATGCCCTCGATCCAACCAGCCGCCCGGCGGGGAGGCCACCGCTTTCCCCGGGACGGCAGTGCAGTTCCGGCGAACGTGCCGGGATGGATCGGATTGCGTGCTGCTGTGCCGGTTTTTGCTGCTGCGCCGGTGCTCGGCAGCGTGTGTTGCTTCGCGGTGTGGCTGGGTCACTGGCACTCGTTGCTTCGCCGTGGCCGGCTGGTGCGCTGCTCCGGCTGTTCGCCGGTGCTCGCTCCTTGAGGTCGCCGCTGGTGGGTGCTCGATGCGTCGGGGTGCTGCTGACGGTTGTTCGTTGCTGGGGGCGTTCGATGGGGGCTCGTTGCAGGGCGGCGTGGTGGGGTTGCGGGGACTTGCTGCTTCGCCGTGCCGGATGTGCGGCCGTGCTCACTGCTTGGCGGCTGCCTGCCGGTGCTCGTCGCTTCGCCGTGTGGCTGCGTCACTGGCACAGGCGGCATCGCCGTGCCGTTCACCGGGCGTTTCTTGCATGGCATCGAGTGTTGCTTGCGGGTTACTCGCTGCCTCGCGGTGTGGGCGGGTCGCTGGCGCTCGTTGCTTCGCTGTGGCCGGCTGGTGCGCTGCTCCGGCTGTTCGCCGATGCTCGTCGCCTGCCGGGCACGGTGCCTTGCCGGGCACAATGCTGCCTGATGGCCGGCGAGCCGGGGCATAACGCGTGCTCGTCCGTCCACAGCAGACGGCCGGGGCGGGTTACTCCTTGCCCAGGGAACGCCGGATCTCGGCCAGCTTGTCCTTCGCCGCCTTGTCGCGGTCGGCGATCTTCTTGTCCAGCGACTCGATCGTCTCCGGGCCGCCGATCCCGGCGACGTCCTGGGAGCCGATCGACGTGGTGTAGCGCTTTTCGATGCGGTCGCGCACGTAATCGTAGGACGGGACGCCGCCCTCGCTGTAGTCCGCTTCCGGCACTGCCGGGCCCTGCCCGAGCGCGGGGTCGAACGGCTGCTCGCCGGGGTTGTCCGTGGTCATCGTCTCGCTCCGTCCCTCGTCAGGTCCACCCTACGCGACCACGCCCGGCCTGCGGGACGTTTCACCGGTCCGGATCCGCGGTAGCCCGGATGGGACGGCCGATCGCCGGCCGTCCGGTGACCGGAAAGGAGTGCCCGATGCCCAGCGTCCGCCTCACCGCGCCACCCGCCCCGCCGGAGCCCGTCCCACCGGCCCCGGTCGAACCCGATCCGGTGCCGCCCTCGCCCGGGCCCGACCGGCCACTGCCCGAGCCCGAACCAGTGCCCCCGGATTCCGAACCAGGTCCGGAGTAGACTGTCCTCTTCGGACTGTCCCGGTCAGCCGGCGGCGGCGCGCCCGTGCTTCCAATAACCGAAGAACGCGATGTTTCCCTTCGGCACACCGCGTTCCCGTGTGAGAAACCGGCGTGCGCCGGTGGCAAGGCCGCTTTCCCCGGCCACCCAGGTGTAGTCCGGTGGATCGGCGGGATCGAGCCCGGTCAGCACGTCGAGCGCGAGCCGGCCGGGTAGCCGGTCGTCCTCGCGCACGAGCCACCGCACCTCAGCCCCGGCCGGCGCGGCGACCGGCTGGATATCGCCGGGCGCGCCGACCTCGAGTAGCACTGTGGCCTTCAGGTCGACGGGTGAAGCTTCGAGCACGGCCAGCGCGGCGGGCACGGCGCTCTCGTCGGCGATGATCAGCTGGGTGCCGCTGTCCGGCGGTAGAAAGGTGATGCCTTCGTCGAGGAGCCCCACCTCGTCGCCCGCCTTGGCGGCGAGCGCGAATCTCGTGGCGGGCCCACCGTCCTCGTGCACGGCGAACTGGACGTCGAGCTCCGCGGCCTCGGGCCGGAAAGCGCGGACGGTGTAGTTGCGCACCCACGGCCTTGAGGTTTGGCTCATCAGCAGGTACTGGGCGAACCACCGGTTGCTCGACGCGGTGGGCAGGCGCAGTCCGGACTGCCCCTCGCGCGGGAAGAACAGCCGGACGCACTGGTCAAATCCGAGCGGGACGAACTCCGCGAGCGCCTCTCCGCCGAGCGTGAGGGTGACGAAGTGCTCCGATGTCCGCTCGGTCCGCACGACCGGAGCCCGGAGAAGCCGGCGCACCGCGGGCGCGCGCCGCTGGGGAATGGTGGGCATGGGACGTCCTGAGAGTTGATTAGGTTAGGGTTGCCTTAGTTGAAGCTACTCCGACCGCGGGCGTCCGGCAATGAGTGATGGTCGGCCGGGCGGCTCGTGGCGTGCGGACGGTCGGTCGGCCGGCCGGCTGCCCGCCGCCGGTAGGCCGGGGTCAAGGCTGCTTGGGGCGTCCGGGAAGTGATGCTCACTCTTCGTGTCCCACTGGTCGAGTGAAGGTTCGTCCGGGTTTCGCGCGGATCCGGTGACGCAGAGTGTGCGCGCCTCTGACGGGTGCGGCCTGCGTCGGCTCGGGACCGGCCGGATGTGCGGATGACGTGCGATCCCTCGGAACTGCTCAGGAGTGATGTGCAAGATTCGGTACGACCGTGGGCGCCGGCGACCGTCGGCGGAAGGGCGAGCGGCGCCTGTTTCGAGTGCTTGCGCTCCGTAGTGGAAGGCATCACTCGAACCGCTGGGCGACCGTGAAATACCGTTCGGCGCGACACTCCGGGTACCAGCGGGCGGTGACGGAGGGTTCCGGTCACGATGAGGTGGCCGGCATTGCCGGGCGTGGAAAAGGTGGCCCCTGCGGACGCACGGGCCACGCGGAGTCCGTGTACCTGCTTGGGAGACAAGGAAAAGGACCTCGTGACCGGATCGTCGGACATCCTCGGAGAGCCGGACCGTGTCCGTCGCGTCCGGGTGGCCGTGGACTGGCTGCCCGCCGAACGCGAACGGCGCATCGCGACCCGCGAAGAGATGATCGCGGCCGGTGCCCGGGTGCTGGCCCGCCACGGCCAGGGCCGGCACCGCAAGCCGGAGACCCGGAAAAACTGGCTGCACCTGTTGGCCGAAACGTTCTCGGCCTGGTTGCCGGCACTGCGCGTGTGCCTGCTGCTGATCGCCGGCGCGGTGGTCCTCGCCGGCGTGGTGCTCATGGCGAGCCCCGAGGTCGGCGCGGCGATCGGCACGTTCGTGGGCATCGCCAGCCTGGTGGGCGCGGCCGCCCTCCGACCGCGACGGGCCCCCTCGCACCGGTGCTGAGCGGCCGATCCGGTCCCGGGAGCGAAATCGGTCGCCGAGCCTTGTGGCGTGCCGGATGGCTCGTTCGCGCGCCGGGTGACTTGCCAGGGTGTGCAGGATGACTCATTCGCGCGCCGAGCGACTCGCCACGGTGTGCAGGATGATTTCGAGCAGCCGGCGCTACGGCGTGGGCTCGGGCCCCTCGATCAAGCCGCCGACCGCCTGGTTGGCGGTGGCTGCAAGGTCCGCTTCACCGACCAGTGCGGCCAGGACACCTTGGTCGAGCTCATGACCGACGGCATCCTGCTGGCAGCGCACAGGATCATCGACTTCCCGGTGGGTCAGGAGTAGTCAGTCCGACGGTGTACGCACGATCTCGTCTTCCGGTGTCGGGTCAGCGTGATCTACAGATGTTCACAGGAGTTCCGCGAAGGCGCGCACCCATTAAGTCAGCCACTTGACTTAACGCCTCGAACTTGCTTACCTGAAGACCATCGAACGAACACTGCGCCGGCACGCTACGAGCCGGGGCGAAGGGGAGGTGTGATGGTCGCGGTCGGCCGCGCGGGGCTGGGGTTCGATCCGGAGGAGCTGCGGGCGCGTTACCGGGCCGAGCGGGATCGCCGGGTTCGTCCGGACGGGGCCGCGCAGTACCGGGGCGCGGTGGGGGAGTTCGGGTACTACGCCGAGGATCCCTACCGTGCCGGTGATCCCGAGCGCGCGCCCCTGCGGGACGAGGTCGAGGTCGTCGTGGTGGGCGGGGGGTTCGGCGGGCTGCTGGCCGGCGCCCGGCTGCGGCAGGCGGGCGCCGATCGGATCCGCGTGATCGAGAAGGGCGGCGACTTCGGCGGGACCTGGTACTGGAACCGCTATCCGGGCATCCACTGCGACATCGAGTCCTATGTGTACCTCCCGCTGCTGGAAGAGCTGGGCTACGTCCCCGAGTGGAAGTACTCGCCGGGCGAGGAGATCCGCCGGTACGCGCAGTCGATCGGGCGGCACTTCGGGCTCTACCGCGACGCCTGCTTCGGCACTTCGGTGACCGGCCTGGACTGGTCGGGCGACGCCTGGATCGTGCGCACCGACCGGGGTGACGAGATCCGCTCCCGCTACGTGGTCGTCTCCAACGGCACCCTCGATCGTCCGAAGCTGCCGGGAATTCCTGGCATCGAGAATTTCGCCGGACACACCTTCCACACCAGCCGCTGGGACTACGGGTACACCGGCGGCACCGCGGACGGCGGGCTCACCGGGCTGGCGGGCAAGCGGGTCGCGCTGATCGGTACCGGCGCCACGGCCGTGCAGGTCGTGCCGCACCTCGGGCGTGACGCCGGGCAGCTGTACGTGTTCCAGCGCACGCCTTCCTCGGTCGACGTGCGCGGGAACCGGCGCACCGATCCCGGCTGGGCGGCTTCGCTCGAGCCGGGGTGGCAGCGCGAGCGGCGCGACAACTTCCTCGAGATCGTCAGCGGCGCACAGGTCGAGGAAGACCTGGTCGCCGACGGCTGGACCGGCAGCGCACAGCTGCTGCGCAACCTCGTGCCGAGCACCGCCTACGCCGGGCTCTCCCGGGAGGAACGCGAGGAGGTCGACGAGCTGGCGGACTTCCGCAAGATGAACGAACTCCGCGCCAGGGTGGACGAGCTGGTCACCGACCCGGCCACGGCCGAGCTGCTCAAACCCTGGTACCGCTACATGTGCAAGCGGCCCACGTTCAGCGACAGCTACCTGCAGACGTTCAACCGGCCCAACGTGTCCTTGGTGGACACTGCCGACCACGGCGGCGTCGAGCGGATCACCGAGACAGCCGTGGTCGCCGGTTCCCGCGAGTACGAAGTGGACTGCATCATTTTCGCCACGGGGTTCTCGGTCGGCGCGTCCGATGTGTTCACCGGACGGCTGCCGGTGCACGGCCGGGACGGGGTGTCCCTGCTGGAGCACTGGAGCGAGGGGCCACGCACCCTGCACGGCTTCTACAGCAACGGCTTCCCCAACCTGTTCCATCTCGGGCCGGCGCAGAACGCCAGTTCGGTGAACTTCGTACACGTGCTGGACGAGCAGGCAGTGCACGTCGCGCAGGTCGTCGCGAAGGCCGGGGGCAAGCGAGTGGAGCCGAGTGCGGACGCCGAGCAGCGGTGGGCGGACACGATCCGCGAAACCTCGCCGGACCGGCAACGCTTCCAGGAGGAGTGCACTCCCGGCTACTACAACAACGAGGGCCGCCCGCGGGCGCGGGCCCATTCCTTCGGCGGCGGCGCGGTGGCCTTCCACGAGCTGCTGCGCGAGTGGCGGTCCGGTGACATGGCGGAGGTGCTGCCGGAATGAGCGGCGCGACGGTGCGCCGGCTGGTCCCGCCGCAGCGGATGGCCGGTTCGAACGGCATCGTGTTCGGCCCGGACGGACGGCTGCACGTCGCGGAGTACCTGGCCGGACGGGTCAGTGCGGTCGACCCGGCCACCGGCGACGTCGAGGTGGTCACCGGAGCCGGCGATCCGGTGCAGTCGCCGGACGATCTGGCGTTCGGCCCGGACGGTTCGCTGTACCTGACCGATCTGGTGCCCGGACGGGTGTGGCGGCGGGTCCCGGACGGTCGCTGGAGCATGGTCACCGATCGCGTCGCGGTGCCGAACGGCATCGCCTTCGCCGGCGATCGCCTGTTCGTCAACGAGATGCGGCCCGGCGGCCGGCTGCTGGAGGTGTTCCCGGACGGCGGGGAACCGGTCGTGGTCGCCGGCGGGCTCGCCATGGGCAACGCGATGCAGCTCGGCCCGGACGGCTGCCTCTACTACCCGCACATGCTGACCGGACAGGTGTTCCGCGTACCGCCGGACGGTGGTGCGCCAGAACTGGTGGCCGGCGACGTGCTGTCGCCGGTCGCGGTGCGGTTCGACCGGGGCGGGCTGCTGGTGGTTCTTTCACACGGCCCGGCCGGGATGGTGACGCGAATCGACCTGTTCGGCAGTGGTGCGCGAAGTGCGGCCCCGTGCGGGATCGGCGGACTGGACAACGCGGCGTTCGACGACGAGAACCGGATGTTCGTGTCCAGCTACGCCGCCGGCGGCATCGCCGAACTGCACCCGGACGGACGGCGACGGGAGCTCGTGCGGCCGGGGTTCGCCGGTCCGTTCGGGGTCGCCGTCGACAGCGCGGGGAAGGTGCACGCCGCCGACCACTACCGCGTCACTTCGCCGTCCGAAGGACGGGTGTCCACCACGGACTTCCTGATCTTCAGTCACGGCATCGCCGCCGACGGCGAGGTGCTGCACGTCACGTCCCAGTACGGCGAGGTGCGCACCTACCATCCGGCGGACGGGCGGAGCCGGGTGCGGGCCCAGGGCCTGGACCGTCCGGTCGGGGTCGCGACGCGGGAGGACGGCGTGCTGGTCGTCGCCGAGGCCGGTGCCGGGCGGATCGTGGCCATCGACGACACGGACGCGGTGACGGTGCTCGCCGAGGGTTTCGCTGCCCCGGTCGACGTGGCGTTCGACGGCGCGCGGTGTTACGTGAGCGACGAGGCGGCTGGTGCGGTGCTGCGGATCGAGGACGGGCGCGGCGTTCCGGTGCTGACCGGGCTGGCCGCGCCGCAGGGCCTCGCCGTGCGAGACGGTGAGCTGATCGTGCTCGAGACCGGCAGGCGGCGGCTGCTCGCGGCCGATCCGGGCACAGGTGACACTCGGTTGGTCGCCGGGGACCTCGCGGTCGGCAGCGACCGGGAAGTGCCCGCGCTGTTCACCCACGGGCTGCCCGGCGTGCCGCGCCGGTTCGCCGGGGTGGCAGTGGGTCCGGGCGGCGCGCTGTACATTTCCGCGGTCGGGGAAGGGTCCGTCGGGCTCGTCGAGGAGGAAGCCGCGCCGCCCGGTGCGGCGGGAGAGTGAGGTGGCGGCCATGGCCGGGAAGATCGTGCGGGCGGACCGGGCGAGCGCGACCCGGGAGGCCATTCTCGTCACCGCGGAGCGGCTGTACGCCGAGCACGGCGTGCACGCGATCTCGAACCGGCACATCAGCGATGCCGCCGGTCAGGGCAACAACACCGCGGTCGGCTACCACTTCGGCACCAAGACGGACCTGGTGCGCGCCATCGTCGGGAAGCACTTCGCGCCGATGGAACGGCTGCGTGCCGACCTGCTGGCGCGGACCACCGGTTCGCGCGAGATCCGCGACTGGGTCGCCTGCATGGTGCGCCCGTCCACCATCCACCTCGACCAGCTCGGCAGCCCCACCTGGTACGCGCGGTTCATCGCGCAGGTGAGCACCGATCCGGCGCTGCGTGAGATCATCGTCGAGGAGTCGATGAACTCCGACGTGATGGTCCGCGTCGTGGACGGTCTGAACGGCTGTCTGCCCGCGTTGCCGCCCGAGGTCCGCGCCGAGCGCGGCGACATCTCGCGGCACCTGATGATCCACCTGCCCGCCGAACGCGAGCGCGCGCTCGCCGAGGGCACGCCGACCCCGCGGGCCACCTGGCAGGACGCGGCGGACGGCCTGATCGACGCGATCGCCGCGATGTGGCTGGCGCCGGTCACCCCGGCGAGCGGTGGCCCGGCAGCACGGGACTGACCCGAGACGGGAACGGGTTCCTGCCTCGGATGCGTGGTTCGACGTCCCGTCGGCTTGTCCAAATCAAGAACGTGTTCTAGTTTTGCACGTATGGAGACGGACCTGGGTCTGACCGGTGCGGTAGTACTGGTGACCGGAGGCGTCCGCGGGGTGGGCCGGGGCATCAGCCAGGTGTTCGCGGCGCACGGCGCGCGGGTGGTGGCCTGTGCGCGCCGGGAGCCGGCGGCGCCGGTCGACGGGGTGGCGTTCCGGCCGTGCGACGTGCGGGACGCCGGCCAGGTCGCGGAGCTGGTGGCCGGGTTGACCGGTGAGTTCGGCCGGCTGGACGTGGTCGTGAACAACGCGGGCGGAAGTCCGTTCTCCCCGGCCGCGGAGGGCTCGCCGCGCTTTCACGAAAAGGTCGTCGGCCTGAATCTGCTGGCTCCGTTGCTGGTGGCGCAGCAGGCGAACGCGGTGATGCAGCGGCAGGACGGCGGCGGCGCGATCCTGATGATCTCCAGCGTGAGCGGGACCCGGGCGTCTCCGGGGACCGCGGCGTACGGGGCGGCGAAGGCCGGGCTGGACAACCTCACCGCGAGTCTGGCGGTGGAGTGGGCGCCGAAGGTGCGGGTGAACGCGCTGGACGTGGGCATGGTGCGCACCGAACAGGCGCAGCTGCACTACGGGAGCGCGGCCGCGGTCGAGGCGGTCGGGAGGACGGTGCCGCTGGGCCGGCTTGCCGAGCCGGGGGAAGTCGGGCAGTGCGCGGCGTTCCTGGCTTCGGGGCTGGCTTCTTACGTGTCGGGTGCGACGTTGCGGGTGCACGGCGGTGGCGAGGTGCCCGCGTTCCTTGCGTCGGCGGACGTGAATCGGGAGGGTTCGTGAGCGAATTGTGCCGGGACCGCGTGGTCATCGTGACCGGCGCGGGCCGGGGGATCGGGCGGGCGCACGCGCTGGCGTTCGCCGCGGCGGGCGCCCGGGTGGTGGTCAACGACGTCGGCGTCGCGCTGGACGGTTCGGCCACCGGGGAGGGCCCGGCCGCCCGGGTGGTCGCGGAGATCGAGCAGGCGGGCGGGAAGGCGGTGCCCAGCACCGACGACGTCGCCGATTTCGCCGGCGCGGAGAACCTGGTGCGGACCGCGGTGGAGAGCTTCGGCGGGCTGGACGTGCTGGTCAACAACGCGGGGTTCGTCCGCGACCGGATGTTGGTGAACCTCGGCGAGGACGAATGGGACGCGGTGATCCGCGTCCACCTCAAGGGCCACTTCGCCTCCCTGCGCCATGCCGCCGGGTACTGGCGGGGCGAGGCGAAGGCCGGCCGGACGCCGGACGCGCGGGTGATCAACACCAGCTCCGGGGCGGGTTTGCTCGGCAGTGTGGGGCAGGCCAACTACTCGGCGGCGAAGGCCGGGATCGCCGGGCTGACCGTGGTCGCGGCGGCCGAACTGGGCCGGTACGGGGTGCGGGTGAACGCGATCGCACCGTCGGCGCGGACGCGGATGACCGAGGAAGTGTTCTCCGCGGCCATGGCCCGTCCGGCGGACGGGTTCGACGCGATGGCGCCGGAGAACGTGTCGCCGCTGGTGGTGTGGCTGGGCAGTGCCGAATCGGCCGGCGTGACCGGCCGGGTCTTCGAGGTCGAGGGCGGGAAGGTGTCGCTCGCGCAAGCGTGGCGGCACGGGCCCGAGGTGGACAAGGGCGGCCGTTGGGACGCGGGCGAGCTGGGGCCGGTGGTGGAGAAGCTGCTCGCCGAAGGGCCGGAGCCCGAACCCGTGTACGGGGCGAGCTGATGGGCGTCGGCACGAAACGCGACGGGCACGTGGAGATCGTCACCGTGGATTTCCCGCCGGTGAACGCGCTTCCGGTGCGGGGCTGGTTCGAGCTGGCCGACGCGGTCGCCGCGGCGGGGCAGGATCCGGAGGTGCACGTGGTCGTGCTCCGGGCCGAGGGCCGCGGGTTCAACGCGGGAGTGGACATCAAGGAAATCCAGCGCAGCGCGGATTTCCAGGCGATCGTCGGCGCGAACCGGGGCTGTTACGCGGCTTTCGGTGCGGTGTACGACTGCGCGGTGCCGGTGGTCGCCGCGGTGCACGGATTCTGCCTCGGCGGCGGGATCGGGCTGGCCGGCAACGCGGACGTGGTGCTGGCCTCCGAGGACGCCACCTTCGGCGTGCCGGAGGTCGAGCGGGGCGCGCTGGGTGCGGCCACGCACCTGGCCCGGCTGGTTCCGCAGCATCTGATGCGCACCCTGTACTTCACCGCGCGGACGATCACCGCGGCGGAGCTGCACGCGCACGGTTCGGTCTACCAGGTCGTGCCGCGTGCCGAGCTGGACGAGGCAGCGCTCGGCCTCGCGCGGGACATCGCGGCCAAGGATCCGCGCGTGATCCGGGCCGCGAAGGAAGCGTTGAACGGTATCGACCCCCAGCAGGTGCACCGCAGTTACCGGTTCGAGCAGGGTTTCACCTTCGAGCTGAACCTGCTCGGCGCGTCCGGCGAAGCCCGGGAGGAGTTCCTGAATGGCCGATAAGCGGATGACGGTGGACGAGGTGGCCGCCGAGGTCCGGGACGGAATGACCGTCGGGATCGGCGGCTGGGGGTCACGGCGCAAGCCGATGGCGCTCGTGCGGGCCCTGCTGCGCACACCGGTGAAGGACCTCACGGTGGTGTCCTACGGCGGTCCGGACGTGGGCTTGTTGTGTGCCACGGGGAAGGTGTCCCGGGTCGTGTTCGGCTTCGTGACACTGGATTCGGTGCCGTTCGACCCGTGGTTCGGCCGGGCGCGGGAGACCGGGGCGATCAGCGTCACCGAGTACGACGAGGGCATGTTCGGTGCCGCGCTGTCGGCGGCCGCGCAACGGCTGCCGTTCCTGCCGACGAGGGCCGGGCTGGGGTCCTCGGTGCTGCGTACCAATCCCGGGCTGCGGACGGTCCGCTCCCCGTACGCGGACGGGGAAGAGCTGGTGGCGGTGCCTGCGCAGGAACTCGACGTGGCTTTGGTGCATCTCAACCGTGCGGATGCCCGCGGCAACGCGCAGTACCTCGGCCCGGACCCGTACTTCGACGACCTGTTCTGCCTGGCCGCGAAAAAGCGATTCGTGTCCGTGGAGAAGGTCGTGGAGACCGCGGACCTGATCGCCGGGGGGCCGGTGCAGTCGCTGCTGCTCAACCGCGGCAGCGTGGACGGGGTCGCGGAGTCCCCGCGCGGGGCACATTTCACCACCGCGGTGCCGGATTACGGCCGGGACGAGCGGTTCCAGCGGCATTACGCGGCCTGCGCGAAGGATCCGGACGCGTGGCCCGGCTTCGCCGACCGGTTCCTCTCCGGCGGCGAAGCACAATATCTGTCCGAAGTGGACAAGTTCGGGGCGGTGGCATGAACGCGAGCAGGGCCGAGATCGCGGTGGTGGCGGTCGCCGAGCTGTTCCGTGGAGACGGGGAGATCGTGGCCAGTCCGATGGGGACGATCCCTTCGCTCGGTGCGCGGCTGGCCCGGCTGACCTTCGAACCCGATCTGCTGCTGTCCGACGGGGAGGCGTATCTCGTCGACACCGAGGACGTCGTCGAAGGATGGCAGCCGTTTCGCAAGATGCTCGACACCGTGGTGCCGCACGGGCGCCGGCACGTGGTGATGGGCGCGAACCAGGTCGACCGGTACGGCAACCAGAACATCTCCGCGATCGGTGACCACGAGCGGCCGGTCAAACAGCTCCTCGGCGTGCGTGGCGCGCCGGGCAACACGGCCAACCACCGCACCAGTTACTGGGTTCCCCGGCACAGCAAGCGGGTCTTCGTCGACGCTGTCGACGTCGTTTCCGGGGTCGGCTACGACAACGCGGCCAAGGCCGGGCTGCGGTTCCACGACGTGCACCGCGTGGTGACGAACCTGGGGGTGTTCGACTTCGCCACCGCGGACCACCGGATGCGGGCGGTGTCGCTGCATCCCGGCGTCACCCGCGACGAGGTGGCGGAGGCGACGTCGTTCGAGATCGAGCTGTCCGGCGCCGGAATTTCGCGTGAGCCCACCGGCGACGAGCTGCGGTTGATCCGCGAAGTGCTCGACCCGCAGGGATCGCGGGAGAAGGAAGTCCCGTCGTGACGCTGCCGACCGCGCTGACCCGGCTGGCCGGGATCGAGCATCCGGTGGTGCAGACCGGGATGGGCTGGGTCGCCGGCCCGCGGCTGGTCTCGGCGACCGCGCAGGCCGGCGGGCTGGGCATCCTGGCCTCGGCGACCATGACGTTCGCCGAACTGGAGAAGGCGATCGCGGAGGTCAGGCAGCGCACCGGACGGCCGTTCGGGGTGAACCTGCGTGCCGACGCCGTGGACGCGGCCGACCGCGTGGACCTGCTGATCCGCGAAGGCGTACGGGTGGCGTCGTTCGCCCTCGCCCCGCGCAAGGACATGATCGCCAAACTGCACGACCACGGGGTGCTGGTGATCCCGTCGGTCGGTGCGGCCCGGCACGCGGAGAAGGTCGCGGCGTGGGGCGCGGACGCGGTCATCGTCCAGGGCGGGGAAGGCGGCGGGCACACCGGCGGCGTCGCGACCACGCTGCTGCTGCCGTCGGTGCTCGACGTGGTCGACATCCCCGTGGTCGCGGCCGGCGGGTTCTTCGACGGACGCGGGCTGGCCGCCGCGCTCGCCTACGGTGCGGCCGGGGTCGCGATGGGCACCCGGTTCCTGCTCAGCAAGGAAAGCACCGTCCCGGACGAGGTCAAGCAGGTCTACCTGGACCAGGGACTGGCCGGCACGGTGGTCACGCGCCGCGTCGACGGCCTCCCGCACCGCGTCCTGCGCACCGAACTGGTCGAGCAGCTCGAACGCACCGGCCGGGTGCGCGGCCTGGTCCAGGCCGCCCGCAACGCGCTGCGGTTCCGCAGGCTGACCGGCCTGTCCCCGGCCGCGATGGTCCGCGAAGGACTGGCGATGAAGCACGGGAACGCACTGAGCTGGAGCCAGCTGGTGATGGCCGCGAACACCCCGATGCTGCTGCGGGCCGGGCTGGTGGAGGGCCGCACCGACGCCGGGGTGCTCGCGTCCGGTCAGGTCGTCGGCATGATCCACGATCTGCCCAGCGTCGAGGAGATCGTCCGGAGTACCGTTGGTCAGGCGACGGAAATCCTGCGGGGACTCGGTGCGGACGGAGAGCAAGGATCGTGGAGCTGAAGGTCGGGTACAAGGCGTCGGCGGAGCAGTTCGGACCTCGTGAGCTGGTGGAGTTCGCGGTCCGGGCCGAGGAGCTGGGGCTGGACTCGGTGTGGGTCTCGGACCATTTCCTGCCCTGGCGGCACGAGGGCGGGCACGCGCCGTGGGCGCTCGCCTGGATGCCGGCGGTGGCCGAGCGGACCAGCCGGGTGCAGATCGGCACCAGTGTGCTCACGCCCACGTTCCGCTACAACCCGGCGGTGATCGCGCAGGCGTTCGCGACCATGGCCCTGCTGTCCGGCGACCGGGTGATCCTCGGCGTGGGGACCGGCGAGGCGCTGAACGAGATCGCGGTGTCCGGTCGGGAATGGCCGGAGTTCAAGGAGCGCTTCGCGCGGCTGCGGGAGTCGGTCCGGCTGATGCGCGAGCTGTGGACCAAGGACACCGTGGACTTCGAGGGCGACTACTACCAGCTGGTCAACGCGCGGATCTACGACCGCCCGGAGCGCCCGGTGCCGGTGTACGTCGCCGCAGGCGGCCCGGTGGTCGCCAAGTACGCCGGCCGGGCCGGCGACGGGATGATCTGCACCTCGGGCAAGGGCATGGACCTCTACACCGAGAAGCTGATGCCGGCCATGGGCGAGGGTGCGGCCGCCGCGGACCGCGACGCCGCCGGGGTGGACCGGACGATCGAGATCAAGATGTCCTACGACCGTGATCCGAAGCAGGCGCTGGAGAACACCCGGTTCTGGGCCCCGCTGTCGCTGACCGCGGAGCAGAAGCACAGCGTCTCCTCGGCCGAGGAGATGGAGCGCCTGGCCGACGAACTGCCGCTCGAGCAGGTCTCGAAGCGCTGGATCGTGGCCTCGGACCCGGACGAGGCGGTCGCCCAGATCAGGCCCTACCTCGACGCGGGCCTGAACCACCTGGTCTTCCACGGCCCCGGCCACGACCAGGAGCGCTACCTGACCCAGTTCGCCGAGGACGTGCTGCCGAAGCTGCGTGCCCTCGCCTGAGCCCGAGGTCCGGATTTCCGGTGTCCGTGCGGGTCTCGCACGGACACCGGCGGCCGGGTTCACAGGCGTTCGATGATGGTGACGTTGGCCGTGCCGCCGCCCTCGCACATCGTCTGGAGGCCGTAGCGGCCGCCGCGGCGTTCCAGCTCGTGCAGCAGGGTGGCGAGCAGTTTGGTCCCGGTCGCGCCGATCGGGTGACCGAGGGCGATACCGCCGCCGTTCACGTTCACGCGCGCGGGGTCGGCGCCGGTCTCGTCCAGCCAGGCGAGTGCGACGCTCGCGAAGGCCTCATTGACCTCGAACAGGTCGATGTCGTCGACTGTCAGGCCGGTCTTGCGCAGGGCTTGGGCGGTGGCCGGGATCGGTCCGGTGAGCATCCACACCGGATCCGCCGCGCGCACGGACAGGTGATGGATGCGGGCACGGGGGGTCAGCCCGTGCGCCCGCGCGAAGCTCTCCGAGGCCAGCAGGGCGGCGCTGGCCCCGTCGGAGATCTGGCTGGCCACGGCCGCGGTGAGGCGGGATCCCTCGGCGAGCGGCTTCAGCTGGCGCATCCGTTCCGGACTGGTGTCGCGGCGGGGACCTTCGTCGTGGCGCAGATCGTCGACCGGCACGGTCTCGGCGTCGAACCAGCCGGCGTCGATGGCCGCGAGCGCACGCCGATGGCTGCGCAGCGCGTACTCCTCCATGGCCGATCGGGTGATGTCCCAGTGCGCGGCGATCATGTCCGCGCTGCGGAACTGCGAGATCTCCGCGCCGCCGTAGCGGTCCTGCCAGCCTTTCGACCCGGAAAACGGATCGTCGAACCCGTAGTCGCGCCCGGCGAGCATCGCGGCGCTGATCGGGATCCGGCTCATGTTCTGCACCCCGCCGGCCACCACCAGATCCTGGGTGCCGGACAGCACGGCCTGCGCGGCGAAGTGCACGGCCTGCTGGCTCGATCCGCACTGGCGGTCGATGGTCACCCCGGGCACGTGGTCGGGCAGTCCGGCGGCGAGCCACGCGGTGCGCGCGAGGTTGCCGGACTGCGGGCCGAGCGTGTCGACGCAGCCCAGGATGACGTCGTCGACCAGCGCCGGGTCGATGCCGGTGCGGTCGACGAGCGCGGCGAGCACGTGCGCGCCGAGGTCGGCGGAGTGCCATCCGGACAGCGCGCCGCCCCGCCTGCCGACCGGAGTGCGCACGGCGTCGAGCAGAAAGGCTTCGGGCACAAGAACTCCTAGGGATGCTGGCTGGAGACGGACACGACCTCACCGGTCAGGTAGCTCGCGTAGTCGCTGGCGAGGAAAACCATCACGTTGGCCACTTCCCACGGTTGCGCGGCGCGGCCGAACGCCTCCCGCTGTTCGAGTTCACGCAGCAGTTCGTCGCTGGTGACCTTGGCCAGGAACGGATGCATCGCCAGGCTGGGGGCGACCGCGTTGACCCGTACGTGGTGCTCGGCGGCGTCGAGAGCTGAACAGCGGGTCAGCGCCATCACGCCGGCCTTGGCGGCCGCGTAGTGCGCCTGTCCTGCCTGCGCCCGCCAGCCGATCACCGAGGCGTTGTTGACGATCGCCCCGCCGCCACCCTGGGCGACGAACCGGCGCAGGGCGGCGCGAGTACAGCGGAACGTGCCGGTCAGGGTGATGTCGAGGACCCGTGACCATTCGTCGTCGGTCATGTCGAGCACGGAGGCGGTGCCGCCGAGACCCGCGTTGTTGACGAGCACGTCGATCCGGCCGCAGCGCTCCACGGCGCCGTCGACCAGCGCCTGGACCTGGTCCTCGCTGGTGACGTCGCACGGGATGGCGTGTACTTTCCCCAGCGCTTCGAGTTCGGTGGCCTTCTCCGTGAGGCGGCGTTCGTGCCAGTCGGAGACGATCACTTCCGCGCCTTCTTCGAGGCAGCGTTTCGCCACCGCGGAGCCGATTCCGGTGCCCGCGGCGGCGGTGACCACGACGACTTTCCCGGCCAGCAGGTCGTGTCCCGGCGGGTAGTCGGGGATCATGTGCGGGCCTCCCTGGGCAGGCCGAGCACGCGCTCGGCGATGATGGTGCGTTCGATCTCGTCCGAGCCGCCGTAGAGGGTGTCGGCGCGGGTGAACAGGAACAGCCGCTGCCCTTCGTCGAGGTCGCCGTCGTGGACGAGGGAGCGGGCGCCGCGGGCGCGCAGCGCGAGTTCACCGAGCCCGCGGTGCCATCCCGCCCAAAGCAGCTTGCCGACGGCGACCTCCGGGCCGGCCGGGCGGCCCAGCGTGCGCAGGGCGTGCGCCCGCAGCACCCGCAGCCCGATCCGGGCGCGGGCGAGGTCGGCCCGCAGTAGCGGGTCGTCCCAGGTGCCGGTGCGCCGCGCCTCGGCGATGATGCTGTCGAGTTCGCGGCGGAAGCCGATCTGCTGACCGAGCGTGGACACGCCGCGTTCGAAGCCGAGGGTGGCCATCGCGATCCGCCAGCCCTCGCCGGGTTCGCCGACGAGGTGGCCCGCGCCGGTGCGGGCGTCGTCGAAGAACACCTCGTTGAACTCGCTGGTGCCGGTCAGCTGCCGGATCGGGCGCACCGTGACGCCGTCCTGGCGCAACGGCACCAGCAGGTAGGACAGCCCGTGGTGGCGCCGGGAGCCGGATTCGGTCCGGGCCAGGACGAAACACCAGTCCGCGACGTGGGCCAGCGACGTCCAGACCTTCTGCCCGTTCACGACCCACTCGCCGTCGCGCAGCTCCGCCGACGTGGCGACCGCCGCCAGATCCGAGCCCGCGCCGGGTTCGGAGTAGCCCTGGCACCACAGCTGTTCGACCGCGGCGATCCGCGGCAGGAACCGGGCCCGCTGCTCCGGCGTGCCGAACGCGATCAACGTCGGCCCGAGCAGTTGCTCCCCGATGTGGTTGACCCTGGCCGGTGCCCCGGACGCGGCGTACTCCTCGTGGAAGGCGACCTGCTCGGCCAGCGACAGCCCACGTCCGCCGAACTCGGCAGGCCATCCCACACAGGTCCACCCGGCGGCCGCGAGACGGCGTTCCCACGCCAGCCGCAGGTCGAACTCCTCGTGCTCCCGTCCGGGGCCGCCCAGTCCACGCAGACGTGCGAACTCGCCGGTCAGGTTGTCCGCCAGCCAGGCGGCGATCTCGCGGCGCACCCGCGGCGGATCCTCGTCGTTCACGCGCCACTCCTTCCCCGCGCCGGTGCGCACTGGCATAATGAGAACACGTTCTAGTTCCTTGGTCCAGGGGAGGGTGCGATGCCGCCGACGACGATCCCCGCCGTGCTGCGGGCGGCGGCAGCGGAGTTCGGCGCCGCCGAGGCGCTGGCCGACGGCGGTTTCCGGCTGGATTTCCGGCAACTTCTGGAACATGTTCAGCGCGTGGCACGGGCGTTCGCCGCGAGCGGGGTGCGCCCCGGTGACCGGATCGCGATCGTCCTGCCGAACACCGCGGAGTGGGTGCTCGCGGCGCTGGGCGCGCTCTACAGCGGCGCGGTGCTCGTCCCGGTCAACACCCGGTTCACCGGTGTGGAAACCACCGACCTGCTCGTGCGCAGCCGGGCGCGCGCACTGGTGGTCGCCGCGGATTTCCTGGGCACCGACCGGTACGCGGCGATCCGGGCCACCGGTGTCGAACTGCCGGAGCTGACCACTGTGGTGCGCGTTCCGCTGGACCAGCCGCACGCTTGCGTGCCGGGCACACTCGGCTGGGAGGAATTCCTGGCCAGGGCCGAAACCGTGTCCGCTGCCGAGGTGGAGGCCAGGGCGGAGGCGGTGCGGCCGGACGACGTGAGCGACATCCTGTTCACCTCCGGCACGACCGGCCGTTCGAAAGGGGTGCTGTCCGCGCATCGCCAGGTGGTGGACGTGGCCGCGGCGTGGGCTCGCTGCGGGGAGGTGACGGCCGGGGACCGGTACCTGGTGGTGAACCCGTTCTTCCACAGCTTCGGCTACAAGGCGGGGATCGTGGTCTGCCTGCTGACCGGTGCGGCCATCGTGCCGCAGGCGGTGTTCAGCGTGCCGGAGACGCTGGAGCTGATCGAACGGGAACGGATTTCCGCGCTACCCGGTGCGCCGACGATTTTCCAGTCACTGCTGCCCGAACGGGCCGGGCGGGACCTGTCGTCGCTGCGGCTCGCCGTGACCGGTGCGGCTTCGGTGCCGGCCTCGCTGGTCCGGCGGATGCGTTCGGAGCTCGGCTTCGACACCGTGCTCACCGCCTACGGGCTCACCGAGGCGGTGGTGGTCACGATGTGCCGTCCCGGCGACGAAGTCGAACTCGTGGCCGCGACGTCGGGGCGGGCGACGGCGGGATTCGAGGTGGCGACCCGGCCACCGGCGGGGGAGGTGGTGGTGCGCGGGCCGAACGTCATGCTCGGCTACCTCGATGACCCGGAGGCGACCGCGAAGGCCCTCGACCAGCAGGGCTGGCTGCGCACCGGCGACGTCGGCGTGCTGGACAAGGCGGGGAACCTGGCGATCACCGGCCGGGTCAAGGACATGTACATCTGCGGCGGGTTCAACGTCTACCCGGCCGAGATCGAGCACGCGCTGACCGAGTTGGACGGGGTGCGCGACGTGGCGGTGATCGGCGTGGCCGACGCGCGCCTCGGTGAGGTCGGCAAGGCTTTCGTGGTGCCCGCGGACGGGCTGAGCACCGAAACGGTGCTCGGGTTCTGCCGGGGACGGCTGGCCAACTACAAGGTCCCGCGGTCGGTGGAGTTCGTGACCGAACTGCCGCGCAACGCTTCCGGCAAGGTGCTGAAGCGGCTGCTGAGTGAGGAGAAGGCATGAGTGAACCGGTGGTCCGCTACGAACGCCGCGGGCCGGTCGCGCTGGTGACGATGAACCGCCCGGACTACCGCAACGCGCAGAACTCGGCGATGACCTACGCGCTGGACGACGCCTTCACCCGCGCGGTCGACGACGCGGCGGTCAAGGTCATCGTGCTCGGCGGCGAGGGCAAGCACTTCTCCGCCGGGCACGACATCGGCTCGCCGGGCCGGGACGCGGACGTCCGCTTCGACCGCCGTGCGGTGCAGTGGTGGGATCACACCGACCGCACGGGCGGGGACCAGCGGTTCGCGCGGGAGTCCGAAGTGTACTTGGGGATGTGCCGGCGGTGGCGGGAGATTCCGAAGCCGATGATCGCTTCGGTGCAGGGCGCCTGTATCGCGGGCGGGCTGATGCTGGCCTGGGTGTGTGATCTGATCGTCGCAAGTGAGGACGCGTTCTTCGCCGATCCCGTGGTGCGGATGGGAATTCCGGGGGTGGAGTACTTCGCGCATCCCTGGGTGCTCGGTCCGCGGGCGGCGAAGGAGGTGCTGTTCACCGGGGAGCGGTTCTCCGCGCAGCAGGCGAAGGAATGGGGGATGGTCAGCCGGATCGTCCCGCGCGAGCAGCTGGAAGAGCACGTGTCCGCCCTCGCCGGGAAGATCGCGGCGATGCCGCAGTTCGGCCTCGCGCTGGCGAAGAAGGCGGTGAACCAGGCGGAGGATCTGATGGGCCTGCGGTCCGGAATGGACTCGGTGTTCGGGCTGCACCACTTCGCCCACGCGCACAACGCGGAGACCTCGCAGGATTCGCTCGGTGGGCAGTCGGCGCGGTCCATGCGGGACGCGAACGGGGAGGCGTGATGGATCTGGACATCGACGCCGGTTCCGCGGCGCTGCGTGACGAGGCACGGGCATGGCTGGCCGAGCACGTGCCGGCGAAGCCGCTGCCCTCGATGGACACCGCGGAGGGGTTCGCCCGGCACCGCGAGTGGGAGGCGCTGCTCGCCGAGGCGCGGTGGTCGGTGGTGTCGTGGCCGGAGGCCTACCACGGGCGCGACTGCTCGCCGCTGCAGTGGCTGCTGTTCGAGGAGGAGTACTACGCGGCGGGTGCACCGGGGCGAGTCGGGCAGAACGGCATCTTCATGCTGGCGCCCACGTTGTTCGCGCACGGCACCCCGCGGCAGCGGGACCGCATCCTGCCGCCGATGGCGACCGGCGAGCAGGTGTGGGCGCAGGCCTGGTCCGAACCCGAAGCAGGCAGCGACATCGCGGCCTTGCGAAGCAGCGCGGTGCGCACCGATGGTGGCTGGTTGCTGTCCGGGCAGAAGACGTGGAGCTCGCGCGCGGCGTTCGCGGACCGTGCTTTCGGACTGTTCCGCACGGACCCCGGCGCGCACCGGCACCACGGGCTGACCTACTTCATGTTCGACCTGCGGGCAGAGGGCGTCACCGTGCGGCCCATCCCGCAGCTGGACGGCGAACCCGGGTTCGCGGAGATCTTCCTTGACCACGTGTTCGTGCCCGACGAGGACGTGCTCGGCGAACCCGGCGAGGGCTGGCGGGTGGCGATGACGACCGCGAACAACGAGCGCGGGCTGTCCCTGCGCAGCCCGGGCCGGTTCGTCGCAGCGTCCGGCCGGCTGGCCGCGCTCTGGCGTGAGCACGGCCGTCCGGCCTCGGCCGCGGACCGGGTCGCGGACGCGTGGATCGGCGCGCGGGCCTACCAGCTCTACACTTTCGGTACTGCCAGCCGGCTGGCCGAAGGTGGTTCGCTGGGGCCGGAGTCAAGTGTGAACAAGCTCTTCTGGTCGCATGTGGACGTCGCACTGCACGAGACCGCGCTGGACCTGCTCGGCCCGGAGGGTGAAGCCGCCGGGTCCTGGGTGGACGGTTACCTTTTCTCGCTGGCGGGCCCGATCTACGGCGGCACCGACCAGATCCAACGCAACACGATCGCCGAACGGCTGCTGGGACTGCCGAGGGAGGCACGCCGGTGAAGTTCACGCTTTCCCCGGAGCAACGGCAGTTCCGCGCCGGCCTCGACGAAATGCTGCGGGGTACGGAGGTGCCCGCTGCGGCACGGGCCTGGGCGGCCGGGCGCCACGAACCAGGCCGGAAACTCCTGCGCGCGCTGGCCGAGCTGGGAGCGTGCGCGCTGCTCACCGACGATCGTCACGGCGGTTTCGGCGGGGATGCAGTCGACCTCGTGGTGGCCTTCGAAGCGCTCGGCTACCACGCGGTGCCCGGGCCGGTGGTCGAATCGGCCGCGGTCGCCCCGGTCGCGCTCACCGGCGAGGCCGCGGACCGGTGGCTGCCTGCGCTGGCCACCGGAGACGCGTTCGCGACCGTCGTCGCCGCACCGGAAGTGCCGTTGGCGCTGGACGCGGACGTGGCCGACGTCGTGCTCGACCTGCGGGCGGGATCCGCCGGTGCGGTCCGGGTGGACCGGCAGGTGCGCTCGATCGATCCGGCACGCAGGTTGTTCCGGCTCAGTGCCGGGCAGTCGTCGCCGGTCGACGGAGGCGATCGCGCGTTCGAGATGGGAGTGCTCGCGGTCTGCGCGCAGCTGCTCGGTGCCGGGCAGTGGCTATTGGACGCGACGGTCGCGTATGCCAAGCAGCGCAGTCAGTACGGCAGGCTTATCGGGGAGTACCAGGCGGTCAAGCACCTCCTCGCCGACGTCGCCACCCAGCTCGAGCTCGCCCGCCCCTTGGTGCACGGAGCGGCGGTGGCGGCGGCCGAGCGGAACCCGCTGCTGCCGCGGGAGGTTTCGGCGGCGAAGGTGTTCGCGGGGGAGGCGGCGTACCTGGCCGCGAGGACAGCGTTGCAGGTGCACGGGGCGATCGGTTACACCGAGGAACACGACCTCGGCCTCCGGCTCACGAAGGTGCGTGCGCTGATCGGTGCCTGGGGCAGCGCGTCGTTCCACCGGGCGCGGGTTCTGCGTGCCGTGGCGGGTGCCCGATGAACGCGGATCCGATGTGGACAGAGGAGGCGCAAGCGCTGCGGGAGTCGGTGCGAGCCCTGCTGACCCGGCGCTCCGACGTGCGTACCGCCATGGATTCGCCGCTCGGGTACGACGACAAGCTGTGGTCGACGCTCTGCGAGCAGATCGGTGTGGCCGCACTCGCGATCCCCGAGGACCACGGTGGCGCCGGTGCGACCGTCGCCGAGGCCTGCGTGGTACTCGAAGAGCTGGGCCGGACCCTGACGCCGGCACCGATGCTGGGTTCGGTGGTCCTTTGTGGACAAGCACTGCTGCTGGCCGGGACCGGCGATGCCGAGCGCCTGCTGCCCGGCATCGCGGACGGCAGCAGGCTGGCCGCCCTCGCGATCTGCGGCGCGGACGGCGGCTGGGAGCCGGTTTGCACGGAGTCCGGAGGCAGGATCGACGGCCGGGCGGACTACGTGCTCGACAGCGTGCTCGCCGACGTCCTGCTGGTCGTCGCGCACACCGCGGACGGTCGTGGCCTGTTCGAAGTGCGTCCGGACCACGCCCGGCGCGAACCGCAGCCCACCCTCGATCCGACGCGAAGGCTCGGCACCGCGGAGTTCTCCGGGGCCCCCGCGAGAAGGCTGGACCACGGCGCCTTCCCCCTCGGCCGGCTGCGTGACCTGGCCGTGGTCGCCTTGGCCGCGGAACAGGTCGGTGCAGCCGCTCGGGCGCTCGAGCTGACCGTCGAGTACACGAAGCAGCGTCGTCAGTTCGGCCGTCCGATCGGCGGGTTCCAGGCACTGCAGCACCGGATGGCGGACGTCCACGTGCAGGTCGCCGCCGCCCGTTCCGCGCTGTACGCGGGGGTGGCCGCAGCACTCACCGGCGACGACCTCCCGGCCGCCGCGGCGACCGCGAAAGTGGTCTGTTCGGAGGCTTTCCGGCTCGCCGCGGCCGAGATGATCCAGCTGCACGGCGGGATCGCCATCACCTGGGAACACGACGCGCATCTGTACTTCAAGCGTGCGTACAGCAGCGCGCTGCTCTTCGGCGAGCCGGAGCGCTACCTGCCCGCGGTACTCGGCGACGGAGCTGCCATGGTCGGCTGAGCGCCGGTCTCGTCCGCAGCAGCCGCCGCGGTCCGGCGGTCTTCCACCGGATCACGCCGCTGGGTTCGTTGTTGCTGACGGGACACGAGTGAGGCCGGCCTACTTCCCGGATGCGGACGGCAGTTCGACGGCCGAGCCGTTCAGCACCTCGATCCGCGCCCCGTCGGCGTCCGGCAGTACGCCGGTTTCCCGCGGGTCGTAGCCGGTCACTGTGACCTGCAGGTGGTGGCCGCCGCGCACGAGGTACGACGTGGGGAGCATCGCGAAGTGCAGCTGCGCCGACTCGCCCGCGGCGAGGGGACGGCTGTCCTGGGTGTACGCACGGTGCCAGGGCACGCCGGCGGGCAGTGTGTAGGGCGCAGGTTGCTTGGCGCGCAGGGAAACCTGCTGGCGACCCTCCGTGATCACGGTCGTCTTCCCATCCGGGCCGACGTCCTCCAGATACGCGAAGATGTGGGCGTCGGGCCGGTTCAGGCGCACCGTCAGGTCCACCACCGGTGTTCCGGTCAGTTCGCGGTCGGCGCCGAGGGGCTTGCCGGCCCAGCTCGCTCCGGCCTCGGGAATGGGGCACGGCTGGATCGTGGAGCCGCTGCCGGGGTCGGTCGGGCACTGCACGCCGGTGCGGACGGTGAAGGAACGAGCGTCCAGCGGCATGGCCGACGACGTGGTCCCGGCCGGTGGCCACGTCTCCGCGGCCTTCCAGGTGAGCCCGGTGGCGTCGGCGGCGTCGGAGTCCGGGGTGGCGTACCGGATCCGGGGTTCGTGGTCGATTCCGGTGTCGACGTCCTTGAGGTGCTCGTCGAAGAACCGGTGTGCCTCTTCGACGAGCGCGAAACCCGCGTTCTCGCAATGCTTCCACGGCCCGATCAGCAACCGCGAGCCGGGCACGTTCAGCAGCGTCGCGATGCCCTGCCCGCGCAGCTCGTCCCGCCAGCCGCCCATCACGTACACCGGCACGTGCGAAGCGCGGATCTGGTCGGCGTAGCTGCCGACACTGCCCTCGGACCAGAACTTCGACGAAACCAGCGGTGAATAGCTGTCCCGGTACGGCATTTCCCGCCACATGTCGGCGAGCACAGTGGACTTCTGATGCTCGATCGCGGCCTGGCGCAACAAGGTTTTGTCATCGTCGCCGTCGACCGGGTTGTTCTCGAGGTCCTGCTCCACCGTCCGCGACGGCCCGAAACCCCATTGCGCCGAAATGCCGCCGACGCGCCACGCGTCGTACTTGTCCCACGAGAAGCACCCGGCGAGCACGGCTTTGAGATGCGGCGGCCGCACGGTCAACGCGTGCATCGCCGCGTCGCCGGTGTTGGAACAGCCGTAGATGCCGACATTTCCGTCCGACCACGGCTGCTGAGCGAGCCACTCGGTGACCTCGTACGCGTCGCCTGCTTCGAGACGGTCGTTGTAACCGCGTCGCACGCCGAAGGACTGCCCGTTGCCACGCCGCGCGACTTGGACGACGACGTAGCCGTACGCGGTGAGAGTCGGCATGGTCTGGATACCGCCGGTCTTCGGCCCGGCACCGTCCTCGGGCTTACGGTCGATCGACAGGCTGTGCTGCCACAGAACCGGAAATTTCCCGTCCGCGGCGCGGCCGGCCACTGCGGGACGGTCCAGCCTGACGGCGAGCCGCGTCCCGTCCCGCATCGGCAGGTAGAACGATTCGGTGACCTGTTCGGTGTACTCCTGCCGCGGCCGGTACGAGCCGAACGAGCCGGCGGCCTGCGAAGGCTGCGTGGCCACCAGCGTCGTCGCGAGGACCGCGACGGCGAGGACCACGATCGCGAGCGTGCCGAACAACAGCTTTCGGGAACGTGCGGGCATGACGGTGCCTCCGTGCAGCGGTCGTTGGTGCAGGGGTTCCGGTGGTCTCAGGCGACTTCAGCGGCGAGCCATTCGCCGACAGCGCGGTCGAGGTGCTCGGGATCGGAACGGCGGGCGTCGACGTTGTCCGCGTGCAGCTCCAGCACCGGGACGCCGGCGGCGCGCAGCGCGCGGGTGGTGGCCCAGCTGCCGCGTGCGTCATCGGAGACGAGGTGCACGACACCGTCCACACCGTGCGCCCGTGCCTCCTTCACGTACCATTCCGCCGACCACGGCGGCGTGTAGAGCTGGTCGGAGAATGCGGCGAACCTCGCGGCCAGCGCACGCATCGGGTCGCCGCCGTAGCGGAGGTAACCGTCCGCGGCGATCGCGAGGTACATCGACCACACGAAAACCGCACCGTGGCGCTCCTGGAAACGACGGTAGAAGTCCAGGTCGAACCACAGTCCGCGGCCGACCCACATGAGCCGCGAACGTTCCCCCGGGCACACTGCGGCGCCTTCGGCGACACGCTCGGCGACCTCGTCGTGCAACCGGCGCGCGGCGTCGCGTGCCCACTCCGTACCGCGATGCCACTGCGGGATCATCACCGCCGGGATGCTGTCGGTGACGGCCACGGGGCAGGGCCGGGCCGCGGCGACCAGGTCCCGCGTGCGGCGGTTCCACTCCTCCTGCTCGTTGACCAGCGCCATCACTTCGGCGAAGCGCTGCCCGGAGAACCGGCGGCCGGTGGTCTGCTCCAGGAACCGGACCAGCCCCTCGAGTTCCCCGGTGAGCAGGTCGATCCGGTCGGTGCCCACGGCCTCCTCCCAGCGGTGCGGCATCAGCTCCCACCACCGTTCGGGGACGCGATCGGCCGCGGCGCTCTCCAACGGGTAGAACGTCACGTCTTCCTGCTCGCCCCAGACGTCGAAGATCTTCCGCGAGGCGTCCCCGGTGGTTTCGGCGAGCACGATCGACGGCTTCGGCAGCCCGCCCCACGGCGCGGTCGCGGGCTCCGAGTCGAACGCGCTGCCGAGCGAGAGCGAGCTGTACTGCTCGGTGTAGTCGGGATAGCCGCGGTCCCGCAGCCGCGCGAGGTGGTCCTGCGCCCGCCGCTTCGCCGTGACGATCGACGCCCACCATTGGTTCACCACGTACGGAATCCCCATGGCGCGGAAGATCTCCTGCGGAGCGTCGGCGTTCACCAGCGCCAGCGGTGCGCCGTCGGCGACTGCACGGTGCAGGTCGGCGAACCACTGCCGTTGGTATGCCGTCGCGGCGGCCGCGCTGGGCAGCCTGGCGGTCATCGCGCCACCGCCAAGGGCAGGCGGTCCAGCTCGATCTTCCCGTAGGACTGCCGGTCCACGAGCACCGCGGATACTCCGGCGGCCCGGCGTTGGGCGGGGAAATCCCACGGCGGCGCGTCGTCGAAGCGGCGCACGTAGGAGATCAGCAGCTCGGCTTCCCGCTCCCGCACGGCGGACGCAGTATGCGCTGCCCGCGCGGCAATCGACGCCCGCGCCGCCGCGGGCCCGGCGAACTGGTACCGCTCGGCCAGCGCTTGCTCTGTCGGCGCACCGACGTCGCCCAGGGCCAGCAGATCGCCCCGGTCGTGGTCTTCCCCGACGATGAGCAGTCCCTCGGCCTCCACCGCCTCGTAGACCTCGGGACTGTCGTGGCTGCTGCCGGTCAGGTAGACGGGCCGGCCGGGCAGCGCAGACCGGCCCGACAGCTCATGGCGCAGGTTTCCCAGCAACGGCACCACTTCCGCGGCCGGTCGGGTGTTCACGGCCGACACCACACCGAGCATCTCGGTTCCGCTCAGCACCCGGCGTGCCCGGAATTCGCCGAGTCCCCGCAGGAGACCGCGGATCCGGTCGTGCGTGGACACCGCCTCGCCCAGCGCCGCATCCGTCACCGGATGTCCCTGCCCGGCCAGCCACCCGCGGAACTGCCGTACCTTCGCCAGCACGTACTTCGTCGTGGTGCGGTAGGGCAGGTGCAACACGTCGACGAGATGCACCGGCGGCAGCGCGATGGACGGCTCGACCCGCCGCAGTTCCCGCAGTACGTAGAACAACCGCAGCGAAGCTTCGCAGTCACGCGACACGACGAGCACGTCGAGCGGTCCGTATCCGCCGTTCAGCAGCCGGGTGAGCACCGAGCACGCGACCGGGTCCAGCCCGCCGCCGAGGTAACGACGGCCTTCGGCGGCGTCCTCGCGTGGCGATCCGGCCAGCCGGACGGGATGCAGGCCGGCCGCGGTGAGCAGTTCGACGGGCACGTCGGCGCCGACGTAGCCGGCCACCGGACGAGCCGGCGGCGGGGCGGGGGCCGTCAGTGCGGCCAGTGACATCGCTTCTCCTCCGGATCAGATGACGGAAGCCGCGGTCAGCGCCGCGATCTCGTCGGTGCTGTAGCCGAGCAGCCCGTGGTAGACATGGTCGTTGTGCTCGCCGAGCGCGGGCGGGGGCGCGTCCAGCCCGACCGTCGCCCCGGAGAACACGATCGGCACGCCGGTGGCCGACAGATCGGCCACCGCGCCGTGCCGTGGATGCGCGATCGGCACGACCTCACCGCGTTCGCGCACCAGCGGATCACGGACGGCCTGACGCGGGTCCCGCACCTCGGCGGCGGGCACCCCGTGCTCGGCCAGCCGGGCCACGATCTCGGCGGCGGGCAGGGCGGCGCACCAGTCGCCGATCAGTCCGTGCAGTTCGTCGGCCCGGTCGACGCGCTGGTCCCGGGTGCGGAAGCGCTCGTCGGCCACCAGGTCGTCGCGGCCCATCGCGGTGAGCACCCCGCGGGCGAACGCGTCGGTCGGCGCGCACAGCGCGATGTGCCCGTCCGCGGCGGGCAGGATCCCGAACGGGGCGAGGCGCGGCACCATCGAGCCGGTGCGCTGGGGCAGGCCGACGGCGTCGAACGCGTCGAACGGCTCGCACGCCACCAGTGACGTCAGGGCACCGAGCATCGAGACGTCCACGTGCTGGCCCTGTCCGGTCGTCTCGGCCTGCAACAGCGCGGACACCGTGCCGACCACGGCGAACAGCGGCGCCAGCAGATCGCCGATCGGCAGGCCGAAGCGCACCGGATCGCCACCTGGTTCGCCCGCGGTCAGCATCACGCCCGACAGCGCCTGGATGATCGAGTCCATGGCCTTGCCCGATCCGGGCCCGCCCTGCGCGCCGAACCCGCTGATCGACGTGTAGACCAGCCGCGGGTTGGTCTCCCGGAGTGACGCGTAGTCGATGCCGAGCCGCTCGGTCACGCCGGGGGAGTAGTTCTCCACCACCACGTCGGCGTCGCGCACCAGATCGTGGAACACCGCTGTGGCGCGGGGGTCCTTGAGGTTGAGCGTCACGGACTTCTTGCCCCGTCCGCGCACCAGCATGGACACCGACATGTCGTCGTCGTGCCTGCGGGCCAGTGCGAGCCCGTCGCGGCCGAGGTAGGGGGCGTTGTTGCGCGAGGTGTCCCCGCCGGTGAGCGGGTTCTCCACCTTGATCACGGTGGCGCCGAGTCCCGCGAGCAGGAGCGTGGCGTACGGGCCGGCCAGCGCCGTGGTCAGGTCGATGACGGTGCGGCCGGCGAGTGGCTGGTCGGTCATGGGGTCCTCTCCTGGTTGCGGCCCGCACCGGCGAGCAGCAGTTCGCCGCCGCGGCGGACCAGCGCGCCGTTGAGCTTCGCGCGCGCGGTGATGTCTTCGAGGTAGCTCACGACTTCGGCGTCTTCGCCCGGCGGAAGCGGCACCGGGCGGCCGCCGTCGTCGATGCGGCACGGCACGAGCCCCGCGTCGACGAGGCCGCCGGAATCGAAGCGGCAGAAGGCGATCGCGGTGTTGCGGCTTTCCGGATGGAACGGGTAGTACGGCATCGCCGGATCCGGGGCGAAGCCGTACAGCGCCTTGCGCCGCTCGGCCCAGGCCGCGCGTTCGGCGCTGTCGCCGCCCTCGGCGGGCGTCAGCGCACGGGTGACGGTGACGAAGTTGCCGAGGCCGTGGAAGATCGGCTTCCCGCGGTACGCCTCGACGCCCCGCATGATGTGTGCGTGGTGCCCGAACACAGCGTCCGCTCCGGCGTCGACCACCGCGCGCGCCACGGGCGATTCGTACATCGCGACCGCGGCCGGGGTGTGCCCGACTCCCTTGTGCAGTCCCACGAGGACCACATCGGCTTCCGCACGCAGCCGTGCCACGTCTTCGGCGACCGTGTCCAGCGAGTCCGGGTCCGCGAAGGTGTAGATCTTCGGCGGCCCGCCGGGACTCGCGTGGTCGAGTTCGTAGTGGGTGAGCACGTGGAGGTAGGCGCAGCCGGCCTTGCGTGAGGTGGCCCAGGATTCTCTCGGACCCACGCAGTTGTAGGACAGCACGCCGATCCGCAGGCCGCCACGCTCCACGATGGCCGGAGTGCGCGCCTCGGCCAGATCGGCCCCGGCACCGGCCGGCACCAGCCCCGCGGCACGGGCGTGCGCGACGGTGTCGGTCACGCCCACCTCGCCGGCGTCGAAGATGTGGTTGCCCGCGAGGGTGACCACGTCGAACCCCGCTTCGGACAGTGCTTCCAGCGCGGCCGGATCCGCCGGCGGGGCCGGCACGTCCGTGCTGACCTGCGTGCCGGTCGTGGAATGCGGGACCTCGACGTGTCCCACGGTCACGTCGGCGGCACGCAGGACCCGCGCGGACGGAGCGAGAAACGACGCGGGGTCGGGCTCGTCGAGGATCAGGTCCCCGACCGCGGCGACGGTGATCATGCCGGTACCTCCCGGGTGTGGCGGGCGAGGAACGCGCGCAGCCGCGCGCTGGACGGAGAGCCGAAAAGCCGGTCCGGTGGCCCGGTTTCCAGGATGCGACCGGCTTCCATGAACACGATCCGGTCGGCGACCTCGCGGGCGAACGCCATCTCGTGGGTGACCACGACCATCGTCAGCCCGTCGCGGGCGAGCCCGCGCAGCACGCCGAGCACCTCCTCGACCAGTTCCGGGTCGAGCGCGGAGGTCGGCTCGTCGAACAGCAGCACGCGCGGATCCACCGCCAGCGCACGGGCGATCGCCACCCGTTGCTGCTGCCCGCCGGACAGCTGGCGTGGATAGTGCCCCATGCGGTCCCCGAGACCGACGCGTTCGAGCAGTTCCCGCGCGGCCCGCTCCGTGTCCGCACGGTCGCGTCCGTGCACGCGGACCGGCGCCTCGGTGACGTTGCGCAGTGCGGTGAAGTGCGGAAACAGGTTGAACTGCTGGAACACCATCCCGATCCGCCTCCGCTGGGCCGCCCTCGCCCGCGGGGGCAACGGCCGCAGCCCGCCGCGGTGGTGCTCGTAGCCGAGCAGTTCGCCGTCGAGGTGGATGGCCCCGCCGTCGATCGGCTCGAGCTGGTGCACGCAGCGGACCAGAGTGGACTTCCCGGAACCGGACGGGCCGATCACCACCACGACCTCGCCCTCGGCCACGTCGAGGTCGACCTGATCGAGCGCGGTGTGCTCGCCGAAGCGCTTCGTCACCCCACGCAGGCTCACCACGTTCACGCCGCACCTCCGGCCGCCGGAGTCCGCACGTGCCCGCGGGAGAAATGCCGTTCGAGACGGCGCTGGCCGAAGGTCAGCAACGTGACCACGAGGAGGTACCACACGCACGCCACGATCAGCATCGGCACGATCTGGTAGGTCTGGTTGTAGATCACCTGCACGGCGTGCAGCAGATCGTTCATCGCGATCACCGACACCAGCGCGGTTCCCTTGAGCACGCTGATGAACTGGCTGCCCGCCGGGGGCAGGATCACCCGCATCGCCTGCGGCAGCACGATCCGGAAGAAGGTCTGCCGCGGGGTGAACCCCATGGCGGAAGCGGCTTCCCGCTGTCCCTGCTCGACGCCGAGCACGCCCGCGCGGATGATCTCGGCCAGGTAGGCCGATTCGACCAGCGACAGCCCGATCACGCCTGCGGTGAGCGGGGTGATCACGTCGTTGGCGTTCCAGCTCACGATGGTCGGCCCGAACGGCACGCCGATCGACAGCCGCGGCAGCAGATAGGCGAGGTTGAACCAGAAGATCAGCTGCACCAGCGGCGGGATACCGCGGAAGACACCGACGTACAGCGTCGCGGCCCAGCGCAGCGGCCCGAAGTCCGACAGCTGCGCGGCGGCGAGCAACCCGCCGACCACGGAGCCGATCAGCATCGCCAGCACGGCCAGGAGCACCGTCGTGCCGAGGCCGGCCAGCACTGACGGCGCGAAGAGGTTGGCCGCGACCACGTCCCACTGGAAACGCTTGTTGCCCACCAGGAACGAGACGATCTCGGCGGCGAGCACGAGCAGCACCAGTGACGCGACCCAGCGCCACGGGTGCCGGCGGCGGCGGGCGGTGGCCACGTCGGGGGCCTCGGCGGCGGTGGTCGGCCCGGCGGCGGTCGCGGTCACGACGCTGTCCCGGCGTCGAACTCCGGCGCGCTCACCATGACCTCGGTCAGGCCCCACTTCTTCATGATCTCCCGGTACTTCCCGGTGCGGAACAGCTCGGTCCACGCCTTCTGCATCACCGGGCCCAGTCCGGTGGACTTCGGGACGTACAGCGCGAGCTTGTCGGCGGTCGCACCCTGCTCCTCGGTCTGCGTGACCGAGGTGTAAGCACCCTTCTGCTGGGTGGTCACGTCGATCGCCGAGGCCTGCGTCATGCCCGCGGCCTCGGCGCGACCGGACTGCGTGGCCAGCAGGGTCGAGTTCGTGTCCGCGAGCCCGACCGCCTGCACCGCGGGCTTCCCATTCTTGCGGCAGTATGCGGAAAGGTTTTTCACCTGCTGTTCCACGACGCCGGCGGCGACGAGCGCGACGCGTTTGCCGCACAGGTCCGCGGCGTCCTTGATCGCCGCGGATCCCTTGGCGGGCACGACGTAGGAGGTCCGCGTCGTCATCCAGGTGACGGTGTCGAACTGCTTCTCGCGCTCCGCGGTGGCTTTCACCGGTCCGTTGAACGCGTCGTAGCGGTCGGCGAGCATGCCCTGCAGAGCCGCGGGCAGGCTTTCCACGATGCTGACCTCGGTCCGCACTCCCAGTACCTTGCCCAGCGCGTCCTGGAAGTCCTTGTCGATCCCGGTGATCGAGCCGTCGGAGGCCACTGTCCGGTAGGGCGGGTGCGAGTCGCCGGCGAACCGCAGCACTCCGGAGCTCTTGACCGAATCGGGGAGCGCGTCGTGCAGTGACGCGTCCGACCCCGCGGGGGCGGGCTGGGCGTCGTCGGACGGATCACCGAAAGTGGCGCCACAGCCGGCGAGCAGGAGGGCAGCGGCCAGCAAGCCGGGCAGCGTGGCCGCGCGGGGTACCCGCCGTGCTGGGCGCGGTGGCTGCGGGTGGGGTGGCTGCGGGCGTGGCCTGTGGAGCGGGTGAAGGCGCATGGCGAGGTTCTCCCTGCGTTGGGTCGTGCCAGGCGTGTGGTGCGTCGGCAGCGCTTCCGCGATCATTGCCGACTACGATGCTGACGAGCGTCGCAGAAGATGTCGCCAATGGCAACACCCGGATTCCCGGGCCGGGCCCGCCGGTCCGGGCCCGGCGAGCGCGTACCCTGCGCGCGGAGAGGGGGCACCATGCCGGACGAGGGACGGTCGCGAGCCGAACCGCAGCTGCTGCTGACCTCGTTGCTGGGGGACTACTGGTACTGGCGTGACGAGCACATCCCGTCCGCCGCGCTGGTCCGGCTGCTCGCCGAATTCGGGATCGGGCAGGAGAACGCGCGCGCGGCGATGCGCAGGCTCGCCGCGAAGGGGCTGCTCACCACCTCCCGGGCCGGGCGGACAACGGCCTACGGCATTCCGCCGCGCACGAGCGACGTCATCGTGAGCCGCACGCACCGCGTGCTCACCTTCGGCGCCACCGCGCCCGAATGGGACGGGCGGTGGACGGTCCTGGTCTTCTCCGTGCCGGAGCAGGACCGGGACGTGCGCAACGCGTTGCGCACCCGGTTGCGGATCCTGGGTTTCGCCGCGCTCTACGACGGCTGCTGGGTCTCGCCGCATCCGATGGCGGGCCCCGCCCGCGAGCTGGTCGAAGAACTCGGCATCGAGCGCGCGACGGTGCTGCGTGCCGAGGAGGTGCCCGGCGGGTGCGACCCGGCCACGGCGTTCGACCTGTCGGCGCTCGCCCGGCAGTACGCCGATTTCGAGCAGGCCTACCTTCCGCTGCGGAAGCGCCTGGCCGCGGGACGGATCGGCCCGGCCGAGGCTCTGCGCGCCCGCACCGAGCTGCGCGTCGCCTGGCGCGGTTTTCCCGAGCGTGACCCGGATCTGCCTGCGGTGCTGCTGCCGGCGGGCTGGCGGCGGGTGGAGGCGCAGCGGCTGTTCCTCGAGGTTTACGACCGGCTCGGGCCGCTGGCCGAACAGCGGTTCCGCGAGGTGCTCGCCGAGTCCTCCCCGGCGCTGGCCGGGCTCGCCGCCCACCACGACAGCGCGCGGATCGCCGCGCTGTTCGCCGAGGCCGGCGGCACCCGCGGGGACACCCCGTTCGAGCGGGCCGTGGAGGCCCGCCGGCGGGCCGACCTGGGCCTGCGCCCGCGAAGCTGACCAGTAACAATCAGGATTCCTGTTGATAGTTCCCGGGAGAGTCTTGTGTTTTTTACGCAGACGTGGTCATCATAGGTAGGTAATCATCAGGAAACCTGAGATGTGCTTCGGTGCAGGAGGAACGCGTGACACTCCTCGATCCCGCGACGTGGCAGGGCCGGGTCTTCACCGGTGAGTGGACCGCGGGTCGGGCCGGGACCGGTGAGGTCCGGGAGCCGGCCACCGGTGCGGCTCTCGGGTCGGTCGGGCTGGCCGATGCGGCGGACGTGACCGCTGCCGTCGGAAAAGCCGTTGCGGCGCAACGGGAATGGGCGGCCCGCCCGGCGACGGAACGGGCTGCGGTGCTGCTGCGCGCGGCCGGCCTCTTCGCCGCGCACGCCGAGGAGATCGGCGACTGGCTCGTCCGCGAATCCGGTTCGGCGCGGGTCAAGGCGGGCATCGAGATCGACGGTTCGGCGGGCGAGTGCACCCAGTCGGCGGCGCTGGCCACGGCACCGTACGGGGAACTGCTGCCCAGCGAGGGCCGGGTGAGTTTTCAGCGGCGGACGCCGGCTGGGGTCGTCGCGGTGATTTCGCCGTTCAACTTTCCGCTGCTGCTGTCGATGCGTTCGGTCGCACCGGCGCTGGCCCTCGGCAACGCCGTGCTCGTCAAGCCGGATCCGCGCACCGCGGTGTGCGGGGGTGTGGCGATCGCCCGGATCTTCGAGGAGGCCGGGCTGCCACCCGGTGTGCTGCAGGTGCTGCCCGGTGGTCCGGACGCAGGTTCCGCGCTGGTCGAGGACCCCCGCGTCCCGGTCGTGTCCTTCACCGGTTCGACCCGCGCCGGACGCGCGATCGGCGCCCGCGCCGGCGAACTGCTCAAGCGCGCACACTTGGAGCTGGGTGGCAACAGCGCCCTGATCGTGTGCGAGGACGCGGACCTCGACGCGGCCGCCTCGTGCGGCGCTTTCGGGAGTTTCCTGCACCAGGGCCAGATCTGCATGGCCACCGGACGGCATCTGGTGCACCGCTCGCTCTACGAGCGTTACGTGGAGCTGCTGGCGCGCAAGGCGGACGCGCTCGCCGTCGGCGATCCGTTCACCACCGACGCCGCACTCGGCCCGATCATCGACGGGCACCAGCTGGCGCACGTCGAGGACCTGGTTTCCCGCAGCGTCGCCGCCGGTGCCCGGCTCGTCGCGGGCGGCAGGACCGACGGCCCGTTCTTCCGTCCCACCGTGCTCGCCGACTGCCACTCCGGGATTCCCGCCTACGCGGAGGAAGTCTTCGGCCCGGTCGCCTGCGTCCGGCCGTTCGACACCCTCGACGAGGCCGCCGAACTGGCCGCCGACACCGAATACGGGCTCAGCCTCGGCGTGCTCACCGCCGATCCCGCCGCGGGACTGGCACTGGCCGAGCGCATCCCTTCCGGGCTGGTGCACATCAACGACCAGACCGTGAACGACGATCCGGCCGCGCCGTTCGGCGGCGTCGGTGCTTCGGGCACCGGTCGCGTCGGCGGCGCCCGCGCCAACCTCGAAGCCTTCACCGAGACCCAGTGGGTCACCGTTCGCGCGCAGACCGCGCGCTACCCGTTCTGAAAGGACCCCGCGATGGCCGCACCTGTCACCGAGCGCACCGATACCCCTTGGGGCGACACCGTTCTCGTCGAGTTCGACGAGGGCATCGCCTGGGTTTCGCTCAACCGTCCCGCCAAGCGCAACGCGATGAACCCCGCGCTCAACGACGAGATGGTCGCCACCCTCGACGCGCTCGAAGCCGATCCGCGCTGCCGGGCCCTCGTGCTCACCGGCGCCGGTGAGGCGTTCTCCGCCGGGATGGACCTCAAGGAGTACTTCCGAGAGGTCGACGAGTCCGGTGATCCCGCCGTGCAGATCCGGGTCCGCCGCGCGAGTGCCGAATGGCAGTGGAAGCGACTGGCGAACTGGTCCAAGCCGACGATCGCGATGGTCAACGGCTGGTGCTTCGGCGGGGCGTTCACCCCGCTCGTCGCCTGCGATCTCGCCATCAGCGCGGAAGACGCGCAGTACGGGCTGTCCGAGATCAACTGGGGCATCCCGCCGGGCGGGGTCGTCAGCCGGGCACTGGCGGCGACCGTGCCGCAGCGCGACGCGCTGTACTTCATCATGACCGGCGAACCGTTCGACGGCCGCCGCGCCGCGGAGATGCGGCTGGTCAACGAAGCGGTGCCGGCCGAGCGGCTGCGCGAACGCACCCGCGAGCTGGCCGCGAAACTGGCGGCGATGAACCCGGCCGTACTGCGGGCGGCGAAGGTCGGCTACAAGCTCGCCCAGGAAATGCCCTGGGAACAGGCCGAGGACTACCTGTACGCCAAGCTCGAGCAGTCGCAGTTCCTCGACGCCTCGCACGGCCGGGAAAAGGGCATGACCCAGTTCCTCGACGACAAGACCTACCGGCCCGGACTCGGCGCATACTCCAGCGATGCGTGACGAGGGACTTGGTTCGTGGCCCGCCCGCCGGGCCCGGATGACACCGGACCGGATCGCGCTCGTGCACGGCGAAGAGCGGATCACTTACGCGGAGCTGGCCGCGCGCACGGCGGCCGTCGCGGCCGGGCTGCGGCGCCTCGGCGTGCGCCGCGGTGACCGCGTCGGGTACCTCGGGCCGAACCACCCGGCCTACCTGGAAACCCTCTTCGCGACCGCGGCACTCGGTGCGGTGTTCGTCCCGGTCAACACGCGGCTCGCGGCGCCGGAGGTCGAGTTCGTCCTGTCCGACGCCGGGGTGTCGGTGCTGGTCCACGCCGGGGACCGCGCCGGCACCGGTCCGGTGGTCCGCGAGCACCTGGTGCTGGGCGGCAGTTACGAGGAGCTGCGCGAGGCCGGGTCCGGGCAGCTCCCGGACGAGCCCGTCGGGCTCGACGACCCGTGCCTGATCATGTACACCTCAGGCTCCACCGGCCGGCCCAAGGGCGCGGTGCTCTCGCACGGCAACCTCACCTGGAACTGCGTCAACGTCCTCGTCGAGTCCGATCTGGCCGGGGACGAGGTGGTGCTGGTGGCCGCCCCGCTGTTCCACGCGGCGGCCCTGGGCATGTCGTGCCTGCCGGCGCTGCTCAAGGGCGGCGCTTGTGTGCTGGTGGAGTCGTTCGACCCGGCGGAGACGCTGGAGCTGATCGCCCGCCATCGGGTCACCACGCTGTTCGGCGTTCCGGCGATGTACGAGGCGGTCGCGGCGCAGCCGGCGTGGGAGACCGCGGACCTGTCGAGCGTGCGGACGCTGCTGTGCGGCGGGTCGCCGGTGCCGTCGCCGACCATCCGGCGCTACCTCGACCGTGGCCTGGTCTTCGTGCAGGGCTACGGAATGACCGAGGCCGCACCGGGGGTGCTGCTGCTCGACCGGGAAGCGGTGCGCACCAAGGCCGGGTCGGCGGGCGTGCCGTCGTTCTTCACCGACGTCCGCCTCGCCGCGCTGGAAGGTGAACCGGACGGCCGTGGCGAGATCCTGGTACGCGGCCCGAACGTGATGCTGGGCTACTGGAACCGCCCCGAGGCGACCGAGACCGCGCTGGCCGGTGGGTGGCTGCATTCCGGTGACGTGGCCACAGTGGACGGTGACGGCTGCTACACGATCGTCGACCGGCTCAAGGAGCTGATCATCTCCGGCGGCGAGAACGTGTACCCGGCCGAGGTGGAGGCCGCGCTGTGCGAACATCCGGACGTCGAGCTGTGCGCGGTGGTCGGAGTGCCCGACGAGAAGTGGGGCGAGGTGCCGCACGCGGTCGTCGTCGCCCGGCCCGGTGCCGAGGTGACCGAGGACGGCCTGCGCGGCTTCGCCCGCACCCGGCTCGCCGGGTACAAGGTGCCGCGGCGGGTCGAGTTCTGGCCGGAGCTGCCGCGTACCGGCTCGGGCAAGGTCCGCAAGACCGAGGTCCGGGAGCGGCTGCGATGACCGTGCGAGACGATCGGCGCATGGACGAACCGCTGACGCTGTACCTGGTCAAGCGCCTCGAACTGGCGATCAGGGCCCGGATGGACGAGGCACTGCGCCCGGTCGGGCTGACCACGCTGCAGTTCACCGCCCTGACCGCGCTGCGCCGGCGCGGCGACCTGTCCTCCGCGCAGCTGGCGCGGCGGTCGTTCGTCACCCCGCAGACGATGAACGAGATGGTGCGCACGCTCGAGAACCAGGGCCACGTCGCGCGCGAACGCGATCCGGACAACCGCCGCGTGCTGCTGCTCCGGCTGACCGATCCGGGCCGCGCGCTGCTCGAACGCTGCGACCCGCTGATCGAGGCGATCGAGCAGTCGATCCTCGGTGCCATCCCGTCCGTGCAGCACGCGTTGTTCCGCCAGAGCCTGGAGCTGGGCTACGACGCACTCGCCGAGGAGGCACCGTGAACGTGGACCGGCTCACCGCCATCGACGTCCACACGCACGTCGAACAGGACGGCCACGGGTCGTTCTCGCTGGACGAAGAGCTGCTGGACGCCTCGGCCGCGTACTTCCGCGCCGGGCAGGACCGCACGCCCACGGTCGTGGCCATCGCGGAGCACTACCGCGCGCGGGACATGGCCGCGGTCGTGTTCACCGTCGACGCGTCGACCGGCTTGGGCCATCCCGCGCTGTCGAGCGAGGAGGTCCTCGACGCCGCCGCGCGGTTCCCGGACACGCTGATCCCGTTCGGTTCGGTCGACCCGCACACCGCCGGTCCGGAGCGGATCCGCGAACTGGTCGCCCGCGGTGCCCGCGGGTTCAAGTTCCACCCGTCGCTGCAGGCCTTCTCCCCGGACGACCGGGCGTACTATCCGCTGTACGAGGCGATCGCCGAAGCGGGCGTGCCCGCGCTGTTCCACACCGGCCAGACCGGGATCGGCGCCGGCCTGCCCGGCGGACGCGGGATCCGGCTGCGGCTGTCCGCGCCGATGCTGCTCGACGACGTCGCCGCGGACTTCCCGCGGCTGAACATCGTGCTGGCGCATCCGTCGGTGCCGTGGCAGGACGAGGCGATCGCGATCGCCACGCACAAGGCCAACGTGTTCATCGACCTGTCCGGCTGGCGGCCGAAGTACTTCCCGCCGCAGCTCGTGCGGGCCGCGGACACGGTGCTGCGGGACAAGGTGCTGTTCGGCTCGGACTTCCCGGTCGTCACCCCGGACCGGTGGCTCGCGGACTTCGCGCAGCTGCCGATCCGGGACGAGGTGCGGCCGCTGATCCTCAAGGACAACGCCGTGGCGCTGCTCGGGCTGTCGTGAACGGCACAGGGGTCCATCAGGCTTTTCGGGAGGTTTTCGTGCGCACACAGGTCGCCATCATCGGCGCGGGCCCGGCCGGTCTGCTGCTGTCCCAGCTGCTCGACGCGGCCGGGGTCGAGTCGGTGATCGTGGAGACGCGGTCGCGGGAGTACGTGGAGGCGCGGATCCGGGCCGGGATCCTCGAGCAGTCCACTGTGGACCTCCTGCGCTCGTGCGGGCTGGGGGAGCGGCTGGACACCGAGGGCGACGTGCACCGCGGGATCCACCTGCAGTGGCCGCGGGAGCGCCACCATCTCGACTTCTCCGAGCTGATCGGCCGCACGGTGACCGTGTACGGCCAGACCGAGGTCACCAAGGACCTCGGCCGCGCACGGGCGGCGGCGGGACAGGAGATCGTGTACGAGGTCAGTGGCACCGCCGTGCACGATCCGGAGACCGAACGGCCGTCGGTGACCTACACCGGCCCGGACGGACGCCCTGGCCGGATCGAGGCGGACGTCGTGGTGGGCTGCGACGGTTCGTTCGGTCCCGCCCGCGCGGCCGTGCCGGATCCACAGACCTGGGAACGCGTCTACCCGTACTCGTGGCTGGGCATCCTCGCCGACGTCGCACCCTCCACCGACGAGTTGATCTATGCCTGGCATCCGGACGGTTTCGCCCTGCACTCCATGCGTTCGGCGACGGTCTCGCGGCTGTACCTGCAGGTGCCCAACGGCACCGACGTCGCCACCTGGTCCGACGACCGCATCTGGACCGCGCTCGCCACCCGCCTCGGGCACGGCCAGGACGGATGGACGCTGAATCCGGGCCCGATCACGGAGAAGTCCGTGCTGCCGATGCGCAGCTTCGTGCAGCAGCCGATGCGACACGGCCGGCTCTTCCTCGCCGGAGACGCCGCGCACATCGTGCCGCCGACCGGCGCCAAGGGGCTGAACCTGGCGGTCGCCGACGTGGCCCTGCTGGCCCCGGCCCTCGCAAGCCTGCTGCGGGACAAGGACCCCGCACCCGCCGAGGCCTACTCCGACACCGCGTTGCGGCGCGTCTGGCGGTGCACGCACTTCTCCTGGTGGATGACCACGATGCTGCACACTTCCGAGGATCCCTTCGACGCGCAGCTGCAGCTGTCGCAGTTGCGCTGGCTCGCCACGAGCGAAGCCGGGGCGACCGGTCTCGCGGAGAACTACGCGGGCCTGCCGATCGGGTTCTGACCGACCGCGGTGGTCAGCTGGTGCGGCGCGGCACGTTCAGTCCTTCCACCACGAACCTCGGCCGGCCGGAGCGGAGCGTGCGCGTGGGCCACGACACGGTCACCGTCGCCGTCTCGCCGGGGAGCAGCCACAGGTAGTTTTCGCTGCAGTAGAACGGAAGGATTCGCTCGTCGGTCCGTGGACGACGTGCCGAAAGGCGGGCGCCCGCGGTGACCACGCGGCCGGTGTTGCGCACCGTCACCACAGCGGTGCCGCGGTCCCCGTCGCGACGTACCGGGCCCGCATGCACGGTGACCTCGGCCGGAATCCTGGTCAGCTCCCGTGCGTCCGCCGGGCTGCGGTAACGCCAGTAGACATTGCGGGAAAGCTCGGTGCCGTCCGGGGCGGTGAGCCGCAGCCGCAGCAGGTGCAGAGCGGGTAACCCGGCGGTGAACGGGACGACGAAAGCTTCCGAGACCGACGACGCGGGCACAGACACCGGCTTCGTTGTCGGAGTGCCGAGAGAGTGTCCCTTCAGGTCGAACAGTTCGGCGTGCACTGTGGCGCCTTCCAGCGACTGCGCGGTCTGGTTGACCGCATGCACTTGCCAGTCGGACAGCCTTGCCTGGACGTGGACCGGCTCACAGCCCTTGCGCGCGCCGTGGAAGCTGCCGTTGGTGTCGAGGTCGTAGTCGTAGGTCTGCCACACGGTGCTGTGGTGGGCGGGGTGCGACATCCACAGCAGTACGCCGGATGCGTCGTTCCACAGTGCGGCGTTGTAGGCCTCGAAGATCGCCCGCATGCTTTCGTAGTTGACCAGCTGCGCTTTCGCGCAGAAGTCGTCCAGTGACGTGGCCGTACCGAAGCGGTCCTCGATCGCGGTGCGGTAGGTGTCCGGATTCTGGCCGCCGCGGGCGCACCAGTCGTGGTGGAACCACACCGGACCGATCGGCCAGGCCGGCTGATCACCCGCGAGCCGGCGCATGCTTTCCGCGACCGGCACGGTCGGCAGGCCGATCTCGCTGTGGAAGCCGTAGCTGCCGATTGAATAGGTGTCGCCGTCGAAGTAGCGCGCGGGGTCGATCCACGAGTACGGTCCGTGCCCGGTGACGACTCCGCCCGCCGAGTTGCCCTGATACCACAGCTCGGGCTGCTTCCCCGCCAGCAGCTCCCGCAGCCCGGTGTCCATGTCGGCTGGCGGGTCGCTTTCGTTGGTGGCGCACCACACCGCGATGCACGGATGGTGCCGGTAGCGCACCACGGTGTCCTCGGCGATGCCGAGGAACACCTTCGTATCCGGTGGGAAGATCGCGTCGCCTGCCCAGAAGTCGTTCCACACCAGGATGCCGTTCTCGTCGCAGGCGGCGAAGAACTCCTCGCGGTTGCTGGCGCCGACCCAGTTGCGGATCATCGTGAAGTTCATGTCCCGGTGCAGCGCGACGGCGTCGTCCATCCGGTGCGGGAGCACCCGCCGCAGCAGTTCGTCGAAACCCCAGTTTCCGCCCTTGCACAGCACCCGCACGCCGTTGACGCTGATCTGCAGCTGGGTGCCGGCGTTGCTGACCTGCTTGACGCCGCGCCAGGTAGCGCCGTCGTCGGAGACCTGCACGGTGAAAGTCAGCGCGTACGCGGCTTCCCACGTGAGCGCCACCCGGTCGAATGACGCGGCGGAGCCGAGGTCGATCTGGATCCACTGGTCGTCTGAGTATCCCGAGGACCAGCGCGTGTCGTCGCGGCCGTCCACCGCGTTCGCGGCAGCGTCGTTCGCATTGTCCTCCGAGGACGCCGTTGCCGCCTTCCCCTGAGCCAGGTCAGGGCCGGAACCGTCCATGACGGACAGTGACCACAGTGAGATCCCGTAACCGGTGGCCCGTTTCCCACCCTGGATTCGCAGGTACCGCGCGGTCGTCCGGTCGAACTGGACGGTCTGCGGCGCGGAGTGGTCGGTCGCCGGATCCACCACGACCGGTTGCGACGAGGCGTACCCGAACTGCCGCAGCCCGACCCGCACCGTGCGGCGGTCGCTGACCTGACCGCCGGCGGTGACCGTGGTGGTCAGCGAGTGCAGCTTCGCCTCGCCGTATCCGTTGGGCCACCACAGCTTCGGGTTCCGCACCCGCATCGGCTTCAGCACCACGTCCTCCGACGCGCCCGCGGCCAGCGCCACCCGGCCGGTGGCTCGAGCCCCGGCCACCTCGGCGGACACCGTCACCGTGCGGGTCGTCGAGGAGACGTTTCGCACCGGCACGACCACCGTCACTTCGGCGACGGAGATGTCCGGCAGGCCCGGCAGCTTCGTGTCCACCCGGGGTTCGCCCAGCACGACGTCGCCGGTGGAACGGAACCGCACGTGGTTCCAGATTCCGGCACCGCGGTCGCGGACGGCGGGCATCCAGTCCCAGCCGCTGATCGAGATGTACCCGGGCAGATCCTTCTGCTCGGCGTTCGAGTTGAGGGTGGACACCCCGTCGGGGCCCTTGTCCCCGGGGTTGCCCGGATGCGGCATCGGGTCGATCCGCACCGCCACCGCGTGCCGGCCGCGCCCACGCAGCGCCGCCGAGACGTCGAACGCGGCCCGGGCCACCGGATGGGTGAGCGAGCCGGCTTCGGTGCCGTCGACCCACACCTGCGCGTGGTGGTCGATCCCGTCGAACTCCAGCCAGATCCGGCGGCCGGTGTCGAAGCCCCGGGGCAGGGTGAATTCACAGCGGTACCACCAGCTGTGCCGGGACAGTGCCTCCGGCGCGCGCATGTTGCCGAACCCGGTCGTCGGTTCGGGCAGTTTTCCCTGTTCCACCAACGAGGTGTGCACGGTGCCGGGCACCGTCGCGGGAAGCCAGCCGGACGTGTCGGCACCAGCGCGAGCGAGCTGTTTCCCGTCGGCATCGGGCAGCCGTGAGTCCATGGTGAGCGCCCAGCCGGATTCCAGCGGGACGGTCCCGTCGTCCGCTGTGGACAGTGCGGGAGCCGGGACACGGTGGTGGTCCCAGTCGGTCCAGCCGGTGGCGTGCGGACGCGGATGCGCAGTGTGTCCGTGGACTTCGAACCCGTTGACTCCCAACGGGTTGGCGGTGGCCTGCTGCTTCGCGGTGAGCCGCACCCACCGTGCCGGGACGGGTTCGTCCAGGGTGACTTCGACCCGGCCGCCCGGGCTGCCGGTGGCCTCGTGCACGGTGCGCCACCTGCGGCCGTCGGTGGAGACGTCGAGGCTGAACGCCACCGGGCAGCTGGACAGGACTTCCCAGCCGGTGGTGTCGAGGAAGGGGTTGATTCCCTGCGCCGGTGTGAAGACCGGGTCCTTCGCGGTCGCCTCGAACACCAGCGCCACCGAGGTGACCGTGCACGGCGCCTGCAGGTCCACCGCGAGCCACTGCGGGTCGCCCCCGGCGGCACGCCAGCCGGACCCGCGGACTCCCGGCTCGGCCAGCCCGTCCACGGCGAACCAGGCCGGGGTCGGGGCGTAGGCGGTGGAGGACGCCGACACCGGGCGGTAGCGGGCGAGGTCGGTCGCGGTCCCGGCTTCGGCCACCTCCGGCAGTGCCAAGGGAACACCGACCCCGGCGAGCAGCACGGCGTGGGACTGCAGAAACCTGCGACGGGGCAGATCGGGCACGGGCTGGGCTCCGTTCGGGTCAGCGGGCGAGCTTCAGGTCGACGAACCGGGGCCGGTTGCGGTCGATGTCGGCGTAGAGGTCGGACAGCTGCTCGCTGTTGGTGTTGTAGGAAATGACGAGCTCCCCGGGCCGGCTGATCTCGGGATGCGCGGCGACGTTGTAGGTGTAGCGGCCGTTCCCCGCCTCCGGCGCGGTGTAGACCGTCTCGCCGCCGGTGAACGGACCGTCCGGGGTGTGTGCGTGATAGGCGTGGATGGTGTCGGTCAGGCCCGAATCGAACGTGGTCAGCAGGTATTCGCCGCCGACCGGGGTCACGCCGAACGAGCTGCCGACGTTTCCGAGCAGCCGCGCCGAGGACGCCGGGTCGGCCGACCAGCCCTGGTCGGTGCGGAACTGCCACGGCCCGTCCAGCCTGCCGATCGGGGCGCGGGCCAGGTGCAGGTACTTCGTCGGCCCGTCGCCTTCCACCCCGTAGATCCAGGTCCACCCGCCGTCGCGCATCAGCTCGGTGCCCCACTGGACGCCGCCGGCCGCGGGGACGTCGGTGAGCTTCTCCAGCCGGAAGGTGTACGGGTCCAGCGTCGCGAGCTTCGTCCCGGTCCAGGCGAAGTTGAACGGGGGCGGGTCGTCGGTCGGCTGCTGCTCGAACTCGATGACCCGGAGTTTCCCGCCGTCGACGATGCCGTCGCCGTTCCAGTACCAGTAGTCGTTCGGTTCACCGGGGCTTACCGGCGTCGGCCCGACCAGCGACCGCGGATGCGCCCGCGGCCCGGGCGCGATCGTGGTGAGCAGGTGCTTCGCGTCCGGAGTGGACAGTACGGCCGAGTTGTGCGTGAACGGCGACGACTCGGCCAAGCTGTCGTCCGGGCGCACCGGGCCGAAGAACGTGTCGTTGAACAGCCACACGTCCAGCCCGGAGGGCAGCCGGGTGGAGTAGGTGCCGTCCGCGGCGGCCCAGCCGACGCCGGAGCGTCGGCCGAAGTCCTGCCAGCGCTGGGTGAGCGCGGTGTCCGCGGTGGCCCCGACGATCCGCAGTGGCCGGTCGGCGGCCGCGGCGGGCCCGGCGACAGCGAATGAAGCGGTGACAGCGGCGCACAGCGCCATGGTGCGGCGGAACATGAGGCGCTCCTTCCAGTGGATCAGCGGTGCCCGAGCAGTTCGACTTCGGCGACGGAGGTTTTCGCCGCGCCCGACGCGGCGGCGAGATCGAGGCGGTAGTACCGGTAGGTGCCGGACTTGGCGGGCGTGTACACGCGGGTTTCGTTGCGCCACGCGAAACTCTGCGCTTGCCGACGGTCGAGCACGGTCCAGTGCCGTCCGTCGCCGGAACCGAGCAGGGTCCACGAAGACGGGTCCGCGGCGGCGTCGGTACCGGAAGTGAGTGTGTACTGCTCGACGTGGTGCGCGGCCGGGAAGTGATAGCTGACGCTGCCGCTCGCGGGCAGGTCGGCGACCGTGGCGGAGGTGTTGTCCGCGACCGCGGCGGCCGTCGTCGTGTCCGGGCCGGCGAAGTCCTGCTGCGGATCGGGGCCCGCCGGCCCGGAGACCGAAGGCGGCGCGTCGTGGGCTCCGGTGCCCCAGGCCGAAGGCCGTGGCCCCATCAGGAAGTCGATCCGTCCGCCGCCGGCGAGGTCGTCGTGGTTCACCCAGGTGTGCCCGGTGGGCCGGCCGTTGACGCGCATGCCCTGCACGTAGACGTTGCGCGCGGAGTTGCCGTGCGCGGTGATGGTGAGGGTGCGGCCGTGGGACAGGTGGAGCGTCGCGCGGTCGAACAGCGGGGAACCGACCGCGAACGTCGGCGACCCGACCTGCAACGGGTAGAAGCCCAGCGCGTTCATCACGTAGAACGCCGACATGGACCCGTTGTCCTCGTCACCAGGATAGCCCTGGCCGATCCCGCTGCCGGTGAACGACCGCGCCAGCATCGACCGCACGAGCCCGGCGGTCTTCCCCGGCTGCCCCACGTAGTCGTAGAGATAGGGCACGTGCATCGCGGGCTGGTCGTTGAACGCCCACTGGCCGAACCGGTCGTCGCGGCCCTCGAACATCTCGTGGTAGGGCCCGCCGAAGCCGCCGCCGTACTGCGCGGTCTCCGGTGTGGCGAAGAACCGGTCCAGCTTGCGGGCCAGCCCGGCGCGGCCACCGTGGAGGGAGGCCAGCCCGTTGCCGTCCTGGGGCACGGAGAAGGCGTAGGTCCAGCCGTTTCCCTCGGTGTAGTCGGAGGAATTCCACTCCAGCGGGTCGTAGGTCCCGGGAGCGTGTGCCCAGGCACCGGTGGCGGTCTTCGGCTGGAAGAAGCCGGTCTTCGGTTCGAACAGCTTCTCGTACCCCGAGGAGCGGTCGAGGAAGTAGTGGTAGTTGGTCAGGTACTCGCCGCGTCTCGGGTCGTCCGGTTTCGCCGTGCGGTAGAGCTTCAGCGACATCTGCGCGATGCCGTAGTCGGCGATCCAGTCCTCCAGCGAGGCCGACGTGCCCGAGCCGGTTTCCGACGGCGTGTAGCCGAGGAACGTGGTGTGCTGGACGTCGGGCCGCCCGGTCAGCCCGGACGAGGGCACCATCGCGTTCTTCACCGCGGCCTCGTAGGCGGAGGCGACGTCGAAGTTCGTGACTCCGCGCAGGTAGGCGTCGGCGATCGCGGCGTCCGAGCTGGTGCCGCTGAAGCCGAGGTATCCGGGCGCGGTCCACTGCCCGAGCCAGCCGCCGTCGCGGTACTGCTGCACGAACCCGTCGATCATCTGCCCCGTCAGGGCGGGGTAGAGCAGGGAGTTCAGTGACCACGCGCTGCGGTAGGTGTCCCAGAATCCTTCGTTGGCATACGGCCGGCCGCTCTTGACCGCGGAGCCGGTGGTGGTCGGGGTGTTCTCCCCGGCATTCGGGGAGTAGGGGCTGGCGTAGCGGTAGTCCGGACGCTGTGCGCTGCCGGTGTTCTCGGCGAGTTCGTTGGGGTACAGGTTGAGCCGGTACAGGCTGGAGTAGAGCGAGGTGAGCTGGTCCTCGGTCGCGCCGTCCACGGTGATCACGCCCAGCTGCTCGTCCCACACCCGCTGCGCCTCGGCGCGGACCTGGTCGAAACCGCGGCCGCCGACCTCCAGATCCAGATTGTGCTTCGCCTGGTCCACGCTGAGGAACGAAGTGGCGATGCGCATGGTCAGGGTGCGCCCGGCGCCGAGCTGGAAACCCGCGTACGCCGCCGGGCCGCCACCGCCGGTCAGCTCACCGGAGCCGGTCACCGGGCGGTCGAACGTCGCGTAGACGAACATCCGTGGCGCGCCCCAGAACCCGCTGACGTCCGAGTACCCGGTGACAACGCCGGTTTCGCGGTCGACCGTCACGTCCGAGCGGCCGTCGACGTTGTCGAAGATCAGGCTGGAGCCGCCTTCGGGGAAGCGGAACCGGAACACCGCGGCGTGCTCGGTGGGCGTCATCTCGGTGCGCAGGCCGTTGTCGAAGGTGACCGCGTACCGGTCCGGGCGTGCGGACTCGTGGTCGTGGCCGAACGTCATCGCCCGCTTCGCCCGGTCCGCCGACTCTGGCGTGTCCGAAGTGGACGGCATCACCTGGAACGTCTGATGGTCGCCGACCCAGGGGCTCGGCTCGTGGCTGGTCGAGAACGCCTGGAGGGCGGGCCGTCCGGCCGGAGTGTTGTCCCGCAGGTACTCATACAGCGTGTCGGTGGACGACGCGTCGGTGACCGGCGTCCAGAAGTTGAACCCGTGCGGCAGCGCGGTGGCCGGGATGGTGGCGCCGCGTGAGTAGTCGCCGGAGGAGTTGGTGCCGCGGGTGGTCACCGCGCATTCGGTCGGATGCGGCGCGGCACACGTTCCGGCAGGGCCGTCGGCGATCGCGATGTCGTCGACCCATCCGGAGAAGTGCGCGGGCGCGCCGGGCCCGGTCCAGCTGAGCAGGACGCGGCGGACGGTCTTCCCGGCCGCGGCCGCGCCGAGGTCGGCGGTGACCTGGTTCCACTGTCCGGTGTGGAGGATCTTCGCCGCGCCTTGCTCGCCGGCGGTGAGCCGCACGCCGTTCTGGTCGGTCACCGGCAGGTCGCTCAGCTTCGAACCGTCGGTGAAGAGCAGATCCAGCGCGAGGTAGGTGCTCGGGTAGGCGGTGTCGTTCCCGGTGAACTCGGGAAAGACCACATAGGACAGCCGGGTGCCGCGGCGCACGGGGACGGACACGTCGTAGAGCCGGTCGGTGGCCGCGCCGCGGGCACCGGTCTGCCAGCCCTCGTAGTGCAGGGAATGAGTGCCGTTGAACCCCAGGTGCGGCTTGACGGTCGGGCCGGACGCGGGGCCGTCACCGACCTCCGCGGTCAGGCCGGGCCGGTCGTCGGAACCCGTGCCCAGCGCGAACTCCGCGAGTTGGAGGGCGGCGTCGCCGTGGTTCGCGCGGACGGTGAGCCGGTAGTGCCGGTACTCGCCCGGATGCGCGACGGCGAACAACCGGGTCTGCCCGCGCTGGGTGAGGTCCTGGTCGCGACGCTCGTCGACGGTCCGCCAGTGCGTCCCGTCGGCCGAGCCCTGCAGGGACCAGGTGCGTGGGTCACGAGCAGGGCTGTCGGTGGCCGAGGTCAGTGCGTAGGTGGTGACCCGCTTCGCGGCCGCGAGCCCGGCGGTGAGCGAGCCGCCGGCGGCGGGGACCTGCCAGCTGGTGGCGGGATCGTGGTCGGCCGCAGTTTCCGGTCCGTGGCCGGCGGGTTCGGTGCCGGTCCCGCCGAGCACGGCCGGGGTCAGCTCGCCCGGTAGCGTGGCGCCGGGCAGGACTCCGTGCGCCCCCGGTTCCGGAGTGTTTTCCCAGTCCGGTGCCGGATCAGCCGCTTCGAAGGACGTCCGGAACGAGCCCGGTGCCGCCGCGGCGGGCGTCGCCACCACTGCCGCGGCGGCGATCACCGCGACCGCGGCGAACGGGATCAGGCGGCGGGGGAGAACGGCCACGGCGAGCTCCTCGGGGATCGGCGGACAATGCCCGTCCCGGGGCGTGCCGCGCCCGGACTGACAACGTTGGCAACGCGGCTCAGTGTCGAGGTGCGTTGTCAGCGTTGTCAATGGCCAGAACTGGACAAAAACCGTGCGGCGGCCGGGTTTCCGATCACCCGGCCGAAGGGGTCAGCGGCGGGTGGAGCGGAGGGCGACGCCGTGGCCTTCGCCGGAGCCACGGGGCACGAGGGTGGTCGGCAACACCACCCGGCGCGGCCGGGAACGGGCTCCGTCGAGCCGGGCGAACAGCAGTTCCGCCGCCCTTTTCCCGAGTTCGCGCGGATCCTGCGCGACCACGGTCACGCCGAGCACCCGGGCGAGTTCCGAGTCGTCGAACGCGACCAGCGCGGTTCGCGGTGCACGCGACTCCGCGATCGCCCGCGCCACCCCGGCGACGAGCGGCGGATTGTCGGTGAACAGCGCGGTCGGTGCGTCATCGAGGGACAGCAGCTCCGCGGTCGCCCGGTACGCCGCCTCCGCGTCGGTGGCGTCGGTGCGGACCGCACGCGGGGTCAGACCCGCGTCGGTCAGTGCGGCGCGGAAACCACGCAGCCGTTCGCGTGCCGTGTGGACCGCGGGGGAGTGGCCGACGTGGGCGATCGAGGTGTGCCCCTGCGCCAGCAGATGCGCCACGGCCTGCCGGGCGCCCTCGGCGTGCGCGGCCAGCACATAGTCCACCGGCAGCCGCCGCGGCGGCCGGTCGGCGAACACGATCCGCGTGCCGACGTCGAGATCCGGGCGAAGGTGGTCGTGCGCCCGGTCGGCCGACACCACGATCAGCCCGTCGAGCCGGCGTTCGACGAACGTGGACAGCAGGGCGCGTTCGCGGGCGGGGTCCTCCCCGGAACTGGCGACGAGCGTGGTGAACGAGCGGGCGGTGCTGACCTGTTCGATGGCGCTGAGCATGCCCGCGTAGAACGGGTCGGCCACGTCCGCGGTGAGCACGCCGATCCCGCCCGCGGCCCGGTCGGCCCGCCGCAGCCCGACGGCGTGGCCGTTGGGCCGGAAGCCGAGCCGCCGGATCTCCGCCTGGACCCGCCCGCGCACGTCGTCGCTGATGAACGGGTAGTTGTGCACCACGCGCGAAACGGTCTTGACGCTCACCGAGGCCGCCGACGCCACGTCGCGCATCGTGGGCCGGCCGGTGGGAGCCGGGCCCCGCCGGCCGGTCACCGGAGGGTTTTCGTCCGAGCCACGAGCCACCGCGGGACCCTATCGCAGACCGGCTTCGACGGTGGGGCGCCGAATTCCCGGCGCGTGCCTGCGGGCGGCGAAGGCGTGAAGCGCGATACCCGGCGCGGGACGTTTGCTGGGGAACGACCGGCCGGTGTGCGCTCCGGCAGAACCGCGCGGTGGTGTTCCGGACTTCGTGCGGCCCCACGTACCGGCGTCAGGAAGCGATCGGTGAGCGGATGGCGGCTGCCGCGACCGTGCGATCGTCGGCCCAGAAGTCGATCCGGGTGACCTCGGCGACTCCTCACCGGCCGAGGTCGACCACGTGTGGCTCGCGCAACGAGATCGACACGTTGGTCGACGTCGCGATCTCGACGGCCAAGACGCCGTCGTCGACGACGGCCACGCTGCGTTTCAACGACCGCGACCGGGTCCCACGGGATGATCAGCTCGACGAAAACGATCTCGACCGGGTTGAGTACCAGCATGATCCAGAACAACGGCCGTATCCCGCGGCTGTACGGGATGGCGTCGCCCTCGCGCCCCTCGAATCCCGGGATGTGATCTGGCCCGGGCCCATGATCGTGACGAGATGGCGCAGCTGCTCGGGTGTGTAGACCAGCGAGTCCACGAACGTCCGTTTCAGCAGCTCGCTGGGTGGCCGCCGCGTGGTGTGGGCGTCCGCGCGGACTGACCAGGCGTGGTCGGCACGCACGAGGTAGCTGGCGAGACAGCCTCCGCCGTGCGCCGACCAGATCCGCAGCCCCGGATGGCGTTCCAGCAGCCCGGAGAAGGCGATCCGCGACAACGCCAACGCGGTCTCGGTGGGGTTGCCGACGGTGTTGAACAGGTAGTAGGCGTTGAGCCGTTCGCCGAGAGTGCAGCCCCACGGGTGGGTCAGGACTGCGGCGCCGAGTTCCTCGGCGGCTGCCCAGAACTCGGCCAGCGAAGGGTCGTCGAGCTCGACGCCGGGTGCGGCGGCCGTGGAGATCTGCACACCGCGCATCCCCAGGTCCCGCACGGCGCTCCGCAGCTGCCGCACCGCCAGATCCGGATGCTGCAGCGAAACCGCGCCGATGCCGAGGAAACGGCCCGGTTGCCGGGCGCAGAACTCAGCGACCGCGTCGTTGGTGAGCGTGGTGATGCGTTCGGCGAGAGCACGCGATGCCCAGGCATGCGGGAACGGCACCGGGCTGACCGCCTGCACGTTCACCCCCGCGCGATCCATCGCCGCGAGCCGCACCTCCACGTCGGTCAGCTTGACGGTGAGTTCGCCGATCTGTCTGACGTTCACGGCCGCCGATTCCGGCCCGAGCGAGGCGGCGTCCACGGCGCGCCGCCTCGCCCACCCCGGCTCGTCAGCGATCAGCTCATCGACGGCCGGAATCCCGAGATGGGCGTGCACGTCGACCGCCGGGGCGGTGGTGGGCATCAGGTCCTCCGACTCCGGACGTGCTGGGGCTCGGTGGGCCGGGTTCACAGCGGCGCCATGGCTGCCATGGTGACTTCGAAGGCCGCGGCGTCGGGGTCGATGTCGAGGCTGTGATCCTGTTCCCAGCGGCCGATGCGCTCGGAACCTTCGACGACGGTCTTGCAGCGTTCGAAGCGCCGCCGCATGAAGCCGTCGAGAACTTGCTCGACGGGGAGTTGCTTGGCGATCTCCTCGGCGAGCACGACGCCGTCTTCGATGGCCTGGGCACCGCCCTGGCCGCAGTGCGGTGAGGTGCCGTGGGCCGCGTCGCCGATCAGCAGGACGCGTCCGCGGTACCAGGGCGCGGGCAGCAGGACATTGTCCACCGGGCGGTAGAGCACTTCGGCGTCGTCGCGCACCAGTTCGCGGTGGTGGGCGACCGGACCGCCGTATTCGGCCAGCCGCTCGCGGTACACGGCGGCCAGTCCCTTGCGCGGGAGGCGTACCGGTGCGCTGTCGGGCACCTTTTCGATGGTGAGCAGGTACATCAGATCCGGTGCCAGCGGGACGAAGCCGGCAGTACCCCGCGAACCCCGGTACATCCACAAACGGTCGAGTCCGGGAATCCGCGGGAGGTTGACCCGCCAGGCGACCTGGCCGGTGAACTTCGCCCGGTGATGTGTTCCGAAGATCTCGTCGCGCAGCCGGGAGTACAGCCCATCGGCCCCCACCACGAGGTCGTAGCCGCGCCGGCGGCCGTCGCTGAAGCCGACCCGCACCTCTGCCGCGGACTGTTCCACCGCGGATGCGGTGACGCCGGTCCGGATGTCCGCGCCGCTGTCCTCGGCGGCAGCGACGAGAATGTCGTGCAGCCGGCGGCGGGTGATGCCGTTGCTGGGCGGCAGTCCCGGCACCGCGGCGGGAAAATCGTTGTCCTGCAACAGTGTTGCGCCGTCGGCGGTCCAGCTGCGCGTGCCGAGGATCGGGTGTCCCTGCGCCGCGCATTCCTGGGCGAGGCCGAGCCCGTCCAGCGCCCGCAGCGCATTGCCGGGCTGGATGATCCCGACGCCGTAGCCCGTCCACTCGCTGTTCTTCTCGATCAGGTCGACCTCGACCCCGGCGCGTCGCAGTGCGATGGTCGCCGACAGTCCACCGATGCCGCCGCCGACAACGAGCACCCGCCGCACGCTCATCGCGGGCCACCCGCCTGGTCGCCGAAGAAACCGCGCATTCTCTCGTCGGTGACCGCCGCGTGCTGCCGGTCGGCGGCCTGCCCCGCCGGTAGCGGCCAGGCGTCGTGGAAGCCGTCGGGGGCGTCGACGTTGCGCCAGAGGTTCTGGCCGGGGTTGCCGTCGGCGGCCTGGTAGGTCGTGGTCTCCCAGTCCGGCATGGTGTTGACCCACCCGCCGGCGTTGATCTCCATCCGGAACCCGCCGGGCTCGCGGACGTAGAGGTAGGTGATCTCGTCGATGCCGTGGATGCCCGGCCCGAACTCGATCGGGGTGTCGTTGGCCAGGAAGATCTCGGCCGCTCGCTCCACGTCCTGGCGCTGGTCGACGCGGAAGGCGACGTGGTGGGCACGTCCGGTCATGCCGCTGAAGTCCGGAACCAGCGCGAGGTCGTGCGTGGACCGGATTCCGTTGCACGTCAACGTGGAGAACACCTCGAATCCCGGTTCCACCTCGGTCTGCGCGGTGTGCCGGGCGCCGAGCCGCCGGTAGAAGTCGATGTCGCCGCGCATGTTGCGGGTCGGCATGGTGACGTGGTCGAGGTAGCGGGCTCCGATTCCCCTGCCGGAGAAGCGCTGCGGCCGGTTCTCGAGTACCGGGTCCCGCTTCTCCGGTGGGGCCTGGTAGCGCTCCACGTCCCAGAACACCTCGTGCAGGTGGCGACCGTGCGGGGCACGGTAGCGGTAGGTGGCGCCGTGCCCGGTCCACGCGTCGACCCAGCCCACGGCTTCCTCGGTGCCGGCCAGCCGCTTGGCGACGATCTCCGGGTCCTCCGGCCCGTAGGTGCGCCACCCGATCCGGCCGACCCCGGGCTCCGGGCCCTCGGTGACGATCAGGCTCGAGTGCAGCCACTCGGCCCAGCCGCGCAGGTAGACCGACTGGCCCTCGCGGGTGGTCTCCTCGAGGCCGAAAACCTCCTTCATCCACTCGACGGTCTTATCGGGCTTCGGGCTGATCAGCTCCACGTGTGCCAGCTGCGACAGCAGGATCTCGGACATCAGGGCCTCCTGGGTCAGGCGGGACGATGGTGGCCTCAGGCGAGGCAGGTCAGGGGGCGGCCACCGGTGAAGGCGACCATGTCGCGCAGCGCGGCACCGTGGTCGAGCGGCCGGCCGGAGTCCTCGGCGTAGACGCTGTGCAGGTTGCCGACGATGCGTTCACCGTCGGTCCAGGCCGCGAACCTGCCGAGGTCGGTGTGCCTCGCCAGTTCCAGCGGGCTGAGCCCGGCCTCCTGGCCGCGCCGGGCGACGTCGAGGACGAAGCGCAGATAGTCCAGCACTTCGCCGATCACCTCGGGTCCGCACACCGGGCCGTGGCCGGGAACGATCGTGGTGGCGCCGAGTGGCCTCAGGAACCCCTCGAGAACCTCGACGGATCCCCGCACCGATCCGGACAGCAGGAACGGTGTGCCTCCGTTGAACAGGAGGTCGCCGGCGAACAGCACGGCGCGTTCGGGAATCCAGACCACGACGTCGTTGGTGGTGTGCGCGGGCTGCCCGGGATGGATCAGCTCGCAGCGCAGGTCCTCGACCCACACCGTGATCCGATCGGTGAAGGTCAGGAACGGAAGCTGGAGGTCCAGCACACCGTAGTCCACATCGGACCAGGGTCCGCCGTTGGCGGGCAGGCCGAGAGTGCGCATCTCGGGCCGGGCCTGCTCGTGCGCGACGATCGTGGCGGTCGGGAAGTAGCCGTTGCCTGCGGTGTGGTCGGGGTGGTGGTGGGTGTTGACCAGTGTCCGCACCGGTGCGGTGCTCACCTCCGCGACGGCCGCGAGCAGGTCGCGAGTGCGGCGTTCGGTCGCGCACGCGTCGATGCACAGCACTCCCGTGGAGCCCGTGACGAAGCCGCTGTTGTTGATCATCCAGCTGCCGTCGGGCTGCACGAACGCGTAGACACCGTCGGAGACCTCCTCGGCGCGGCCCGGCTCAGGCCGGTTCACCGGGGCTCCTCCACGCATGTGTTGCGCTGCACGCCGATGCCGGAGATCCCGGCCTCCAGCACATCACCGGGCTCGAGCCAGCGCCGCCACTTGCCGCCGTTGCCCGCCGGGCTGCCGGTGAGGACCAGGTCGCCCGGGTACAGCGTGGTCGCCGCCGAGGCGGCCGCGACGAGCGCTTCGACGTCGAAGAGCAGGTTCGCGGCGACGTCGGACTGCTTGCGTTCCCCGTTGAGGTCGAGTGTGATCGCCAGCTGCCGGTAGTCCGGCAGCACCGTGATCGGGGTGATGAACGGCCCGGTCGGCAAGAAGGTGGGGCGGTTCTTCGCCCGGACCCAGTCACCGCCCAGCGGCCGGTGTTCCGCGGGGAACTGGAGGTCGCGGGCACTGATGTCGTTGCACACGGTGAATCCCGCGACGTGCTGCAGGGCGCGTTCGCGCGGCACCCGGTGCGCGGTCCTGCCGATCACCGCGGTCAGCTCGGCCTCCCAGTCCACCTGGGCGGACTCGGCGGGCAGCAGCACGTCGTCGTCCGGTCCGCAGATCGCGGCGGGCAGGCCGCTGAACAGGAACGGACTGCCGGTGCGGACCTTGTCGTCCATCATCTTCTCGGCGTCGCGGCGCACCTCGTCGTCGCTGCGGGTGTCGTCCGGTTCCCGGCCGGAGAGCACGATTTCGGCGACGTGGCTGCGGTAGTTGGCGCCGGCCTGGAGGATCTGGCGCGGCCTCAGGGGCGCGCGCACCGACAGCGCCGCCAGCGACCTGCCGTCACCGGCGGCGAGCGTCGAGGCGAGCTCCGGCAGCCGTGTGCTCGCCGCCTCCCAGTCCTCCAGCAGGTCCCGGACCGTCTCCCATTCCTGCAGCGGCAGCACTCGCTCGCCGGAGACGAGACCGGGGAACTCACCGCTGCCGTCCGAAAAGGTCCCCAGCGCGTAGCCGTCGACCCATCGCGTCATCGCGTCCTCCTTCGACGCGTCCGACGCTACGAGCAGCGGGGGCGAGTGCGGAAATACGCGGTATGGATACCAGCTATCCCGCGACGGCGAGCAGCTGCTCCCGCAGCCAGCGGTGCCCTGGATCGCCCTCGCGCCTGCTGTGCCAGTACACGGATTCGCGCACCGGACGCAGGGGGAACTCCGGTTCCAGCAGGGTGATGTCGGCGGCCGGCGTGAGCTTCTGACCGAGGCTTTCCGGAATGATCGTGACCAGGTCCGTTCCGGCCAGCAGAAACGGCATGGTGATGAAGGTGACCGAGGTCGCCTCCACCCTCGGTGTCACGCCTGCCCGCTCCAGATCCTCGTCCATCAGGCTGCAGCCACTCGGCGGTGCGAACGCCAGGTACGGGTACTCGGCCAGCGCCTGCAAGGAAAGCGACCCGTCGGCCAGCGGGTGCTGCGACCACACCGCGCCCACGTAGCGGTCCCGGAGCACCGAGGCGTGCGAACACGAGCTCCACACCAGGTCATCGGCCAGCACTTCGGGGAGGATGACCAGGTCGATCTCGTCGCGTTCGATCATGCGTGCGGCATCGGCGGACAGCGCACCCAGCTCCAGCCGGATGTTGGGCACCGCACCGTTGACGCGTTCCAGCAACGGCCGCATGAGCACGACCCCCGCGTAGTCGCTGGCCATCACGGTGAAGGTCCGCTCGTCGTGCGCGGGGTCGAAGCCCGGGGGCGCGACGATCTGCTGCTCGATCGTGGCCAGCACCTCCCGCACCGGTTCGATCAGCGCTTCCCCGCGCGGGGTCAGCCGCAGGTAGCGCCCCTGCTTGACCAGCAGCGGATCGTCGAGGATCCGGCGCAGCCGGGCCAGCGCGGTGCTCGTCGCCGGCTGCGACAGGTGCAGTCGCGCGGCCGCGCGGGTGACGTTCTGCTCGCGCAGCAGCGCGTCGAGCACCACCAGCAGGTTCAGGTCCAGCTGTCCCAGGTTCACCCTGCTCACTCCTTCAGCGCCGTCGCCGCGATCTTACGAGGCATCCACCGCGCGGATACCAGCCAGCCGATCTGCGCATTTCCGCCGTCCGCGCGCGCCTTCTTAGCATCGCCACGGACCACGAGGAGGCGTCATGCGAATCGTCCGGCACCGCACGGATCAGGGCCCGAGACTCGCCGTGCTCGACGACGAGGACGTCCTGATCGACCTGCCGGCAGGGCTCGACCTGCCGACGCTGCTCGCCGACGACGGCAGGCTCGCCGCAACCGCCCACACCGCCAGGCGGACGGCCTCGCGAGGCGTGCCGCTCAACGAGGCCGAGCTGATGACTCCGCTGGATCCGCCCACCGTGCGGGACTTCTCCACCTTCCCCGAGCACACCGCGGGCATCGCCAGGAACCTCGATCCGAACGCCGGTGTCCCGGAGGAGTTCTGGCAGATTCCCGCGTTCTACTTCTCCAACCCCTATGCCACCATCGGCCCGCACGACGACGTTCCCGTTCCACCGGGATGCGAGCGGTTCGATTTCGAGCTGGAGGTGGCGGCCGTGGTCGGCCGTGCGGGAGGAGACCTCACCGTCGAGCAGGCCGCCGAGCACATCGCCGGGTTCGTGGTGTTCAACGACTTCTCCGCGCGCGACATCCAGTTCCACGAGATGCGACTGCGGCTCGGGCCTGCCAAGGGAAAGGACACCGCCACCTCGCTGGGCACCGTGTTCGTGACCGCCGACGAACTGCGGCACCGGGCGTCGGGAACCTCCTACGACCTGACCATGCGCGTGCTGGTCAACGACGAGGAGATCGGTACCGACCGGCTCGACAACATGGCCTGGAGCTTCCCGTCCCTCGCTGCGTACGCCTCGCGGGGCACCGAGATCCGCCCGGGCGACCTGCTCGGCTCCGGAACCTGCCGTAACGGCTGCCTGGCCGAACTGTGGGGCCGCCACGGGCCCGGCTTTCACCCGTCGCTGCAGCCGGGTGACGTCGTCACCACCGAGGTGGAGCTGCTCGGCGGTACCCGCAACCGCATCGTGACCGGCGCCGCACCGCACCCGATCCGCCCCGGGGTCAGCTCATGACGCGCGTGCCGACCTGATGCGGCGTGCCCCCTTCGGCGCACCGCCCTTCCGGCGCAGCGACTTCGTAGTGAGCTGACTCACCAGAGGTTCCCGGCGGCGCGCGGGAACCGGGTCCGCGGTTCCTTCGACCACTGTTCTCGGAAACGTCGATGACGTCGAGGGAGCAGCCGGTGAGAGCACTGCGTCGGACGGCCGCCGCCATGGCCCTCCTTTTCGGACTGGCCGCGTGTGGCAGCGTTGATCCGGTCCGGCCCGCCGCGGCCCCGGCCAGTTCGGCGACCACGCGCGCCGCGGCCTGCCCCGCGCCGCCGCGGCTGCCGCGTCCGCCGCAGCGGGTGGTCACGATGGACGGCGGTGCCGCTGCGATCCTCGAACGGCTGGGCGTCGCCGACAGGATCGTCGGCACCGCGGCGCCGGACTTCTTCACGGCCTTCTCCGGCGACGAGGCGGCGAAGCTGGTGCGGATCGCGGTGATCGACCCGGGACAGGGCAACGCCGAGGCGGTCATCGCGGCACGGCCCGACCTCGTCGTCGGTGTCTCGAGTTACAGCTTCGGTGGTTTCGACGGCACCCCGACCGTGGACCAGTTGGCAGCAGCCGGCGCGAAATCGCTTGTCGCGTGCGACACCGGGCAGGGTGCGGCGGTCGAGGACCTGTCCTCCACGACCACGTTCATCCGGCAGCTCGCCGAGGTTTTCGGCGTCGAACAACGCGGCGCCGACCTGATCTCGGAGATCGACCGGGCGGGGCACGCCTCGGGCACGCCGGTGCGAGTACTGGCGCTCTCGGCTCCTCCCGCGGCCGGCCGCCCCGTGCGGGTCCAGGGTGGTACCGGACTGGCCAACGGCGTCATCACGTTGGCCGGAGGGAAGAACGTCGCCGAAGACGCACTGCAGGATTTCGCGACCCTCAGCGCCGAAGAGATCGTGAGGCGCGATCCGCAGGCGATCGTCGTGATCTCCGGGTTCTCCCCGGTCAGCGACGAGGACCTGCTCCGTTCCGTCCGCCGCAGCCCGGTGCTCGCCGGGACCACCGCGGTGAAGGAGAACCGGTTCGTGGTGGTGCCGCAGAGCATTCTGCTTTCCCCGAGCGTGCTGAACGGAGACGCCGTGGCGAAGATCGCCGGCGCGCTTCACCCATGACCCTGCGTTCGCGGTTCGGGCCCCGGCGAAGCGGCCTGCTCGGCGCTGTCCCGATCGTGGTGGTTCTCGTCGTGCTCGGGGCGCTGCTGGGTGTGTCGGCTCTGATCGCCGTCGGTCTCGGCCCGGTGGCCATCCCGCCCGGCGAGGTGACGTCCATTGTGGGCGCGCACGTCACCGGACGCGGCACACCCGGCGCGTTCGACTTCATCGTGTGGAATCTGCGGGTACCGCGGGTGCTGCAGGGCGTCTTCGTCGGCGCTGGGCTGGCCGTCGCCGGGCTGCTGTCCCAGGCCATGGTCGGAAATCCGCTGGGTGAGCCCTCCATCATCGGGCTCACCTCGGGAGCGGGTGCCGGTGCGGTGCTCGTGCTGTCCACCCTCGGTTCCGGCGTCGCCGGTTTGCTCACCCTGCCGCTGGCCGCGTTCGGCGGCGCGGTCGTCACCGCGGTGGTGGTGTTCGGGTTTTCCCGTACGGCGGGCCGGATCCAGGCCGGCCGGATGGTGCTGACCGGGGTCGCTGTCGGTCAGCTGCTTTCCGGGGTGATCTCGTTCCTGGTGCTGCGCACGCACGACATCGACGCGCAGCAGCAAATCTTGTTCTGGCTCCTCGGCAGTCTCGCGGGCGCGCAGTGGCCGCTGGCGCTGACCTGCGCCGCGGTGGTCGCCGCGCTGGTGCTCGTGTCGGCGGTGGGCGCGGGCCGGCTGAACTTGCTGGTGCTCGGAAGCGACGGTGCCGCATCTCTCGGACTGGATGCCGCGCGTGCTCGCGCCGTGCTGCTCGCGATCGTCGCGTTGCTGACCGGGACGGTCGTCGCGGTGTCGGGCAGCATCGGGTTCATCGGCCTGATCGTGCCGAACCTGAGCCGGTTGCTGGTCGGCGCCGATCACCGTCGTGTGCTGCCGGTGGCGGCGCTGCTCGGTGCGGTGCTGATCGTCTGGGCCGACACCGCCGCCCGGCTGGTGCTCGCCCCGACCGAGTTGCCGATCGGTATCCTCACCGCCGCGATCGGGGTCCCGCTGTTCCTGGTCCTCCTTCGCCGCGGCACGGCGGCAAAGGGGGGTCTGTCGTGAAGCTGGCCTTCGACGGCGTCACCGCCGGGTACACCGTGGTGCCCGCGGTCCGGGACGTCACGCTGACCATCGCCGCGGGCGAGTTCGTCGCCGTGGTCGGGCCGAACGGCAGCGGGAAGTCCACTTTGCTCAAGACCGTCTATCGCGCGTTGCGTCCGCACGCCGGGACGGTACGGCTGGGGGATACAGACGTCTGGAAGGCCGGGCACCGGGAGGTGGCGAGGCGGGTCGGGGTGCTCGGCCAGGACCAGGACGGCGGCTACGATTTCACCGTGCGCGAGGCGGTCCGGCTCGGCCGGTACCCGCACCTCGGCGCGTTCGACCGGCTCACCGGATCCGACGAGACGGTCGTGACCGAGGCGCTGACCCGCACCGGCGCCACCGGCCTCGCCGACCGCCCACTGTCCACATTGTCCGATGGGGAACGCCAGCGCGTGCTGCTGGCGAGGGCGCTGGCGCAGCAGCCCGGAGTGCTGCTCCTGGACGAGCCGACCAACCACCTCGACCCGGCGCACCAGCTCTCCGCGCTGAACCTGGTCGCCTCTTCGGGCGTGACGGTGGTGGCCGCGCTGCACACCCTCGACCTCGCCGCCCGGCACGCCACCACGATCGTGGCACTCAACGCGGGCATCGTCGCCGCCGCCGGACCGCCCGCCGAGGTGCTGACCCCGGCCCTCTTCCGCGAAGTGTTCGAAGTGGACGGCAGGCTCATTCCCGACCCGGTCGACGGACGGCCCCGCGTACTGTTGCGCGAACTTGACCGGTGATCGCTTCAGGCAACGGCGTCTCGCGCGTCACCTATCGTGGGACGGTGGGGATGGATACCGGGAGCAGTGCCGGCGAGCCGGCGATCGGCTCTGCACACCAGGTCGAGCACCTGCGGGCGGACAGCCGCACCTCGCGGCCCGGCGGCCGGACGGCGCGGGTCGGCCAGGCGGTGCTGGACGCGACCATCGCCGAGCTGAGCGAGGTCGGGTACGCGGCGCTGCGGATCGAGTCGGTGGCCGAGCGCGCCGGGGTGAACAAGACGACGATCTACCGGCGGTGGGGCGACAAAGCCGGCCTGGTGGCGACGGCGTTCATCGACCGTCGCGACGAGTTCGCGCCGCCGCCGGACACCGGCAGCCTGCGCGGGGACCTGCTGATCCATCTCCGCGAGATCCGCGACACGTTCCAGACCCCGTGGCTCACCCGGCTCGTCCAGGAGCTGGGGCCGCGCACCGAGGAACGCAGCGACGTCCGCGAGGTGCTCGACCAGATCTGGTCGGTGCGGCTCGAGCTTTCCCGGATGATCTTCGTCCGCGGCATCGAGCGCGGGGAGCTGCCGGCCGGCGCCGATCCCGGCTTCCTGATCGAGGCGACGTCCGGACCGCTGTACTTCCGCTGGCTCCTGCTCGGCCGCGAACTCGACGACGAATTCCTGGCACGGACGGCCGACCTCGTCCTCGCCGGTGCGGGCGCGGCCAAGGCGGACTGACCGGCAGGCGCGCTCCGCAGCCGCCACCTCGCACGGTCACTTCCGCGCCAGTGCGCCGGTCAGGAGGGTGGTGAGCAGGTCCTGCAGGTCGCGGCCGAAGGTGACGCAGTGCGCGGTGAGGGTGTCGTCGGCCTGGTAGGCGGCGCGCATGGATTCCGACGGGTGGGCGTGGGTCCAGATCGCGCCGATCACGATGATCGTCTGTCCGCAGAAGCCCTCGGCGTCCTCGCCGAGTTCGGGCAGGCGTTCGCGCACCAGGGTGGCCAGTTCGCGGAGGTTGCCCAGCGAGGACTTCTTGTAGTGGGCGACCACCGCGGGGGAGACGTTGTACTCGAGGACGCCGACCTGGGCGCTGAGCAGTTCGCACAGCAGGGGGCGTTCGACGAGCGACTGGGTGAGCAGCGCGGCGAGGTCGTCGGCGCGTCGCCGTGCCGGGGTGCCGGGTGCGGGCCGGTCCGCCGGCTGGCCGCGGAGGTCGGCCGTCCAGCGCCGCCACGCCCGGTCCAGCAGCTCGAGCAGGATCTCCTCGCGGGATTCGAAGTAGCGCAGCACGTTCGACTTGGCCAGGCCGACGCGCCGGCTCAGTTCGTTGAGGCTGACCTGCTTGACCGGCATCTCGGCGATCATCGCCGCGGTCGTGTCCAGGATCGCCTGGCGCCGGATCTCGCGCTGTTCGTCGCTTCGGGCTCGCTGGAAGGTCACCACGCGCACATTTTACCGACCGCCGGTCCTTTGACAGCAGACCATCGGTCTCTTATTCTCGACCGTAAGAGACCGATGGTCTGTAACCTGCGGGCGCCCGCCTGCCGAGAACGACAAGGACCCCGCCATGTCTGCTACCGCGAGCACCGGAACGACGATGCGAGCCGTCCAGCTCGATGTCTGGGGCGGCCCGGAACGGCTGGTGGTACGGGACGTCGCACGTCCGGTGCCCGGGCCTGGACAGGTGCGGGTGCGCGTGGAGGCGGCATCGGCCAACGCAGTGGACCGCCGGGTGCGGGAGGGCTACCTCAGCGCACAGTTTCCGTTGCCCTACACGGCGGGCAGTGATTTCTCCGGCGTTGTCGAGGCAGTGGGCGAGGGAGCGGACCTGCCAGTGGGGGCGCCGGTCTTCGGCGCGCTCTGGCCGACCAGCGGGGCGTACGCCGAGTACGCGGTCGTCGACGCCGCTCTTCTCGCGGTGAAACCCGACGGCGTCAGCTTCGAGCAGGCCGCGGCCTTGCCGGTCGCCGGCATCACCGCCTGGGTCGCGGTCGTCGACGATGGGCAGGTGCGGCCGGGTCAGCGAGTGCTGGTCCAAGGCGCCGCCGGCGGCGTCGGCCACATCGCGGTGCAGCTCGCCAAGCAGCGCGGTGCGTACGTCATCGGCACCGCGTCGGCGGCCAACCACGATTTCATCCGCGACCTCGGCGCCGACGAGGTGCTCGACTACCGTTCCCCGGATCTGCCCGGCCTGCTCGCGGATCTCGACCTCGTCATCGACGGCGTGAGCGCGGCCGGCCTGGCCGCGTTCTATCCAAAGATCCGGCGAGACGGGCTCGCACTGTCCCTTTTCGACCCACCCCTGCCGCCTCCCGCGGGCATCCGTGCCCAGCTCGTCGCGACCGCCGCCATTGCCGACGGGCCGGTGCGGCCGCGGTTGGCTGCCCTGGCGAAGCTGGTCGCCGGCAACCAGCTGACCGTCGCCGTCACCGCGTCTTACGGACTCGATGAGGTTGCGACCGCGCAGGAAACCCGCGTTCGGGGCAAGGCCGTCATCATCCCGTGAACGCCGGACGAGAGGACACCGCGAAAATGCTGCTGGAAGGGAAAAGCGCGGTCGTGACCGGTGCCGCGTCCGGCATCGGCGCCGCGGTCGCCCGCCGGCTGGCGCGCGAGGGCGCCGCCGTGGTCGTGGCCGACCTCGACGAGGGAGGGGGCGCACGAGTGGCCGAGGAGATCCACGATTCCGGCGGACACGCTGTTTTCGTCCGGACCGACGTCACCGACCCCGCGTCCGCCGAGGAGATGGTGGCCGCCGCGCTGCGCGAGTTCGGCAAGCTCGACCTCGCGGCCAACTGCGCTGCGATCGCCCTCGACCCGATGCCCACCCACGAGACACCGATCGAGCTCTGGGACCGCGTCTCGCGGGTCAACCAGCGCGGCACGTTTCTCAGTATGCGCGCCGAAATTCCCGCACTCCTCGAGCGTCCGGCGAGCGCCGTCGTGAACATCACCGCCGTCGCCGGCGGAGTCAAAGCCCTCGGCTCGCTCGCCGCGTATGTCACCTCGAAGGCCGGCGTGACCGGTCTGACCAAGACCGCCGCCATCGACTACGTCCGGCACAATCTGCGCATCAACGCGGTCGCCCCGGGCTTCGTCGACACGCCGATGACCCGGCAGCTGCCCGCCGAGGTGCTCGGTGCCGTCGCGGAAACCCAGCCACAGGGCCGGATCGGACGCCCCGAGGAAATCGCCAACGTCGTCGCGTGGCTTCTCTCCGAGGAAGCGTCGCTGGTCACCGGGGTCGTCCTTCCGGTCGACGGCGGCACCGGCAACGGCTGAGCCTGCCCACCGATCCGAACCCGGGAGACCACCCAGTGCCCGCAGCGCCCCCAGAGCCCTCAGAGCCCCCAGTGCCCCCAGAGACCCGCGACATCCCCGAGCCGTCCGGACGGCTCACGCTCGCCGACGGCCGTGTCCTGGCCTGGGACGAGCACGGCGACGTGCGCGGCCCCGCCGTGCTCTACCTGCACGGCACCCCGGGATGCCGCATCCTGTGGAGCGAAATCCCGCGCATGGCCACCGAAGCCGGGGTCCGGCTGATCATGGCGGACCGGCCCGGATGCGGCGCGTCGGATTTCCAGCCCGGGCGGCGCATCACCGGCTGGCCGGACGACGTCGGCGCCCTCGCGGATCATCTGCGGCTGAGCCGCTACTGGGTGCTCGGCGCCTCCGGAGGCGGACCGTACGCGCTGGCCTGTGCCTCCGGCGGCGATCCCCGGCTGGTGCGGGCCGCGGTCACCAGCGGCATCGGCCCCCTGGACACCCCGGAAGCCCGTGACCGGCTCACCGACACCAACCGCTCGATCTTCCTCGCGGCCGCGTCCGGAGCCGAGGCCGCGGTGGCGATCGCGCGAGCCCTGACCTCGGGCGGCGCCTCGATGGCGGCCATGATCGCCACCATGCCGCCCGGAGATCAGGCGATCGTGCGCGAGCACCCGGGAATGCTCGCGGAACTGGTCGATCTGCGCGCTGTGGTCGCCCACGGGCCGGAAGGGCTCGCCCACGACCTGTGGCTCGCGACCCAGCCGTGGGGTTTTGACCTGGGCGGAATACGGATCCCGGTCGATTTCTACGCCGGCGACGAAGACCGGAACGTGCCGGTGCGCATGGTCGAGGAGCAGGCGAGCCGGGTACCGCGAAGCACCTTCACCGTCTGGCCCGGCGCCGGCCACCTGGCCGAACTCGTCCGCCTCGGCGAAGTGGTCGCACACCTGGTGGCCGCGGACTGAACCGCCGGCGGCTACTGCGGGGCGCCGTGCTTTCCCGGAGCCGAGCTTCCCGCGTAGTCGTCCAGGCCGCTGACCAGTTCGGCGACCCAGGGCATCTCGTCGAAGCGCCGCTGGTGCAGGTATGGGGCAGCCCGATGCGGTCACTGTGCAGGTGCGCGGGATGGATCAGGTACTCCCAGTATCCGTCGAGGTCGTCGATGGCGAGGATCTGGCCGGCGCCGGTGATCCGCGCCAGTTTCGCCCGCCTGCAGCCAGCCGATCGTGTGCAGGGCCTGCCACGCGGTGTTCCCCTGGATGACCATCGTCATCGCCTGCAAATCGGTGACCTCGTCGCGCAGCTGGAACACGTCCCGGCGCCGGACGGCGACCCGCTCGGCGAAGCCCGCGCCCTCCGTCGTCAGCCCGGCCACTCACGTCCCGTCTTCGAGCCGTCGGACCATGCAGCCTAAGGAACCTCAGGGGCTTAGTGCAACGTCCTGCTGCATTAGTGAGCTGAAGCTCGCGCGCTCTCGCGGTCGTGCCGAGGATGTGATAGCACTTAGTACACTAAGTGCTCTACCTTAACCGCCGACTTCCGAAAGCTGGTGAAGACGCCCGATGGCCGCCGAGAAACCCCTGCTCATGCCGCCGCGTGCCAGTGCCCTTGCCGAGTTCTCCGTGCCGTTCCCGGTGATCGGCGTCGTGCATCTGCCGCCGCTGCCGGGTGCTCCGGCCTATGCCGGGATGCCGATGCGGGAGATCTGCGCGGCCGCGGTGCGGGATGCACGCGCACTGGCCGACGGCGGGATCGACGGGATCATGATCGAGAACGCCAGCGATCACCCGTTCCTCCGCCCCGACGACATCGGGCCGGAGACCGTCAGCGGGATGACCGCGGCTTGCCTCGCGGTCCGCGAAGCCGTTGAGCAGCCGCTGGGGATCACCTGTGTCGCCAACGGCGCCATCCCGGCCTTCGCCGTCGCGAAGGCGACGGGTGCGCGGTGGATCCGGGCCAACCAGTGGGCGAACGGGTACGTCGCCAACGAGGGCATCTTGAGCAACGACGCCGCCCGCGCACTGCGCTACCGGAAGGCCATCGACGCACACGACGTCGGCGTGTTCGCCGACGTGCACGTCAAGTTCGGCGCACATGCCATCACCATGGACCGCAGTACCACGGAACAGGCCGGTGACGCCGAATGGCATATGGCGGACGTCTTGATCGCGACCGGTACCCGCACCGGATCACCGACCGACCCGAGTGAGGTCGAGCAGGTGCGTGCCGGGACCAGCCTGCCGGTGTTCGTGGGCTCCGGATTCGCGGTCGGCAATGCCGAAGCGCTGGTCGCGGCCGCCGACGGGGCGATCGTCGGGCAATCCCTGAAACAGGACGGCCGGTGGTGGGAACCCGTGGACGTCCACCGGGTCGCCACGCTCATGGCGGCCGTCCGGACCCTGCGGCAGGCCGCGTGATGGACGCCCTCTCGGCGGAAACCGACGTTTTCCGCAAGGCGGAAGGCAGTAGCGCCATCCTGTTTTCCTTGACCCGGCGAACTTCCACGACCGCCCTGTCCCCGGGCCGGGAGCGCGCGGCGCGGCGGAACGTCGGCGAGACCGTCGAACAGTTCCGGCGCGAGGGCTGGCACCTGTCGGTCGCGTCGATGTTCGACGGTGTCTCCCGCGATGCCGAGATGTACCAGACCGGCTTCGCGCATCACGTCGACTTCGTCACCGCCTGGGAAGCACCCGATCCGTTTTCGGCGGCGTCGGCGGTGGACCGGTTGCGCGACGCCGGATGGGAGCTCCTGCACGAGTCGAGCTGGCTGATCGGGCCCCGGGAATTCCGGCCGGTGCCGGGTGCCGGACGCGATCCGGCCGGTGGCGACTGGGCGATGTTCGCGTTCTGGGAATGGAACGACCACTGGCAGGCCGCGACCCCGCGAGAGGTCGTCGAGTACGACGCCGAATGTGACGTCGCTTTTCAAGCCGACGTCGATGCGGGAATCGGCATTGCCGGCCGGTACCGGATGGATGCCGGCAGCCAGTGGCACCATCTCGCCGTCTGGGAGCTTCCCGGCGTGCGGACCCTGACGAGCGCCATGGCCGAGCACGAGCGGGTGGCGGACTTCAAATTCACCACTTCCCGGCACTACCTCGGACGCCGCGCGCCGCTGTCGAGCATTCTTGGAGATGAGTGATGAACGACGTCATCTGGATCCACAAGTCCCGCGCCCGGCACGCCTGGTACGGACTCGACGAGCGGCAGCGGGCCGAATTCGCGGAAACGTGGCACGCGGCCGACCGGCGCGGTGCCGGTGCCGGTGCCGAACTGATCGGGCGCTACTCCGTGCGCGGCCAGAGCGATTTCTCCACGGTCGAGGTGTGGTCGTTCGCGTCCGTGGAGGATGTCTTCGCCTTCTGGGAAAACCGTGTATCGGCCGGCTATACCCGGTGGTTCGCTTTCGAGAACCTTTTCGGCACGCGCTGAGCGTCCTGCCCCGCACCCGGGTTTCGCCGGTGCCGTATTCGACGAGGAATAGAGGTGGTGGACATGCCGGAGCCAAGCGGAACGCAGGCCGAGGTGCGCACGGGCCGGGAGGAGCGCCGGGCGCAGTGGAAGGTTTCCGTCCTCGGCTCGATGGCGGACTACTTCGACGCCGGGGTCATCTTGGCCACCGGTGCCGCGATGCCGCTCTGGGCCACCGCCTTCGGCCTCGGCAGCTTTTCCCAGGGGCTGCTGGCCACCTTGGGGCCGAACGCCCTTTCGGCCGGCATCGGAGCGCTGTTCGGCGGCTGGATCGCGGACAAGGTCGGCCGGAAGTTCGTCTACAAATACGATTTGCTGCTGTTCGCCTTCGGCGTGCTGTGGCTCGTGTGCGCGGTGGACACCACGACCCTGATCATCGGGTCGATCATCACCGGGCTGGCGATCGGCATCGACCTGCCCGCGTCCTGGGCACTCATCGGCGAATCGGTGCCGAAGTCCCGGCGCGGCAGATTCATGGGGCTGACCAACGTCTTCTGGGCGATCGGGCCGGTGGTCACGCTGTCGCTGGCCGGCCTGCTGGCGCCGCTCGGGATGCTCGGTATCCGGATCGTCTTCGCGCATCTGCTGGTGGTCGCGCTGGTGACCTGGCTGCTCCGGCGGGGCATGACGGAATCCGCGGTGTGGCAGGACCATCGGGCCCGGCAAGCCCGGCCGGACGGGCGGCGTCCGGCGAACCTGCTGTCCGGTTCGCTGCTGCGCGCCTCGTTCACCGGCCGCACCGGGCGCACCCTGTTCGGGCTGCTGATGGTCTACGTCCTCTGGCAGCTGACCGCCGGAACGAACGGGATCTTCCTGCCGACCATTCTGCAGACCTTCGGTGCGCAGTCTCAGGGCGCCAGCGTGCTGATCCAGGCACTGGGATTCCTCTGCCAGGCCATCAGCTGTGCGCTGGTGTTCATGCCCCTGGTGGATCGCAAGGTCACGGTCCGGCCCGGCATCGGCACGGTCAACCCGCGGTGGATCATTTTCGGGTTCGGCGCGCTCGCGCAGATCGTCGCCTTCTTCCTGCTGGGAGTCACCGGGATCACGACCGGGATCGCGCTCGCGAACGTGATCCTGTTCGGCGTGGGGGTGGGGATGTCGCACGACCCGTTGGTCAAGACCCTGTTCCAGGAGCAGTTCCCGACCGAGGTCCGGGCGACGGCGCAGGGGATCGTGGTCGCCGCGACCCGGTTCGTCCTGGCGGCCTGGTACTTCGTGCTGCCGCTGTTCGAGGAGATGGGCATCGACGTCACCGCCTTCATCCTGGTCGGGTTCCTGGTCCTCAGTTCCGCGATCGCGCTGCTCTGGCGGCCGCGGCCGGCCTACTGAGCGGGGCCGGCCGGATGCACAGCGAATGCCGCCGATCCGGGAACGCGCCCGCACTCAGTACACTGAGTGGTATGCGTGACGCGGCGAACCGGCGGTCGAAGACCCCCCTGTACCGGATGATCCAGCTTGACTTGCAACGGAAGATTCTCGCCGGTGACCTCCCCCGAGGGTCGTGGCTGCCGTCCGAGGCACAGCTGCAGCGCACGTACGGTGCCTCGCAGACCTCGGTGCGTCGATCCCTGCTGGAACTCGAGCGGCTCGGGCTCGTCGAGCGTCTGCAGGGCCGCGGCACGGTCATCGCCGCGAACGAGGTCCGTGCCGTGAGCCCGATGCTGGGGCTGGGGCAGGAACTGCGCCAGCGCGGGTTCTCGATCCTCGCCGAGGTCCTCGAGAACGAGATCGTCGAGGCCGGCGAGACGATCGGGGCCCGGCTCGGGCTGGGCCCGCGCGAGCACGTCCGGCGCCTTCGGCGGCGTTACAGCGCGGAGGGCACGCCGCTCGTGCTGCTCGAACACCATCTGCGCACGGACCTTGTCCAGGGCCTGCAGGACTTCGGCGGTGACTCCCTCTACGCGTTCCTGCTTGCTCGCGACGCCGCGCCGCATCATGCGCAAGAGCGTGTGTTCGCCACGAATCTCGACGCCCGCGAAGCGGAACTCCTGGCTCTGGCGCCGGGCACTGCGGCGCTTGTGCGGGAACGCACCGCGTTCGACGGATCGGGCGTCGCGGTCGAGCACACGCATTACGTGCTCCGCAGCAGCGCGGACGACGGCTACCAGCTCGAGATCAATCTGCAGGCGACCCCGTGACGGCCCCGTCCTGGCCCAGCACGCTTCACGTCGTGGGGGACGCGAGCGTCGATTATTTCGTCCGCGTGCCACACCTGGCCACCGCCGACGGGAAGGCGATCGGACGGCTGGTGGGTGTGCACGGGGGTGGCATGAGTGCCAACCTCGCTGCCTCCGCGGCGTCGGCGGGGGCAGCCGTCCGTCTGGTGACGCGAGTCGGCGCCGACGAGGACGGCCGTAACGCGCTCGCCGAGCTCGCCGCGCTCGGGGTCGACGTTTCGCAGTCGCTCGTCGAACGTGCGGGGCGGACCTGGCTGTGCTTCGTGCAGCTCGATGGCACCGGCGAGAAGGCGCTGGTCGGTGCCGACACGGGACTCAAGTTCCCCGCGGTCGCCGACGCCGCCGTCCCGACCGGTTCGAGCGAGCTCGTCGCGCTGCTCGCGGACGACGCGCAGTGGGCCGGCGAGATCGCGGTCGCGGCTCGTGCGGAAGGCCACCGCGTCGCGATCGACCTCGAGCCCGACGCCGTGCGCCCGGGCGACACCGACTACGAACGGCTGATCGGCGCGGTCGACATCGTGTTCATGAACCACGCGGCAGCCACGCTTCTGGGCGGGGAACACGCTGCGGCGCGTGAGCTACTCGCGCGCGGCGTATCCGTGCTGGTGATCTCCGCAGGCGCCGCCGGCGCGACGGTCCGCACGAACGACGACGTCGTGCTTCATGCGAAAGCCGCGGCCCCGGTCGACGTCGTCGACACCACCGGCGCCGGCGACGCACTCGCCGGCACGATGCTCGGCGCCCTCGCCTCCGGACGGAACCTGGCGGACGCACTCGCCGAAGGAGTCCGCGCGGCCAGCCGCTGCGTCGGCCATATCGGCGGGCGCTCACACCTCGCCCATCCCGGCGCGCCGACCGTCGAGCTGATTCAGACCACGGAGAACGCGGCCGGCTGAGTCCACTGTGGTCTCCGCCCCGGCGCCGATCGCAAAACCTGTCGAGCAGCGAAAAGAACGCAACGGCTCGCTGAATAGCTAACCACGGTTACTATTGGGCTGTATTCATTGTGCCAGTGGACTTCCGGTGTCCCGGTGCCCGTCCGCGAAGCCCGCCCGTTGACCGATGCCATCCGGCCGTCACGGCCGGAGAACCTTTGGTCACCCGGAGCTTGATGCCGCGGATGCGGTGAACCAGCATTATTCGCGGCAGGCGATGGGGACGTGAAAAGTCGACCCCGTATTCAGAGAGAAATGCCAGAAGGCCGCGTCGCCGCCGATTTTTTCCGCCGTCAAGTCACTTCTCTCAGGAGTTGCATGGCCACGCCCACCACCGGCCGGTCACCGGATCCGCCGGAGGAATCGCCGCTTGCCTCGAAGCGTGCCTCCGCCGACCTCCCGAGCGCGGCGAAGTCGCGTTCGGGACTGGGACTTCTCGCGCGGCGGGTGCACTTCCTGGCGGGTTTGGCAGTTGCGCCGTTCCTGGTGGTCATGTGTCTTACCGGATTGGCCAACGCGTGCACTCCGCAGATCGTCGACGCACTGTACGGGCCGCAGCTGTTCGCCGACAGCGTCACCGGAGCGCCGCGGCCTGCTTCGGGCCAGGTCGCCGCGGCGATGGCAGCCCATCCGGACGGGACGGTCAAGGAGGTCATCCCACCAGCCGATCGGGATCGCACCACCAGGATCGTGCTGTCGGTGCCCGGACTGCCGGACCTCGACACATTCTCCGGCGAAGACCTCACCGTCTACGTCAACCCCTACACCAACCACGTGCAAGGGGAGCTCGTCACGGTCAAGGATCGCCCGCCGGCACAGGTGTGGCTGCGAAACCTGCACGGCAACCTGGGTCTCGGCTCGCCGGGCAGGCTCTACTCCGAATTCGCGACCAGCTGGCTCCCGGTGATCGTCCTGTTCGGCTTCGTCTTGTGGGTCGTCCAGCGACGCTCCCGAGGGGAGCGCGGTGGCCCTGCCGGGTCGCGGCGGTCGTCGTCCCGGCAGGCTCGGTTGCGGAGTCTGCATGGTCGGCTGGGTGTGTTCCTCGGCGTCGGCCTCGTGGCGCTCGCGATCACCGGCTTCTCCCAGTCCGATTACGTGGGTGATCGGGTGGACCAGCTGCTCGAGACCCTCAGCTCCGCCGAACCGCATCTCGAAGCCGGGAAAGTCGCCGTACCGCAAGGGGCGGAGCAGATCACCGTCGAGCAGGTACTGGCGACCGCCGGCGCCACCGGACTGCGTGGGGAGCTGACCATGACCCCGCCCGGAGGACAGGGTGAGGTGTGGAAGGTAGCCGAGACCGGCACCGGCTGGCCGGTCCGGCACGACAGCATCGCGGTCGATCCCTACACCGCCGAAGTGACCGAACGCGTCGCGTTCGACGACTACCCGCTGCCGGCCAAACTCGATTTTCTCGGTGTCCAAGCGCATGGCGGCACGTTGTTCGGCATCGCCAATCAGATCGTCGTGTCCCTGCTCGCCGTCGGCGCACTGGTGCTGATCGCCGTCGCTTATCGGATGTGGTGGGTCAGGCGTCCCCGCGCTGCGTTGTGGCCACCCGCGCCACCGCCGGTCTGGCGTTCTCTTTCGAGAACGGAATCGCTTGCAGTGGTGCTCATCAATGGAATTCTGGTCTGGGCCATTCCGATACTAGTACTCCAGCCGGACTTCGTGATCGGGGCTGGTGGGGGGGGTGCCTGGAGATGGGTGCGGCCGACAGTTGATCATGGTTGGTTGTGTGGACTTCCCAAGATCGCCTGACGGCCGCAGGTGTGAGCATAGACCCTGTCCGGTGGCGGGCGATGTTCGATGAGCTCATGGGGCGGATCGCGGGCCGGTTCGGGCGGGTCGAACCGCGTCGTGGGGCGGAGAAGTTGTTGCTGGGGTTGATGTCTGAGTTGCCGCGGAAGAATTGCTGGACCATCGCCGAGTATGTCGGGGACCCGAGCCCGGACAGGTTGCAGCATGTGCTGGCGCGGGCGGTGTGGGACGCCGACGCGGTACGCGACGACCTGCGTGACTACGTGGTCGAGCACCTCGGTGAGACTGACGCGGTCCTGATCGTGGACGAGACCGGGGATGTGAAGAAAGGCAGCCACACGGTCGGGACGCAGCGCCAGTACACGGGCACTGCTGGGCGGATCGAGAACTCCCAGGTCGCGGTCTATCTGACCTACGCCACCACCGCGGGACACGCCTTCGTGGACCGGGCCCTGTATCTGCCGAAGTCCTGGACCAGCGACCCCGAACGCTGCCACGCGGCCGGAATCGACGAGAACATCGCGTTCGCGACCAAACCGGCGCTGGCCACCGAGATGATCGCCCGCACCCTCGACGCCGGAATCACGGCGTCCTGGGTGACCGGCGACGAAGTGTATGGCGCCGACCCGCACCTGCGCACGGAACTGGAACACCGTGGTGCCGGCTACGTGCTGGCCATCGGACGCGACCGCCGCGTCGCGACCGGAGTCGGCACCTTCCGCCCCGACGACCTCGCGGGACGGCTGCCGAAACACGTGTGGCAACGCTTCTCCGCCGGTGCGGGCGCGAAAGGACACCGCTACTACGACTGGGCCCTGATCGACATCGACCCTGACACCACACCGGCGGGACACCGGTGGCTGCTGATCCGGCGCAACCGCCGCACGAAAGAACTCGCGTTCTACCGCTGCTTCGCAGCCACTGCCACCGCGCTGCCCGTTCTGGTGCGGGTGGCCGGAACCCGATGGCGCGTCGAGGAATCCTTCCAAACCAGCAAAGGACTCACCGGACTTGACCAGCACCAAGTCCGCCGCTGGACCTCCTGGCACCGCTGGACCATCCTGGCGATGCTCGCCCACGCCTTCCTCACCATCGTTGCCGCCACCGAGCGCACCCGGCAAGCGACCTCGACCGACTGGATTTCCTTGACCTGCAACGAAGTCCAGCACCTATTCGCCACACTCGCCATCACACCGATCACCGACATCGCGCACCGACTACGCTGCTCGATCTGGCGCAGACAACACCAATACCGAGCACGGCAGGCCCACTACCAGCGACAAGCCACCCGAGAACCATGAACATCACGATCTACGGCTGGAGTACTAGGCGTCACCCTGGTCGGGTTCATCGTCCTTGACGCGGCAAGCGCTGCCGTGCAGCGCAGACTGCGAGCGAAAATGTAAAACAGGAATTCGCCGTAACCTGACCGATTCCACTATTCGCACAACTGGGAGGCGACGGTGATCCGCGTCGATGGTTCAGAGGTGAAGTGGGACAGCGCTGCGATCAACGCTGTGATGACCGATCCGCTGCCGCGCGGGAGAGCCGAGCTGGACCAGCTCCGGCACCGGGCGGAGCTGGTCGAGGTCCGGGCCGATCTCGTCGGTGAGGTGGACCCGGCCTGGTTGCGGGCGCGTTTCGACGGTCGTCTCGGGTACTGCCTGCGCAGCCGTGCCCACGGTGGCGAGTTCGACGGCTCGGCCGAGGCGCGGCGCACCCGGCTGCTCGCCGCGGCCGAGCACTACGACGTGGTCGATCTGGAAGCCGACCACGATCTGGTCCCAGAGCTGCTGGAGCGCATTCCGGTCGCGCAGCGCCGGATCTCCTGGCACGGAACCGCCGCCGGACACGGCGTGTTGCACGAGCGCTTCGACCGCATGGCGGCCGCCGGCGCCGGCCTGTACCTCTTCACGACCGAAGTGTCGCGAGCCGAACAGGCGTTGGCACCACTGCGGTTTCTCCACGACCTCGGGCGGCCGGATGTCACCGCGTTCGGCACCGGAGCCGCCGGGTTCTGGAGCCGTCTGCTGGCCCCCCGGCTCGGCGCGCCCGTCGTCTTCGGCGGGGTGGACGGCACCAGCACCGACCTGCCGACTGTCGGGCAACTGGTGGGGGACTACGGGTTCCCGCGGCTTCGGCCCCTGGACACGGTGTACGGCATCATCGGTGGTTCGGTCCTGAAATCGGTGTCGCCGCGCGTGCACAACACCGGCTACCGCACGCTCGACATCCCGGCGCTCTACCTGCCGTTCCAGGTGACGGACTTCGGTTCCTTCTGGAGTGAAGTCGCCGAGTCCGGGCTCGCCGAACTCGGCTTTCCCCTGCGCGCGGCCACTGTCGTGTCACCGCACAAGGAGGCGGCGCTCGGCTCGGCACGGACGACCAGTCCCGCGGCACGCCGGTCGGGATCGGCGAATTCGCTCGTCCGGCGGGAAAAGTCCTGGTGCGCCGACACGTCCAACAGTCCCGCGGTCAGCAGGGCACTGGACGGTTTCGAGGTACCCGTCTCCGGTCGCAAGGCCGCGGTGATCGGCTGCGGCGGTGCCGGACGCGCCGCAGCACTCGCGCTCGCCGACTGCGGTGCCGACCCGGTGCTCGTCAACCGTGATCCGCGCCGCGGCCGAGCCGTCGCCGAGCAGCTCGGTTTCGGCTTCACCCCACTGGACTCGTTCCGCGCGGACGGGTATTCGGTGCTCGTGCACGCGACGCCGGTGACCGACCGGGTGCCGTTCCGGTTGTGCGGGCTCCCGGACGACGCGGTCGTCGTCGACATGGTTTACACGTCCGGAGAGACCGCGGTCGTCACCGCCGCTCGTGATCGCGGGCTCGCCGTCGTGGACGGATGGGACGTGCTGCTTGCCGACGCCGGCTGCCAGTTCCACCTGATGACCGGCCACCACATCCCGACCGAGCAGACCCGGGCGCTGCTGCACGCCGCGCGTATCGCCCGGCGCGACCGTTCCCGGCGCTGCTGAAGCCGCCGAAACCGACCGGAAGGATCCCCCGTGACCCTCGACAAGATCTCCGAAACGCCGTGGCTGCACGAACTCCGCCCGCAAGGCCGTGACCTGATCGGACGCGTCGGGGAGGTCGCCGAGGCGTGCGCCAAGCGTGCGGACGAACACGACCGGGCGGCGACGTTTCCCGGCGAGGACTTCGACGACCTGGCCGCGGCAGGGCTGAACGCGGCCACCGTGCCCCGCGAGCACGGCGGACTGGGGCTCGGCCCGCTGAACGGTGACACGCTCACCCTGTGGCTGATGACCAAGGAACTGGCCAAGGCCGACCTCTCACTCGGCCGATGCTGGGAGGGGCACACCAATTCGCTGGTGCTCCTCCATGCGCTGGCTTCCGAGCAGCAGCAGGAGCGCTGGTTCGACGGAATCGTGCGCGGCGGCCAGAAATGGGTGGCGTGGAGCGGCGAACCGCAAGCGCGGAAGCCCGGTGAAGGCACCAGGTTCGGCACCGGCATCACCGCCGTCGACGGCGGATGGGTGCTGGAGGGAACCAAGGCGTTCGCGACGAGTGCGACCGGCGCGGACTGGGCCCTGCTGCTCGTCAACACCGCGGGACCGGGAGGCGCCCGGCACGCGGACGCTCCGGCGGAAGGGCTGCTCCTGCTCGCGTGCGACCTGTCCGACCCCACCGTCACCGTCGACGAGTCGTGGTGGGACCCGATCGGCATGCGGGCCACCGCAAGTCACGTGGTCGAGTTCGACCAGACCTTCCTGCCTCAGGAAAACCTCGTCGGGGAACCCGGCGCCTACCTGCACGAGGGTTGGCAAAGTGCGTTCACCCCGCACTATGCGGCGAGTTTCCTCGGTGCCGCCGAAGGCGCCTTCGACTACGCGCTCGAATACCTGACCCGCCAGAACAAGACCGCCGATCCCTACGTCCACCACCGCGCCGGCTCCATGGCGGTCAACCTCCAGACCTCGCACCTCTGGCTCGCCCACGTCGCGCAGTTCTGGGACCGCGGGCGGCGTGCGGAAGCGCAGCGCGCCGGAAACTGCGCCCGCCACCTGGTCGAACATCTCGCCCTGGAGACGGTAGAGCACTGCGTTCGCGCCTGCGGGGCACGCAGTCTCGTCCGGCCCAGCCCGGTGGAACGGATCCTGCGCGACCTCACCTTCTACGCCCGTCACGACAACGACGATCACGTTCTCGCCACCATCGGACGCGCGACGCTCGGCGAAACCCACGATTCCTCGTTCTTCAAGCCCTGACCGACCACAAATACGCGCGGGAGATCTCGTGTCGATCGGCGCCACCCGGTCCAGTCCGGCACGGGCGGAAGGACGGCTCCGAGGTGCCACCGGCCACCGGGGACGGGTGCTCGTTTCGGCCTCGGTGGCGATGGCCATGACCGCTCCCGGGCAGACGCCGGCCATCTCGGTGTTCGTCGACCCGCTGAGCACCTCGCTGCACGTGTCGCGATCGTCGGTGGCCATGGCCTATTCGATCGGCTCGCTGGCCGGTGTGCTGGTGATGCCGCTGCTCGGCAGGCTGCTCGATCGCCACGGACCACGCCGCGGCATGGTCGCCGTCGCGCTCTGCTTCGGTGCGGTTCTGGTGGCGGCCGGCACGGTCACCGGGTTCGTGGGGCTGAGCACTGCCTTCGTCGGCATTCGCATCGGCGGACAGGGCGCGCTGAGCCTCGTGGCGACCACCGTCGTGGCGGTGTATGTACAGCGGCACCGGGGACTGGCGATGGGTGTCGTCTCGGCGATCGGCACCTCCGCGATCTCGCTCGCGCCGTTGGCACTCGAGCGGCTGATCGGCGGACTCGGCTGGCGCGCCGTCTGGCAGCTGGAGGGCTGGGCAGTTCTCGTGCTGGCCGTGCCCGCGGCATTGTTCGTGCTCCCGCGCCGCGTGCTTGCCGACGGGGGAGCGCGCACGACCGAAGCCGATGCCGGATCCGCGGCATCGGCACGGGAACCCCCGGCCGGCTGGACGCTACGGGACGCCAGCCGCACGGCGGTGTTCTGGGTCGTCGTCAGCGGTGCGGGCGTATGCAGCCTGATCACCACGGCGCTGACGTTCCACCAAGTCTCCCTGCTGGGGGAACGCGGTCTCGGCCTCGCCGAGGCGGCGGCGAACTTCGTACCGCAGCTGTTCGCCGGACTGCTCGCCAGCTTCCTCGTCGGCTGGCTGGCCGATCACATCGGCGATCGGACACTGATCATCGCCGTCATGGCGGTCCTCGCGCTCACCACGCTCACCGCCGGCTGGGTGCGGCCCGGCTGGCCGGCCGTCGCCTACGGCTTGGCGCTCGGCGCCTCCACCGCCGGAGTGCGCACGCTGCGGGCGGTGGTCTTCAGCGACTGCTTCGGCCAGGGACATCTGGGGACCCTGCGCGGTGTGGTGCATTCGGTCATCATCGGCACCTCCGCGCTCGGCCCCGTCGTCCTCGCGCTGGGACGCGCGTGGTCGGATTCCTATCGGGACGCACTGGTCGCGCTCTGCGCACTGCCGGTACTGGTCGTCGTGGCAGCGTGCCTGACCAGACCACCACGGTCCGATGTGGACAGCCCGGCGGAGCAGATCAGTCGTCGTCGACGGGAACCTCGCCGAAGGCCACCAGGCTGATGACGAAGTAGGCGACGTAGCAGGCGAGCAGGACGATGCCGTGCCAACGGCGCAGCCGCCCGGTGCCCAGGAAGACCGCGGCGGGCACCGTCATCAGTAGCAGCACCGGCAGGTGCCAGCTCACGACCTCGTAATCGACAGTGATCACTCCGCCGAACAGCAGGATGATCCCGATCTTGCCGGTGACCGAGAACACCACGCTGCCGATGACGTTGGCGACTCCGATCTCCGGCGCGCCCCTGCGGGCGGGCTCCACGGTGAGGAAGACGTCCTCGAGGGACAGTGCCAGCGTCGCCGGCCAGCGCGAGGAGCCCGAATGCCACGTTCCGGCCGGCGGAATGCCTTCGTGCCGCGAGAAAACCCTGGTCGACCCGCAGGTCCGGGGGCAGGTGGAAACCGCCGCTCCCACCGGCACCGCGCGCGTGCGGGTCTCCGGCGGCGAGGGTCGCCGTGCCGCCCCCGCCCACGCCGGCATTCTCGAGCTGCTCGTAGAGTTCGGCGTTGCGCCACACGGGCCGCCGCGCGACGTATTCGCGATAGCCGATCCAGCCCACGAAGGCCACGAACAGGATCCCGGTACCCTGCGTGAGCCCGCCGGTCAGCGCCAGCACGAACATCACCACCGGCGCGGCCACGAACAAGACCAGGTATCCGCGGGGCACGTCCACCCGGCACGGGGCGATGACGGCCGCGAGCGCGAGCACGATCCCGGTCATGGCGATCGTGGTCCCGATCACCGTGCCGAGCGCGACGCTGCTGAGATCCTCGAGGTTCAGCACGAGGCCGAACACGAGATCGTCGAACTCGATCCCGGTGAACACGACCGCGATGAGGAACAGCGAGACGGCCCACCGGCTGGCGACTCCGACCAGGTAGCCGATCAGCTTTTCGGCGCTGTAGACGAGAACCGCGATGCCCAGGACGAACTCGAGGATCGGTGTCATCGGCAACTCCCCAGAGTCTACAGCTTCGTCGACCGTGCACAGGATGTTGTCAGATTTCACCCGGTCGGGCAATGCGCCCATCGGGTCAAGGAAAAACGGCGAAGGGGCACGCGGATGGCCGCGCCTTCCCGGCGCGGACGGGTCGCCGGTGTGGACGTGTTCAGCTGCGTGCTGGCACGCTTACGTGTGTGCCCAAGGACTTCTCCGATCACGAGTCCGCCCCGCCGGGGTGGCTGCTCCTGGTCTACCGGGTTCCGCGCGAACCCACGCGGTTGCGCGCGAGCGTGTGGCGGAAGCTGAAGAGCACCGGAGCGGTCTACCTGCAGAACTCGGTCGCCGTGCTGCCGGCGTCGAGCGCGCATGAACGGGCACTGCGCTCGCTGCGCAAGCACGTCGAGGAGCTGGGCGGTTCTGCCCAGCTGATGCGCTGCGACGTCCTCGCCGGCGCAAGTGATGTGGTCGCGACCTACAACTCCGCACGGGACGAGGAGTACGAGGAAATCATCGACCGGTGCCGCGGCTTCCTGGCCGAAATCGAGAAGGAGACGGCTGCCGGGAAGTTCACCTATGCGGAGCTGGAAGAAAACGATGAAGACCTCGCCAAGCTCCGCGGCTGGTCGGACAAGGTCCGCCTCCGGGACTCACTCGGCGCGGCCCGCCGGACCGTGGCCAAGGAAGCCCTGCAGGACTGCGTCGCGGCACTCGATGTCTTCGCCACCAAGGTTTATCTCGCCGAAGACGGCCCATGAGCACCAACGCCGGCCGGCTCCGTGTCGCCGGCCGCACCTGCATTCGAACATTTTCCGGCTGGGTGTAGGTCGCATCCGGCATCGACGTTTCTCGTGGGTGGAGGCTTTCCTCCGTAGAGGCTGATTGAGCACAACCCGACCGTCCGTTCTGCGATCCCGGTCCCGGGCAGGTCTCGCGGTCTGTCAACGAGCCCGGGCGCATCAGTCTGCGACGGCCGCACGTAGCGGCCGTGTGGCCACGGATGATCACCCAGGTCGTCGGCCCGTTCGCACGCGTGCGCGCACAGTCGGCCGAGTTTCGTCGCTAATCTTGTCAACAATCTTGTATGTCATCTACATTGCCAGGCGAGCCGGTCACCGGATTTCGTCCCTAGGAGAAGCTCTTGTCCCGCACCCCGGTTCCCGGGAACCTCGCCACCCTCAAGCGCATGGTCGCCGACACGCCCACGCGTCCGCCGCTCGGCGACATCGCCCATCTCGGGCACGCACAGCTGTTCACGCCGTGCCTCGAGGACACCGTCGCGTTCTTCACCGACTTTCTCGGCCTGACCGTCGCCGAGCGCGACGGCGACCACGTCTACCTGCGTACCTGGGACGACTACGAACATCACAGCCTGATCGTCACGCGCCGCGATCGTCCCGGGCTCGGCCGGACCGCGCTGCGCTGCTCCTCCGCCGAGGCGCTGAAGCGCCGGACGGCGGCCGTCGAAGCGGCCGGCGGGACTGGGAACTGGGTCCGCGACGAGCCCGGCGTCGGCCCGCTGTGGGTGACCGCCGATCCCGACGGTCACGAGATCGCGCTCTACCACGAGACCGCCTGGTACGAGGCACCGGCCGAGCTCGCGCCGGAGCTGAAGAACCAGCCGCAGGCCAAACCCGGGCGGGGTGTCGGCGTCCGCCGCCTCGACCACGTCAGCAGTGGCTGCCCAAGATCATGGGCGACCTCGGCTACGAGACCGGCGACTCGCTGCTGTTCTCGACCGCGCTCAACCTCGGGGGCATCGTCGGGATGCTGGTGGCGGGCCGGCTGTCCGACGCGGTCGGGCCGCGGAAGATCGTCGTACTGTGGTTCACGCTGACCGCGGTCTTCGTCTACCTGATGGGCGCGCACCTGCCCGTGGCGGTGCTCTACGTCGTGGTGTTCTTCGCCGGACTGTTGCTGTTCAGCGGGCAGACCATGGTCTACGCGACCGTCGGTGCCCACCACGACGCGAGCGACCGGGACACCGCACTGGGCTGGGTCGCCGGGATGGGCCGCTTCGGCGCCGTCTTCGGCCCCTGGCTCGGGGGAACACTTCTGGCCGCGGGCCAAGCCGGCTACGGTTTCGCCGCGTTCGCGGCCGCCGGCGTTTTCGGGGCAGTGATGATGGCGTTGGCCACCGCCACGATCAGGATCCGCCGCGTGCACGCCGTCGCGTGAACACCGGTTGCCCTCGTCGCTCGGTACCTTTCCCTTTGCCGGCTTTTCCGGTACAGGCAGACGTAATCCCTCCGACCACCCGGCCGCCGCGGCGGTGGACGTCATTCGCGAGGCCATCGCCACGGGCCGCTTCGCGTCCGATAGGGCGGAGCTCGCCGCGCACTTCGGCGCCAGCCGCGCGGCGGTCGGGGGGTTTGTGTGCGGCGCGAGCCGCCATGCGTGCCACCGAAATGGACCGGGCCGAGTCGCGCCGGCTCGGCGAGCGGAGGTGCTGGCGCCGGCCTTGCCGACGTAGGCCATCGCTTCGATGACGCTGCCGACGTGATCGCGCATCGCCGGCCCGGCTGTTTCCGGGCGCGAAGCGGGCTGCGTCAGCGCTTTCCAGTCCTTTGTCGCGTCCGCTTCTCACTGTTGCACTCGGCGAGGCGAACACGAGCGCGTGATCAGATCATCGGGCAGTGGCACGGCGACTGCACACGGCCCGGCGCTCGGCAGACGGCCGGGTCTGCGTCAGGCAACGGTACCGGTGCGCGGAAGGTCTCCCGACCCTGCGAGACCTCGATCCGTTTGCTCACTGGCAAGTCAAGGTAACCGTCGCCCGGCCTGGCTTGGCGAACCGCTCGACGATCATGCCGGCTGACCCGCAGCAGCCTTGGTGCCGATCGTGCCGAGCCGGGGGAGCGGTTCCCACACGTGCGCGCGACGCCTCGTGAGACAGCCGCGGCGGCGACTCGCCATCTCACCGACTGAAGCCCCGCCCCTCCGAGGAGGAGCAGGGCTTCTGACCTGCGGTTTCAGATGGTGCGCGATACTGGGATTGAACCAGTGACCTCTTCCGTGTCAGGGAAGCGCTCTCCCGCTGAGCTAATCGCGCGAGGTGGAGACGGGATTCGAACCCGTGTACACGGCTTTGCAGGCCGTTGCCTCGCCTCTCGGCCACTCCACCGTGACAGGCCCGAGAGCCTTCCGAGCGGACGACGGGATTCGAACCCGCGACCCTCACCTTGGCAAGGTGATGCGCTACCAGCTGCGCTACGTCCGCACTATCCGCGGTGCCGGGACGGTTCTACCTGGCCTTTCGGCCGGTGTTCCGCACCCCGTCGCCGTGGTGTGAGAGAACCATATCGGACCCCGGAAACCACTCCGTCACCGGGGGGCCTCCCGCCGGTGACGGGCCCGTGATCAGGCCAGATCGTTCGGGATCAGGTGGGTGAGCGCGTCGTCCACGTCGACCCACAGGTGTTCGTTGCCCGGCAGCACCACGTCGTAGGTGCGGTCCAGGAAGTCGGCCAGCTCCTGGGCGGACGCCTCGAACATGGCGTGCCCGGACGGCGAGTTCAGCTCGATCAGCACCGACTCCGGCTCCTCGACCGAGGGGCGGATGCGGACGTCCCCGTCGCCGGCGTCGGCGAGCAGGCCGTCGGCGAGCAGATCGCGGGCGTAGACCCATTCGACCCACCCCGCGCGACCGGTGCGGAAGGCGGCGACGACCGCGTACGGGTCCCGCGTGTCGTAGCGCAGCTCCACTTTGACCGGAACCGCCGGCGTGCGCGGTGCCAGCAGGTCGAAGACCGCTGTCGAGCGGAGCGTCACGTGATCGTTGCGCATCGTCCTACCCTTCGTCTCCCTTCCCGGCCCGGACGACCGAGGACGACGGTGAGACGCACCGGAGCGCCGGTTCCGACGCGAGTGCGCTCGAGATCACCCGTTCGAGACCCGGCGGTCCCGCTGATCCTCCGCCGTCCGCGCCGCGCAGCCTGCCGCGGGCGCCCGGTGGGCACCACACGTACATACTGCGCGGTTCGAGCGCCGTGCGATAGCACCGTCGCACGGATGTCGAACCGGCCCGCGCGCGGGCCCGGTGCCGGCCACCCTGGACTAGCTCGGGGTTGTTCGTTCCGTATCCGCTGGTAGACGCTCTGTGGTTGGTTCCAACCACCCGTTTGCAGGCCCTCGAAAGTCGTGTTGTAGAGTTCTGTTCACACCGCGAGGGGGCGATTAGCTCAGCGGGAGAGCGCTTCGTTCACACCGAAGAGGTCACTGGTTCGATCCCAGTATCGCCCACCCCCACCAAGGCCCCGGACATCCGTCCGGGGCCTTGGTTGTGTTCTGGACGTTTCGCGTGGTCAGGCCTGCGGTGGGGGCGCGGGTCCGGGTGGGAGACGCCGGGATTGCGCGGGATCCGCCGAGGCTTTCGTCCTGCCGTGGCGCGGCCGTCAGGTGGTGACGGTTCCGGCTTCGACGGCAGAAGTGTGATCCTGGGCACTGGCCGGTCGCTTGGATACTCGCGAATCACCTGATCGGCCGCAGCGAAGGCGGCGGGGTAGCTGGCGGCGGATGGAAGTTGCGGTGGTTTGCGGTGAAGGCTGCGCGGTGACAACGAAGGTTGTGGTTCACCGGATCCCGCCTCGGCGTGGCTGACAGCCGGGCTTCTCCGGAGGCGGGCGGGGAGCGCGTCGGCGGAACGACGTGTTGACGCAGCCGTGACGCGGTAGTGGGTACCGCCTGCGCGACGCCGAATGCGAGTAGTGAGGCGGGGTTTCTGCCGGATTCCGTCGGGGATTCGGCAAGTCCTGCCGTCAAAGTGCGCCGAGATCGGTCGCTCCTTTGTGGACGGTACACAGTATTCTGTCTGCAATGGAGGGTCACGGCTGCGTGTGGCGCAGTCGCGGGAATGGTGGGTACCCGGATTGCTGATCACTTTGTGTAGTTACCTATCGAGCTCCTTGATGGTGCCCATTTGCCGGGAAGGGGGCGGGATGTGGCTGGTAATCCGTGCGACGTCAACGGCAATAGGGCCGATACCCGGGCATGTGTCATCTCTCTGTGACTGAAACGGGGTCGCGTGGTAATCACGGAGCGCGGTCGCCGGACCGGGTCCCAGCGTGCCGGCGGTGGTTTCTCGGGAACTCGGGCAGCGCGGGAGGTCTGATGGAAGAGCCGGTGCGGCCGTCGCGGACAGCCGGTGGTGTTACGGCGCACGCTGAAGTGCTCGCACCGGCGGATCCGCCCGCGAAGGCCCATCGCAGTGGGAACCGCGCCCGCACCGAGAACGAGCGTTCGGTCGCGAAAGTCGCCACGATGAGTGGAAAACCGCCAGCGGTCACGTCTCGTCCGGCCGAGGAATTCGCCGACCTGCCGCGGATCGCGCTCCATCACACCGGGCAGCACGCCGCCGGAAGAGAGGCGATGCCCGTTCCGTCTCCGGCAAGCGCGGATCCCGTTGCTGCGGCGCGGGTTCCGGCGGATTCCGTGGTCGCAGCGGAATCCGCGGGCGGGAATGCGGCTGAACCTGTGGACAGGAATGTAGCAGAATCCGAGGACGGGAATGCAGCTGAACCCGAGGACGGGAATGCAGCTGAACCCGAGGACGGGAACGCAGCTGAATCCGCGGACAGGAACCCAGCCGAGCCCGCGGACAGGAACGCAGCCGCCGTGGCCAAGCTCGCCGTCGGGCCCGTACCCGAGTCTCAGCTCGAAGCCGTGTTGGCGCCGGTGCTGGGACGCAAGCCCGAGTCTGATGCGGGACCCGAAGCGGTGTTGCGGCCAGTGTTCGGACAGAAGTCGGAGCCTGAAGCCGTTTTGCCGCCCGCGCCGGAACGCAAGCCCGGGTCCGAGCCCATGCTCGTATCCCGGCCGATGCTCGCCGCCTTGCTCGGGCCACGGCCGATGCCCGAACTCGAGGCCCAGCCCCGGCCGGTTCGCAAGTCCAAGCCGGTGCCCCAGCCCCACACCGTGTCCCAGCCGATGTCCAAGCCCCAGCCGGTGCGCGAGCCTGAGCCCCAGCCGGTGTCCAGGTCCACTACCGAGTCCACTGCCAAGTCCGTGGCCCGCCCGGTGTCCAAGCCCGTGCAGAGGGCGGTGCCCCGACCCCAGTCCGTGCCCCGCCCGGTACCGAAGCCCCAACCCGTGCCCCCTCGGCCCGTGCCCCACCCCTGCCTCATCCCGCGCCAGTCGCGGACGTCGCAGCCGCCCGGCCCGGTGCCGGAGGGCGGCACCGAGCCCGTTCCGCGGTGCCCGGCCGTGTGTCTGCCGCGCTGAAGGCGCATCCGGCCGGGTGGGAAAGGGCGGTACCGGGCCACGGTTGTCGCCGCGGAGGTGGGCGCGTCCTGTGTTGTCGTCGTGGCCGGTGCGCTCGTTCTCGACGGTCGGGCGCCGCACGATCTGCATGCACTCGGGCACGGCGCTGGCCGTCCTGCTGTCGCTTCCGGCCAGCCGGGCTTGGAGTGTCCGGGTGCTCAGCGAAGGAGCGGAGGAGTACCGCACGCTCGGACGTGGCCTGATCAGCGCGGCGGTGCTCGTGGCGCTCGGCGGGTTGCTGTTCGGGGCGCTACGCGCGGTGCTCGCCGGGCAGGGCGCCTACTGAACGGCAGCGGTCGGGGCCCGGACGCCGTCTGGAAGACTGTCACCGGCGCCGCTCACCGGACTTCGTGCGCCGGATCACATTCTCCCGGTGCGGGAAATAGTCAAGCGCTCAACTATGTTGTCAGCGGGAAAGGCGACCGTACGGGAAGGAACCCGGAATCCGATGACGACATCCGTTGAGTCAGGCGAAGAGCTGCAGGTGCCCGCCGACGTGCAGAACCTGCTCTTCCGCGAGGCGCGCACGGCCAACACCTTCAGCGACGACCCGGTGACCGACGAGCAGGTCCGTGCGATCTACGACCTGGTCAAGTGGGCACCGACCTCGATGAACACCCAGCCGCTGCGTGCGCTGGTCATCCGCTCGGACGAGGCGAAGCAGCGCCTGCTGCCGCTCATGGCCGAGGGCAACCGCGCGAAGACCGAGACCGCGCCGATCACCGTGATCCTGGCCGCGGACGTCGACTTCCACGAAAACATCCCGCAGACCTTCCCGCACAAGCCGGAGGCCAAGGAGCTCTTCGCGCAGGAGAGCGGCCGGGTCGAGTTCTCGAAGCTCAACTCCCTGCTGCAGGTCGGCTACTTCATCATCGGCGTGCGCGCGGCCGGGCTGGCCGCCGGCCCGATGACCGGCTTCGACGCGGCCGGGGTGGACAAGGAGTTCTTCGGCGGGAACAACTGGCGCTCGCTGGTCGTGGTGAACGTCGGCAAGCCCGGCGACAACCCGTGGTTCGACCGGCTGCCGCGCCTCGACTTCGAGCAGGTCGTCGAGACTCTCTGAGCACAGCTCGGCCCGGAAGGCCGCCTCGCCGACGCGCGGGGCGGCCTTCTCGCGCGCTGGCGGTGCCTTAACGGTGGTCACCGTCAGGGCACCGCTCGGCCCGGCTAGCATCGGCGGAGTCATCCCCGTCACTTCGTGACCAGTCACCCAGACACAGAGGAGCACGATCGTGTCCCATCCGCCGTCAGCCGCCGCCGTATCCGCCCCGCGCGTGGTGGTGCCGGCGGGCACTACGGCGGGCGCCGCGGTGCGGGAGGCCGGCCTGGCCACCAAGGGGCCGGACACGATCGTGGTCGTGCGCGACGTCGACGGGAAGCTGCGCGATCTCGCGTGGACCCCGGACGCCGACGCGCAGGTCGAAGCCGTTGCCGCGAACACCGAGGACGGCCGTAGCGTGATCCGGCACTCCGCGGCGCACGTCCTCGCGCAGGCCGTGCAGCAGCAGTTTCCCGAGGCGAAGCTCGGCATCGGCCCGCCGGTGCGCGACGGCTTCTACTACGACTTCGCCGTGGACAAGCCGTTCACGCCCGAGGACCTGCAGGCGCTGGAGAAGCGCATGAAGCAGATCGTGAAGGGCGCGCAGCAGTTCTCCCGTCGCGTGTTCGCTTCCCGGGAGGAGGCGAGGGCCGAGCTCGAGGACGAGCCGTTCAAGCTTGAGCTGGTCGACCTCAAGTCCGAAGTGGACACCTCGGAGGTGATGGAAATCGGCGGCGGCGAGCTGACCGTCTACGACAACCTCGACCCGCGCACCAAGGAGCGCGTGTGGGGTGACCTCTGCCGTGGTCCGCACGTGCCGACCACGAAATTCATCCCCGCGTTCAAGCTCACCCGGGTCGCCGCGGCCTACTGGCGCGGGGACGACAAGAACCCGCAGCTGCAAAGGATCTACGGCACCGCGTGGGAATCCGCCGAGGCGCAGGAGGCCTACCTCGAGCGGATCGCCGAAGCCGAACGCCGCGACCACCGCCGCCTCGGCGCCGAACTGGACCTGTTCTCCTTCCCCGAGGAGATCGGCTCCGGGCTGCCGGTGTTCCACCCCAAGGGCGGCATCATCCGCCGGGAGCTGGAGAACTACTCGCGCCGCCGGCACGAGGAGGCCGGCTACGAGTTCGTGAACACCCCGCACATCAGCAAGGAGCAGTTGTTCCTCACCTCGGGACATCTGCCCTACTACGCCGACACCATGTTCCCGCCGGTGCAGTTCGACGAGGAGAACTACTACCTCAAGGCGATGAACTGCCCGATGCACCACCTGATCTTCCGCTCGCGCGGCCGGTCCTACCGCGAACTGCCGCTGCGGCTGTTCGAGTTCGGCACCGTGTACCGCTACGAGAAGTCGGGTGTGGTGCACGGGCTGACCCGGGTGCGCGGGCTGACCATGGACGACTCGCACATCTACTGCACCCCGGAACAGATGCCCGGTGAGCTGCGCTCGCTGCTGAAGTTCGTCCTGGACCTGCTGGCCGACTACGGGCTCTCGGACTTCTACCTGGAGCTGTCCACCCGCGGGGACTCGGACAAGTTCATCGGCTCGGACGAGGAATGGGCGCAGGCCACCGAAACGCTGCGACAGGCGGCCGTCGACTCCGGCCTCGACCTGGTGCCGGACCCGGGCGGCGCGGCGTACTACGGGCCGAAGATCTCCGTGCAGGCCAAGGACGCCATCGGCCGGTCCTGGCAGATGTCGACCATCCAGCTGGACTTCAACCACCCGCGGCGGTTCGAGCTGGCCTACACCGCGGCGGACGGCTCGAGGCAGCAGCCGCTGGTGATCCACCGCGCGCTGTTCGGCTCGATCGAGCGGTTCTTCGGCGTGCTGACCGAGCACTACGCGGGCGCGTTCCCGGCGTGGCTCTCGCCGGTGCAGGTGGTCGGCATCCCGATCACCGCCGACCAGGTCGAGTATCTGCACGGTGTGGAGAAGGCGTTGCGCGCCAAGGGGATTCGCGTCGAGGTGGACGCGAGCGACGACCGTATGCAGAAGAAGATCCGCACGCACACCACGCAGAAGGTGCCGTTCCTGCTGCTGGCCGGCGGCAAGGACGCCGACGCGGGCGCGGTGTCGTTCCGGTTCCGCGACGGCGGCCAGATCAACGGCGTCACGGTGGACGCGGCCGTCGAAGCCATCGCCGAATGGGTCGCCCGGCGCGAGAACTCGTCGCCGACCGCCGAAGCCGTGGAGAAGATCCTCAAGTGAGCACCGCGGACGGACCCGACCTCGTCGAGCAGGACGGCATCGGGGTCCCGGACGCGTTGCAGCGGCTGTGGACCCCGCACCGGATGGCCTACATCCGGGGCCAGGACAAGCCGGACGGCGACGAGCCGCCCGGCTGCCCGTTCTGCCGGCTGCCCGGCCTCGACGACGAGCAGGCGCTCATCGTGGCGCGCGGCGAGACGGTGTACGCGGTGCTGAACCTCTACCCGTACAACCCCGGGCACCTGATGGTGGTGCCCTACCGGCACGTGGCGGACTACCCGGACCTCACCGAGGCCGAGACGCGGGAGCTGGCCGGGTTCACCCAGCACGCGATGGGCGTGGTGCGGGCGGTGTCCGCGGCGCACGGGTTCAACATCGGCATGAACCAGGGCGTGATCGCCGGTGCCGGCATCGCCGCGCACCTGCATCAGCACCTCGTGCCGCGCTGGGGCGGGGACGCGAACTTCATGCCCGTGATCGGGCACACGAAGGTCCTCCCGCAGCTGCTGGGGGAAACCCGGCAGCTGCTGGCCGGCGCCTGGAACGAGCCGCGCAGCACAGCTGGTTGAGTGCTCAACTCGCGTACCATGGCGGTATGTCCGGACCGCGCTGGCTCACCGACCAGGAACAGCAGGTGTGGCGTGCGTACGCGAACGCCACGGCGATGCTGCAGGCGCATCTCGAAGGGCAGCTGCAACACGAGTCGGGCATGCCGCACACGTACTACGAGGTCCTCGTCTCGCTGTCCGAGGCTCCGGGCCGCCGGCTGCGGATGAGCGAGCTGGCCGCCGCGCGCGGATCCTCGCGCAGCCGGCTCTCGCACGCGGTGGCCCGGCTGGAGGCCAAGGGCTGGGTGACCCGCGAGTCCTGCCCTACCGACAAACGCGGCTCCTGGGCGGTGCTCACCGGCGAGGGCCTGGCCGCGCTGGAGGCGGCCGCGCCCGGCCACGTGGCGGCGGTCCGCGAGGGCCTGCTCGACCCGCTGACGCCGGAGCAGGTACGGCAGCTGGGGGAGATCTCCACGGCGATCCTGGGCGCGCTCCAGCCGCGGTGCGCGGCCGCCGTGGCGGCCGAGGAGACGGCCGAGGAGGAGGTGGGCTGGGGCGCCGGAGACGGTTCCGGGCCGGACGCCGGCTGCCCCGCCGGCGACGCTGAACTGCCCCGATCCGGCTGACTCCCGGCCGGTCGCGGGCGGGCACGTCCGGGGTCGTGGACCGGGTCGATAGGCTTCCCTCGCCCACCCGCCCCCGAACCAGGTGCACAAACGAGGAAGATGCTCAACATTTTCGCCCGCGCCTCGGTCTCCCGTGTCACGGACCCGATCGGCCGCGCACTGGTCCGAGCCGGGCTGACGCCGAACGTGATGACGGTGCTCGGCACCGTCGGCGCGATGGCGTGCGCGCTCGCGTTCTTCCCGCAGGGCATGCTGCTGTGGGGCACGTTCACCGTGTGGGGCTTCGCGATGCTGGACCTGCTCGACGGCGCGATGGCCCGGGCCCGCGGCTACGGGACCCCGTTCGGCGCGGTCCTCGACGCGACCTGCGACCGGCTGGTCGACGGGGCGCTGTTCGCGGCCATCGCCTGGTGGTGCTTCGTCCAGGCGCACAACACCCGGGCCGCGGCGGCCGCGCTGATCTGCCTCGTGCTGGCCCAGGTCATCTCGTATGTGAAGGCGCGGGCGGAGGCGTCCGGGCTGGAAGCCGACGGCGGGCTCGTGGAACGGGCCGAGCGGCTGATCATCGCGCTCGTCGGCACCGGGCTGCACGGCCTCGGCGTGCCCTACACCGTCGAGATCACGCTGTGGCTGCTCGCCGTGCTGTCGGTGGTCACGCTGCTGCAGCGGATGGCAGCGGTGGCCGGTGCGGCCCGCACGGCGGCGAAGCGGGCCGATCTCCCGGCGGGCGGGCAGCAGCCGTGAGCGCGCTGTCGCGGAAACTCGGCGAGCTGGGATACGCGGCCGGCTGGCAGCTGGTCCGGCGGGTGCCGCGGCGGTTCGGTTCGGCGGCCTTCGCGCTCGGCGCGGACATGGCCACCCGCCGCGGCGGGGGTGGGGTGCGGCAGCTGCGCGCCAATCTGACCCGGGTGGTGCCCCAGGCCGGGGAGGCGGAGCTCGACGAGCTGGTCCGCCGGGCGATGCGGTCGTACGCGCGCTACTGGTACGAGACGTTCCGGCTGCCCTCGATGGACCCCGCCGAAGTGGTCCGCCGGGTCGTGCTCACCGGATTCGAGAACATCGAGGCCGCGCTCGCCGAGGGCAACGGCGCGGTGATCGTGCTGCCGCACAGCGGCAACTGGGACATCGCCGGGGTCTGGCTCTGCGACCGGCTCGGCGGGTTCACCACGGTGGTGGAGCGGCTCGAGCCGGAGTCGTTGTTCCGCCGGTTCGTCGCCTTCCGGGAATCGCTCGGGTTCGAGATCGTGCCGCACACCGGGGACAGTTCGGCGATGCGGCTGCTGCTGAAACGGCTGCGGGAGAACAAGGTGGTGTGCCTGGTGGGGGACAGGGACCTGACCACGTCGGGGGTGCCGGTGCGGTTCTTCGGCGAGCGCACCCGGATGCCGGCCGGTCCCGCGCGGCTGGCCGCGACCACCGGCGCCGCGCTGCTGCCGGTCGGCAGCTGGTACTCCGAGGACGGCTGGCAGATCCGCGTGCACCCGCGGATCCGGGTCACCGCGCGGGCCGAGGTGCCCGCCGCCACCCAGGCGCTCGCGGACGCGTTCGCCGGCGACGTCGCCGCCCACCCGGCCGACTGGCACATGCTGCAGCCGTTCTGGCCCGCCGATCTCGACGGGCGCGCTGGTCTCGAAGAAGCGAGCTGAGCCGTGGCCGGGGGGTGGAAGATCGGCATCGTGTGCCCGTACTCCTTCGACGTGCCCGGCGGGGTGCAGGGGCACGTGCTCGACCTGGCGCGGGCGCTGCAGGAGCGCGGGCACCGGGTGTCCGTGCTCGCCCCCGCCGACGAGGACGCGCGGCTGCCGGACTTCGTGCACCCCGCGGGCAAGGCACTCGGCATCCGGTACAACGGCTCGGTCGCCCGGCTGCAGTTCGGCCCGGTGTCGTATGCCCGGGTGCGCCGCTGGATCCGGGACAACGGCTTCGACGTGCTGCATCTGCACGAACCGGCCGCGCCCAGCCTGTCGCTGCTCGCACTGAAGGTGGCCGACGGCCCGATCGTGGCCACTTTCCACACCGCGACCACCCGCTCGCGCACGCTTTCGGCGTTCCAGCCGGTGCTGCGGCCGTTGCTGGAGAAGATCACCGCGCGCATCGCGGTGTCCGCGCTGGCCCGGCGGGTGCAGGTGGAGCACGCCGGTGGCGACGCGGTGGAAATCCCCAACGGCGTCGACGTCGACTTCTTCTCCCGGGCCACGCCGCTGGACGGCTATCCACGAGCGGGCGGCACGGTCGGCTTCGTCGGCCGGTTCACCGAACCGCGCAAGGGAATGGGCGTGCTGCTCGAGGCGGCGCGGCAGTTGCTGCCGGAGTTCGAGGACCTGCGGTTGCTCGTGGTCGGGCGGGGGGATCCCGACCAGCTGCGCCGGATGGCCGGGCCGCGGCTGTGGCCGCACATCGAGCTGCTCGGCCAGGTGGACGACGCCACGAAGGCCCGTGCGCTGCGCAGCGTGGACGTGTACTGCGCGCCCAACACCGGGGGCGAGAGCTTCGGCATGATCCTCACCGAGGCCATGGCCGCGGGGACGCCGGTGCTGGCCAGCGGGCTCGACTCGTTCCGCCGGGTGCTCGACGACGGCAAGGCCGGCATGCTCACCGCGACCGGTGATCCGGGCGCGCTCGCCGACGGGTTGCGGGAGCTGCTGGGCGATCCGGCCCGCCGGGCGTCGCTGGCCGCGGCGGCCGGCGAGCGGGTGACCGGCTACGACTGGCCGATGGTGGTCACCCAGGTGCTGCGGGTGTACGAGACGGCGATCGCCGCCGATCCGCGGCTGGTCGTGGCGGGTGAACGGGAGTACGCCCGGTGAGCTGGCTGATGTGGCTGCTCGCCGCGATCGCGGTCGTGGTGGTGCTCGGCGGCCTGTTCCTCGTCGCGACGGCGAACCGGCTGGACCGGCTGCACGTGCGCACGGACGCGGGCTGGGCGGCGCTGGACGCCGCGCTCGCCCGGCGCGCGGTGGTCGCCCGCGCGGTCGCGGCGGTTCTCGAAGGCGACGGGCTCCGTGTCACCGCCGAACGCGCCGAGGCGGCCGCCCGCGTGGACCGGGAAGCCGAGGAGAACGAACTGACGCTGCTGCTGTCGCGGGTCGACCGTGCCCGCCTGCCGCCGGCGCTGGCCGGTGAGCTGACCGACGCCGAACACCGCGTGGTGATCGCCCGCCGGGTGCACAACGACGCCGTGCGGGACACCCGCGCCCTGCGTCGCCGCCGTAAGGTGCGGTACTTCAAGCTGGCCGGGACCGCGCCGCTGCCGGAGTACTTCGAGTTCGCGGAACCGGAGTTGTGAGGCAGAATCGCCGGGTGCCCACTGAACCGGATGCGTGCGCCGTCGCCCACGGCGAAGCCGAGAGTGTGCCCGCCGAACGGACGCTGGTGGCCGTGTTCGCCTCGCCGGTCGCCCGTTACCTGCTGCGGTACGCCGCGGACCTGGGCTACCACCCGGTGCTGTTCGAACCCGACGCGGCTCGGGCCACAGACGCGCCCGAAGGCGTCGAAGTCCGCACCACGCCGCCGGATCCCGGTCCGGACGCCGACGTCGTGGTCACCGACCACCACCGTACCGAGCTCGGCGCCGTGCTCCAGTCGGCGCTGACGGCCGAAGCCCGGTGGATCGGCGTGCTGGGCAACCCGCGCCATCCCGGCCCGCACGTCGAGGCGCTGCGAGCGCTGGACGTGCCCGAGCCCGACATCGCCCGCGTGCACCGTCCGGTCGGGCTGAACATCGGCTCACGCACACCGCCGGAAATCGCCGTCGCGACGCTGGCGGGCCTGCTGGCCGACCGCAACGGCCGCCCGGGCGGCTTCGCGTTCTGAACCCTCATGAGTGGTCCAGTCCGGTTTCTGACCGGCGTAGCCACTCACGAGGGGACTGCGGCTCCTTCCGGCATCGGTTCGAAGCGGGCGTGCCGGCGGGTGAACGTCGCGGTGCCGGAGGTCAGCGAGCGCAGGTCGACCGCGTAGCGAAGCAGTTCCGCAGCCGGGACCTCGGCGTGGACCAGCGTGTGGCCGCCTTCGCCGGACTCGGTGCCCAGGACCCGGCCCCGGCGGGACGACAGGTCGCCGAGCACGGTGCCCAGGTGTTCGTCGGGCAGGGTCACTTCGACCTCGTCCAGCGGTTCCAGCAGGGTGACCCGGCCGGCCGCGGCCGCCTCGCGCAGCGCGAGCGCCCCGGCGGTCTGGAACGCCGCGTCGGACGAGTCGACGCTGTGCGCCTTGCCGTCGACCAGGCTCACCCGCACGTCGACCACCGGGTGGCCGTCCTGGAGTCCGCGGGCCAGCTGCGCGCGGACGCCCTTCTCCACACTCGGGATGAACTGGTGCGGCACCGCGCCGCCCACCACCTTGTCCACGAACTCGAACCCGCCACCGCGCGGCAGCGGCTGCACCTCGACGTCGCACACGGCGAACTGCCCGTGCCCGCCGGACTGCTTGACGTGCCTGCCGTGCCCGCGCGCCGGTTTCGCGAACGTGGCACGCAGGCTGATCCGCACCGGTTCGGTGTCCACCTCCGCACCGCCCGCGCGCAGCCGCGAAAGCACCACGTCGGCATGCGCCTCGCCCATGCACCACAGCACGAGCTGGCCGGTCTCGGCATTGCGCTCCAGACGCAGCGTCGGATCGCCCGCGACGAGCCGGGAAAGGTTGCGGGACAACGTGTCCTCGTCGCTGCGGGTCTTGGCCACCACGGCGACCGGCAGCAGCGGTTCGGGCATCCGCCACGGCTTCATCACGAGTGGATCGTCCGGGGACGACACGGTGTCGCCGGTCTCCGCGGTGCCGACTTTCGTGAGCGCGCACAGATCGCCGGCCACGCAGTAGGGCACCTCTCGCAGGTTCGAGCCGAGCGGTGAGTACAGGTGGGCCACGCGTTCGTCGGCGTCGTGGTCCGCGTGCCCGCGTTCGGCGAGCCCGTGCCCGGACACGTGCACCGGATGCTCCGGCCGCAGCGTCCCGGAGAACACCCGCACCAGCGAGACGCGGCCGACGTAGGAGTCGACCGCGGTGCGCACCACCTCCGCGGCGAGCGGACCGTCCGGATCGGCGGCCAGTGCCTCGTGCGGGGCGCCGTCCGGGCTGGTCACGCCGGGCAGCCGGTGTTCCAACGGCGACGGGAAGGCGCGCACGATCCCGTCCAGGACCTCCGCCAGCCCGACGCCGCTCGTCGCGCACACCGGAATGACCGGGTGGAACGCACCGCGCGCGACCGCGGTCTCCAGATCGGAGATCAGCACCTCCTCGGAGATCTCCTCGCCGGTGAGGTAGCGGTCCATCAGCGTCTCGTCCTCGCTCTCGGCGATGATGCCCTCGATCAGCGCGTCCCGGGCCTCGGCCAGCCCGTCCAACGCCCCCGGATCGGGTTCCCCCACGTGGGGCGGGTACCCGCCGGAGTAGTCGTAGCGGCGCCGGGTCACCAGGCCGGTCAGCCCGTCGCCGGCGGGCAGGTAGAGCGGCAGCACACCGGCGCCGAACGCGGCCTGGCAGGCGGAGATCTCCGCGAGCGGATCGGCGCGGTGGTGGTCGAGACGGGAGACGACGACCGCACGCGGCATCCCGACGGCCGCGCACTCTTCCCAGACCGCCACCGTCGCGGCGTCCACGCCCTCGGCCGCGCAGACCACGAACAGCGCGGCGTCCGCGGCCCGCAGCCCGGCCCGCAGTTCACCGACGAAATCGGCGTACCCCGGGGTGTCGATGAGGTTGATCTTGTGCCCGGCGTGCAGGACCGGAGCCACGGAAAGCCCGACCGAGCGCTGCTGCCGGACCGCCGCCGGATCGTGGTCGCACACCGTGGTGCCCTCCACGACCGAACCGGCACGAGGCACCGTCCCGGACGCGGCGAGCAGCGCCTCGGTGAGGGTGGTCTTGCCGGACCCCGAAGGCCCGACGAGGACGACGTTGCGCACCTTGGCGGGGTCGGACACAGCGACGGCGGCCCCGGTGCCGGTACTCCTGTTCTGCTTGTCGGCCATGGCGGCCTCCTCAGCGGACGACGGCGAACACCTGTGTCCTCGATCACACACCTGTTGTCCTGGTGAGGCAAGGCGCGGGAGGGATCTGACCGCCGCGTGCCACCCGACGGGCTGTGGCCGGATCCCGGACTCAGGGCGGGCGGCGAGCTCCTCACGGCGGGCGACTGACCGTCCGTGCTCGATCGTCTACTGTGGACTGTCGGAGGGTCAGGGCACTCCGGCGAGGCGCAGCAGTGCCGCGGTCGCCGCGGCCGCGATCACCACCACCACGAACGGCGCCTTCCGCCAGGCGAGCACGCCGCCGACGAGCACTCCGGCCGGACGGGCGACGCCGGCGAAGCCGTGCCCCTCGGTGAGTGCGCTCGTGGCCACCAGTGCGGCCAGCAGCACGACCGCGGCGAGCGTCATCAGCCGCTCGGCGCGGGGGGACAGCTTGACCCGGTCGCGCAGGACCGGTCCGGCGAAGCGGAACGCGAACGTGCCCGCACCCAGCACCGCGGTGGCGATCAGCAATTCGGCAGTGTCCATCAGCGGGTCTTCTCCAGCTGTTCCGGTTCCTTGGCCGCGGCCCCCGCGACCACGCCGGCCAGCGCGAGCAGCACCGGCAGGCCCGCGGGGAGCACCGGCGTCGCGGCGAGGGCGATCACCACGCCGATCAGCACCGGCAACCGGGAGGTTTTGTCCTTCAGCGACGGCAGCACGAGCGCCAGCAGTACGGCCGGGAACGCCGCGTCCAGGCCGAACGCGTCGGTGTCCCCGATCGCGGTGCCGGCGAAGGCGCCGAGCACGACGCCGACGTTCCAGCAGGCGAACAGGCCGATCCCGCACGCCCAGTACGCCGCCCGCCTGCGGTCGGCGTCCCGCTGGGCCAGCGCGAACGCCACTGACTCGTCGATCATCAGGTGACTGCCCAGTAACCGGCCGAGCCGGCCGCGGCCGAACACGTCGCCGATCGCGAACCCGAACGGCACGTGGCGCGCGTTGACCAGCAACCCGGCCGCGACGGCGGCGAGCGGATTGCCGCCGGAGGCCACGATGCCGACGAACATGAACTGCGAAGCGCCGGCGAAAACCAGCAGCGACAACAGCATCGGCGCCCACAGCGGGAAGCCGGAACCCACCGAGATGGCGCCGTAGGAGACGCCGACGAGGGTGTCGGCCAGGCAGACGAGGCCGATGTCGCGGGCGAGGCCGCGATCGAGTGTTCGCCAGATCGAACGCATAGTGCCCTATGCTGAACACTGCACGACCAGTTCGTCAAGGCGAACGCGAAGACTGATGGAGCGAACACACATGTCCCAGGACACCACGGCCGCGCCGCTGGACATCATCGCGACGTCGCTGCGCCGGGAGCGGGCCCGCGCCGGGCTGTCGCTGACCGAAGTGGCCCGCCGCGCCGGCCTCGCGAAATCCACCCTGTCGCAGCTGGAATCGGGTTCCGGCAACCCGAGCGTGGAGACGCTGTGGGCGCTCGGCGTGGCGCTCGACGTGCCGTTCTCCCGGCTGGTCGAACCGGACCGCCCCCAGGTCCGGGTGATCCGCGCGGGCAGCGGGCCGACGGTGTTCGCCGAACACGCCGACTACGCGTGCACCCTGCTGTCCGCGTGCCCGAGCGCGGCGCGGCGGGACATGTACCTGGTCCGCGGCGAGCCGGGCACGCCGCGCCGCTCGGACCCGCACATGAACGGCGTGGTCGAGCACATCGTGCTCTGCGCAGGCCGCGCCCGCATCGGCGTGGCCGACGACCCGGCCGAACTCCTCCCCGGCGACTACATCGCCTACCCCGGCGACGTCCGGCACGTGTTCGAAGCACTCGAACCGGGCACATTCGGAGTGGAGATCTCGGAATACACGTGAGCCGGCCGGGTCATTCGCCGGTGTGGCTGCGCAACGTCCGGACGCGGGCTTCCGGGTCGGTGCAGGAGTGCCCGCGGATCCCGGCGGGCGATCCGTGTGCCGCGTTCAGGATCCGCGGCCCTTTTCCGCCGCTCGCCGCTGATGCCCGTCCAGTGACTGGTCGGGGACCCGCACAGCGTGTGACGTGCCGCCCAGCGCCGGGGGGCTGTGCATGCCGTGGCCGCCGGGCGGACGCCGAGCTTGTCACCAGCCGCGTTCGGCGAGGCGGTGTGGCTCGGGCAGGTCGTCCACGTTGATGCCGACCATCGCCTCGCCCAGGCCGCGGGAGACCTTGGCCAGCATGTCCGGGTCGTCGTGGAAGGTGGTGGCCTTGACGATCGCCTCGGCGCGCTGCGCGGGGTTGCCCGACTTGAAGATGCCCGAGCCGACGAACACGCCTTCCGCGCCCAGCTGCATCATCATCGCCGCGTCGGCCGGGGTGGCGATGCCGCCCGCGGTGAACAGCACCACCGGCAGCTTGCCCGCCTCGGCCACCTCGCGCACCAGCTCGTACGGCGCCTGCAGCTCCTTGGCGGCGACGTACAGCTCGTCCTCGGGCAGCGACTGCAGCCTGCGGATCTCCCCGCGGATCTTGCGCATGTGCGTGGTCGCGTTGGAGACGTCGCCGGTGCCGGCCTCGCCCTTCGAGCGGATCATCGCCGCGCCCTCGGTGATCCGGCGCAGCGCCTCGCCGAGGTTGGTCGCCCCGCACACGAACGGCACGGTGAACGCCCACTTGTCGATGTGGTTGGCGTAGTCGGCGGGGGTGAGCACCTCGGACTCGTCGACGTAGTCGACGCCGAGCGACTGCAGCACCTGGGCCTCGACGAAATGGCCGATCCGGGCCTTAGCCATGACCGGGATCGACACCTTCCCGATGATGCCGTCGATCAGGTCCGGGTCGCTCATCCGCGCCACGCCGCCCTGCGCGCGGATGTCGGCGGGCACGCGTTCGAGCGCCATCACCGCGACCGCGCCGGCGTCCTCGGCGATCTTGGCCTGCTCGGCGGTGACCACGTCCATGATCACGCCACCCTTGAGCATCTCCGCCATCCCGCGTTTGACCTTGGCGGTACCGGTGACGGACTGGGGTTCGGCGCTCTGCTGCTGCGACACCTTGCGGACCTTTCTCGGAGGGGGACGCTGCTGGTCACTCCTCAGCGTAGGTGCAGGGTGGACCGGTAAGGCAGGCCAGTACTGGGGTATCTCGGAAGGCCACTTTCACGCCGGTGCCGCGACGGCTCACGGTGGTGCAGCTCATCGGCAGGTTTCTGACCTGCGGAATCGAGGACGAGTACGCTGGGGACTGCGGAAGTGGCCCGGCTCGCCGACGGCGGGAATGCGCGGCGGAGATCACCTTTCGGGTATCCACTTTCGAATGGTTTCAGCAGTCCACTTCACGTCGGCGGCGGGACGCGGCCGGGTGGGCGGCCCGCGCAGGTGCCCGCTGACCTGCCGGGTTGGCCCGCGGACGGCCCCCCTAAGCTGGGGCGAACGTCTTTCGGGAGGTCGGGTGGCGACAGCTTTCCGAGCACGGCCGGTGGTCGGTGTGCTCGCCCTGCAGGGTGCCGTGCGCGAGCACGTCGCGATGCTGGAGCGCGCGGGTGCCCGGGCGGTCCCGGTGCGCCGTCCGGCCGAGCTGTCCGAAGTGGACGGCCTGGTGCTGCCGGGTGGCGAGTCCACCACGATGTCGCGGCTGCTGGAGAACTTCGGGCTGCTCGAGCCGCTGCGGGAACGGATCGCGGGCGGGCTGCCGGCGTTCGGCTCCTGCGCCGGGATGATCCTGCTGGCCCGCCAGGTGCTCGACGGGCGCCCGGACCAGCGTCAGCTCGGCGGGCTCGACGTGGTCGTGCGGCGCAACGCGTTCGGAAGGCAGGTCGATTCGTTCGAGGCCGACCTGCCCTTCGCGGGCGTGTCCGGCGGGCCGGTGCACGCGGTGTTCATCCGGGCGCCGTGGGTGGAGAAGGCGGCGGACGGGGTCGCGGTGCTGGCCACCGTGGCGGGCCCGGCCGATCCGGACGGCGAGCCGGACGGGCCGCGGGTGGATAGGATCGTCGCCGTCCGGCAGGGGGCGGTGCTGGCCACGGCGTTCCACCCGGAGATCACCGGGGACGAACGGTGCCACCGGCTGTTCGTCGAGGTCGTACGGGAAGCCTGAGCAGGGATTGCGGCGTCCGGCCGGCCGCGAGGCGCGCCGGGCGCGGAACAAATGGAGGAGAGATGAGCGGCCACTCCAAGTGGGCCACGACGAAGCACAAGAAGGCCAACCTCGACGCCAAGCGGGGCAAGCTCTTCGCGCGGCTGATCAAGAACATCGAGGTGGCCGCCCGGACCGGCGGGGGTGACCCGGACGGCAACCCCACGCTGTACGACGCCATCCAGAAGGCCAAACGCAACTCGGTCCCGCAGGACAACATCGAGCGCGCGCGCAAGCGCGGCGCCGGGGAAGAGGCCGGCGGCGCCGACTGGCAGAACATCACCTACGAGGGGTACGGGCCCAACGGGGTCGCGGTGCTCATCGAATGCCTCACCGACAACAAGAACCGGGCCGCGATGGAGGTGCGCACCGCGCTCACCCGCAACAACGGTTCGCTCGCCGACCCGGGCTCGGTCGCCTACATGTTCAACCGCAAGGGCGTGGTGATCATGCCCAAGGCGGAGGCGACCGAGGACGACGTGCTCCTGGCTGTTCTCGACGCGGGCGCCGAGGAGGTCAACGACCTCGACGAGAGCTTCGAGATCGTCTCCGAGGGCGGCGACCTGGTCCCGGTGCGCAAGGCCCTGCAGGAGGCCGGGTTCGAGTACGAATCGGCCGACCTGACCTTCCTGCCGTCGGTGAGCGTGCCGCTCGACGTGGACGGGGCGAAGAAGATTTTCAAGCTGATCGACGCCCTCGAGGACTGCGACGACGTGCAGAACGTCTACGCGAACTTCGACGTCTCGGACGAAGTCATGGCGGCGGTGGACTGAGTCACCACGCAGCGACGGCCGCGGCCCCCGGAACGCCTGGGGGGCCGCGGCCGTTTTTTTCGGTCGATTTTCCCTGTGTGGCAACGGAAATCGCGGAAATCCTTGCTCCGGACCGAAAATCTCCGGCACGGGGTCTGGGTTCGGCGGCCCCGGTACGGCAGAATGGCCGCCGTGACGAGCCCAGCCCTCAACGCCGAAGAACAGCGCCTCATCGCGTGGATCGAGTCCCAGGCCAGGGATCGGGGCAATGCGGTGATCTCGGTGGCCCAGGACGACCAGGGAGCGGGCTACTGTTTCACCGCGTGCGCGTGGGCGCTGCACAACGTGCCCGAAGCGGTCGTGCTCGGGCTGCCCGCGCAGATGGGCCCGGTGCTGCTGGACGCCTACGTGGACCGTGCGGCCAACGGTGAGATCTTCGAGGTCGGCAAGCGGTACGACGATTTCTTCGACGGCGCGCCGGTGGTGTTCGAACGCGTGGCGAAAGGCCACTACCCGGAGTACTTCGGGTCCGCGTTCCTGGTGTACCCGGACGGCGATTTCCCGGCCCTGCAACTGATCGTCGCCACACCGGACGGGCATTTCCCGTGGCAGGACACTGCGCCCGACGGGTTCGCGCAGTGGCAGCTGGTGCTCACCGAAAGCGGGCAGCCGGAAAGCTGGACGCCGGGCGTCGACGGGCCCTGATCACCGCTGCGGCAGTGCCGCCAGCTCCGCCGCCGCGGCGGGGAACCGCGCGGCGAGCGCGGCCGGTTCCGTGAACTCCACGCAGTCGCCGGTGTAGGGCGGCACCACCACGGTGCCGAGCAGGCTCCACGCGCCCAGCGTGACCGTCGCCTGCCAGACCCCGGCCGGCACCACGACCTGCGGGCGCTCGCCCGCGGCCACGTCGCCGCCGAGCACCGGCCGGGTCACCTCCCCGCCGGGATGCAGCAGCAGCATCCGGGCCGGCGCGCCGGCGTGGTGCACGAACACCTCGACCCGGTCCAGCCGGTGCGGCGCGGAGAACTCCGGTGCCCGCAGCAGGTAGTAGATCGACGAGCCCTCCTCGCCACGCCAGCTCTCCGCGTACTGCCCGCCTTCACCCGGCAGCGGCGTCAGGCCCAGGTGCGTGATGAACGGTGCGGGATCCTCCGGGACGGGCATCCCCCCATGGTGCCCGCCGGGCGTGTCCGTCCGCAGGACCCGCCGGGGCGACCGCTAGCCTGCATGTCGAACGGATGTTCGCGCGGGCGGAGGAGAACGGGTGCGGGTGCTCGGGGTCGATCCCGGTCTGACCAGGTGCGGCCTCGGTGTCGTCGACGGCGGCAAGGGCCGGTCCGTGCGCCCGGTCGCGGTCGGGGTGGTGCGGACACCGGCGGACACGGACCTGGCGCAGCGGCTGCTGTCGGTCGCCGACGAGGTGGAGCGTTGGCTCGACCGGTACCGGCCGGAGGCGGTCGCGGTGGAGCGGGTGTTCGCCCAGCACAACGTGCGCACCGCGATGGGCACCGCGCAGGCCGGTGGGGTGGTGGCGCTGGCCGCGGCCCGGCGCGGGCTGCCGGTCGTGTTCCACACCCCCAGCGAGGTGAAGGCCGCCGTCACCGGCTCCGGCCGCGCGGACAAGGCTCAGGTCACCGGTATGGTGATGCGCCTGCTCGGCCTCGAGGAACGGCCGAAGCCCGCCGACGCGGCGGACGCGCTGGCGCTGGCCATCTGCCACCTCTGGCGGGAGCCGATGCGGGTCCGGCTCGCCGAGGCCGAGGCCCGGGCCGCCGAGCTGGCGCGATCGCACCGAGCCCGGCTCGCCGCCGCGGCGAAACAGGCCGGGCCGCCGAAGACCCCGGCGGGGCCTTCGAAAACACCGGCCGGGCTTGCGAGAGAGCAGGCCGGGCCCACGAAAACGCAGGACGAATCAGGAGCACGACGATGATCTCCTCGGTACGCGGTGAAGTGCTCTCCGTCGGCCTCGACCACGTGGTGGTCGAGGTCGGCGGAGTCGGCCTCGCCGTGCAGGCCACCCCGGCGACGCTGGCCACGCTGCGCCGCGGCGAGCAGACCCGGCTGCACACCGCGCTGGTCGTGCGTGAGGATTCGCTGACCCTCTTCGGATTCGCCGGCGAGGACGCGCGCGAGCTGTTCGGCCTGCTGCAGACCGTGTCCGGCATCGGACCGCGGCTCGCGCTGGCCACCCTGGCCGTGCTGGAGCCGGACAAGCTGCGCGCCGCGCTGGTCGAAGGCAACCTCACCGTGCTCACCCAGGTGCCCGGCATCGGCCGCAAGGGCGCCGAGCGGCTCAGCCTCGAGTTGCGCGACAAGGTCACCGCGCTCGGCGGCGCCGGTGAAGCGCCGGCGGTGGCGGCGCCCGGTGCGCTGCGCGGTGAGGTCGTGGAGGCGCTGGCCGGTCTCGGCTTCCCGGCCAAACAGGCCGAACAGGCGGTGGACCGCGTGCTCGGCGAGGGCGAGGGGCACACCACCTCGTCGGTGCTGCGCTCCGCGCTCGCGACCCTCGGCCGCAAGCAGTAGCCGATGAACCACGAGGTGACCGAGTTCGGGACCGGCGGGGACGAGGCCGGCGAGGAAACGCTGTCCGCGCTCGCGCAGACCGGTGAGGGCGATCTGGAGACCACTCTCCGCCCGCGCAAGCTGGACGAGTTCGTCGGCCAGCCGCGCGTGCGCGAGCAGCTGGAGCTGGTGCTGGAAAGCGCGCGCAGGCGGGGGGTGCCGCCGGACCACGTGCTGCTGTCCGGCCCGCCCGGGCTCGGCAAGACGAGCATGGCCATGATCGTGGCCGCCGAACTGGGCGCGGCCATCCGGATCACCTCCGGGCCCGCCCTCGAACGCGCGGGCGACCTGGCCGCGATGCTGTCCAACCTGGCGGCCGGTGACGTGCTGTTCATCGACGAGATCCACCGCATCGCCCGGCCCGCCGAGGAGATGCTCTACCTCGCGATGGAGGACTTCCGGGTCGACGTGGTCGTCGGCAAGGGCCCCGGAGCCACCAGCATCCCGCTGGAGATCGCGCCGTTCACCCTGGTCGGGGCCACCACCCGGTCCGGATCGCTGACCGGCCCGCTGCGGGACCGGTTCGGCTTCACCGGCCAGCTGGAGTTCTACTCCGATTCCGAGCTGGAGCTGGTGGTGCGCCGGGCGGCGACGATCCTCGGCATCGAGATCGACCGGGACGGCTGCGCGGAGATCGCCGGCCGCTCGCGCGGAACACCCCGGATCGCCAACCGGCTGCTGCGCCGGGTCCGCGACTACGCCGAGGTCCGCGCGGACGGCCGGATCACCTGCGAGGTCGCGCGGGCCGCGCTGAAGGTCTACGACGTGGACGAACTGGGCCTGGACCGGCTGGACCGGGCGGTGCTCGGCGCGCTGACCCGCTCGTTCGGCGGGGGACCGGTCGGCATCTCCACGCTCGCGGTGGCCGTGGGCGAGGAAACGACGACCGTGGAAGAGGTGTGCGAACCCTACCTGGTGCGCGCGGGTATGCTCGCGCGCACTCCCCGGGGCCGGGTCGCCACTCCGGCGGCGTGGGAGCACCTCGGCCTGGTGCCGCCGCCCGAGCCGGGGCGGTCCGGTCCGGGCGGTCCGACGCTGTTCGACCAGGGCTGACGGGGTGCGAACCGACGGTGGGTGCTGGCGTTTGCGCGGGCACCTGGCACACTCGAACACAGCACATCCGTCACAACCGGACGCGGGCGTCGGCCGGCGGCGTCCGTCGAATGGAGAGTCATGAATCAGTTACTGCTGCCGTTGCTGCTGCTGCTCGTGGTGGCCGTGCCGCTCATCATGGGCACCCGCAAGCAGAAGAAGCAGCAGGCGGCCCAGAAGGACCTGCAGGACAACCTGAACCCCGGCGACCGCGTGATGACCACCTCGGGCCTCTACGCCACGGTGGCCGACACGTCCGGTGACACCACGATCGACCTCGAGATCGCCCCGGGTGTCGTCACCACCTGGCTGCGCCTGGCGGTGCGCGAGAAGGTCGAGCCGGTCACCGAGACCGAGGAGACCGCGGAGCTGTCCGACGCGGACGAGACCGTGTCCGGCGTCGCGTCGACCCCCTCGGACGCCCCGGCGCAGGAGACCATCTCCGAGCCGGAGGGCGAGAAGCCGACTGCGGAGATCGCGCCGCCGCTGGAGCACGGGAAGAAGTGACTTCCCGCTTCCCGGGGTACTGATCAGCCCGCCGCCGGACGCGCGGTACGGGCGAGCGCCGGGCTCACGCAGCACCGAGTAGTGTCTCGGTGCTGCGTGCGTGTCCGCCGCCCCGGTCATGCCCAGCAGCGTCCGGGAGGACCCCCTTCCCGGCTCGCTCACCGAACCTGTTGGGGTCCACCCAGTCCGAGGAGACCGAAGCACCGTGGCACCATCGGCCGGGCATCTCCGCCCGGGACGCTATCTCGCCTTCTTCGCCCTGCTCGTGGTCGCGCTGTACGCGCTGGTGTTCTTCACCGGCGACGGCAAGCCCACGCCCAAGCTCGGCATCGACCTGCAGGGCGGCACCCGGGTCACGCTCACCGCGCGCACCCCGGACGGCGGCCAGCCCACCCGCGACCAGCTGAACCAGGCCCGGCAGATCATCGAGACCCGGGTCAACGGCATCGGCGTGGGCGGCACGAACGTGGTGCTCGACGGCAACAACGTCGTCATCACGGTGCCGGGCGAGCAGGGCGACCAGGCGAAGAACCTCGGCCGGACCGCGAAACTCGGCTTCCGCGAGGTGATCACCTCGCAGCCGAACACCCCGGCGGGACCGCAGGGCCAGCCGGGCACCTCGCCCTCGCCGTCCGCGCCGCCCGCGACGGGACAGCCGGGCGGCGGCGGAGGTGCCGAAGGCGCCCCGGCGCAGCAGCCCCCGGGCAGCGCGCCGCCCTCGTCCTCGGCCGGCGACGGGCAGACCCCGGTCGAGCAGGCCAGGAAGGTGCGGCAGAACCCCGACCTGACCGGCAGCGACCAGGCCAAGGCCCAGGCCGCGCAGCAGGCCGCGCTGGCCGCGCTCACCTGTGCGCCGAACGCCGCCGACCCGCTCGAGGGCAACGATCTGCCCAACCAGCCGCTGGTCACCTGCGGCGACAAGGACGCGACCAAGTACGTGCTCGGACCGGAGTTCCTGCCCGGCACGGAGATCTCCGACGCCAACTCCGGCTACGACCAGCAGCGCGGCCAGTGGGTCGTCGACCTGACCTTCAAGGGCGCCGGCGGCAAGACCTGGGGCGACTTCACCTCGTCGCACGTGGGCAAGCAGGCCGCGTTCGTGCTGGACACCGACGTGGTCTCGGCGCCGACCATCCAGGGCGCGATCCTCGGCGGCAACACCCAGATCACCGGGCAGTTCACCCAGGGCGACGCGAAGAACCTGGCGGACATCCTCAAGTACGGTTCGCTGCCGCTGTCGTTCGACTCCTCGGACGCCACCACGGTGTCCGCGACGCTCGGGCTCGCCTCGCTGGAAGCCGGCCTCATCGCCGGCGCGGTCGGCCTGATCGTGGTGTTCATCTACTGCCTGTTCTACTACCGGCTGCTGGGCATCCTCACCATCTGGTCACTGGCCATGGCCGAGCTGCTCGTGTACGCGGTGCTGGTGCTGCTGGGACGGTGGATCGGCTACACGCTGGACCTCGCCGGCGTGGCCGGCCTGATCATCGCGATCGGCATCACCGCGGACTCGTTCGTCATCTACTTCGAACGGCTCAAGGACGAGATCCGCGAGGGCCGCACGTTCCGGTCCGCGGTGCCGCGAGGCTGGACCCGTGCCCGGCGCACGATCCTCGCCTCGGACGCGGTGAGCTTCCTGGCCGCGGCGATCCTCTACATCATCGCGGTCGGCGACGTGCAGGGCTTCGCGTTCACCCTGGGCATGTCGACGCTGCTCGACCTCGTGGTGGTCTACCTGGTCACGCATCCGCTGGTGGCGATGGTGTCCACCGCGAGGTCCAAGTTCCTGTCGAATCCGCGGAACCTCGGCCTCGGTTCCGTCCAGCGGATGGGCGCGCAGCGGAAGGCCGCCCGCTCGGCGGCCCGTCGCACGAACGTGAAGGAGGCCTGACGTGGCTGCCGAAGACGAAACCCCGGACGCCGGCACCCCGGCAGGCGTGACCAGCAAGAAGGAAGGCGGGTCCGCGGAACCGGACGCCGGCGGCGCGAGCGCGGCCACCGGGAAGAAGGAGAGCTTCTTCCACCGGCTGTACGTGGGCACCGGTGCGCTGGACATCATCGGCGTCCGCAAACGCTGGTACCTCGCCTTCGCGCTGCTGGTGCTGGTGTGCCTCGGGTCGATGATCTTCCGCGGCTTCCACCTCGGCATCGAGTTCGAGGGCGGTACGCAGATCCAGCTGCCCGCCCGCGGCGCGCAGGGTGAGATCACCCAGTCGCAGGTGATCGGCTCCTTCCAGAAGGCGCTGGGCGAGCAGCCGGCCGAGACCCAGCAGGTCGGTGCCGGTGCGTCCGCGACCTTCCAGCTGCGGTCGGAGGCCCTCGACGCGGCGTCGGTGGAGAAGGTCAAGAAGCAGCTGTTCACCGACCTCGCCCCGATCGGCAGCAACGGACAGCCGAGCGAACGGGCGATCAGTGACAGCGCGGTGAGCGCGTCCTGGGGCGGCGAGATCTCCCGGCAGGCGCTGATCGCGCTCGGGGTGTTCCTGGTCGCCGTGGTGATCTTCCTGGCGATCTACTTCGACACCCGGATGGCCGCGGCGGCACTCATCTCGCTGCTGCACGACATCCTGGTGACCGCGGGCCTGTACTCGCTGGTCGGTTTCGAGGTCACGCCGGCGACGGTGATCGGCCTGCTGACCATTCTCGGCTTCTCGCTGTACGACACGGTGGTGGTGTTCGACAAGGTCCGGGAGAACACCCGCGGCCTGCTCGGCCTGAGCCGCCGCACCTACGGCGAGGCGGCGAACCTGGCGCTGAACCAGACGCTGATGCGGTCGTTCAACACCGCGTTCATCGCGCTGCTGCCGATCCTCGGCCTGCTCATCGTCGGGTCCATCCTGCTCGGCTCGGGCACCCTGCAGGACCTGGCGCTGGTGCAGCTCATCGGCACCCTGGTCGGCGTGCTGTCCTCGGTCGCGCTGGCCACCCCGCTGCTGGTCGACTTCAAGATGCGTGATCCGAAGTACCGGCAGCAGGCCGAGCGCGTGCGAGCCCGCCGCGCGAAGGCCGCCTCCCGGGAGACCGGCGGCGACTTCGACGCCAACGACGACGACCAGCTGGCCGCCGAGCTGCGCAAGGAAAAGGCGTACGCGGCGGCGGCCGGGGTGCCGGCCCGCACGCCGAAGGCCAGGCCGCGTCCGTCGGCCAAGCCGCGCCCGTCGGCGAAGAAGAAGCGCTGAGGGGATGCGGCTCGACGAGGCCCTCGACCTGATCGCCGAGGTGCCGGACTTCCCCGAGCCGGGGGTGCTGTTCCGGGACCTCAGCTCGCTGTTCGCGGACGGGCCGGGGTTCGCCGCGGTCGTCGACGGCCTGGCCGCCACGCTGACGCCGGAAGCCGAACTGGTCGCCGGTGTGGAGGCCCGCGGGTTCCTGCTCGCCGCCGCGGTGGGCTACTCGCGTGGCCTCGGCGTGGTGCTCGTGCGCAAGCCCGGCAAACTGCCGTCGGTCGCCGGGCGGGTGGACTACGCGCTGGAGTACGGCACCGCGAGCGTCGAGCTGCCGGCCGGGGTGGTGCGCGCCGGCCGGCGGATCGCGGTGTTCGACGACGTGCTCGCCACCGGCGGCACCGTCGCGGCCACCGGAAAGCTCCTCGAGGACGCCGGAGCCGTGGTGACCGGCGTGTCGGTCGTCCTCGAGCTCGCCGCCCTCGGTGGCCGCGCCGTCCTCGGCGGCCGGACCGTGCACGCACTGCGGTCGGTCTGACCGGCCTGCCCGCCGTCGTGCCGTGCTCATCGCGGTGTCCCGGCCGTCGCGCCCGTGCGGACGGCTCGAGGCGCCCGTGAGCGCGGCGGACTCGCCCGGGAGCGGGCGCTGCCGGGGAGTCCCGGCGGCCCAGCGGTTACCCTGGGGGTTCAGAAGCCGCACGAGCAGCAGGAGGTGCGGGTGAGCCAGGAGCTCGACGCCGACGTGCCCGCGAAGGACGGCGGGTTGTCGAGGGCGAACGGCGCGGCGCCGAACCCGTCGGCCACCCGGCGGGTGCGCGCGCGGCTGGCGCGGCGCATCACCGCGCAGCGTGCCGCCCCGGTCAAGCAGGTGCTCGAGCCGCTGGCGGTGATCCACCGCGAGCTGCACCCCAACGCCGACCTCGGGTTGCTGCAGCGCGCCTACGACGTGGCCGAGGAGCTGCACCGCGACCAGCGGCGCAAATCCGGCGACCCGTACATCACGCATCCACTCGCGGTGGCCACCATCCTCGCCGAGCTGGGCATGGACACCACCACGCTGGTGGCCGCGCTGCTGCACGACACCGTGGAGGACACCGGCTACTCGCTGGCGGAGCTGAAGGCCGATTTCGGCGACAAGGTCGGCGAGCTGGTCGACGGCGTCACCAAGCTGGACAAGGTCAAGCTCGGCACCTCGGCCGAAGCGGAGACCATCCGCAAGATGGTGATCGCGATGGCGAAGGACCCGCGGGTGCTCGTCATCAAGCTCTCCGACCGGCTGCACAACATGCGCACCATGCGGTTCCTCCCGCCGGAGAAGCAGGCCCGCAAGGCCCGCGAGACGCTGGAGGTGCTGGCCCCGCTCGCGCACCGGCTCGGCATGGCCACGGTGAAGTGGGAGCTGGAGGACCTCGCGTTCGCGATCCTGCAGCCGAAGAAGTACGACGAGATCGTGCGCCTGGTCGCCGACCGCGCGCCGTCGCGGGACACCTACCTGCGCAAGGTGATCGCGGACCTCACCGCGAACCTGGTGTCCTCCCGGGTCACCGCGAAGGTCGAGGGACGGCCCAAGCACTACTACTCGATCCACCAGAAGATGATCGTCCGCGGCCGCGATCTGGACGACATCCACGACCTGGTCGGCGTGCGGATCCTGGTCGAGGACGTGCGGGACTGCTATGCCGCGATGGGGGTCGTGCACGCGCTGTGGCAGCCGGTGCCCGGCCGGTTCAAGGACTACATCGCGCAGCCGCGTTTCGGGGTGTACCAGTCGTTGCACACCACCGTGATCGGCCCGGACGGCAAGCCGCTCGAGGTGCAGATCCGGACCTACGACATGCACCGCACCGCGGAGTACGGCATCGCCGCGCACTGGCGGTACAAGGAAACCAAGGGCACGCACAACGGCAGCGCCAACGGCATGGAGCTGGACGAGATCGCGTGGATGCGCCAGCTGCTCGACTGGCAGCGGGAGGCCGCCGATCCGGGTGACTTCCTCGAATCGCTGCGCTACGAGCTCGGCGCGCGCGAGATCTTCGTGTTCACTCCCAAGGGCGACGTGATCACGCTGCCCGCGGACTCCACGCCGGTCGACTTCGCCTACGCCGTGCACACCGAGGTCGGGCACCGCTGCATCGGGGCCCGGGTGAACGGCAGGCTCGTCGCGCTCGAGCGGAAGCTGGAGAACGGCGAGGTCGTGGAGATCTTCACCTCCAAGGCCGACAACGCCGGACCGAGCCGCGACTGGCTGCAGTTCGCCGGTTCGCCGAAGGCGCGGGCGAAGATCCGCCAGTGGTTCGCGAAGGAACGCCGCGACGAGGCGATCGAATCCGGCAAGGAGGCGATCACCAAGGAGATCCGCAAGGTCGGCCTGCCGATCCAGCGGCTCGTGTCGGCCGAGTCGATGGGGTCGGTCGCCAAGGAGCTGCGCCACGGCGACATCTCCTCGCTGTACGCGGCCGTCGGCGAGGGCCACACCAGCGCCAAGCACGTGGTGCAGCGGCTGGTCGCGCTGATCGGCGGCGTGGACGAGGCCGAGGAGGAGCTGGCCGAGCGGGCCACGCCGTCCACCGTCACGCGCCGCCGCGGTTCGAACGACGTGGGCGTGATCGTCAAGGGCGCCGGTGACGTGTGGGCGAAGCTCGCGCGGTGCTGTACGCCGGTTCCGGGCGACGAGATCCTCGGCTTCGTCACGCGCGGCGGCGGGGTGAGCGTGCACCGCACCGACTGCACCAACGCCGACGATCTGCGGGCCCAGCCGGAGCGGCTGGTCGAGGTGGAGTGGGCGCCGTCGTCGTCCTCGGTGTTCCTGGTCGCCATCCAGGTGGAGGCGCTGGACCGGCACCGGCTGCTCTCGGACGTCACGAAGGTGCTCGCGGACGAGAAGGTCAACATCCTGTCCGCGTCGGTCACCACCTCGCGCGACCGGGTCGCGGTGAGCCGGTTCTCCTTCGAGATGGGCGATCCGAAGCACCTCGGGCACGTGCTGAAGGTGGTGCGCGGCGTGGAAGGAGTCTACGACGTGTACCGGGTCACTTCCGCCTCGTGAGTGTTGCCGCCGGTTCTCACCGGCGTAGACACTCACGAGCATGACCGACGGATTCTCCTTCACCCGCGACGGTGCCGTCGCCCGGCTCACCTTCACCCGCCCGGAGAAGATGAACGCGATCAACCACGAAATGTGGTCGGCGATCCCGGACGTGGCCGATCGGGTGGAAGCGGACCCGGAGCTGAAGGTGCTGGTGCTGACCGGTGCCGGGCCGCATTTCTCGGCAGGCGCGGACATCGGTGAGTTCCGGACGCTGCGCGCCACGGCCGAAGGGGCCGCCGCCTACGACAAGGCAGTGGACGCCGCGGTGGCGGCTCTGACCGGGATGCGGAAGCCGTCGGTCGCGATGATCCAGGGCAACTGCATCGGCGGCGGCTGCCAGCTCTCGGTGGCCTGCGACTTCCGCTTCGCCGCCGACGACGCCCGGTTCGGCATCACCCCGGCCCGGCTGGGCATCGTCTACCAGTACCCGTCCACCCGTGCGCTGGTTTCGCTGGTCGGCCCGGCGCACGCGAAGTACCTGCTGCTGTCCGGCGAACTGCTGGCCGCGCCGCGGGCCCGCGAGATCGGCCTCGTTCACGACGTCTTCCCGGCCGCCGAGCTGGCGGCCGCGACGAGCCGGTTCGTCGAGACGCTGTGCTCGCGTTCGCAGGCCTCGATCCGCGGGATGAACCGGATGATCGAGAAGATCGTCGCCGGCCAGGAGGAGGCCGATCAGGAGGTGGAGGACATCCGGCTGGCCGTCCTGCACGGCGCGGACTACGCGGAGGGCGTGGATGCGTTCCTCACCCGCCGGGCACCGCAGTTCACCGACTAGCTGTACCCGGTCAGGGTGTTGGTAGCGGCGAGTCTGGTTGAACGGGCGAGAACCTGCGGTTGGGATGTGGCTTGTCCAAGGCCCACTCCAACCCGGAGGTTCTCGTGCGCCACGGTAGCGCCCGGCTGACCGTTCATGGTCGTCGACTGATCGTTCAGCGCTATGAGGCCGGCTGGGAACAGGCCCACATCGCCGCCGCGATGGGGGTGTCCCGTCAGTGTGTGAAGACCTGGATCGACCGCTGTGCAGCTGAAGGGGAAGCACGTTTGCGCACCCGGCCGCCGGACACCTGCATCGCGGTGAAGTGACCGTAGCCGGTCATCGCCGCGACGAGGTCGTCCGGGCCGGCCGGGGCACCGTTGATCTCGTACTGCATCTCCTACCGCACGCCGCCGGTCAGGCGACGGTGACCGCGGTGAACTTCACCGGCTCCTTGGGCTCGCCGGTGACACCGTCCTGGCCGACCGCGCCGATGCCGGTCTTCGCGATCTTGTCCAGGACCTTGAGCCCCTCGTCGGAGATGCTGCCGAAGATCGTGTACTGCGGCTGCAGCTCCGCCTTGCCGTAGACCATGAAGAACTGGCTGCCGCCGGTGTTCGGCTGGCCGGTGTTGGCCATCGCGAGGAGGCCACGGCCGTACTTCATGCCGTCGATGAACTCGTCCGGGACCGCGTAGCCGGGGCCGCCGCGGCCGTCGGCGGTGACGTCGCCCTTCGCGTTCGGGTCACCGCACTGCAGCATCTGCAGCTCGGTCACGCCGAGCCGGTGGCAGATGGTGTCGGTGTAGAAGCCGCTCTTGGCGAGGCTCTCGAAGCTCTGCACGGTGCACGGCGCGAGCGAACGGTCGAGCGTGATCGGGATGTCACCCTGGGTGGACTTCATCGTGATGTGCACGGTGCCGCTCGAGGACACGTTCTTGCCGTCCGGCACGGCCGGCTTCTTCGCCGGCGGCTCGCTCGTCTTGTCCTCCGGATACGAGCACGTGGTCGGGTTCGGCAGGGCCTTCGTCCGCTTCGGCAGCGCGGTGCGCTCGGTCGGGATGTTCGAGGCCGTCGGCGCCGGCGGGGTCGAGCTCGACGGCGGGGCCGCCGTGGCCTGGTCGTCACCGCCCCCGCTGTTCACGATCCACACCACCAGACCGGCGACGATGAGCACCACACCGCCGACCACTCCAGCGCCCACGATCTTGCGTCGCTTCGCCTGCTCGGCCCGGCGCACGAGCTGCCGCTCGAGTTTGCGCTTCGCGGCTTCGCGGCGCTGCTGGTTGGTCGCCACCCGCCCTCCAGTTTCGGCTCGGAGTCACACGTCTGAGGTAGCGGCAGTGTATGGGCACGGCCTGTGAGAACTCTGTACAGGGGCGGCTAGTCTCCTGCTGATCGTGATCGAGACCGCTCCGCGGGAGGATTTTTCGTGCTCGTCGCCGGATTCGCCGCCGGTCCGCTGCGTTCGAACTGTTATCTGCTGGCGCGCGTGTCGGGCGGGCCCTGCCTGGTCGTGGACCCGGGGGAGGGGGCCGCGGAGCCGCTCGCCGCCGCGCTGGCCGAGCACGAGCTGACGCCGGCCGCGCTGCTGGCCACGCACGGGCACCCGGATCACGTCGGAGGCGCGGCGGAGGCGACGCGCCGGTACGGCGTGCCGCTGCGGCTGCACCCGGCGGACGCCGAGGGCTACGCGGGACCGTGGGAACCGCTTGCCGAGGGGCCGCTGACGGTGGCCGGCCTGACCGTCGGGGTGCTGCCGCTGCCAGGACACACCCCGGGGTCGGTGGCCTTCACCGTCGAAACGGGCGAGGGTGGCAGGCTGGTGCTCACGGGGGACACGCTGTTCGCCGGGTCGATCGGGCGTGCCCGCGGCTCCGGCGCCGACCTGGAGAGATCGTTGCGCACTTTGCTCACCCTGGCCGGGGACACCGTCGTGCTTCCCGGCCACGGCCCGGCCACCACGATCGAGCGCGAACGCGCCGGCAACCCGCACCTGCCCGGCGCGGTGCGGTGAGCGGCGTGGAGGGCGAGCGCACGCCGCTGTTCGCGGAGGATCCGAAACCACGTCGGCGCCGGTTGTGGTCGGGGATCATCGGGGTGGCCATCGTCGCCGCGGCCTTCGGCGGGATCGCCGGCCTGATCGGCGGCCAGCTGCCCGGGCTCGTGACGGCCGCGGTGGTGGGGCTGCCGCTGCTGTACGTGGTGCTGTTCGCCTTCCGCCGCCGGATCTGGCTGGAAGGCACCGAGCTGGTGGTCCGGACCTGGGGAGTGCGGCGGGTGGATCTGGTCACCGCGCCACGGCTGGACGTGGTGATCACCGACGTGCGCGGCACCCGTACGGTCGGCCTGCTGGTGAACGCCGGCCAGCGCCGCCGGGCGGTGAAACTGGACCTGGCCGCCTTCGCCGGCACCGGCGGGCGCGAACTCGGCCCCCTGGAGCTCCGCCGCCTGGCGGACGCCCTGCTGAACAACACCGAAGCCAACGGGCTGGTGTTCTCGGAACTGCTGGTGGCCGAACTCCGCGCGGAAGCCCGCGGCGACGCGGTCGCGGAACGTCCCCTGTACCGCCTCGCGTCCGCGGCCCCGGCCGGCCGGTACCTGCAACGCTTCGCGATGGAGGCAGTGAGCCGGTTCGTGGCCACCTTGGACTGACCCGGACCGGTCCGGCTTGATCCGCCACACCTGGCTTCACCGCTGCGCGGGTTGCTCCACCGCGCGTCGCGGGGTGGCGGTGCGGGCGTGCTCGTCCAGGCCGTCCACGCGGGCGCGGATGCGGTCCAGCTGGTCGGACAGTTCCGGAAGCTCCTGGGCGACGTAGGTGAGCAGCCGCTCCAAATGTCGCAGCGTGGCGCGGACCTCGTCGAGGGTGGTGGCGATCCGGGGCACCGACTCGGCTGCCTCCAGCCCTGCCGCGAACAGGCGGCGGACGAGGTGCACGGTGACCCGGGGTCCGGCCAGGACGGCTGCGAACACGGCCCCTCCTCGAGTGCGGCGTCGCGGACTTCGTACCGCATCCGCGGGCCTGCGGCGGGACCGGGGCCGGGGTGTGTTACTGGTGTGACTCAGGGGGATTCGTGGTACTGACGAGGTGGTCGACGGGCTCGCGGGAGGCGATCAGCGCGGCCAGGACCGTCGTCACCGGGACCGCGGCGACGATGCCCACCGAGCCCGCCAGCGTGCGGATGATCTCCGACGCGATGTCCTCGCTGCCCAGCAGCGCGCCGAGCCCGACGCCGGAGATCGCGGAGTACAGCATCACCGGCAGTGCGGCGCCGGCGTAGGCCATCACCAGGGTGTTGACCGCCGAGCCGACGTGGTCGCGGCCGATGCGCAGGCCCGAGCCGTACAGTTCGCGCCAGCCGAGCGACGGGTTGGCGCGCCGCAGTTCCCACACCGCGCTCGTCTGCGTGACGGTCACGTCGTCGAGCACCCCCAGCGCGCCGATCACCACGCCGGCCAGCAGCAGGCCGCGCGCGTCGATGCCGTGGCCGAGCGAGCCGATCAGCGTGGTGGTGCTGTCGCCGAGCCCGGTGAGCGACGCGGCCGCGGAGAAGATCGCCGACAGGACGCCGATGAGGGCGAGGCTGACCAGCGTGCCCAGCACCGCGACCGATGTTCTCGCGGACAACCCGTGCGTCAGGTACAGGGCCAGGAACATGATCGCGCCCGCCCCGGCGATCGCGACCAGCAGCGGACTCTCCCCGGCGAGGATCGCGGGCAGCACGAACAGCACGATGACCACGAAGCTCAGCGCCAGCGCGACCAGCGCGGCCAGCCCCTGCCAGCGGCCCAGCACGAGCACCGCCGCGGCGAACAGCGCGGCCAGCAGCACCAGCGGCGTCCCGCGCTGGAAGTCGACGAGCTGGAACGACTGCGGGTCCAGCGCGTCGCCCCCGTTGTAGGTGAGCACGACGTCGTCGCCGGCGGAGAACCGTGGCGTACCCGGTTCGATGGGCACGGTCAGCCGTAGCGGCTTCCCGGCCGCCGGTCCGTCGGTCATCCGCAGGTCCACGGTGAGGCACGGTTTGTCGTCCGGCCCCGGTTGCGTGCCCACCTGGACCTGACCCGGCTGCAGGCACGGCCCGGACGTGGCGGTGGTGATCGACGCCTGCACCGGCGTGCCCTGCGGGACGGCGCTGTCGGGTAGGGCCTTGCCCCACGGGTAGAGCACGATCATCGCGGCCACCGTCGCCACCGCCAGCGGCGCGAGCAGCCAGACGAGCAGAGTGCGGACCCGTTTCGACGCGGGGGCCGCCGGGCCGTGCCCGTGCCCGTGCCCGTGCCCGTCGCCGTGGTCACCGCCGTGGTCACGATGCCGGTTCACGCCGGCGAATGCGCGGCGGAAACCCTTGCGCACCAGTGATTCCGGTGGCGTGTCCGCTTCGGGCCGGGTGGTGTGCTCCGGTGCGTTCGGGTGGCTCCCGGGTGTGGAGATCCCGCCGGTGGGTTGCCGGGACGGGTCATCCGGGACACGGCGACGGCCGGGCACCGGGGTTTCGCCGGTGGACCGGCGGCGCCCGGCCGGGGGAGGAGTGTCGCCGGTGCGGCGGGGTGCCCGCCGCGGCACGCCTTCGGATGATCCGGGATCCTCGCGCGGCCCGGCGGCGCGGGGACGGCGGGTTCGCGGCGGGTGGCCGGGATTCGCGGAGGGGTCGGCCGGATGCTGGTGGGGTGCGGCACCGGAGTCGTCGGCGGGCCGTGCTCGTCGCGGCACACCGGCCTGCTCCGAGGACCGCGGCCGCCGCGGCGCACCGGACTGCTCGGCGGACCGGGACCATCGCGGGGACTCCGTGGGCCGGGCGCGGCGCGGCGGTGGCTCCTCTCCGGGCCACGGCGGGGTTCCGGGCTGGTCTGCGGCCCCGGAGCGTGGCGCGGCGGGCTGGCCCGCGGCCCGTGACGGCTGCGGTGCCCCGGATTGGTCAGCGGGTCCGCGCTGCTGCGATGTACTGGGCTGATCGGCGGATCCGCGCCGCTGCGGTGTACCGGGCAGGTCGGCGGGCCCGCGCCGTCGTGGCGTACCGGGCTGCTCGGCGGCCTCGGGCCGGTGCGGTGCGCCGGTGCCGTCCGGGCGGGGACGGCGGATCCGGCGCGGGTCGGACGGGGGCACCGGGCGGTCGCCGCGGGACGGGGGTGGCGTCGACGGTTCGCCGGGGTCCCGGCGCGGGCGGCCGGGGTGGTCGTCGGGGTAGTCGCGCGGTGCCACGGCGCACATCCTGCCCTCCCGGCGCGGGGTTCGCCCGTACCGGGTGGGGGAGCAGACGGGCGTATCCGGCGTTTCGTTCAGGCGTGCGTGGTGCGCAGATGCACTCGCCGGTAGGCCGACGGCGGCGTGTCGAAGTGGTCCAGGAACGCCTGCCGCAGGGTTTCGGTGGAGCCGAAGCCGCAGCGGCGGGCGATGGCGGTCAGCGGCAGGTCGCTGCCCGAGAGCAGGCGGGCCGCGTGCTCGGCGCGCACGGTCCGGACGTACTTTCCCGGCGTGGTCCCGAGATGCGCGTCGAACAGCCGGGTCAGCTGCCGGGCGCTGACGCCGACCTGCCGGGCGAGCACCGGGGTGCCGAGGTCCTCGGCGAGGTGCCCGGCGACGTAGGCGGTGAGGTCGCGGACCTGCCGGTGCTCCGGCGGCGGTCCGGACAGGAACATGCTCACCTGGGCCTGGTTTCCCGGCCGTTGCAGGTAGGTCACCAGGGTGCGGGCGGCCTCCCTGGCCAGCGCCGCGCCGTGGTCGTCCTCGACGAAGGCGAGCGTGAGGTCGAGTCCGCTGGTGACGCCCGCCGAGGTGTAGACGTCGCCGTGCCGCACGAACAGCGGGACCGGGTCGACCGACACCGAGGGGTACTGCTCGGCCAGCCGGGAGGCGTAGGACCAGTGCGTGGTCGCGCGGCGGCCGCTCAGCAGACCGGCCGCGGCGAGCACGCTGGACCCGGTGCAGACCGACGCGGTACGCCGGCTCAGCTGCGAAAGCCGCCGCACGTGCTCGAGCAGCCGCTGGTCGGCCGACGCCGCGCGGTGCCCGATCCCGCCCGCGACGACGACCGTGTCGAGTTCGCCGCGGAGCTGGTCGAGCCGTCCGTGCGGGGTGAGCGTGAGCCCGGACTGGCAGGCGAACGGCTGTCCGTCCACAGTGGCCAGCCGTACTTCGTACGGCCGGCGGGCGCCGAGGCGGTTGGCCGCGTCGAGCACGTCCGAGACGCAGGCGATGTCCAGCAGCTCGGCATCGGCGTACCCGAGGATCACGACGCGGCGCGGGGCTCCCGGCATGTACGGCACGGTAGCAGCCGGCCAGGCCGGAAGACAGGGTTCGCAGGATTCCGGACATCGCTGGCCCGGGCGTCGCCGCCGTCCGGGAGGCTGGGCCGATGACCGAGAAGACGTTCGCTTTCGTCGTGTACCCCGGGCTCACCGCGCTGGACCTGGTCGGGCCGTTGCAGGTGCTGAACGCCTACGCGCAGGCCGATCCGGCGGTGCGGATCGCGGTGGTGGGGGAGAACCGGGACACGGTCGGGACGGATTCCCCGCTGCGGATCGCGCCGAGCCACACCTTCGCCGAGATCCCGGGGCCGGACTGGGTGCTCGTGCCCGGCGGAGGCGGGCCGACGCTGCGCGCGCTGTCGGATGCCACTCTCATCGGCTACCTCCGCCACGCCGCCGCCGGTGCCGAGCTGATGATGTCGGTGTGCACGGGATCGCTGCTGCTCGGCGAGGCCGGCTTGCTCGATGGGCGGGACGCCACCACGCACTGGATGTTCCGCGATCTGCTGCGTGCCTTCGGCGCGACGCCGGTGGCGCGGCGGTGGGTCGAGGACGGTCCGGTCATCACCGCCGCCGGAGTGTCCGCGGGGATCGACCTCGCCCTGCACGTCGTCGACCGGCTGGCCGGGCCGGACGTGGCGCGGCGTGTGCAGTTCGGCATCGAATACGATCCGCAACCACCGCACGGCCCGCTGGACTGGGACGCGGCGCCCGCCGACGATCTCCGGTCGATCCGGGAACGGGCGCTGCGTGACGGTCTGGCCGACGCGCCGGAGCTCCGGGAGAAGCTGCTCGCGCACGCCTGAGGCCCGGCCGGGCCGCGGGAGCGGCGCGGCGAAATTGCAGCTGCACGTGCGAGGTGATCACGTGCGGGTCACGTCACGCCGCCATCTCGGTGACCTGCCCCACCGAAGACCTTGACCGGCCTGGCCGGGCGCGTACCGTCGGATGGATGGCTCCACGCCGGGGGCGCAACGGCCTCACCCTCCTCACCACCGTCCGTGACGGTGATCTCGTGCTGGTGACCGCCGCCGGGGAGATCGACGTGGCGTCGGTGGGGGATTTCCGCGCGGTGCTCTCGAACGCCTGCGGGGCGGGGGAGAAGCTGGTCGTCGACCTGACCAGGGTCGGCTACCTCAGCTGTGCCGGGCTGCGCGCGCTGGAAGAGACGAGCCGGGCCCGTCCGGCGCTGTCGGTGGTCGCGACCGGCTCGGTCGTGCTGCGCGCGTTCGCGGTGTCCGGAGTCGGCGCGGCCGTCCCGGTGCGCCCGCGGCTGCGAGAGGCGTGCGCTGCCGCTCGGGCGTGAGCCAGCGCCCGGCGGCTCGGCCGGGAGTGGCGGGCTCGGGGCGTGAGTGTGCGTTGCGCTCGGCCGTAGGAGAGTGCGGCCGCTCGGGTACATGCATCAGCGGCGGCTCGGGCGTGAGTGTGGGCGACGGCTGGGCGTACGCGGGTGCAGCGGTTCGGTCAGTGTGTGCGGCGGCTCGGGTGTATGCGTGCGCGCCGGTTCGAGCGTGAGTGTGTGCAGCGGTTCGACGTACGCATGAGTGGAGCCTCGGGGCGTGAGCGGCCGCCCGGGCGTGAGCCGGTGCTGACGCGGGTACTCCTCGGGAGGAAGGCAATTCTGCTGAGGTGATGTGAGATGTCCAGCGGACATGACACCGCACCCCGGGCCGCGGTCGGCCCGCTCACCGGCGGTGCGGCCGGGCTCGCGGTGCTGGCCGGGCTGTATCTGATCGTCGGCCCGTGGCTGGCCCGGTACGGCGGCGCGGCGGAACTGGCCGTGAGCAACACCGTGGCCGGGCTGGCCATCGTGGTCTTCGCCGCGCTGCGGTTGCCCGCACTGACCTGGGTGGTGCCGGTGCTCGGGGCCTGGGCGGCGGTCTCGCCGCTGATTCTGCGCTACGGCGACGAAACAGCGCCCTCGGATGCCGCGGTGACGGGCAACCTGATCGCCGGGATCGTGGTGGTCGCCGCCGGGGTCACCTTGCTGGTCCGCCGCCGCTGACCGGTCAGGACAGCGCGCCGGCGAGCCACTCCTGCCACGCCGCGGTCTCCACGGTGGCGTCGACGTCCGGCGCGAACAGATGGTGGCCGGCCGCGATCGGCAGGCCCAGCCCGGAACGTTCGTGGAACCGGTACAGCGCCTCCGGCGTGCGGACGCCCGCGTAGTGCCGGGTCGAGTAGTCGAGCACGCCCTCGATCGGCGCCTGACCTTCCCGGGGAATCCGAACCTCTTGCCCGGCAACGGGTTCCTCCGGCAACCCGAGTGCAGCCAGCAGCTTCGGCCACGCTTCGGGAACGGCGGAGGACGGCGGACCGTCCGCCGTCACGTAGGTCGCGAAGCGTCCCGGGAAGTGCCGCAGCAGCTCTCCGAGCGTGTGCAGGTACATGTCCCAGCCGAGGGAGAACGCCTCATGGTACTCGTCGTTCCAGTCGTCGGAGGTGAATCCACGGTGCACGAACCGCAGCACCGACGTGCCGTCCCCGGCGGCCTCGACGAGGTATTCGAACGCTTCGAACGAACCACTCTCGTCGGGCTCACTTCGGTAACTCAACCGGCGCGGCGGCTGCCATCCGGTGATCTCGGCGTCGCTGCGCATCTCGCCGAGCCGGAACCGGATCCGCCTCGCCGCGGCGTCGACCTCGTGCCGGCCCATGAACCACGAGTCGATGCCCGGTCCGGTCGCCACCGCTTCCCACACCGCCTCCGGCCCGGCGGGCAGCCGAACCTCTTTGGCGATCTCGAACTCGTGTCCCATACCCTGCACAGTGCCATTGACAATAATAGTTGTCAATGGTACGGCGCGTCCGCGGGATCGGTGCCAGACTGCGAGGATTCCCGAGACAAGGAGCCGGTATGGCGACGGTGGCCGATCAGCTGGTCGACGTTCTCGTGCAGTGCGGCGTGCGCCGGATCTACGGCGTCGTGGGCGACAGCCTCAACCCGGTGGTGGACGCGGTGCGGCGCTCCGGTGGCTCGGCCCGCGGCGGGATCGACTGGATGCACGTGCGCAACGAGGAGGCCGGTGCGTTCGCCGCGGCGGCCGAGGCGCAGCTCACCGGCCGGCTCGCGGTGTGCGCCGGCAGCTGCGGCCCGGGCAATCTGCACCTGCTGCAGGGGGTCTACGACGCGCACCGCTCGGGTGCGCCGGTGCTTGCGATCGCCTCGCACATCCCGGCCGCACAGATCGGCACCGGCTTCTTCCAGGAGACCCGCCCGCAGCACCTGTTCGCCGAATGTTCGCACTACTGCGAGCTGGTCAGCACGCCGGAGCAGATGCCGCGGCTGGCGCGGATCGCGGTGCAGAACGCGGTGGGCCGCCGGGGCGCGGCGGTACTCGTGCTGCCGGGCGATCTTTCCCACGAACCCGCCGTGCACGCCACCGGCGAGTCCGCGTCGCTCGGCGGTCCGCCCGCGGTGCTGCCCGCCGAGGACGACCTCGTGCGCCTCGCCGAGCGGATCAACCGTGCGGAAAAGGTGATGATCATGGCGGGCGCGGGCTGCCGGGACGCGCACGCCGACGTGCTCGCGCTCGCCGACCTGGTCGGTGCTCCGGTCGGGCATTCGTTGCGGGGCAAGGAGTTCGTGCAGTACGACAATCCGTTCGACGTGGGGATGAGCGGCCTGCTCGGGTACGGCGCCTGCTACCAGGCGATGCACGAGGCCGATCTGGTGCTGCTGCTGGGCACCGACTTCCCGTACGACACGTTCCTGCCGCAGCGCAACACCGTGCAGGTCGACCTCGACCCGGCGCGGATCGGTCGCCGCTCGGTGCTGGAGTTCGGCGTGCAGGGCGACGTCGGCGCCACGATCCGCGCGGTGCTGCCGGAACTGCGGCGGCGTGCGGATCGCTCCTTCCTGCACGACATGCTGCGCAAGCACGAGCGTGGCCTGCAGCGGGTCGTGGACGCCTACACCGAAGAGGTCTCGCAGCGCGTTCCCCTGCATCCCGAGTACGTCGCCGACGTCCTCGACGAGGAGGCCGCCGAGGATGCGGTGTTCACTGTGGACACCGGGATGTGCAACGTCTGGGCGGCCCGCTACGTCACCCCGAACGGGCACCGCCGGATCCTCGGTTCGTTCGTGCACGGCAGCATGGCCAACGCGCTGCCGCACGCGATCGGCGCGCAGTCGGCCGCACCCGGCCGTCAGGTGGTGGCGATGTGTGGGGACGGCGGCCTCGCCATGTTGCTGGGTGAGCTGCTCACCCTGAAAACCCATGCGCTGCCGGTGAAAGCGGTGGTGTTCAACAACTCCTCGCTCGGCATGGTGAAGCTGGAGATGCTGGTGGACGGGCTGCCGGAGTTCGGCACCGACCACGACCAGGTGGACTTCGCCGCGCTCGCCCGCGCGGCCGGCCTGCACGCCCGCCGGGTGGAGCAGCCGGCCGAGGTACGGGACGGGATCCGCGAGATCCTCGCCCACGACGGTCCGGCGCTGCTCGACGTGGTCACCGACCCGAGCGCGCTGTCCATCCCGCCGAACATCACCGCCGCCCAGGTCCGCGGGTTCGCGCTGGCAGCGAGCAAAACGGTCCTCGGCGGCGGCGTGGGAAAGATGCTGAACCTGGCGAAGTCCAACCTGCGCAACCTTCCGCGCCCCTGAACCCGCCCCTGAACCCGCCCCTGAACCGTCGTGAGTGGCGAGGCCGGTGAGAACCGGCCTCGCCACTCACGAGGGGGTCGGGGTCAGTCGGTCTCGGCCATGGCCTCGGCGAACTGGGCCGCGTACAGGCGGGAGTAGGCGCCGTCCGAGTGCAGCAGGGTTTCGTGGTCGCCCTGCTCCACGATGTGGCCGTCCTCCATCACCAGGATCACGTCCGCGTCGCGGATCGTGGACAGCCGGTGCGCGATGACGAAGCTCGTGCGTCCGCTGCGCAGCGAGTTCATCGCCTGCTGGATGAGCACCTCGGTGCGGGTGTCCACCGAGCTGGTCGCCTCGTCGAGGATCAGGATCACCGGCTTGGCCAGGAACGCCCGCGCGACCGTGATCAGCTGCTTCTCGCCGGCGCTGACCGTGTCGCCCTCGTCGTCGAGCACCGTGTCGTAGCCGTCCGGCAGCATGCGCACGAACCGGTCCACGTACGTCGCGGTGGCCGCCTCGACCACCTGCTCGCGGGTCACCTCGTCGGCGCCGTAGGCGATGTTCTCCGCGATGGTGCCGCCGAACAGCCACGCGTCCTGCAGCACCATGCCGGTCTTGTCGCGCAGCTCCTCGCGGTCCATTCCGGCGATGTCCACGCCGTCGAGGGTGATCCGGCCGCCGTCGATCTCGTAGAACCGCATGAGCAGGTTGACCAGCGTGGTCTTGCCGGCGCCGGTCGGCCCGACGATGGCGACCGTCTGGCCCGGTTCCACGGTGAGCGACAGGTCCTCGATCAGCGGCGTGTCCGCCAGATAGCGGAACGACACCTGCTCGAACTCGACCCGGCCGCGCACCACCTCCGGCCGCACCGGCCGGGCCGGCTCGGGTTCCTGCTCCTGCGCGTCGAGCAGCGCGAACACCCGCTCGGCCGACGCGACGCCGGACTGCAGCAGGTTCGCCATGCTGGCGATCTGCGTGACCGGCTGACTGAACTGGCGCGAGTACTGGATGAACGCCTGCACGTCACCCAGCGACAGGCTGCCCGAGGCGACCCGCAGCGCACCGATCACCGCGACCAGCGCGTAGTTCAGGTTGCCGATGAACATCATCGCCGGCTGGATCGTGCCGGAGATGAACTGCGCACGGAAGCTGGCGCCGTAGAGGGTCTCGTTCTGCTCGGCGAACGTCTCCTCGGACTCCGCGCGCCTGCCGAAGATCTTGACCAGCGAGTGGCCGGTGTACATCTCCTCGATGTGCGCGTTGAGCCTGCCGGTGGTGGACCACTGCCGGATGAACTGCGGCTGCGCCCGTTTGCCGATCTTGGCCGCCACGAACACCGAGGCCGGCACCGTCAGGATCGCGATCAGCGCGAGCAGCGGGGAGATGAGCAGCATCATCACCAGCACGCCGACCACGGTGAACAGCGACGTGACGATCTGCGACAGCGTCTGCTGGAGCGACTGCGCCAGGTTGTCGATGTCGTTGGTGACCCGGCTCAGCACCTCGCCGCGCGGCTGCCGGTCGAAGTACCGCAACGGCAGCCGCGCGAACTTCTCCTCCACGTCGCGTCGCAGCCGGTACACCGCGCCCTGCACCAGGCTCGTGGTCAGCCGGGCCTGGATGAGTCCGAAGAACGAGGCGATCACGTACAGCGCCAGCACGAGCATCAGCACCCGGCCCACCGCGGTGAAGTCGATGCCGAGCCCGGGTGTGAGGTCGACCCGGCCGACGATGTCGGCCAGCGTGTCGTCGCCGCGCTCGCGCAGCCCGGCCACCACCTGCTCCTTCGAGGCGCCCAGTGGCAGCGACCGCCCGAGGACCCCGGCGAAGATCAGGTCGGTGGCCTGCGCGAGGACCTTCGGTCCGAGCACGGTCAGCGCGACGCTGGCCGCACCCAGCACGAGGACCCCGATCAGCTCGGTGCACTGGGGCTTCAGCAGGCGCAGCAGCCGTGCCAGGGAATTGCGGAAGTCGAGTGCCTTCTCCGGCGGCATCCCGCCCGACATGAACCTGCCGGGACCGCCACCCGCGGCCTCGCGGTGCTCGTTGCGCTCCGCGGTGGACCGCTCGCCGGTCTCGGTCGCCACGGTCGCCCCGGAGGCGTTCTCGTCGCTCACGCAGCCTCCTGCTCGGTCAGCTGGGACAGCACGATCTCCCGGTAGGTTTCGTTGCCGTCCATGAGTTCGTGATGGGTGCCGGTGCCGACGACGCGGCCGTCGTCGAGCACGATGATCCGGTCGGCGCCGCGGATCGTGCTGACCCGCTGCGCCACGATGACGACCGTCGCCTCGCGGGTCTCGTCCGCGAGCGCGCGGCGCAGGGCCGCGTCGGTGGCGTAGTCCAGTGCGCTGAACGAGTCGTCGAACAGGTAGATCTCCGGGCGGTGCACCAGCATCCGCGCGATCGCGAGCCGCTGGCGCTGGCCGCCGGAGACGTTCGTGCCGCCCTGCGCGATCCGGGATTCGAGGCCGTCGGCCATCTTCGTCACGAAGTCCTTGCCCTGCGCGACGTCCAGTGCGTGCCACAGCTGCTCGTCGGTGGCGTCCGGATTGCCGTAGCGCAGGTTGCTGGCGATCGTGCCGGCGAACAGGTACGGCTTCTGCGGCACCATGCCCACCGTCGAGGAGAGCACCGCGGGGTCGAGCCCGCGCACGTCCACGCCGTCCACCCGTACCGCGCCCGCGGTCGCGTCCATCAGCCGCGGGATGAGGTTGAGCAGCGTGGTCTTCCCGCTGCCGGTGCTGCCGATCACCGCCGTGGTCTCGCCGGGACGGGCGAGCAGCGACACGTCCTGCAGGACCGGTTTCTCCGCACCGGGGTAGCGGAACTCGACCCCGGTCAGCTCCAAGTGCCCGTGCACGGTCCCCGGCGAGACCGGTTCGGCCGGCGGGACCACGCTCGGCTCGGTGTCGAGCACCTCGCTGATCCGCTCCGCGCTCACCTCCGCGCGCGGCACCATCATGAACATGAACGTGGCCATCATGACCGACATCAGGATCTGCAGCAGGTAGGCCAGGAACGCGGTGAGCGCCCCGATCTGCATGTGACCGCTGTCGATCCGGTGCCCGCCGAACCACAGCACCGCCACGCTGGACACGTTCATCACCAGCATCACGGTGGGGAACATCAGCGCCATCAGCCTGCCGACCCGCAGCGACACCCGGAGCAGGTCGTCGTTGGCCCGGCCGAACCGCTCACGCTCGTGCCGGTCGCGCACGAACGCGCGGATCACCCGGATGCCCATGATCTGCTCGCGCATGACCTGGTTGATCTTGTCGATGCGGGTCTGCATGAGCCGGAACGCCGGACGCATCCGGGCCACGATGAAGCCCACCGCGACCGCCAGTACCGGCACGATGACCAGCAGCAGCAGCGACAGCGGGCCGTCCTGGTCGATCGCCAGGATGATGCCGCCGACGCACATGATCGGCGCGGACACCATCAGTGTCAGGGTCATCAGCACCAGCATCTGGATCTGCTGGACATCGTTGGTGGTGCGGGTGATCAGCGACGGCGTGCCGAACTGGCCGATCTCCCTTGCGGAGAAGTCCTGCACGCGGTGGAACACCGAGGCACGCACGTCGCGTCCGAGCGCCATCGCGGTGCGGGCACCGAAGTACACCGCGCCGATCGACCCGGCGATCTGCACGAGGGTGACCAGCAGCATCACGCCGCCGATCCGCACGATGTACCCGGTGTCGCCCTTGACCAGGCCGTTGTCGACGATGTCGGCGTTGAGCGTCGGCAGGTACAGCGCGGCAATGGTCTGTACCAGCTGCAGTGCGACGACGAGCCACAGAGTGGCGCGATAAGGGCGCAGATGACTGCGCAGCAATCTGACCAGCACGGTCGTTTTCTCCCCCAAAGTGGTGGTGGTTCGGTCCGGGTGGTGCTCAGGACGCCTCGGCCGGGGTGGCGTCCGCTGCCGCGGCGGTGAGCGCCGGCATGCCGGCCCGCGCCTCCCGCAGGAGCTCCACGAACGCCGTCAGGTACCCCCGGTCGGAGTCCGAGGTCAGCCAGGTGTGGAACGCGATGCGGGACGCAGTCTGCACGATGCCCGCCATCATCCGCGCGTGCAACGGATTTGCGCCCTCTCCGGCGCGTTCGGCGATCGCCTCGGCGAGCACGAGCTCTACTTTCGCGTGCGAGCGCAGCATCTCGCCGAAGAGCCCGGCGTGGTGCATCATCTCGCGCAGCCGCCACACGTCCTCGCGCCGGGGGGCGCCTTCGGTCTCCTGCCGTTCCACTGACGCGTTGATCACCGCCTCCCACAGCGGTTCCCGCGCCGGCCGGGCGAGCAGCGCCTCCCGCACGCGCTGCTGCTGCTCGACGATGAACGAGCAGACTGCTTCCTCCTTGCTCGAGAAGTAGTTGTTGAAGGTGCGCGGGGACACGCCGACCTCGTTGGCGATGTCCTCCACACGCAGCTGGTCGGCGCCGCGCTCGAGGGCGAGCCGCAGCGCCGCCTGGGCGAGCGCGAGGCGGGCTGCCTGCTTCTTGCGCTCGCGCAGGCCGGGGGATGGATCGGTCACGGCGGCGAGGGTAGCAAGAAAAAGTGCGGGGCGCGAAGAAATATGCGCTCCGCGAAAGTTTGTATCCGCCTGAAGCTACCGTAGGTCACCGAACGGGCAGTTCTCCGGGGGTCCGTGCTGGGTCGGGTCCCGCGCGGACTGTCGTACTCGGACGATCCGGGCTACGGTTGTCACCGAGCGTAAGTACCGGCGACCGGCGGAGGTGCGCGGCATGCGGTCGATGTGGAAGGGCTCGGTCTCGTTCGGGCTGGTCAGCATTCCGATCCAGCTGTACGCGGCCACCGAGAACAAGAACGTTTCCCTGCGCCAGGTGCACGCCGAGGACGGCGGGCGGATCCAGTACAAGCGGTTCTGCTCGGTCGACGGCGAGGAGGTGGCCTACTCCGAGATCGCCAAGGGCTACGAGCTGCCCGACGGCGAGATGGTCGTGCTCACCGACGCCGACCTCGCCGAGCTGCCGCTGCCCACCCAGCACACCATCGACGTGCTCGAGTTCGTGCCGCTGGACTCCCTCGATCCGATCCGCTTCGACCGCACGTACTACCTGGAGCCGCAGAAGAACGCGTTGAAGCCGTACGTGGTGCTGCGCGACGCGTTGCAGAAGGCGAGTCACGTGGCGATCGCGAAGGTGGCTGTGCGTCAGCGGGAGAGCCTGGCGCTGCTGCGGGTGGTGGACGACGTCCTGGTGATGACCACCATGCTGTGGCCGGACGAGGTGCGCACGCCCGATTTCGCTTTCCTGCGCGAGGATCCGCCGCAGGTGCGCCCCCAGGAGCTGACCATGGCCGGCTCGCTGATCGACTCGTTGTCCGAGCCGGTCTTCGAGCCGGAGAAGTACTCCGACAGCTACCGCGAGGCTCTGGAGGCGATGATCGAGGCCAAGGCGGGTGGTGGCGAAACGGCCCAGCCGCCGCGGCAGGGGGAGAAGGCTGAGGTGGTCGATCTGATGGCAGCCCTGGAGGCCAGCGTGTCGGCGGCGCAGAAGTCCCGTACGCCGGCCAAGGGTGGCACTTCGGCCACCGGCCGTGGGGGAAAGACCTCCGGCCGCGGAGGGAACACCTCCGACCGTGCGGGAAAGACGTCCGGCCGTTCGGGGGAGAACGACGACGAGGGCGAACCGGCCGCGAAGAAGCCGTCTGCTCGGACCCGGCGCGCGAAGAGCGCCTGACGCACAGCTTCTCGCCGCACCGTCTGGTCCGTGAACCACGGCAGTGGATCCGTGGAGGAGACCGTCACCGACAGTCGCCCGCGAGGTCCATCACTCGGCGGGGTGAGGGCCTGGCCTGCACGTTTCCGGGACAGGTCCGACACGCCGGGGCCGGGCCTTGCTTCGCCGGGTGGCGGTGGTACCAAGGAGCGGTCCGGCCCGGGCGTGCCTGGTGGCGCACCGGGCAACGCCCGAACGCGGAAGGCGGCTTGAGCATGGAATGCGCGTTCTGCACCGACGGCATCGACCACTGTCACGGAACCCTGGTCGTCCACCCGGACGGCGGGTTCGCCGAATGCACCGATCCGGACTGCGCGGATCTCGCCCGCGTCCGCCACGGCCTGATCATCGACTGCCAGACCGTGGACCCGGCGTGCGCCTGCGGGGCGGCCGTGGTGACCGAGGCGGTGCTGCGGCAGGCCTCGTGACGGCCAGGGTGCTGTCGTGACCGGCTTCGTGACGAGAGGCGCTGCAGCGGCGGGGCTCGTGACGAGAGGCGCTGCGTGGCAAGCCTCTTGACGAGAGGCGTTGTCGCGGCGAGGCTCGTGCCGCGGACCTCCTGGCCCAAGCCGCCGCCGCGGCCGGCTTCGTGACCGCGAGGCGGCCCCGGTTACGGGTTCCGTGGCGAAGCCGCCCCGCGAGTCCGTGATCCTTACCCGATCGTGTGTGCCGCCGTGTACAACGGCCTTGGCAATGTGCTAACACTAACGGGGTCCTTCGGCTCTCCCTCCCCCTCGGAGCCGGAGGACCCTTTACGTGTCACGCCGGCAAAGCCGCCCCGGCGCGACCATGACCGGGGTGGTTCAGTAGCGGTAGTGGTCCAGTTTGTACGGGCCGTCCACGTCCACCCCCAGGTACTCCGCCTGCGGCTTGCTCAGCCGGGTCAGCCGGGCGCCGACCGCGGCCAGGTGCAGCCGCGCGACCTTCTCGTCCAGGTGCTTGGGCAGTCGGTGCACGTCGACCGGGTACTGTCCGGGTTTGGTGAACAGCTCGATCTGCGCCAGCACCTGGTTGGCGAACGAAGCGGACATCACGAACGACGGATGTCCGGTGGCGTTGCCGAGGTTCATCAGCCTTCCCTCGGACAGCACGATGACCGCGTGCCCGTCCGGGAAGAGCCATTCGTGCACCTGCGGTTTGATCGTTGACTTCCGCACGCCGGGCACCTTCGCGAGCCCTGCCATGTCGATCTCGTTGTCGAAGTGCCCGACGTTGGCGACGATCGCGTTGTGCTTCATGCGGGCCATCTGTGCGGCCGACACGATGCCGAAACCGCCGGTCGTGGTGAGGAACAGGTCGCCGCGGTCGACGACGTCGTCGAGTTCCACCACGTCGAGCCCGTCCATCGCGGCCTGCAGCGCGCAGATCGGATCGATCTCGGTGACCACCACGCGCGCGCCCTGTCCGCGCAGTGCCGCCACCGCGCCCTTCCCGACGTCGCCGTAGCCGCACACGACCGCGAGTTTGCCGCCGATCATCACGTCCGTGGCGCGGTTGATCCCGTCCACCATGGAATGCCGGATGCCGTAGCGGTTGTCGAATTTGGACTTCGTGACCGAGTCGTTCACGTTCATCGCGGGGAAGCGCAACGCACCCTGCCGGGCGAGCTGGTAGAGCCGTTTGCCGCCGTTGGTGGTTTCCTCGGTGACCCCCCGGATCTCTTCGGCGATGCGGGTGAACCGCTGCGGATCTTCGGCCAGGCTCGCCGCGAGCGTACGCAGGAGGATCCGGTGCTCCTCCGGATCGTCTTCTCCCGGCTGCGGAACCGCTCCCGCCGCCTCGTACTCCGCTCCTTTGTGGACGAGCAGAGTGGCGTCGCCGCCGTCGTCGAGGATCATGTTCGGCCCCCGGCCGCCGGGGAAGCGGAACAGGTGATCGGTGCACCACCAGTAGTCGTCCAGTGTTTCGCCTTTCCAGGCGAAGACGGCGGAACCGGCCGGGTGCGCGGCGGTCCCGTCCGGGCCGGCCACCACCGCGGCCGCCGCCTCGTCCTGGGTGGAGAAGATGTTGCAGGACACCCAGCGCACCTCGGCGCCGAGGGCCACCAGCGTTTCGATCAGCACGGCGGTCTGCACCGTCATGTGCAGGGAGCCGGCGATCCGGGCGCCGCGCAACGGTTTCGCCTCGGCGAATTCCCGGCGGATCGCCATCAGTCCGGGCATCTCGTGTTCGGCCAGGCGCAGCTGGGTGCGTCCGGCCGCGGCCAGCGACAGATCGGCGACGGCGAATTCGAGCTCGCCTGCGGTCTGCGGTTTCGGGCTCATCGAAGTGGTCCTTTCCGGTTCCATCAGGGTGCACAGGAGGGCAGGAGGCCAGGTGGAATCGCGGAAAACCACGAGCGGCACAAGAAAAGCGCCTCCTTGGCAGGAGGCGCCCTTGGCTCGGAAGCCCGCGGGCCGAGCGTGGCGGGAACGCGTCCCGTCGCAGCGCCTCTCGGCTCGCGGTCGCGCCGCATCGGACGCGTCGAGTCACCTTGGCAACCGGCGGGCGGAGCTGTCAAGCGTCCGGGTCGCGGCGGAACTCGGCCCGCACCCCGAGCAGCCGCACCGGTCTGCCGAGCGGGAAGCGGCCGAGCAGGTCTCGCGCGGCACGCTCGAGTACCGCCGGATCCGAGGACGGTTCGGACAGCGTGACGCTGTGCGTCTGGGTGAAGAACGGGGCGAACCGGACCTTCACCGCCACCCGCGCCACCGGGCGCGCCTCCTCGGCGACGTCCTGGGCGACCCGGGCGGCGAGCACGCCGATCTCGGCCGCGATCCGATCCGGCTCGGTGAGGTCCTGCTGATAGGTCGTCTCCCGGCCGCGAGATCGCGCGACGTACGGTGTCGCGCTCACCTCGGTGTCGCCGATGCCGCCGGCGAGCAGCCGGTACCACGGGCCCAGCCGCGGCCCGAACCGCGCGGCGAGCGCCTCCGGATCGGCCGCGGCGAGGTCGAGGACGGTGGGACAGCCGGCTTCGCGCAGCTTCTTCGCGGTCTTGCGGCCGATGCCCTGCAACGCGTCCGGGGTCCGCGCGGCCATCACGTCCCACCAGTTCTCGCGGGTCAGCCGGAAGACCCCGGCGGGTTTGGCGAATCCGGTGGCGAGCTTGGCGCGCAGCTTGTTGTCCCCGATCCCGACCGACGCGGACAGGCCGGTCTCCTCGGCGATCCCGCGCCGGACCTGGTCGGCCAGCGCCTCCGGATCAGCGGTGTCGGCGCCGAGGAACGCCTCGTCCCAGCCGAGGACCTCGACCACGACCGGGAATTCCCGCACCCGCGTCATCACCCGGTCTGAAACCTCTTGGTAGGCGGGCGCGTCGACCGGGAGCAGCACCGCCTCCGGACACCGCTTCACGGCCAGCCGCAACGGCATCCCGGAGTCGACGCCGAACGCGCGTGCCTCGTAGGACGCGGTCGCCACGACTGCGCGTTCGGCCGGATCCCCGTTGCCGCCGACGATCACCGGCAGTCCCCGCAGCCGCGGATGCCGGGCCACTTCGACCGCCGCGATGAACTGATCGAGATCGACGTGCAGGATCCAGGCGGACACCCCACCAGTGTGCGGCGCCTGCGGTGGTGTCCGCACCCCGGAACTTCGCGGCGGCCGGGTGCGATCGTGCGCCGCCGGAAGCCTCCGCACGGCGGGAGTTCAGCGGTGGTCGTGGCAGCGGGCGACGTGCGCGGCGACGCCGCCGGCCGCTGCCAGCAGGGCACATAGCGTCAGCGCCGGGCTCGCAGTCAGCAGGCCGGTCACCAGCAGCCCGGCGGCGGTGATGTCGAGCAGCACGGTGAGCACGAGGAGCAGGCCGGCCGAACGCGCGGGCACGCCCCGTTGCAGGGCGGCGGCCAGGTCGGGATCGCTGGTCTCGAACCAGTGCTCGATCTTGTCCAGCTCGGCGCGTTCGTGGTGACTGAGCATGGAAGTCTCCTTCGGCGGCCGGCCCGCCGTCGCCGGAGAAATACCCCTGCCCGGGTTGCGCCAATCGTTCCATTCGGGATTCACCCGGCTGCCCCAGTCCGGCGCGGCCGGGGGAACTTCCGGTGACGCTGGGTGCCCAGGTGTCGACGCTCGGCCGGGTTCCCGGAGTGCGGCTTACCCGTACCGTCCACAGCAGACAGTCCCAGGCAGTCCACTGTGGCGGGCGCCGGTTCCGCGTGGCCTAAGGCTGCCAGGGCGAATACTGCCACACGGCGTGATGCAGTATCGTTACTGCGAGTCACCTCACAGAGGTCGGGTCACGCCGAGGGGAGCGTCGGTGCACGGGGACCAGCGGATCGCGGGCCGTTACCGGCTGCTCGAGCGGGTGGGCAGCGGCGGGATGGGCGTGGTCTGGCGGGCGCGGGACGAGCGGCTCGGCCGCGAGGTCGCGCTGAAACAGGCTCGGCTGTCCGACGCGGTGAGCGGCCGGAAGCTGCGCCGCGAAGCCCAGCTGGCGGCCAGTGTGCTGCACCCGAACGTGGTGACCTTCTTCGACGTCGCGGCCGAGGGTGACGAACTGTGGCTGGTGATGGAGTACGTAGCCTCGCGCAGCCTCGCCGACGTCCTCTCCGCCGAGGGACGGCAGCCGGTCCGCACGGTCGCGGAGATCGGCGTGCAGATCGCGGCGGGGCTGGCCGCGGTGCACGCGCACGGCGTCGAGCACCGCGACGTGAAGCCGGGCAACGTGCTGATCACCCCGTCCGGGCAGGCGAAACTCACCGACTTCGGCATCTCCCGGTCGGTGCGCGGGGACCAGACGGTCACCGACTCCCCGCTGATCGGCGGTACGCCGGACTACCTCGCCCCGGAGGTCGCGCAGGGCCATCCGCCGTCCTCGGCCTCCGACGTCTTCTCCCTCGGTGCCACGCTGTTCGCCGCGGTGGAGGGGGCGCCGCCGTTCGCGGGCGGCAACGAGTTCGCCACCATCCGCCGGGCCGCGGAAGGGGTCGTCCCGCCGGCACCGCACGCCGACGCGCTCGCGCCGGTGCTGGACCGGCTGATGAGCCGGGATCCGGCGCAGCGGCCGACCGCGGCGGTCGCCGGTGAGCTGCTGGCCGAGGGGATCGGCACGATGCCCGTGCCGGTGCCCGCCCCGCGTCGCGGTCGCCGTCGCCGGCTGGTCGTGGCCGCGGTGGTGGTCGCGGCGGTGGTGGTGTTCGGCGCGGCCTTCCTGGTGGTCCGGCCCGGCAGCGGGGACGGTGCACCGGCGCCGGTGCTCGGTATCGGCGTCGACCCGCGTGCGGCCGACCCGTGCCGGCTGGTGGACGCCGGTCCGCTGCGCCCGTTCGGCAGTCCCGAGGTCGACGCGGACTACGGCAATTTCGACCGCTGCGACGTGATCCTGCACGGGGATCAGCAGGGTGGGGATCAACAGGGCGGCGATCTGCAGGCCGACGTCAAGGTCGAACTCGAGGACCCGCCGGCGGGTGGTGCGGCACCGGAGGGCACGCGGACGCGGTCCGGGCCGTTCGCGGTGTTCGGTGAGCCGGAACAGGACGGCGGCTGCGTCCGGCTGATCCAGCTGCAGGACCGGTATCTCGTGCGGGTGTCGGTCGATTCCGACGAGGGCTACTCCCTCGATCCCTGCCGGGTGGCCGACACCGCGGTCGGATCCGCGGTGAAAGTGCTTGCCATTGCCGGTGTTCCGGCACGCAGCACACCGCTGCCGGAGGGCTCGCTCGGCCGGCTCGACGCCTGTTCGCTGCTGGCTCCCGCGTCGGTGAGCGGGGCGGGCGGGGTCGCCGAACCGGTGAAGATCCAGCCCGGTTTCGGGGACTGGGGGTGCGACTGGGACAGTGCGGTGTCCGGCCGCGCGGTCACCGTGCTGTTCGACCGCGACCAGCCGCCGGACGGGCGGACCGGCCAGCTGGTGCGGGTGGGCGGGCACGACGCCTACCTCAAGACCGACGAGTTCGCGGACGACACCTGCCAGGCGGTACTGGTGTTCCGCGACTACACCGACGCGCACGGGGAGACCGCGGTGGAACAGATCAAGGTCGTCGTCCACGGTGATCCGCCCTCGGACGGGCTCTGCGCCCCGGTCACGACGCTGGCCGGTGACGTCGTCGCGAAACTGCCCACGACGTGATGGCCTCCCGCGCCGGCGATCCGCCCGAGCCGCTGGGCCCCGGATACGGCAGCCTCGCGCACGGCGTGCCGCCCTCGGTGCCGGGCACCATCTTCGCGCTCGCCGTGACCGGTGGTGTGCGGATGCCCCCGCGCGACGGCCGGGAAGTCCTTTTCGGACGCAACCGGGACGACGTGCACGTCTGCGTGGGTGAGGACGACCGGAAGGTCAGCCGGCAGCAGGGGATTCTGGTGCGGCGCGCGGACCTGTGGTGGATGCGCAACACCGGGCGGCTGCCGATCCGGCTGCCGGGTTCGCGGCTGCTGTTCCCGGACGAGGAGCCGGTACCGCTCGGGGAGGGCTACACCGCGGCGTTCGTGCGCGGGACGGCCGGCCGGGAGCATCTGCTGGAGCTGTACGTGGCCGGCGCGGACGGGCGGCGCCCGGATTCGCGGCCGCAGGACCTCACCGAACCGCCCCGGATGTGGCGGCTCACCCCGGACGAACGGCTCGTGCTCGTCTCACTCGCGCAGCGGTATCTCCTGCAGGACCCGTATCCGCAGCCGCTGGCCTGGCGGCAGGTGGCGCAGCAGCTGACCGAGTTGCGGCCGGACCGGCCGTGGAGTGCCAAACGGGTCGAGCACCTCGTCTCCGCGGTCCGCAACCGGCTCGCCAGGGCCGGGGTCGCCGGGCTGACCCGCGAGGAGGTCGGGGAGCCGGTGGGCAACGCGCTCAACGACAACCTGATCCGGGAACTGCTGCTGTCCACCTCGTTGGTGCCGCCGGACCTGGCGTTGCTCGAACCCGCCGGCCGCGACGATCCGGGAGGGGTCCCGGCACCCCCTGATTGACTCGGGACCGCGCGGCGCACCGGGCCCGCGCGGACGGGGGCGGGGGGTGCGCCGGTGGCAGGCGAGGCGATCGGGCTGCTGCCCGCCGGGCACCCGAGCCTGGCGCACGGATTCGGGTCGCCTGCCGGGACGCTGGGGGTGCTCGGGCTCGCAGGGGGAGTCCTGGTCCCGCCGGCCACCCGGGAACCGGTGACGTTCGGGCGCAACAGCGCCGAGGTGACCGTGCCGCTGGGCGAGGACGACCGGCGGGTGAGCCGGCGCCACGGCGTCCTGGAACACCACGGCGGCCGGTGGTGGGTGCGCGCCACCGGCAAGGTCCCGCTGCGGCTGCCCCGGTCCCGGTTGCTGTTCACCGGCGCCGAACCGGTTCCGGTGCCGGCCGGGTACCTGCCGGTGTTCGTGCGCGGTTCCGGCGGGCGGGACCACGTACTGGAGGTCCGGATCGCCGACGGTGCGCCGGCCACCGGACGGGTGCCGGTGCTCGCCGGCCGCGAACGGCTGGTGCTGGCCGTGGTGGGCCAGGGATTCCTGCGCTGGGAGGAATGCCCGCGGCCGATGCCGTCCACGCTCGCCGCCCCGCGCATCGGGGCACTGGACCCGGGGGGTGGCTGGACCCCGGACGCGGTGAACACCGTGCTGGACGCGGTCCGCGCTCGCCACCACCCCGGCGGCACGGACGGGGAACTGCTGTCCGCCCTGATCTCCGCGGGCGCGCTGGTGCCGCCGGACCTGGCACTGCTGGCGTCTCCACCGGCGCGGGAACCGAACGAGGTGGAGTGGATGCCGCCGACGTGGGGCAGCTGACGGCGAGCTCGACCGCGGCGGTCTGCGGTTCGGTGTGGTGCAGCATGCGAACGGTCCCGGGCCGCGCGGGTAGGGTCGAGATCATCCGGGGGGAAGGGAGCGATCGATGAGCACAGGTCCGGCCGCGGCGCAGGTGCGCACCCGGGTGCGGATTCCGCTGCGGTTCGGCGGGGAGGCTGCCGGGACAGGCGTGGCGCAGGCGGAGGCGGTCACCTTCACCGGGCTGTCCGACGGGCTCGAACACCTCGTCTTCGTCCTCGGTGATCCGGGCCCGGTTCCGTTGGTACGGCTGCATTCGGAATGCCTGACCGGGGACGTGTTCGGCTCCGCGCGCTGCGACTGCGGCCCCCAGCTGAGGGAAGCGGTCGACCGGATCTCCGCGGCCGGCGGCTACCTCGTGTACCTGCGTCAGGAGGGGCGGGGAATCGGGCTGTACAACAAACTCGACGCGTACGCCCTGCAGGACGGCGGCCTCGACACCTACGCGGCCAACCAGGCGCTCGGGCTGCCCGAAGACGCCCGCGACTACACCGCCGCGGCGGAGATGCTCACCGCGCTGGGCGTGCGCCGGCTCGATCTGCTGTCGAACAACCCGGACAAGGCCGCGCAGCTCACCGGGCACGGGCTCGAGGTACGCGAGCGCGTTCCCACCGGCGTTTTCGCCACCGAGACGAACGTCCGCTATCTGCGGGCGAAGGTGGAGCACACCGGGCACAACCTGACGCTGCCCGGCGATCTCGGCACCGCGGGCCTGGCCGGCTGAACTCGGACGATCCGTACTCAGCGGGGCTGCCCGCTGCGGCAGCGTGCACGGGCGAACCTCGCTCCCGGCGATCTCGAAGAACCGGCCACCCACCTGTATAACGGCCTATACGATCGCGCGTTCGTGCTCTGATTTCGTGGTGATCATCGACGTGGGCCGGTTCGCCTTGCTCCTCCTGGCGGGGACGGGCGCAGGGCTGGTCGGGGCGACCGCCGGGCTCGCGTCGCTGGTGTCGTATCCGGCGCTGCTGGCCGCGGGCCTCCCGCCGGTGGTCGCGAACATGACCAACACCGTCGCGATGATGGGCACGACGGCGGGTGCCGCAGGCGGGGCGCGTCCCGAACTCGCCGGGCAGGGTCGCCGGCTCCTGCCGTTGTGCGCGATCACCACCGTCGGTGGTGGCTGTGGCGGGCTCGTGCTGCTGCTCAGCCCTGCGAACGCGTTCACCGTGGTGGTGCCGTGGCTGATCGCCGGCGCGTCGGTGGTGCTGATGGCCGGGCCGCGGCTGCGCCGGATGGCCGAGCACCGCGAGCACCGGGGGATCGGCCCGCTGACCGGGATCGCGGCGTTCCTGGCCGGGGCCTACGGCGGGTACTTCGGTGCGGCCGCCGGTGTGCTCATGCTCGCGCTGCTGACCACGGTGTGGAGCCAGCCGCTGGCCCGCACGAACGCCGCGAAGAACATCGCCACCGGTGCCGCGAACCTCGTCGCCGCGGTGGTCTTCGCCTGCACCGGCACGGTGTTCTGGCCGGCGGCGATCGCGGTGGGTCTCGGTTCGGTGGCCGGCTCGTGGCTGGGTTCGGTGCTCGTGCGGTACCTTCCCGCGACACCGCTGCGGATCGCCATCGGGCTCGGCGGGCTCGGTCTGGCGGCGGTGCTGGGATGGCAGGCGTATGCGACGTGACGCGGAGCGGAAACGCGGGCATAGTCTGCGGGGTAGCCGAGCTGGAGGCCAGATGAGCATTGTCGGCACCCGAGTGGTGCGCGTCGAGGACGAGAAACTGATCACCCGCGGCGGCACCTACGTCGACGATCTCCGCGACGAAGCGCTCACCGGCGCCGCGCACGCGGTCTTCGTGCGCAGTCCGGTCGCACATGCGCGGATCGCGGGCATCGACGTCGAGGAAGCGCGAAACGCGCCTGGTGTGGTGGCCGTGTTCACCGCGGCCGATCTGGACCTCGAGCCGGCCGCGGCCGGCCCGGTCCGGGAGCCCTACCTCGCCGGGGAAGTCGTGCGGTACGTCGGCGAACCGGTCGCGCTGGTGGTCACCGAGCAGCGCTACCAGCTGGCCGACGCGGCCGAACTGGTCGATGTGGACTACGACCCGCTCGACGCAGTGGCCAGTGTGGACGCCGCGCTGTCCGGGGACACCCTGCTGTTCCCCGAACACGGCAGCAACGTGATGCAGGTGCACGGCGACGAGGACTTCGACGACTCGGTGTTCGACGAGTGCGAGGTCGTGGTCACCGAGCAGATCCTGAACCAGCGCGTGGCCCCCGCGCCGCTCGAGGGCCGGGGAGCGTCGGTTGCCTGGGGCGAGGACGGCCGGGTCACGGTGTGGCTGTCCAGCCAGAACGCCCAGCTGGCGCGCAGCGCCATCGCCGGGGGACTGGGCCTGGACGAGGAGCGCGTGCGGGTGATCGCGCCGGACGTCGGCGGCGGATTCGGCGCGAAGATCGGCGCCCCCGCGGAGGCGATCGTGCTCGGCTGGGCGGCCCGCCGGGTGGGCAGGCCGGTGCGGTGGACCGAATCCCGCAGTGAGAACCTCACCGCGATGACGCACGGGCGGGCGCAGCAGAACACCGTCACCATCGGCGGGAAGCGGGACGGCACCGTGCTCGCCTACCGGCTGGAAGTCGTGCAGGACGCCGGTGCCTACCCGCGGACGTTGTTCCTGCCCACCCTCACCGAGATGATGGCGCCGGGCGTCTACCGGTTCCCGGTGGTGCAGACGGTCAGCCGCGGCGTGGTCACCACGACGACGCCGATCGCGGCCTACCGCGGTGCCGGACGGCCGGAGGCGACCGCCGCGGTGGAGCGGGCGATGGACCTGTTCTCCGCGAAGATCGGGATGGACCCGGCCGAGGTCCGGCGGGTCAACTTCATCCGCCCCGATCAGTTCCCGCACACCACGCCCACCGGGGGCGACTACGACACCGGCGAGTACGCGGCCGCGCTCGACAAGGCGCTCGACGCCGCCGGCTATGCCGAGCTGCGCCGGGAGCAGGCACAGCGGCGGGCCGCGGGCGATCCGGTCGCGCTCGGGCTGGGCATCGCGGCCTACGTCGAGATCACCGGCGGCGACGCCAACGGCGAGAGCGGCCGGGTGGACGTGCATCCGGACGGTTCGGTCACCGCCTACACCGGCAGTTCCCCGCACGGGCAGGGGCTGGCGACCACGTTCGCGATGCTGCTGTCCGATCAGCTCGGCGTCCCGCTGGAGCGGATCACCGTGCGGCACGGCGACACCGACGAAATCCCGCGCGCGGTGGGCACTTTCGGTTCGCGCTCCCTGCAGCTCGGTGGTTCGGCCGTGCGGCAGGCCGCCGACGAGGTGGTGGCTCGTGCCCGCGAACTGGCGGCCGAACTGCTCGAAGCGGCACCCGAGGACCTGGAGCTGGACACCGGCAGCGGGGTCTGGCAGGTACGTGGCGCGCCGGGGAGCACCACGCTCGACTGGGGCCGGCTCGCGTCCGAGGCTGAGGGCGGCGTGCTGTCGGCCGACGTCTGGTTCGACGACTGCAAGCCGACCTTTCCCTTCGGTGCGCACCTGGCCGTGGTCGAGGTGGACACCGAGACCGGCAAGGTCGTGGTGCGCCGGATCGTCGCGGTCGACGACGCCGGTCCGGTGGTGAACCCGCTGGCCTTCGACGGGCAGCGGCACGGCGGGCTCGGCCAGGGCATCGCGCAGGCGCTGCTGGAGGTCATGAGCTACGACCCGGACGGCAACCCGACCACTGCCACGCTCGCGGACTACTCCTTCGTGTCCGCGGCCGAGCTGCCCGACTTCGAGCTCGTGGACATGGCCACCCCGACCACCCGGAACCTGCTGGGGGTCAAGGGGATCGGTGAGGCGGCGACGATCGGCTCGACCCCGGCGGTGCACAACGCGGTGGTCGACGCGCTCGCGCACCTCGGAGTGACGCACCTGGACATGCCGGCCACGCCGATGCGGGTCTGGTCGGCGCTGAACGAGGCGAGGAAGGCGGACTGACGTGCGGGTCTCGATCGAGGTGAACGGCACGGCCGTGGCCGGTGAAGTGCCGGATCGCACGCTGCTGGTGCACTACCTGCGGGACACCGCGGGGCTGACCGGCACGAACATCGGCTGCGATACGACGTCGTGCGGGGCGTGCACGGTGCTGCTCGACGGCGAGTCGGTGAAATCGTGCACGGTGCTGGCCGCGCAGGCGGACGGCCACGAAGTGACCACTGTGGAGGGTCTGGCCGGCGGTTCCGCGGACGACAGGCTGCATCCGGTGCAGCGGGCGTTCCGCGAGCAGCACGGGCTGCAGTGCGGATTCTGCACGCCGGGCATGATGCTGGCCACGGTCTCGCTGCTGCGGGAGAACCCGAAGCCGAGCCGGGACGAGGTGCGCACCGCGCTGGAGGGCAACCTCTGCCGGTGCACCGGCTACCACAACATCGTGAACGCCGTGATGGACGCGTCCGGGCAGGAGGTGGCGCGGTGATTCCGGCCGAGTTCGCCTATCGCCGCGCGGCCACTGTGGACGAAGCACTCGCGGTGCTGGCCGAGCACGGCGACGAGGCCAAGCTGATCGCCGGCGGGCATTCGCTGTTGCCGCTGATGAAGCTGCGCTTCGCCGCCCCCGAGGTGGTGGTGGACATCGCCGCGCTCACCGAGCTGAAGTTCGTCCGGCTGGAGGGCGACGAGGTGGTGATCGGGGCGCTGTCGCGGCACCACGACCTGCAGCAGGATCCCGTGCTGGCCGAGCACGCGCCGCTGCTGGCGCACGCCGCCGGCACGGTCGGCGATCCGCAGGTCCGCCACCGCGGCACCATCGGCGGTTCGCTGGCACACGCCGACGCCGCCGCGGACCTGCCCGCGGTGGTGCTGGCCGCAGGCGGGACGCTGGTGGCCCGCGGCCCGTCCGGACAGCGGCGCATCCCGGCGGCGGAGTTCTTCCTCGGCCCGTTCACCACCCCGCTGGAACCGGACGAGCTGCTGACCGAGATCCGGCTGCCCAGCCAGGCGGGCCTGGGCTGGGCGTTCGAGAAGTTCACCCGTCGGGCCATGGACTGGGCGATCGTCGGCGTCGCGGTCACCGGGCACGCGGTCGGCCTGGTCAACATGGGCGGCACTCCACTGCGCGCGGGCGCCACCGAACGTGCTCTTGCCGAGGGCGCCACCGCCGCCGACGCGGCCCGGCTGGCCGACGAGGGCACCTCGCCTCCCGAGGAACCGCACGCGAGTGCCGACTACCGCCGTCACCTCGCGCGTGTGCTGACCGGCCGCGCGCTGCTGCGTGCCGGGGTCGCCTGACTCGCCGCTTGCCCGTCCGTGAGGATTCCTTGAGGGAGTCCTCACGGCGCGGCAGGGGAATGCGGGATTGCCGGTGCCGATTCCCGCCAGCTAGGCCGCGGCGAGCCGGACAGACTCGGCGCCGTGAATCCGACGTTTCCCGCCCATACGGCGATCGAGCCGGGCATCCTGTACTTCGGCACCCCGGTGGTGCTGCTCTCCACGTCCAATGAGGACGGTTCGGCGAATCTGGCGCCGATGTCCTCGGCTTTCTGGCTCGGCTGGCGGGCGATGCTCGGCCTGGGCGCCCGCTCGAAGACCGCGGCGAACCTACGGCGCACGCGCGAATGCGTGCTGAACCTGCCCTCGGCGGCGCTCGCCGGCGCGGTGGACCGGCTGGCGCTGACCACCGGCTCCGATCCGGTGCCGCCGCGCAAGCGGGAGCGCGGCTACTTCCACGTGGCCGGCAAGTTCGCCCGCGCCGGGCTGACCCCGGTGCCTTCGGAAACCGTGGCGCCGCCGCGGGTCGCCGAATGCCCGGTCGCCATGGAGGCGGTGCTGGCGGCGGTGCACCCGTTCGCCGGTGACGACGAGGCGCAGCGCGGGAGCGTGCTCGGACTGGAGGTCCGCGTGCAGCGGGTGTTCGTGCACGACGACATCCGGCTGCCGGGCAGCACCGACCGGATCGACCCGGACGCCTGGCGGCCGCTGATCATGAGCTTCCAGAAGTTCTACGGCCTCGGCCCGCAGGTGCACGAATCGGCGCTGGCCACGATTCCGGAACGGCTCTACCGCTCGCCGGACGTGGAGCGGGCCGCGGCGGCCGCCGGGCACGCACGGAAGATGCGCTGACCGCGCCCGCCCGGAAATCAGCGCTCGGTAGTGCGCTGCACCGTGTCTTCGGACAGTGCCGCACCGTCCTCGGCCGGGCTTTCCCGTTTCCGGCGCGGGTGGATCACCGCCTCAGGAGGCGGTCCACGCGGCGAGCGCGGGCGCGAGTGCGCGGATCCCGGCGGTGACCGCGGCACGTCCGGTCACCGCCGGGGTGCCCGCCGGCTGCCGCGTGCAGAGCACCACGACGTAGCGCGAGTCCACGACACCGGTGGTGTTGAGCACGAGCGCCGAGCGCAGCACCATCCAGCCTTGCTTGATCTGCCACGCCGAACCGGGAAGTCCGTCCGGGATGCCGAAGTATTGCGGGTAGCCGTCGTCGGCGGGATCGCGCGCGCCGGCGAGCGCGCTCAGCAGCGGCGCGGCGGTCGCTTCCGGAACGGTGTCCTCGAGGTAGCGGTAGGTCGTGACGACGTCGTCCGGGCTCATCTCGGTCATTCCCCACTGCCCGGGATCCGCCGGTGACGCGGTGGCGACGAGCCCGAGCAGGTCGGTCATCCGCCGCACGATCTCGCTGCCACCGTCCGCTTCCCACAGCCGGGATGCCACCGCGTCGTCGCTGCCGGCGAGCAGGTCGGTGAGCGCGTCCGCGTCGTCCCCCTCGGGCACGGACCACGAACCGTCGTCGTAGAGGGAATCCAGCGCGATGAGCAGTTTCACCACCGACGCGGTGTAGTACGGCGAGTCCGCGTCCGCCGAGGTCACCGTGCGGCCGCTCGTCCGGTCGAAGACGGTCAGGCCGACCCGTGTGCCCGGCGACTGCGCGGTGACCGCCGCGGCGACCGCGTCCGCGACCTCGGCGGCGTCCGGCACTGCCGCCGGACTGCTCGTGGCCGGGGAAGACTCCGGTGAACGGGACATCGGCACAGCCACGCCGGCCGACCTGGACGCCGCGACCGTGGTGCCGTGCCGCGCGCTCGCGGCGATCGTCGTGCCCGCGGTGAGGACCGCCGCCGTCAGGCCGGCGGCGGCCAGGGTCCGTCTCAGTCCGGCTGCCATGTCCACAGAACGTCCGCCGGCCGTCCGGCAGCACCCGGATAGACCTGTCGGTTCCCTGTGAGTCGCTGTGTTCCTCCTGTGCACGGCGGTGCGGCGGGTACTCCACTGTGGACGCGCGCGACTACTGACTTGCCGAATGCAAGCCAGCAGCCTACGGTCGGCGGCGTGACGAGTGGAACGCGGATTCTCGTGGTGGGTGCCGGCGCGACCGGCGGGTTCTTCGGCGGGCGCCTGGCCAGCGCCGGCCGGGACGTGACCTTTCTGGTCCGGCCGGGGCGCGCCCGGGTACTGGCCGAACGGGGACTGCGGATCACCGGCCTCGGCGAGCAGACCGTGCTCACCCCGCAGCTGGTGCGGGCCGGGGACCTGAGTGATCCCTACGACCTGGTGCTGTGCACGGTCAAGGCGGCCGGTCTCGACGCGGCGATCGAGGACCTGGCACCCGCAGTCGGCCCGCGGACGCTGGTGCTGCCGGTGCTCAACGGGATGCGCCACCTCGACACGCTCGTGGCGCGGTTCGGCGAGCGGCGGGTGCTCGGCGGGGTGGCGTTCGTGATGACCACTGTGGACAGCGAAGGCGACATCCGACGCCTGGCCGATCTCCAGTCGCTCACCTACGGCGCGCGGTCCGGCCCGGAACCGGACGGTCTCCCGGCAGTGCACGAAGCGTTGTCCGGCGCGGGATTCGACACCGCGCTGTCCCCGGACATCGCCGGTGAGATGTGGGCGAAATGGGTGTTCATCGCCGCACTGGGTGCGGTGACCGTGCTCATGCGCGGGACGATCGGCGAGGTGGCCGACCAGCCTGGCGGGATCGCGTTCGCCGAAGCGGTGGTGGCCGAATGCGCGGCGGTCGCGGCGGCGGCCGGGCATCCGGTGCCGCGACAGCGGCTCGAGAGCATCCGCGCGGACGCGAGCGAACCCGGTACCCCGCGCGCGACCTCGCTCTACCGCGATCTGATCGCCGGGCTCGGGGTGGAGGACGAGCAGATCTTCGGTGACCTGGTCGATCGCGGGCGCCGGCTGGGGGTCGCGGTGCCGCTGCTGGAGCTGGTCCGGCTGAACCTGCGTGTGCACCAGGCGCGGCTGCGCTGACCCGGTGCCCCGGCGAACCACGGAAGGACGCATTTTCGGGCAGGCGCCGGTGTCGTAAAACGTGGCTGCACCAGGACTGCTAGTCTCGATCACGCCGGGGCACGCCGCGAATGAGCGTGTCCCGTACGCGGCTGCGGCCGTGCAAGACCCTCCGCGGGGAAGGGATACTTTCGGGTATGGCGGACAGGTTCGAGTTCGTTCTCGACGTGGTCGAATCCCTGGTCATCGGCCAGGCTACCGGCGGAAACATCCGCCAGTACCCGTTGCGCATCGGCACGGTGCCCTCGGACCCGGTGCGCTACGTCCGGGTCGCCGCCCAGGTCTACCGCGAGGTGGAGGACCGGCGGCTGTCCGTGCACGGTGAGCTGCATCCCGGTGTGCGCACGGCCTTCGAGCTGCTGGCGAAGCCCCGGGTCTCGGTCGCGGTGAGCGGGGTGGACGGCCTCGGCGCGGACATCGCGGTGCTGGCGCTCACCGACGGCAGGCAGGCGCTCGGGATCACTCAGGACGCCCGCACCGACGACCTGCTCTTCTCTCTCTTCGACGACGAGGACCTGGTGGAAGTCGTCACCGGGGTGCTGCCGCCGGCCCGCGCGGCCACCACCGGCGCGCACACCGTGCACCAGGAGGCCTCGCGGGCGATGTCGGCGATGACCGCCCGGCGGCTCGCGGAGGCCGCCGAGGACGAGGAGGAGACCGACGCGTTCGGCACGATCGAGGTGAGCGGCCGGGTGCGGCCCAGCCAGCCCACCCCGCGCGCCGCCCGCCGCGAGCGGGGCGGGGTCGAGGTGCTCGAGCGCGTGCTCGCGCAGCCCCGGCTCGGCGGCGGTCATCTCATCGTCACCGGATGGGGACGCCGCGACGAGCGGCTCGCCGCGGACCCGCTGAGCTGGCTCGACACCGCGGACGGCCGGTACCTGGTCAAGACGACCGGCGCCGATTCCGGGGAACTCAGTGCAGATTACCTGCCCGCCGGGCGATCCGACGTCGCCAAGGCTGTGCAACAAGCGGTTTCCGCCGTTTACTGATCTACCGAGGGTTGCGGACGCACGAGGAGGAAAGGTCCGATGACGGACGAGGTGCCGGCGAAGCGGGTGACCGAGCCCCGCGAGCCGGTGGTGACCGAGGAGCACCCGGCGGAGGCGGTGAAGCAGCGGCTGCAGCCGATGCTGTCGGGCACGAAGCTCAGGGACATGGCCAAGACGGGCTCCTTCGCGGTGGACGACTCCACCGGCGACAAGATGATCGCCGCGCTCGAGGGCGTGGTCGACTCGCTGCAGGCGCGCTGGGACGCGCTGCAGAAGCTCGGCACCCTGCCGGCGATGTCGCAGTCCGCGGCCGGGCGCTGGGTGGGCGGGCACATGCTGGCCACCGCGAGCGATTCGCACGGGCTGCTCACCCAGCTGCAGGCGGCGCGGGACGAGTTCCCGACCTACGTCGAGGCGATCAAGCTCGCCAAGAAGAACTACCACGAGCGGGAGCAGGACGCGCAGGACACGTTCCGCCGCCTGCCGGACGCCCCTGAAGCGCACTGAGGAAGGGCTTTCCGTGGCTGCAGACACCGACAAGAAGCCGTCGACGGAGGACGTGTCCGACCCGTCCTCGCCGGACTACGACCCGCAGAGCCCGTACTACGAGATGACGGCGGACTCGTCGTCGAAGTACTACGTCGGCCCGATCACGTCGGACGACGTGCTCTCCGGCGACGACATCCGCGAACAGGCGAACCAGACGGTCGACATCCAGTCGCTCATGCTCGGCTGGTTCGGGGTCAACCTCCCGCCTTCGGTGAAGGAGGCCCTCGGCCAGAAGATGTACGAGCGCAAGCTCGAGGAGTCCAAGGACGGCCTGCAGGACGGCCTGGACATGCGGGACCCGGGTACCGCGCCGAAGACCCAGTGGGACAACGCCACGCACGAGCAGATGGTCAAGGTCATCACCGAGGACGCGGACCCGGCCACGGTCGCCGAATCGTCCGAGGAGTGGGTGAAGGTCGGCAACGAGCTGGCCGGGCACCAGCAGAACCTCGCCGACGCGATCAACGCCAGCAGTGCCAACTGGAAGGGCGGCGGCGGCGACGCGGCCCGTGAGCACCTCGCGAACGTCGGCAAGTGGCTCGGCACCACCGCCCAGGGCGCGACCCTGTCCGGCCGTCAGCAGGAGATCCACTCCCAGTCCCTGAACGAGACGCAGAAGGCCATGGCGGCGAACCCGCCGGTGAACTTCTCCGTGCAGCAGGCGAACGCCCACCTGCAGACGATCACCGACCCGATCGAGTACGCCAAGCAGGCGACGCAGGCGATCAGCAGCTACCGGGAGCAGCAGGCCGCGCAGGGCCAGGCGGCCCAGATCATGTCGCGCTACGACGATACGGTCGGGTCCGCGGTGCAGACCCCGCGGTTCGCGGCCCCGCCGAAGCTGGCCAGCCAGTCCGGTGGCGGCGCGTCCGGCGGCGGCGCCACCGGGGGGCGCGGCGATGTGCTCACCAAGGCGCACAAGGGCATGGACCCGACCGGCTTGACCCCGTTCTCGCAGGGGAGTCCGGGCTCCGGCGGCTCGCCGGACGGCAGCGTCCCGGGTGGCGGCCCCGGCGGCACGGGTGGTGGCCCGGGTGGGTCGGACCTGCCGCCGGGCAGCACCGGTGGTCCCGGTGACGGCCAGGCCGTCAACCCGGAGGGGCTGGACCTGCCCCCGGGCAGCGGTGGCGGTCCGGGTGGCGGCGGCCAGCCGTACAACCCGGGCGGCATCGACCTGCCCCCGGGCAGTAGCGGTGGCGGTCCGGGCGGTGGCGGCCAGCCGTACAACCCCGGCAACATCAACCTGCCTCCGGGCAGCGACCCGGGCACGACCAAGACCTCGGGCTACACACCGCCACCGATCCCGGACATCCCGGGCACGGGCCAGCCGTACAACCCGGGCAACGTCAACCTGCCTCCGGGGCCCGGCAGTAACGGCCCCAGCGGCCAGCCGTACAACCCCGGCAACATCAACCTCCCGCCGGGCAGCCCGATCGGCACCAACCCGGGCGGCAACCCCTCGATCAAGAACCCCTACAGCAGCAACCCGCCGAAGATCCCGCCGATCAAGCTCCCGCCCGGTGACTCGCTCGGCGGCCCGAATGGCAAGACCCCGACCATCGGCAAGGGTGGCGGGATCAACGGCGAAAGCATCGGCAGCCGGCTCGGCGGCGGAGGCAGTGGCGGTCTCGGCGGCGCCGGCGGGGGTTCCCTCGGCGGTGGCGGCGGTCTCGGTGGCGGCAAGGGCGGTTCGCTCGGCGGCGGTCCGGCGACCGGTGCCGGCGGGCAGGGCACTCCCGAGGAGCAGCTGGGTGGCCGCGGTGCCGGCGCTGGCGCGGGCGCCAAGGGCGCGGCCGGCAGCCCGGGCATGGGCGGTATGGGCGCCGGCAACAAGGGCGGCAAGGGGCCGGAGGACAAGGAGCACAAGATCGCCGATTACGTCGAGTCGGACGATCCGTCGTTCTTCTCCGCGGACGAGGTCGTCGCACCGCCGGTGATCGGCGACTGGAAGAACACGGACTGGAAGTGAGTGGACTATGGCCGGACAGGGACAGTTCGAGGTCCATGCGGACGAGCTGACGGCCCACGCGAGTCACGTCGAGGCGCTGGTCGATCGCCTGCACAACGCGCAGCAGGCGGCCGACTACGCGATGTCCGACGACGCGTACGGGTTGTTGTGCGCGTTCCTTCCGCCGATCATCAACCCGACCGGCGAGAAGGCGAAGGAGGCCATCGACTCGGCGGCCGAGGGCGTGCAGTCGACGGCGGACAACGTGCGTACCGCGGCGAAGTCCTATCAGGACGGTGACGACGCGCAGGCCCAGCCCTTCCAGAAGGTGCTCGCCTCGGACGGCCCGCTGGAAGGCTTCCAGAAGGCCGGCCGGGCGCAGCAGGAAAACGCATGACCCCCGGCTCCGGCACGGGAGTCAGGAGCAATCGAGGAGAACGACAAGCATGACCGGAGCGGGCGGCGGCGGCCTGGGTGACCTGATGAGCGACCCCGACGAGGCGATCCGGCGGATGGACGAGTGGGCGGCCGGGTTCGCGCGCAAGGCGGAGCGGTACGCGGCGGCCCAGGAGGAGACCGAACGGCTGCGGCTCACCGCGTCCAGCCCGGACGGCACGGTGTCGGTCACCGTCGGGGCCGACGGGGTGGTGTCGGACCTGGTCTTCAGCTCCCGGACCCGGACGATCCCGCCCGAGGAGCTGGCCCGGATGGTGCTCGCCACGATGCGCCGGGCCCAGGCGGGCATCACCGAGCAGGTCGCCGAGGTGATGAGCGAGCAACTGGGCGACGAGGACGAGGAGACCCGCACCGTCCTGCTCGACTCGCTGCGCGGCCGCTTCCCCGATCCGGAAGAGCCGCAGGACGAGGACGACGACACCTCGCCGGAACCACCCGCCCCGACCCCGCCCCTCTCGGGTGGCGCCGCGGCGACCCCACCGCCGAGCCCGCCGCCCGCCGGCGGCCCCCCGCCGCGACGGCCCGGTGGCGTCGACCCGGAGGAGCAGGACAACAACCCCTGGTGACCGTCGGTACCAGCCGGACGCACTGCGGCACTGGCCGGTCCGCCTCGGTCCGGCTGGTGCGCGCTGGCGCTGGCTGGTCCACCTCGGTCCGGCGGGCGCACCGCGGCCCGTCGAGTGCGCTTCGGCTCAACTGGTGTGCCTTGGCCTAGCGGTGTGCGCTGCGGCCCAGCGGGCTCACCGCGGACCAGCCATGTGTGCCTCGGCCGGGTGGGTGCGCTGTGGCCCTGGCTGGCCCACCTCGGGCCCAGCGGGTGTGCTCCGGCCCGTCGGGTGTGCTTTGGCTCAACGGTGTGCCTTGGCCCAGTGGGCCCACCACGGCGCAGCCGGTGTACCTCGGCCCTGGCCCGCCCACCTCGGCCCAACCGTGTGCGACTGGGCCGGGTGGGTGCGCTGTGGCCCTGGCTGGCCCACCCGGGCCCAGCGGCTCGCTTCGGCCAGCCGGTGCACCTCGGCCCAGCCGGGAAGTGCACCGGCGTCCGCGCTGACCCGGGTGCGCTGGGGAAGCCGCCCGCGCGGGTCAGGCTCCGCGAAGAAGACCTTTCAACCGGCGAGAACCTGCCGGTCCACAGTGGACTCGGCCGGTATCACAGCCGTGGCAGCGAAACCTCGGTCGCCAGGTCCTCGGGCGCCGACAGCCGCCAGGCCTCGTAGACCAGTTCGGCCAGTTCGTCCGCGTCGACGCCGGGCAGGTGGACCACCACCCAGCCGAAACCGCCCGCGGTGAACTGTTCCTCGAACACCTCCGGGCGCTCGGCCACCAGCGCCTGCTGTTCGGTGATCGTCTGCTTCAGCCCGACCGTGTCGGTGCGCGGCCAGTGGTAGCCGAACCGCTTGCCCCGCACGCTGAACGAGGTGTAGTCCCGGCCGCTGCCGCGCTCGACCTCGCGCAGTGCGGTGATGATCCGTTCGAAATCGGTGCTCGTGCTCGGCACCCGCCCATCCTACGGCGGCGCTCAGGGGATGACGCCCCGCGAGTTCAGCGCGTCGGTGAGCCGTTCGCGCAGTTCGGCGGCGGTGGCCGCGGGATCGATCCCATCGGGCGGCGAAAGCACCTTCGAGACCACAGTGGACAGATTCTGGTAGGCCGGGGTGAGCGGCCGGACCGCGGCGTCGCGCAGCGCGGCCAGGATGTCGTCCCGCATCGGATAGCGCTGAGCCATGGTGGGATTCCCGGCCGGATCCGCCGGGCGCGCCGGGTCGAGCGGTGCCGGGTCGCGGTACACCGGCGCGAGGCTCGGCGGGAGACCGTCCACGAGTGCCTGGTACTTCTGGCTCGCCGGGGAACGCAGGCACAGCGCGGCCTCGAAGGCCTCCCGCCGATGCGGGGAATAGCTGCTGACCGCCAGGTGGTACCCGCCGATGGTGACCCGGCTCGGGCGTCCGGGCACCACCGACGGATACGGCGCCCACCGCAGATGCGCCAGATCCCGCGGGCGCTCCTGCGCGTAGGCGGCGTAGACGAACGGCCAGTTCAGCTCGAACGCCGCCTGCCCGCGCTGGAACGCCCGGCTCACCTCGTCCTCTTTCTGGTTCGTCAGGGAAGGATCGGTGATCCCGGACGAGGTCAGCGTCTTCAGCAGCGCCAGCGCCCGGACCGCGCCGTCGTCCAGGACGACGGATTTCCCGTCGTCGGACAGGATGTGCCCGCCGGCCGAGGCGACCAGGGTGTTGTAGAAGACCACCAGTCCCTCGTACTGCGCCCCGGTGAAGACGATCTCGTACGGTTCGCCGCCCGCCTTCAGCTGCCGGGCCCGGTCCATCATCTCGTCGAACGACCGCGGTGGCCGGGGCGTCACGCGGTCGTCGTACCAGAGCAGCTGGACGTTGGTGTTCTTCGTGGCGCCGTAGAGCTTCCCCTGCCAGCGGGCGGTCGCCAACGGCGCGGGAAGCACATCCCTGGTCGCGGCGGCCTCGTCCGCGCCGGTCCACGGTTCGATCCAGCCCGCCTCGGCGAACTCGGGCACCCACGTCACATCGAGTCCGAGCACGTCCATCGCGCCGTCGCCGGCGGCGAGCCGGCGCGCCATCTGCTCGCGTTGGCCGTCCGCGCCGCGCGGCAGCTTGTGGTACACGATCCGGTAACGCCCGTGGGCCTGCTCGGTGCAGCGGTCCACCACCGTCTGGAGGTGATCCTCCGGGGAGATGTACAGGTTGATCGTGGTGCCCTGCTGCGCGGAGCAGCCGGTCAGCGCCGCCGCGGCGAGAACGAGGGCGGGGAGCAGCGACCGTGTCTTCATCGTTCCTCCCGCGGGCCGGGTGGCGCACATGGTCGCCCTCGGTGCCGCCATCGTCAAGCGTCCGGAGCGGAACGCGCCCGCACGGCCTACCGTGGGCCCCGGAGGTGGCCGATGCCCGGAGAAGCGCGTGGCGGCCGGTCCGGGGTGCCGGCCGCGATCGAGCCGATGCTCGCGAGCCCGGACGGGGGCACGCTGCGCGACGACCCGTCTTACGCCTACGAGTTCAAATGGGACGGCTATCGCGCGATCATGCGGATCGCGCCCTCCGGCGAAACGGTGCTGACCAGCCGGAACGCCAACGACTTCACCGCCAGGTTCCCGGAGCTGTCCGGCGCGCTCGGCGACGCGCTCGGCGGGCGCGCGGCGGTGTTGGACGGCGAGATCGTCGCCCTCGACGAGCACGGCCGCCCGGACTTCGGCCTGCTGCAGAACGTCGGACGCCACCGGCGCGCGATCGCGTACTTCGCGTTCGACGTGCTGAAGCTCGGCCGCCGGAACCTGCTCGGCGCCGGCTTCGACGAACGCCGGGACATCCTCGCGGAGATCGAGCCGCCGGACCCGCGGCTGGTGGCGATCACCCCGTCCTACCGCCACGCCGACCTCGCCGAGCAGGACCTGACCCCGGCCGGGCTGCTCGACGTGGCCCGGAAGATGATGCTGGAAGGCCTGGTGGTGAAGGCCCGCACCTCGAAGTACCACCCCGGCCGGCGCAGTCCGGAGTGGCTGAAACATCCGTTGATCCAGACCACCGAGGTGATCGTCGGCGGCTGGCGCCCGGGCCGCGGCCGCCGGCAGGGCACCATCGGCGCCCTGCTGCTCGGCGCGTACGACCGGGAGACCGGCGACCTGCGCTACCTCGGTGACGTCGGCACCGGCTTCACCGACGCGGTGCTGCACGATCTGCGCACCCAGCTGGCCCCGCTGGAACAGCGCACAAGCCCGTTCGCCGGCGAGGTCCCGCGCGACCGGGCCCGCGACGCCCACTGGCTGTCCCCGGAGACCGTCGGCGAGGTCGTCTACCGCCGCCTGACCCCGGGCGACGGGCGGCTCCGGCACACCGCCTGGCGCGGCCTGCGCCCGGATCGCCGTCCGGCCGAGGTGCTTGCTCCGTCCTGGTGAATCAGGCAGGCCTGATGGCTCTGGTGCGCACCGTTTCCGCGCTCGGGCCCGCGGTCCGGCGGCGGCTGCTAGCTTTCCGGTGTCCGGTCCGGGTGGTAGGTGTGGGGAGCAGTTCGCCGAATGTCCAATCCGTTGATTGCCCAGCCGAAGGAGACCTCAGCGGTGGCCGGGGTTCCGTTGCTGGAGGATGCGACGGGGCTGAAGGACGCGATCGAGAGCAAGAACTGGGCGGCGGTCGCGATCGGCGCGGTGGGTACCGCGCTGGATGTGCTGACGGCGGTGATGGATCCGTTCGGCGCGATTTTCGCGGCCGGGGTCGGCTGGTTGATGGAGCATGTCGGTCCGCTCAAGGAAGCACTCGACGCACTGACCGGCAACGCGGACGAGATCCAGGCGCAGGCGGAGACCTGGACCAACGTCGCGAAGGAGCTGGAGAGTGTTTCGGCCGAGTTGACCGAGTTGGTCAAGAAGGATCTGCAGGACTGGAAAGGCGATGCCGCCGACGCGTATCGCAAGCAGGCCGATGACACCGGGAAGCTGATCGCCAGCGCCCAGAAGGGTTCCGAAGGCGCGGCCAGTGGCGTGCAGACCGCCGGTGAGATCGTGGCCGCGGTGCGGTCGCTGGTGCGGGACACGATCGCCGACTTGGTCGGGCACTTGATTTCCTGGGCGTTGCAGGTGGTGTTCACGCTGGGGATCGGGATGACGTGGGTGGTGCCGCAGGTGGTGTCGGCGGTGGCCAAGACCGCGTCGAAGATCACCCAGGTCACCACGAAGCTGGTCAAGGCGCTCAAGGCGTTGATGCCGCTGCTGAAGAAGGTCGGCGGGCTGTTCGAGGACGCCGGGAAGGCGTTGAAGGGCATCAAGGGCGGCAAGGCGAAGCCGTCACCCAAGCCCGAGGTCGAGACGCCGAAGGGCAAGCCGGGCGGGGACTCCACCAAGCCGTCCGGGGACGGCGGCTCGCCGCCGAAGGACAAGGGAGAGCCGCCGAAGGACAAAGACAAGGACGACTCGACCGGCACCGCGGGCGCCGACGGGCCGCCGAAGGAGAAGCCGAAGGACGAGCCGGCCGATCCGTCCGGCAAGTCCGATCCTCCCGCGGACAAGCCGGCCGGATCGCCGCCTCCGGAGCGGGAGGGCGGGGGCGCCGGTGCCGGGAAGGACCCGGCGGACCAGGATCGCTCGATCGACACCGAGAACGACCGCCCGCGCGCCGACGACAAGGAGGCGGTCGAGCGGGACGGCTGCGGCGATCCGATCGACATCGCCACCGGGCAGATGATCCTCGGCCAGGTCGACGTCGAGCTGGCCGGTGTGCTCCCGCTGGTGCTCTCCCGCACCCACCTGTCCACCTATCGGCTCGGCCGGTCGTTCGGCACCGGCTGGGCGTGCACCGTGGACCAGCGGATCGAGATCGCGCCGGACGGGGTGCACTTCGCCGGTGAGGACGGCATCCTGCTCCGTTATCCGGTGCTGCCGGAAGCGGGAGCCGCGGTGCAGCCGGTGTCCGGGCCGCGGTGGCCGCTGCGGCGGACCGACCGGGGCTTCGCGATCAGCCGGAGCGACTCCGGCCGGATGCTGCACTTCGTGGACGACGGTTCCGGCCGGCTGCCGATCAGCGGCGTGACCGACGGCGACGGGCACCAGATCGATTTCCAGCGTGCCGAGGACGGCACCCCGGTGGGCATCGTGCACTCGGCCGGCTACCAGCTGGCGATCGACACCGAGGACGGCCTGATCCGGCAGTTCCGCCTGCGCACCGGTGAGGTCGAGCCGCCGCTGGTGACCTTCGGCTACGACGGGCGGCGCCGGCTCACCGAGGTGGTCAACTCCTCGGGCCTGGCGCAGCGGTTCCGCTACGACGCCGACGGGTACCTCCTCGGCTGGGAAGATCGCAACGGCATGTCCTACCGCTACCGCTACGACGCCGAGGGCCGGTGCGTGCAGACCGAGGGCGCGGGCGGTTACCTCAGCTACCACTTCGACTACGACCGGGAGAACCTCGTCACCCGGGTCACCGATTCCCTCGGCCACGTCAGCATTTTCGAGCTGGGGGAGGACTTTCGGGTGCTCCGGCACACCGATCCGCTCGGCAACACGGTCCGGTCCAGCTGGGATGAGACCGGCCTGCTGCTCTCCCGCACCGACCCGCTCGGGCGGACCACCCGGCACACCTACGACGAGGCGGGCCGGCTCGTCGAGACGGTCCGGCCGGACGGAAACCGGTCGGTCACCGAGTACAACGACTTCGGCGCTCCCGTCACCAGGGTGGATTACGACGGCGGTGTGTGGCGGTGGGAGTACTCGCCCGCCGGCGTGCGCACCGCGGAGATCGACCCGGCCGGATCGCGCACCGGCTACGCGCGGGACGAGCGGGGCCGCACCACCTCGGTGACCGATGCGCTCGGCCGCACCACCCGGTTCGAGCACGACGCGGCCGGGCTGCCGGTCGCGGTGACCGATCCGCTCGGCGCGGTGACCCGCTACCGCTACGACCCGCTCGGCCGCCCTGAGGAGATCATCGATCCGCTCGGTGGGCACACGCAGCTGGCCTGGAGCGTCGAGGGCACGCTGGTCGAGCGGGTGCTGCCGGACGGCAGCAGGCAGCTTCGCTCGTACGACGGCGAGGGCAACCTCCGCCGGGCCGAGGACGGGGAGGCGACGACTCGTACCGAGATCGCGCACTTCGACCTGCCGGTGTCGCGCACCGGGCCGGACGGTGCCACGCTCACTTTCGGCTACGACACCGAACTGCGGCTCACCTCCGTGACCAACGAGCAGGGACGGGTCTGGCGCTACGTCTTCGACCCGGCGGGCAGACTGGCTGAGGAGACCGACTACGACGGCCGGACCACCACTTTCCGCTACGACGCCGCCGGCGACCTGGCCGGCTACACCAACGGCGCGGGCCAGACCGTCCGGCTGGTGCGGGACGTGCTCGGCCGGATCGTGGAGCGGGACAGCGACGGGGTGCGCACCGGCTATGAGTACGACCGGGCGGGCCGCGTCGTCCGCGCGGTCACCCCGCACACCGATCTCCGGATCGGCTACGACGCGGCCGGCCGGGTGCTGTCGGAATCGGTGAACGGCCGGGTACTCGCCTCGCGCTATGACGCGGCGGGCAACCGGATCTGGCGGCGTACCCCGTCCGGTGCGGAAAGCACCTGGCAGTACGACCAGCGCGGGCGGCCGCTTTCCCTGCGCACCGGCAGCGGGTTGCTCCGGTTCGGCTACGACGCCGCGGGCCGCGAAGTCCAGCGCCAGCTGGGGCAGTCGGTCCGGCTGACCCAGGTCTGGGACGAGACGCACCAGCTGCGCGGGCAGACTCTCGAGGCCGGCCCGGGCCGGGTGCTGCAGCAGCGCGGCTACGAATACCGCGAGGACGGGTTCCTCACCGGTGTACAGGACCGGCTGAACGGGCCCCGGCAGTTCGACCTGGACGTCACCGGGCGGGTCACCGCGGTGCGCGGACCCGGCTGGTCCGAGCAGTACGCCTACGCGCCGACCGGGGATCTCCTGCAGGCCTTCTGGCCGCGGGTCCTCGCGACGAACGCGGAAACCTGGGCCACGCAGCAGTCGCAGGGCACTCGCGAGTACTCCGGCACGCTGCTGGAGCGGGCCGGGAACGTGCGGTACCGGCACGACGGCGAGGGCCGGATCGTGCGGCGGAGGGTGGAACGGGCGCCGGGGGTGTTCGACGTGTGGGCTTACACCTGGGATGCCGAGGACCGGCTGACCGGCGTGCTGACCCCGGACGGCGCGTCCTGGCGCTACCTGCACGACGGCCTCGGCCGCCGGGTGGCCAAGCAGCGGCTCGGGGGGAACGACCGGGTCGTCGAGGAGGTGTGGTTCTGCTGGGACGGGACCGATCTCGTCGAGCAGATCAGCGATCGGTGGCACGCGCTCGTGTGGGACTGGTCGCCGGACGGGATGCGGGTGCTCGGGCAGACCGAGCGCACCGCCGCGCCCGGCTCACCGGGGTGGGTGGACCAGCGGTTCCACGCGATCGTGACCGATCTGGTCGGCGCGCCGGCCGAACTCGTGGACGCCGACGGCGTGCTCGGCCACCAGGTCCGCTCGACGCTGTGGGGCACCACGCCGGCGAGTGCGGGCGAGACGTCCACCCCGCTGCGCTTCCCCGGGCAGTACCACGATCCGGAAACCGGGCTGTACCAGAACTTCCACCGGTACTACGACCCGGCGACCGGTCGCTACGCGACGCACGACCGGCTGGGCCTGGTGCCCGGGCCGAACTCCCGGAACTACGTGCCCAACCCCACCGCGTGGACCGACCCGCTCGGACTGGCCCTGTGCGACGCCAAGGCCTACGCCGAGGCGGTCGGGGACTACCGGGCCGCACTGGGCTGGACCAAGGAAAACAGTCCGCATCAGCTGGGCGGCAACCTGAACGAGAGCTGGACCACGGTCGGGGTGGGCAAGCTGGCCTACGGGGAAAAGGACGATCTGAAGCTGGTCGTGGACAAGGCCAACGGCTATATCGTGGGCTATGTCAAGAAGGGCAGCGACGGTACCCCGGACGAGATCCACCACGTGGCCGAGGTGAACCCGAGCCAGGTCGCGCCGGGCGCGGTGTCGAAACCGTTCCATCCGGACGAAACGCTGACCTACAAGGACCTGCCGAACATGAAGATCCATCCCAAGGACCTCAGTGGTGCGGTGAGCACCATGATGGAGAGCAGCAAGGGCGAGGTGGGCGCCATGAAGACGCTCGCCGCGACCGTCGCCGAAGGCGGCCGTTCCAACCATTACGGCAAGTCCGTGGGTCAGGATCTCCTGCACGACCGGGACGTCACGGTCGGCACGGACCGGGAGGGACTGGCGAAGAACTGGGGAACCAAGAGCAATACCTACCGCACCACCGGCGACAATCCGGACAACGAGCTGGCCCTGCTGAACCGGCCGAACGACCGGCCGAGCTGACGCCGCCGCCGAGCCCGCCGTCCGGCTCTCGACGGCGGCGGGCCGGCGTGCCATCATCGACCGCCGGTTCGCGGACGTGGGGGAGGCAGGCGTGCTCGACCAGGAGCAGGACACCAGGGGCCGGGTCCGGCGGGTGGCGCTGGCGAGCGCGGTCGGCACGACCATCGAGTGGTACGACTACTTCGCGTTCAGCACGGCCACCGCGTTGGTGTTCAACAAGGCGTTCTTCCCCGACCTTTCCCCGGCCTCGGGCACGCTCGCGGCGTTCGCGACGCTCGGGGTCGGGTTCGTCGCGCGGCCGCTCGGCGGGATCGTCTGGGGGCATTTCGGCGACCGGGTCGGGCGCAAGGCGATGCTGGTCGCCTCGTTGCTGCTGATGGGCATCGCGACCGCGGGGGTCGGCGTGCTGCCGACCTACGCGCAGGCCGGGGTCACCGCTCCGGTGCTGCTCGTCGTTCTCCGTGTGTTGCAAGGGGTTTCCGCCGGCGGCGAATGGGGCGGGGCGGCGCTGATGGCGGTCGAACACGCGCCGCCCGGCCGTCGCGGCCGGTTCGGTTCGTTCTCGCAGATCGGCGTGCCGGCCGGGCTGATCCTGGCGCAGCTGGTGTTCTTCGCGGTGAACTCCGCGCTCACGCCGGAGGAGTTCCGGTCCTGGGGCTGGCGGGTGCCGTTCCTGGTCAGCCTGGTGCTCGTCGTGGTCGGGCTGGTGATCCGGCTGCGGGTCGAGGAAAGCCCGGTGTTCGCACAGCTGCGGAGCCAGGACACGCGCAGCAGGCTGCCGATCGTCGAGGTGCTGCGGTCGCGGCCGTGGCAGGTGGTGATCGCCTCGGTCAGCTTCATCGCGAACACCGCGATGGGCTATATCTTCTTCGCCTACCTGCTTTCCTACGGCACGTCGGTGCTCAAGCTGTCCAGCACCACCATGCTCGTCGTGGTGATCGTGGGCAGTGTGGTGTGGCTGGCGAGCATCGTCGGCTCGGCGATCTGGTCCGACGCGGCCGGGCGCAAACCCGTCTACCTCGCCGGATCCGTGCTGCTGGTGGTCTGGTCCATTCCGTTCTTCCTGCTGGTGGACACGAAACAGGCGTGGCTGCTGCTGGTCGCGGTGGTGGTGCTGAACCTCGGCCTCGGTGCGACCTACGGACCGCAGTCGGCGTTGTTCGCGGAGCTGTTCGAACCGCGGTTCCGCTACAGCGGCGCGTCCTTCGCCTACGCCATCGGCGCGGTGCTGGGCGGTGGTTTCGCGCCGCTGATCGCAACCGCGCTGCAGGGCGCCACCGGGACTTCGATGTCGGTGTCGCTCTACATGGTCGGCGTGGGCGTGCTCAGCCTGCTGGCCGTGCTGGCGCTGCCACGCCGGCCTCAGGCCGGCGTGGCAAGCGACGTCACAGCCGGCTGAGGTCCACCGCCGCGGCCATCTTCTGGTAGCCGGCGTCGTTCGGGTGCAAGTGGTCGCCCGAGTCGTAGGCGGGGAGCATGGCGTGCGGGTCGGCGGGATCGCGGATCGCCGCGTCGAAGTCGATCACGCCGTCGTAGGCACCGCCGGTGCGGATGAACTGGTTCAGCGCCTGCCGGGTCTGTTCGAGCGGTTCGGTGTAGGCCCGCCAGCCCTTGAAGGGCGTGACGGTGCCGCCCAGCACGCGGATCCCGTGCGCCTTGGCCTGGGCGATGAGTTGGCGCTGCGCGGAGATCAGCAACGCCGGATCGGTCTGGTGCGGATCCTGCTGGATGTCGTTGATGCCCTCGAACACGATCAGGGTGCGCACCCCGCCGACGCTCAGCACGTCGTCGGCGAACCGGGCCAGCGCGTTGCGGCCGTAGGGAGAACCGGGCACGTCGAGCAGCAGCCGGTTGCCGCCGATGCCGGCGTTGAGCACCCCGTACGTGCCGTGCAGCCGGTCGCTGAGCAGGTCGGGCCAGCGGTGGTTCGCGCCGAGGGTGGAGCCGGTGCCGTCGGTGATGGAGTCGCCGAACGCGACGATGGCGCCCGGCGCGGTGCCCTCGACGTCGACCTCGGTCAGGTAGTGCCAGGAGGTGGTCTGCTCGGTGAACGACGTCCCGGACTCCTCGGCGGCGAAATCGCCGTTGCGGGTGAAGAACGACGTCTGCGCCGCCGACGGGTGGTAGGTCACCGGCCCGGACGGGCTGGGCACGAAGGTGGTGACGAGCAGGTCCGCGTCCGCGGGCACGCGCAGCTGAGCCGGATCGCTCTGCACCTCGGCGCCGGCGGGCACGACCACCGACGGCTGCCCGCCGAAGGTCAGCGGGCGCATCGTCCCGGCCGCTGCCCGCGGGGTGCCGGGACCGGCCGCCAGCGCGATCGTCACGTGCCCGAAGACCAGCGGCGTGGTGCCGAAGGCGTTCGACAACCGGATTCGTGCCTTGGCGCCGGCGGTACTGGTGTGCACGACGTTGCGGATCGAGTAGTTCGGATAGCCCTGCGGGGTGTCCGCGACGCCGGTCGCCGGGGCCGCCGCCCAGGTGCCGACCCAGCCGTCCGGGGTGCGCGGCACCTGCGCGGTGCTCGCCGTGGTGAGCGCGCCGAGGGTGGCCACGACCGCCGCCCCGAGGGCCAGTATCCGTCTCATCCCGACACTGTGCGTCCACCCGATGCCGCACGGTGACCGCTGTCCAGGTGAGCGTGGCGGACAAAACGCTGGACAGCCGGTGCCGGAGCGCGGCGTCCGGGTGATCGGCGAGTCGCCCGGACGGCCGGTGTCGCCGGTGCCCGCCGGGGGTACTTGACCAGGTATGACCGAACCGCAGCGCTTTTCCCTCTCCGGCAGCCACCGTCCGGAACTTTCCGGGGTCGAAGTGCTCGGCCCGGTCGATCCGGACGCCACGATCACCGCGACCCTCGTCCTGCGGCGGCGAGCGGAGCTCGACGTGACTTCGCTCGAAGCTCCGCTGAGCGCCGGGGACTTCGCGGACCAGTACGGTGCGAGCACCGACGACCTCGACCTCGTGCGCACCGTGCTGACCGACGCCGGGCTCACCGTCACCGGCACGCACGCCGGTTCCCGGCGGGTATCGGTGCGCGGGCCGTCCCGTGCGATGGCCGCGATCTTCGGCACCGAGCTGAACCGGGTGCGGGGCGAGCAGTCCGGGGAGTTCGCCGCGCGGACCGGCGAACTGCAGGTGCCCGGTGAACTCTCCGACGTCGTGGTCGCGGTGCTCGGACTCGACGAACGTCCGCAGACGCGGGCGCAGTTCCGGCTCCACGCCGAAGCCGACGCGAAGGGCTACCGGCCCGACGAAGTCGGTGCGCTGTACGGGTTCCCGGCCGGTACGGACGGCAGCGGCCAGACCGTAGCGATCATCGAGCTCGGCGGCGGCTACCGGCCGGAGGACCTGAAGAACTACTTCGCCGGGTTGAAGATCCCGGAGCCGAAGGTGACCGCGGCCGAGGTCGACGGCGCCAAGAACGCGCCGACCGGCGACCCGAACTCCGCGGACGGGGAAGTGGCGCTCGACATCGAGGTGGTCGGCGCGCTCGCCCCCGGCGCCGCCCAGATCGTCTACTTCGCGCCGAACACCGACCAGGGCTTTCTCGACGCGGTGAGCACGGCGGTGCACGCCAGCCCGGCGCCGGTCGCGGTGAGCATCAGCTGGGGCCAGTCCGAGGACCAGTGGACCGAGCAGGCCCGCACCGCGATGGACCAGGCCTTCGCCGACGCGGTCGCGCTCGGCGTGACGGTGTGCACCGCCTCCGGTGACAACGGCAGCACCGACGGGCAGAACGACGGCGCCCAGCACGTGGACTTCCCGGCGTCGAGCCCGCACGCGCTCGCCTGCGGCGGCACCCGGCTGGAGGGGACCCCGCCCTCGACGGTCACCGCCGAAACGGTGTGGAACACCTCCGGCGGCGGGTCGACCGGCGGCGGGGTGAGCGACGCGTTCGGCCTGCCGGACTTCCAGAAGGCAGCCGGCGTACCGGCCCGCGCCGGGGGCGGCGCCGCCGGCCGCGGGGTGCCCGACGTGGCCGGCAACGCCGATCCGGCGACCGGCTACCAGGTCCTCGTGGCCGGGCAGCAGACCGTGGTCGGTGGCACGAGCGCGGTCGCGCCGCTGTGGGCGGCGCTGCTCAGCCGGTTCGCGCAGCAGGCGGGGCACGGGTTCGGCCTCGTGCACACCAAGCTCTACACCGGGGCGGGCGCGGGCAAGCCGCAGCCGGGTCTGCGCGACATCACCGAAGGCGGCAACGGCGCCTACTCGGCGGCCGCCGGCTGGGACGCCTGCACCGGGCTGGGCGTGCCCGACGGCGCCGCGCTGAGCCGGATCCTCGGCGGCGGGCAGGACTGACCCCGTCCGAAGTGGACGCCGTGCCGGGAGGGATACTCGCTGCGGTCCAGCGGCGCACCGGGACGCCGGCGGAGGCGAGGCGGTGGTGGAGTTGGGCGGTGGTGGCGCCGGGCGGGGCGGGAGCGGGCACGACGCGGCCCCCGCCGAGGCACTGGCCCGCGGCCTGCTCACCCGCGTCGACGAGCTGGCCGACACTCTGGTCGCGGTCATCAACGAGCAGAATCCCGGCTACCGGCTGCTGAACGTGGTGCCCGGCCAGGATCTGCGCACCTCCTGCCACGACAACATCGAACGCGTGCTCCAGCTGGTCGGCCACGGCGGCGGGCTCGAACCGGAGAAGGTCGCGCGGTACTACGACGCGGCGCGGGCGACGGGGGAGCGTCGCGCCCGGCAGCGGCTGCCGCTGGACGATGTGCTGCGGTCGTTCCGGCTCGGCGGACGGCTGGTGTGGCAGGCACTGATCGACCAGGCGCGCGCGGAGGGCGCGGCCGCCACCGGGGACCTGCTCGACGTCGCGACCCGCGTCTGGGAGGTCGTGGACGCCAGTTCGGCGCAGGTCGCCGCCGCCTACCACGCGGCGGAACGGGCGCTGGTGCGTGCGGACGAGCAGCGCCGGGCCGCGTTGTGGGAAGGCCTGCTGCAGGGCCGCGGCAGCGACGCGGCGTTCGCCTACGAGGCGAGCCGGACGATCCGGCTGCCGGTCGACGGCCCGTACGTGGCGGTCGCGGCGGCCGGCCACGTGTTCACCGGAGATCTCACCGAAGCACTCGGGAACCGGCTCGACCCGCTCGGCTTCGCCTCGGCCTGGCAGGTGCGCGCCGACGTGCTCGCGGGGCTGGTTTCGGTACCCTCACGCGATCTCGCCGGGCTGGCCGACGCGGTGGCCGCGCTGATTCCCGGGCCGGTCGGCGTGTCGCTGGTCGTCGACGGGCTCGCCGAGGTGCACACCGCGCACCGGCAGTCGGTGCTCGCCATGCGCACCGTGCCGGACGGCGAGTCCGCCGTCGTCCGGCTCGCCGACCGGCTGCCCGAGGCGCTGCTGCTGAGTTCGCCCGAGCTGACCGGTTCCCTCGTCGCCAAGTGGCTGGGCATCCTGCTCGAACTGCCCGCCGACGAGCGCAGGCTGCTGCTCGAAACGCTCGCGGTCTGGGTCGGGACCGGGGGATCCGCGACCCGCTCGGCCCGGCAGCTGCACTGCCACCGCAACACGGTGCTCAACCGGATGCGCCGGATCGAAACCCTCACCGGGCATCCGGTCGCGGGTGGGGACATCCCGCTGGAGCTGGCCCTCGTCGTGCGTGCGCTGCCGTTCCTGCCGCCCCGCCGTGTCCCCTGATCGTGTGAACGGTTGTGCGCGGTGCACAGCCGCGTTAGGCCAAACGTAGGCAACCGGGGCATGGTGGCACCGGGACGAGCTGTGTAACACTGCGGCGCGGCTCACCCGTTGTCCCCGTTTCCGCACTTTCCGTACCGGTTCGCCAGAGCCACCCCGAACTGCCGCACCTCCGTGCTTCTCTGACACCGTCGTTCGAGAGGACCTGCCGTCGATGGCACAGCCCCACCACGCTTCGCGCCCGGACGAGGCGCCGCGGTCCATGGACCGCCGCCGCTTCCTCGGTTTCGTGCTCGCCGCCCCGACTCTCGCGGTCGCCGCCCAGCTCGGTGACGCCGTGTTCGCCCCGCAGGAGGCGTCCGCGGCGATTCCGACCCTGCCCCTGCCCGAGGAGATCTTCGACCTCGGCGACCTGCAGAACCTGGCCGCCGCTCCCACGGCCGGGCTGGTCGCCGTGGGAATCGGCGAGGACGGGCGCGCCACCTTCGCGGTGCCGCGCTGCGAGGTCGGCCAGGGCATGACCACCGCGGTCGCGATGATGATCGCGGAAGAACTGGACCTGCCACTGTCCCAAGTGGACGTCACGCTTGCGGACGCCCGGCCGGAGCTGCTGATGAACCAGCTCACCGGCGGATCCAACTCGATGCGCAGCATCTATCTTCCGGTGCGCACGGCCTCCGCGGTCGCGCGCTCCCGGCTGATGGCCGCCGCGGCCGCGAAGTGGGGAGTGTCCGCGTCCGACCTCAGCACCTCCGGCGGCGTGGTCCGCCACCGCAGTGGGAAGACCGCGGGCTACGGCGAACTCGCGAAGGCCGCGGCGTCGGCCAAGACGCTCAGCGTGACCACCGAGCTGAAGAAGCGTGCGGACTTCAAGGTCCTCGGCACTCCGCAGAACCGGATCGACGCGCTGGCCGCGGTGACCGGGCGCAAGGAGTACACCCTCGACCTGAAGGTGCCCGGCGCACTGCCCACCATGGTCGCGCGGCCGCCCACGATCGGCGGCACCCCGCGTTCGGTGGACAACGCGGCGGAGGTGCTGGCGATGCCGGGCGTCACCGACGTGGCCGCGATCTCGCACGGCGTCGCGGTGCGCGCGGAGACCTTCAGCCTGTGCATCGACGCGATCCGCGCGCTCAAGGTCACCTGGGCACCGGGCCCGGTCGCCGGCGAGTCCGACGAGACGGTCCTGAAGAAGCTCAAGGCGGCGCAGCTGCCGCTCGCGGTACCGGGTGCGCTGACGAAGTCGGTGGACGCGGAGTTCACCTTCGCCTTCGCCAGCAACAGTCCGCTGGAGACCGGCTCCGCGATCGCCGACGTGCGGGACGGCCGCGCGGAGATCTGGTCGTGCCTGAAGGTGCCGATCGTCGCGCAGGGCGACATCGCCAAGGCGATCGGCCTGCCGGTGAACGCGGTGACCGTGCACGTGACCCAGGGTGGCGGCTCGTTCGGCCGGCACCTGTTCCACGACGCGGCGCTCGAAGCGGCCGAGGCGTCGAAGAACATGGGCAAGCCGGTCAAGCTGATGTGGTCGCGTACCGACGACTTCCGGGCAGGCCGCACGCACCCGATGTGCGTCACCCGGGTCCGCGCCACCCACACGCTCGGCAACGTGGTGAGCTTCGAACAGCGGCACACGAGTGTGCAGACCGAGTTCAGCCACGGGCTCGGCGAGATGATCACGAACTTCGCGGCGAAGCTGCCGGTCGCCGGGAACCTGAGCTTCGCCGAGACCATCTTCGAGCTGACCCAGTCCTCGCCGTACAACTTCGGCGTGACGACCCAGCTGCTCAACGAGATCCCGCTGCAGTTCAGCACGGGCAGCATGCGCAACATCTACTCGCCGAACGTGGTCACCGCCGAGGAACTGGTGGTCGACCAGCTGGCGAAGGAGATGGGCAAGGACCCGCTGACCTTCCGCCGGGAGTTCCTGCGCGACGCGAAGCTGCGTGCTGTGCTGGACAAGGCGGCCGAGGCCGGCAATTGGGGCCGGGAGCTGCCGGACGGCGTCGCCCAGGGCATCGCGCTGCATTCGGAATACCGCGGCGCGGTGGCGGTGCTGGCCGAGATCGACTGCCGTCCGGAGACGGTGAACCGCAAGATCCGCGAGGCGGTGACCGGTCCCCGCGTCACGAAGGCGACGGTGGTGGTCGATCCGGGCTTCGCGATCAACCCGCGTGGTCTCGAGGCACAGATGATCGGCGGCCTCAACGACGGGATCGCCATGTGCCTGACCTCCAGCCTGCACATGAAGGACGGCATCCCGCTGGAAGGCAGCTGGGACAACTACTTCTACACGCGGGAGTGGAACACTCCGCTCGAGACGAAGGTCGTCATCCTGCCGAACAGCTCGGACACCCCGTGCGGTGCCGGGGAGCTCGCGGTGGCCCCCGCTTTCGCCGCGGTCGCCTGCGCGTACGCCCGTGCCACCGGTTCGATGCCGACGAGTTTCCCGATCAACCACGGCACGCTCAGCTTCGAGCCGCTGCCGCTGGAGCCTTCCACTCCGGCCTCGCCCACCGACGGCCTCGACTACGCGTACTAGGAGTCCTCGTGCCACAACACACCTTCATGCTCAACGGCACCCGCGTCACGGTCGAGGCGGAGGACGAGGAACGACTGCTGTGGGTGCTGCGCGACCGCCTCGGCGTGACCGGCCCGAAGTACGGCTGCGGCCTCGACGTGTGCAAGGCCTGCACGAGCCACATCAACGGCAAGGCGTTCAACCCGTGCTCGGTGCCGGTCTCGAAGATCGAGGCCGACGACGAGGTCACCACGATCGAGGGTCTTCCGGCCACCGTCGGCAAGGACCTGCACCCGATGCAGGAGGCCTGGCTGGACCTCGACGTCGCGCAGTGCGGCTACTGCCAGCCGGGGCAGATCATGGCCGCGGTGGCGAAGGTTCGCCAGGCTCGCGCGGCCGGCCACGACGTGACCGACGCCGACCTGGACGAGATCCGCAACATCTGCCGCTGCGGTACCTACGCCCGCATCCGCGAGGCGATCGTGGTGGGTGCGAAGAACATGTGAGCCGGGCCCGGCCGTCAGCCGCGCGGCGTGCGCATCGCGAGCACGACCGTCGCGGCGACGGCCAGGTGCATCAGCATCAGCCCGGCCACGTTGACCGCCGTCGCCCCCGTGGTGAACAGAAGCAGGTCGGGGATCCACGTCAGCACGAGCACCACCGGCACCACGACGCGCAGCGCACGCGGAACCCACCGCGCGAGCAACGTCCAGCCGCCGGCGCCGGCCAGCAACCCCACAAGCGTGGCCGGCAGGAACATCGTGGGGGAGAGGCCGGTCCCGGTTCCCCCGTGATCCAGCGCGCCGGCGACGAGCCCGAGCACGGTGTTGACCCCGAGCACGACCAGAGCGGCCACGCCCAGGCGGAGCGCGGTGGTACCGCGGACGGCCGGGCTGTGCTGGGTGGCGGTGAGGTCGCGATCGTCTGGGACGCCGGTGGTCGTCGTGGTGCCCGTGCTGGAAGGGATGCTCATCGGAAGCTCCTCGATCCTCGTGGGTTTAACACGCAACCCAGAAAGTAAGTTGGGTTGCGTGTTAAAGTCAACTGACGACTGAGAAGGGGCTGAGACAGTGGCCGGGAGAGGGCCCGAGTGGCCGGACGACGCCGAGCACGGTGCGTGGATCAACCTGGTCAAGGTGCTGCTCACGCTGCCGGGGGCGTTGGAGAGCCAGTTGCTCAAGGACGCCGATCTCACGCTGCTCGGCTACATGATCCTCGCGCGGCTGTCCGTGGTGCCGGAGCGGACGCTGCGGATGAGTGAGATCGCCGCGATGGCCAACGGATCGCTGCCGCGGATCTCGCACGCGGTCAAGCGGCTCGAGGACCGCGGCTGGGTCACCCGCACCGTGCGCACCGGGCAGGGGCGGCGGTTCACCGTCGCGACGCTGACCGACCGGGGCCGTCACCACCTGGAAGCGGCCGCGCCGGACCACGTGAAGACCGTGCGGCGGCTGGTCGTCGAGCCGCTGGGGGAGGACTTCCTCGCGGTCGGCACCGCGATCGAGCGCGTGGTGGAGGCGCTGGGGGTGTCGACGGCGCACGTCACCCCGCAGTCCTAGCGCCTCGCACGTCCTTGCCTGCCCCGCAGCTTCAGCCTCTCGGACTTCACTGCGCTGCCGTTGCACCGCCTCGCCTGTCCTCGCGCATCCCTGCGCTGCCGTGGCACGTCCTTGCTAGTCCTCGTGCCCTCGTGCAGGCCCCTCGCGCATCGTCGCACTGCCGTCCTCGCCCATCCTCGTGCAGCCGTTGCGTTGCTCCGCTGCCCTTGCGCGGGCGGGCGGCCGAAAAGCCGTTGTGGCACAAGGGAGGTCGGCGGGGCCGGGCCGGGTCGGGTAGGCTGGTCACGATGTTCACTTCGTGAACATGCCCGCCGTGTCCCGACCACTGCCTGCCGGAGGCTTCCGTGACCACTTCGAAGCGGGTGGCGGACCGCGGGGATCAGGCCGACATCCAGGCGGTCAGCCGGGTCAGCCAGATCCTGTCGCTGTTCGACCCCGCCACCCCGGAGGTCACCGCCGCGCAGGTCGCCGAGCGGCTCGGGCTCAACCGGACCACGGCGTACCGCTACTGCACGTCGCTGGTGGCCGCGGGGCTGCTGGAGCGCCACGCCGAGGGTGGCTACGTGCCGGGCGGTCTGCTGCTGCAGCTGGGCGCGTTCGCGATCGGGCACCGGCGCGTGATGAACCTGGCGCCGCGGCACATGCAGGCGTTGTCGCGGGACACGCAGGCCAGCGCGGTGCTGAGCCTGTGGGGCCTGACCGGGCCGGTGGTGTCCAGGGTGGAGGAGAACCCGGGCACCATCGTCGTGGTGTCCGTGCGCGTCGGCAGCCACCTGCCGCTCGACACCGCGCAGAGCAAGGTCTTCCTGGCCTACCACTTCGACCAGCTGTCGATGGACCGGCTGATGGCCACGCTGTCCGGCCCCGCGCTGGAAGAGCTGCGCGCGGAGGTGGAGCGGGTGCACGGGGTCGGGCACTGTTCCGCGATGAGCACGCCGGGGGTGGTCGCCGTGGCCGCGCCGGTGTTCGACGAGTACGGGATCTGCGCCACGATCGCGATCGTCGGCCCGGACAACACGCTGTCCATGTCGGACGACGCGCCCGAGCTGCGGGCCGTGGTGAGCACCGCGCGAGAGCTGACGAAGGAGCTGGGCGGGCACTACCGCCCGGACGGCCCGGCGTAGCGCAGCCAGGCGGGCGGCCGCACCGGCGCCACGTCCGCGTAATCGCGGGCCCCCTCCAGCGCACTGCCGACGAAGGCGGCCGGGGTCAGGTCCCGAGCCTCCAGAAAGGACTGCACGCCCTCGGCCAGTTCGGCGAGCACGGGTGGCCCGTCCGTCCACAGTGCCGTGACGATTTCCACCGCGCCGGCGCCGGAGGCGAGGAACCGCAGCACGTCCGCGGTGGTGCGCGCGCCGTTCGTGCCGACCAGCGGTACGTCCGGGCCGAGTGCCAGGCGGGTTTTGCTGACCCAGTACAAGCTCATCGGCAGGCAGGCCGGTGAGCCCCAGGCGCCCCACGAGCCGAGCACCGCACCCCCGTCGAGGTCCGGCAGGAAACCCGGGTAGCGGCCGACGAGACCGATCCCGTCCGCGCCGGCCGACCGGGCGGCGCGCGCCAACGCGACGACGTCGGAGGCCTGGCCGGGCAGCTTCACGAACAGTGGAACGTCCACAGTGGCCCGGACCGCGCGCACTGCCTCGGCGACTGCGTCCACTTCGGTCAGCTGCCGGACGGCCGTTGCTTCACGGCCGTGTGGAGCGCCGATGTTGAGTTCGACGCCGGGCACGACCTTCGCCATCGCGCGCCCGATCCGCGCGGCCGCGGGCGGGTCGCCGAGGGTGATGCTGCCGAGGACCGGACAGCCGCGGCCGGCGCCGTGGGAAACCGCTTCGGCGAGGATGCCCAGCCACTCGTCCAGCGCCACCTGCGCGAGACCCGAGCGGTTGAGCAGGCCGTCTTCGCGGTGCGCGACGCCGGGCTGCCGCACCTCGCGATCGGGGGAGACGAAGGCGTAGTCCGCGATGTCCAGCTGCCGCCGGGCGGCCGCGCTCTCGTTCACCGACTTGGCCACCACCGCCCCGGCACCCGCGTCGACGCAGGCACGCAGCCCGCCGGGCGTCATGGTCAGCTCCGAGGAGCCCACCCACACCGGGTTGGCGGTGACCAGGCCGCCGGTCGTCCAGTCCATTCAGGACAGCTTCGGGATGGTGCTGTCGTCGGCCATGTCCACGTCCTTGGTCTCCGGGCCGAGGAGCCCGCCGACGGAGATCAGCGCACCCGCGAGCACGATCAGCACCGCAGGCGCGAGGTGTGAAGGCAGCACGCCGTCCAGCCGCTGCAGGTAGAACTGGTAGAACGCCGGGGCGATCAGCGCGAGGCTGTAGCCCACCCCGTAGGCCGTGGAGCGGATGCTCGCCGGGAACCGTTCGGTGAGGTACGCCGCGATCGGGCCGAACGTGCCCACGGTGAACACGCCGATCAGCACGCCCCAGCCCAGTGCCGCGCCGAATCCGCCGTGCGAAACCATCAGCAGCGTGTACGAGCCCGCGCCGAGGACGATGACCGAGATCCCGTAGCCGATGTAGAACGGCCGTCGCCCGATCCGCTGGGACAGCAGGCCGAACAGCGGGTACGACAGCGCGGCGGCCGCGTTGATCACGAGCATGGTGAGCGTGACCTGCTTGCTGGACAGCAGCAGGTGCTCCTTCAGCTGCGCGGGCGTGACAGCGGCCTCCATGTTGGTCGCCAGCCAGGTGCCGGTCATCAGCACGAACACCTGCGCCAGCACCCGCGGGTACTTCACCAGCAGCTGGACCAGCGGCAGCTTGTGCTTCTCGCCGGTCAGCTCGGTCGGCGGTTCGTGCACCTGCTTGAGGTAGTAGCGGAACAGCACGGCCGCGAGCAGCGCGCCGATGAGGAACGGCACGCGCCAGCCCCACTGCACGTAGGCGCTGTGCAGTCCCGCCGACGGCATGAGTTCCAGCATCAGCAGCGTGACCGCGGCGATCACCGCGTAGGCGGCCGGCGAGGTCGAGGTGATCACCGACGCGTACAAGCCGCGTTTGTGCTTCGGACTCCACTCCATCGCCAGCGGCACCGCGGTGGTGTACTCGCCACCGAGGAAGATGCCGTCCACGAACCGCAGGGCGATCAACAGGCCGACCGACCACATCCCGATCGTCTCGTGCCCCGGTAGGCAGGCAGTGGCGAGCGTGAGCACGCCGAAGCCGCCGACTGCGACCAGCGTTGTCCGCTTGCGCCCGACTGTGTCGGCGAAGTGGCCGAAGATGACCGCGCCGAGCGGGCGGCCGATGAGCGTCGAGGCGAAGACCAGCGAAGAGAGCAACGCGGTGGTCGATGCGCTCAGGTTCGCGGCCTGGAAGTACGCCGTCGCGGGCGCGAGGACCACGATCGGCAGGTAGATGTCGAACTGGTCGACGAAGTAGGCCAGAGTTCCGCCGCGCACGGCCGCGCGCACCTTCGCGCGGTCCGGGCCGTGCGCGGATCCGGGGCGGCCGGAAGCCACTTTTCCGGTCTCTGCGGCGGGATGCGGTGCGGACATCGTCGTCCTCCGGGGTCGGCTACCGGCTACCCACGGCTCGTGCACCGCGACTGCCAGTGCAAATTGAACCGCGTGTTCACGAAGTGAACGAGATACACCGTAATCCTGGACGCAGCTCGCCACAAGGGGCGAGTATGGGTTGACAACCGGTCCTATAGTGAACTGAGAATTCACAATACGAACGAAGGGCGATCTCCATGAGCCAGCGGCCCGCCATCGCCGACGTCCTCGACGGCCTCGTCGACATGCACGTCCACTCCGGACCGAGCCCGTTCCCCCGCCGGTTCGACCACGTCGAGGCCGCCGAGGACGGCGCGCGCATCGGACTGCGCGCGATGGTCGCGAAGTCTCACCACCACAACACCCAAATGGACATCCTCGCGATGAAGGGGCGCCTGGCGAACGTCAAGGCGCAGGCCTTCGGCGGGATCGCGCTCAACAGCACCGTCGGCGGCCTCAACCCGCACGCGGTGCGGATGTGCCTGCGCATGGGCGGCAAGGTGGTGTGGTTCCCGACCATCTCCTCGGGCCGGCACATCGAATGCCATCCCGAGGACGGAGCGTTCCCCACCACGACGGTGCCGCTCACCCTTGACCGCATCGACATCGTCGACGAGGCGGGCGTGCTCAAGCCCGAGGCAGGCGAGATCCTCGACGAGATCAAGGAACAGGAGGCCGTGGTCAACGGCGGCCACATGTACCCGGAGTACATCCGCACGCTGTTCGAATCGGCACGGGAACGCGGGATGAAGCGGATGGTGGTCAGCCACCCGGACTTCGTCATCGGGGCGGATCCGGCGCTCTGCCGCGAACTGACCGGACTCGGCGCGTTCGTGGAACACGAGGTCGGCATGTACGACCCCGAGGGCACCCAGAAATGGGACCCGAAGAAGCTGCTGACCTGGATCGAGGAGCTGGGGCCGGAGCACACCGTGCTCGCGTCGGACTTCGGGCAGAAGGCGAACCCGAAGCCGGTCGACGCGTGGTTGCGGGTGAGCGAGGCACTGCTCGATCTCGGCCTGCCGGAGAAGGACCTGCGCCGCATGGTCCGCGACAACCCGGCGTTCCTGCTCAACCTCGACGCCTGAGCCCGGAAGGACCTGCTGTGTACGAAAAGGACGATCCACGGTCAGCGCTGGCCACGGCGACCGCGCCCCGGCCCGACAGTGGCGCCGCGATCGCCGCGGCCCAGTACCTCGATCTGCGTACGGCCGGTGTCGTGCGAGCCCAGAACGTGATCCTGGTGCACACCGAGGCACGCGCGGGCGACGAGCTCGACAACGGCACGCTCGAAGGCGAGCTGGCCGTCATCGTGACCGGCGCTTCGCCCGCGTTCACCGTGCGCACCGGCGGCGAAGCCCTCCGGGTGGCCGAGCCCGGGCTGGTCGTCGTGCCACCCGGCCCCTCACGGATCAGCGTCGAGGGCGACGGGCCGTTGGTTCGGCTCGTCGAAGCCACCGAACCGGCGTGGCGGGACCGCCCCGCCAACGCCGCTGCCTACGCCGAAGACCACCCGCGCGTCGCACTGCTGGAGCGGTGGCCGCAGCCGGCGGGGGAGCCGGGCGTGCGCTTCTACCCGCTCTCGAAGGTGCCGCAGGACCCGAAGCGGTTCGGACGGATCTTCCGCACCCGCTCGTTCATGGTGAACTTCCTGCCCGAACAGGACGGTCCGCGCGACCCGCACAAGCTCTCCCCGCATTCGCACGACGACTTCGAACAGCTTTCCCTCGCCGTGCAAGGGGAGTACGTGCACCACATCCGCACGCCGTGGCTGAACGACAGCGCGGTCTGGCGCGAGGACGAGCACGTGCGGATCGGCAGCCCGTCGGTCACCGTCATCCCGCCGCCGACGGTGCACACGTCCGAGGCGAGCGATCCGGGTGTGAACCAGCTGATCGACATCTTCAGCCCGCCGCGGACGGACTTCTCGGAAAAACCGGGGTGGGTCCTCAACGCCGACGATTACCCGATGCCGTGAGCGCGCGCACGGGCAACGGGCTCTTCGCCGCCGGCCGCACGACCACGCCGATCGGCACCTGGCTGAAGATCGCCTCGGGCGAACCGGTCGAGATCATGGCCTACGCCGGCTTCGACTTCGTCGTCGTCGACCTGGAACATGCACCGCTGGACCTGCAGACCGCGTACCGGCTGATCAGCTCCGCGGCCGCGCTCGGCATGGCACCGCTGGTGCGGGTGCCGGACAAGACGCCGTCGACGATCCAGAAGATCCTCGACGCGGGTGCGGCCGGCATTCTGGTCCCGCACGTGGACACGCTCGAACAGGCCGAGGCGGTGGGCGCGGCGTGCCGCTTTCCGCCGCATGGCGTCCGCGGCGCGGGCGGTACCAGCCGTGCCGGTGCGTGGGGACTGCGGGCCACCGCGGACTACCTGGCCGCAGGCAACGACGAGGTGCTGTGCATCCCGCAGCTGGAAAGCGTCGAGGCGATCAAGGCCGCGCCGGACATGCTCGCACTGGACACAGTGGACGCGGTGTTCGTCGGGGCGGCGGACCTGTCGATGTCGATGGGCACCACGCCGGCCGACCCGGAGGTGGCGGAGCTGATCGCCTCGGCGATCGCGGCGGCGCACGCTGCCGGCAAGAAGTGCGGGCTGGCGTTCGGCGGTGTACCGGACCGGGCCGCGCAGGCGGTGCGGGAGGGGTGCGACTTCCTGTTGCTCAGCAACGACACGACGATGCTGGCCGAGGCAGCGCGGGACCTGGTCCGCCAGTTCCGGGCCGCGGCCCAGTGAAGCTGCCGCGCACCGCGCTGTCGATCGCCGAGCTGGACGAGCTCGACCACGACGGTGCGGTGCGCTTCGTGCGCATGCTCGAGGAGTCCGGGCACCGGATGGTGTGGCTCCCGGAGGTCCTCGGCCGGGAGGCCTTCACCACGGCGGCGCTGGTGCTCGGAGCGACCGGACGGCTGATCGTCGGCAACGGCGTGGCCCGTGCGCTGGAACGGGTGCCGAAGTCCGCGGGGTCGGCGGCTTACGACCTGGCGGCCGGGCACCCCGGACGGTACGTGCTCGGGCTGGGCGTCAGCGGCGCGGTGCGGAAGCGGGGAACCGGGCCGCTGCCGTTCCTGCGCGAGTACCTCGACGGGGTGGACGAGACCGTGGCACGGCGGGGTCCGGTCCGGGTGCCCCGAGTGCTCGGGGCCTATTCGGAAGGGATCACGCGGCTCGCCGCCGGTCGCGCCGACGGGCTCATCACCTTCCTCGTCACGCCGGAGCACACGCGGTGGGCCCGCGAGACGGTCGGGCCGGAGCTGTTCCTTTCGGTGGTCCAGTGGGCGGTCGTGGGCCGCTCCCGGTCACAGGCGCGGGAAGTGGCCCGGGAGCGGCTGGCCTACTACCTCCGGCTGCCGCACCAGATCGCGAAGCTGACCCGGCTCGGGTTCACCGAAGCCGACCTCGCGCCACCCGGTTCGGACCGGCTGGTCGACGCGCTCGTCGCCACCGGCACCGCGGACGAGGTACGCGAACAGGTGCGGCAGCAGTACGACGCGGGGGCCACCCAGGTGGCGCTGACCCTGCCCGGGCCCCTCGACGAAACCAAACTGGACGCCTACCGGGCGCTGGGTGAACAGGAGCAGTGATGCGGACAGCGGAGAGAGTCGTCATCACCACCGCGATCACCGGATCGGTCAACATCCCCTCGCAGAGCCCCTACCTGCCGCTGTCGGCGGGCGAGGTCGCCGACGCCGCTCTGGAAGCGATCGAGGCGGGCTCGGCCGTGGTGCATCTGCACGCCCGGCAGCCCGACGGGCGGCCCACCTACGAACCGGAGGTGTTCGAGGACATCGTCGGGCGGATCACCGCGCAGACGGACGCGGTCATCAACATCACCACCGGCGGCGCGTCGTCGATGACGATGGAGCAGCGGCTCGCGGCGGCGGTGGCCCTGCGGCCGGAACTGGCCTCGATGAACATGGGCACGATGAACTTCGTCTACTCGGGCATCGCCGACAAGGTGACCGAGTGGAAGCACGACTGGGAAAAGCCGTACGTGCTCAACACCTATTCGCATCCGTTCGTCAACACCTTCGACTCCATCGAGCACACCCTGCGCACGCTCGGCGCGCACGGCACCCGGTTCGAGTACGAGTGCTACGACATCGGGCACCTGTACTCGCTGGCGTACTTCGTGCGCCAAGGGCTCGCCAAGCCGCCGCTGCTGATCCAGGGCGTGTTCGGTGTCCTCGGCGGGATCGGGGCGGACCACGCGAACCTGGAACACATGGTGCGCATCGCCGACAAGCTGTTCGGCGACGACTACTCGTTCTCCGCGTTCGCCGCCGGCCGCGACCAGATGGCGTTCGGGACGCACAGCGCGTGGCTCGGCGGGCACGTACGCGTCGGGCTCGAGGACAGCCTGTGGCTGGGCAAGGGCCGGCTCGCGGAGAGCAACGCCCAGCAGGTGCGGAAGATCCGCGCCGTGGTGGAAGACCTGGGGAAGCCGATCGCGACCCCGGCCGACGCGCGCGCGATCCTCGCGCTGCGCGGGAACGAGGAGGGCTGAAGCATGGCATTGCCGTTGTCCGGCAAGGTGATTGTCGTGGTCGGGGCGAGCACCGGGATCGGCGCGGATGCCGCCAGGGTGTTCGCCGGCGACGGTGCCTCGCTGATGCTCGTGGCCCGCCACGAGGAGCCGCTCGCCGCGGTGGCGAAGGAGCTGGACGCCGCGTACGTCACCGGAGACGTGTCCGACGCGGCCTCGGTGCGGTCGTTCATCGACGCGACCGTGGCTCGGTTCGGCCGGCTGGACGGCGCGTTCAACAACGCCGCGATGACCCAGGGCGGGCCGCTGGCCGAAGTGTCCGAAGAGGACTTCGACCGGATCATGGCGGTCAACGTGAAAGGCACGTGGCTGTGCCTGCGCGAGGAGATCCGGGTGCTGGGCGGGGGCGGGTCCATTGTGAACGTCAGCAGCATCGGCGGTCTTCGCGGCAGCTCCGGGATGGGCGCGTACCAGGCGACGAAGCACGCCGTGATCGGCCTGACCCGGACCGCGGCGCACGACGCGGGACCATCCGGGATCCGGGTGAACGCGGTCGCGCCCGGCCCCACCGAGACGCCGATGCTGGAGGAGACCCGCCGCGCGATCCCGGGCGGCGTGGAGGCCCGCATCGCGGCGACACCACTGCGCAAGGCGGGCACCGGCGCCGAAGTGGGCGCGACCGCGTCGTTCCTGCTCAGCGACCACGCCAGCCACCTCAGCGGAGTGATCCTCCCGGTGGACGGGGGCTTCCTCGCCTAACCCGGCATTCCGCCCGCGACGTCGTGAAGGCCTCTTTCGGGGGAACTGGATTCCCCGGGCGAGGCCTTCACGACGTTCAAGCGTCGTCAGCAGGTGCGCGGCCGGAGGTTCCGGCGGTCCCGAAGCGGGGTATGTCTTGAACGCTGGGTAGCAGCCCATCCGGTCACCGGGAAATCCCGATCGCGGACAACCTTTCCGGAGCCCCGCTCGTCGAGCAGGATGGGACCCGAGGAGGGAGCACCAATGCGCGCGAGGTTCTGCGCCGTGCTGGCCGTGGCCGGGACGGTGGCGACGGCGTGTGCCGCGCCGGCGCCGGAGGGCGCTCCGGTGCCGGTGGCCGGGAAATCCGGGCTGCCGGCCGTGCCAGGGCGGGCCGGTTCGCCGACCATGGCAGGGCAGGCCGACTCACCGACCGTGGCAGGGCAGGCCGGTGAACCAGGAGCGCCAGGGCGGGGCGGTGAACCGGAAATGTCAGGGTGGGCCGGCGATCCACGGATGTCAGGGCGGGGCGGCCGGCCGGGGATGGGCGGCGCATCCGGCCGGCCACCGGCGCCGATGATCACCGCCCCGGTCGTGCCGCTGCGGCCCGAACCGCCGTGCACGGTGGTCACCGGGGCGTGCGCGAGCCTGTCGTTGCGGCTGGCGTGGCTCGTCCGCGGTGGTGCGGTCGTGCGCGGACCGGTCGAGATGGAACCCGGTGACGCCGGCCAGCCGACCCCGGTCGGTGGTTTCCGGGTGGTGTGGAAGGACAAAGTCCACCGCAGCAGCGAGTACGGCGACGACATGCCCGACGCGGTCTTCTTCGCCCCCGGCGGCATCGCCTTCCACGCCGGCCCGCTGAACCATCCGTCCCACGGCTGCATCCACCTGGCCCCGAAGGACGCCACGGCGTTCTTCGACGCTCTCCCGGTCGGCGCTCAGGTGGAAGTGCGCGCCTGAGCCTCGCGGCGGTAGAGGCGTGCGTGTGCGTCGCGGCGGCGGTCGGGGCGTTGCCGCGGCAGGGCGGCGAAGTTGCGCGGGGCGGCTGCGGTAGAAGGTGCAGCTGTGCGCCGCCGCGTCGGTCAGGATCCTTGCATCAGCGCGCCGAAGCCCGACGCGGCAACCGGGGCGGGAGCGCAGCCCCGGGAGCTGCCGCGGTGGTCAGGAATGTCGTAGCAGTGCGCCGAAGCCGTCCTGGAGAGGGAGCCGCTCGTCCATTGCCACGATGTTCGCGCCGGTTGCGACTGCGGCGTAGGGGAGTGCTTCGTCTGCCCGGTTTCGGCTGGGCTCGGGTACCCCGAGTGCGTCCAGCCGGGTGCCGTCGGCGCCCACTTGCGCCGGCTCCGGGCCGGTGAACACCATGGCGTCCCCGGGATCGCCGACGAGCAGGGTTTCCACGCTCGCCTCCGACAACGCCGCGGTGACGCCGGCGAGACCGGACACCGCGAGCCCCGATTCCCGTCCGGTTTCCGCGCGGAAGCGTTCGGCGAGGTCGTCCAGCTCGGTGGCCCGGCGGTTGAGCAGCAGTTCGGCGACCTGGCCGTCCAGCTCGCCGGAAGGCTCCGCACGGCTCGCGCCTTCCACCGTCTCGGTGATGCGGCGGACCGACTCCGGCAACAGCTCGTGCAGCGCCGACCGCGCCTGCACCTCACCCGCGAGCACGACGACCTCTGCGCCGACGTGGTCGGCGGCACGTGCCACCGCGCCGGCGACTTCCTCGAGGTTCTGTTTGACCGTCTCTTCCGAGCGATTCTGCAGATCCTTGTGCGCGGTGCCGCCGCCGCGCACGGTGTGCACCGGGTGGTTCTGGCCGGTCACGGTCTCGGAGTGGGCGCCGTCGCGGCCGTACCGCGTGATGTCCGCGCCGACAGCGTCGGCGACGACGACCACGTGCGGTGGACGCTGCGCTTCGTGACTGGCGAGAGGAACCAGGTACGGCAGCGCGGAGTGGCGCGCTTCCAGCGCGGGCGGTGGCCCGGCCAGCCGGTGGTCGACCAGTACTTCGCCGCCGGCCGCGATCAGGCTGCGGCCGCTTTCGCCGACTGGCGGCGGCGCGTCCTCGATCGCCCGCACGACCGCGTCGACGGTCTCCGCGTCCGCCTTCTGCTCCTCCAGCGCGGTGGTGATGTCCTTCACCCGCAACCGGAGCTGCTTGCCGGCGTCCTCGGTGCGGTGTGAATCGTCGAAGTGGACCGAAACGAACGGCCCCTGCGCGGAGACCAGTTCCCCGAACGCTCGTGCGTCCATAGTGGACTTCTCCTTCCCGTTGCCGCGGCGGATACCCTGTGTCGGCGCGGCTCAATCGCGGACTGCGGCGGCCACCGCGGCCGCCACGTCGGGATGGCCGAGCGGCAGCGGGGCGGGCACCCGGTCGCGTTCGTCGTCCCTGCTGTGCGCGATGACCCGGACCTCGGTGCCGGCCTCGCGCAGTGCGGTCACCCGGTCGCGGTGCTCGGCCATCCAGTCCGCGTCCGCGTCGGTGGCGTCGTCCGCTTCGAGGAAGCCTTCGGCGGCCGGGTCGACGAGCAGGACCCGCCGGGCGGCACCCGGATGGCGTTCGGCGAGCGCGAGCGCGTCGCCGGCCAGCGGGCCGCTCGCGACCACGCTGATCGGTGGTGCGCCGGGATCGGCGTCACCCAGCAGGTCGTCGGCCTGGCTCAGCGCACCCTCGCTTGGCTCCCTGCACCACACGATGCGGTGGTCCTCGGCCAGTGGACGCCAGGTCGCCGGCAGCTCACCGTGTTTGCTCAGGCCGGCCGGGTCGAGCACGATCAGCTGTGGGCCGCCCTCGCCCGCGGTGACCACCGTGGGCCCTTCGGCGCGGCGCGGATCGGTCGGATCGGACACCGGACTTCTCCTCTCCGGACGGGATTCTTCCGTCAGTGACGCAGGTGCGGGAGTTCCGGGCTGCCGGTGTCGAGCGGCACCGACGGCCCGCGGACGAGTCCCAGTTGGACGGTCGGACGCCGGGTCACCAGCGCCAGCAGCCATCCCGCCGCGGTACGCATCCGGTTGCCGGGCATGGCCAGCAGGTGGTACGCGCGGGTGACCGCCTTCGCCGGGAGACCGGACAGCGGGATGTGCAGGGGGTTCGCCGCGGCCCGGCGGCCCCCGAGGTCCACCACGAAGCCGAGATCGTGGTGACGGTAGGTGCCCGGGGTGCCGTGGCCGAGCGACGCGGCCACGTTGCGGCCGGCGAGTTTCCCCTGCCGCTGCGCGTGTTGCGCGGTCATCGCGGTGGGCGAGCCGGGGTTGGTCAGATCGGGCACCGCGGCCGCGTCGCCGCAGGCGAACACCTCCGGCCTGCCCGGCACACCCAACTGCGCGGTCACCACGATGCGGCCGTGGTCGGTCTCCAGCCCCACGTCCGAGACGAGCGGATCGGGCCGGACGCCGACGCACCACACCAGCGTGCGGGTCGGCACGTGGTCCCCGGAGGTGAGCTTGACGCTCTCGGCGCCGGCCTCCTCGACCGAGTCGCCCATGAGCACCTCGACGCCGCGTTCGCGCAGCACCCGGTCGGCGGTGCGGCCCAGCCGGGCGTCGAGTTCGGGCAGCACCCGCTTCTTGACGTCCAGCAGCAGCCACCGGATCGGCTGCCCGGCCAGCTCCGGGTGCCGGGCGGCCAGCGCCGCGGTGAACCCGGGCCCCTGCGCGGCGACCTCGGTGCCGGTGTACCCGGCGCCGACCACGACGAAGGTGCAGCGGGCCGCGCGCTCGGCCGGATCGGTGGCCGCCGCGGCGAGCTCGATCTGCCGGGTGATGTGGTCACGCAGGTACAGCGCCTCGGGCACGCCGCGGAAACCGTGCGCGCATTCGGCGACGCCGGGAATCGGCAGCAGCTTGTTCACACTGCCCGCGGCGAGCACGAGCCGGTCGTAGGACAGCTCCTGTTCGCCGTCCTCCGGGTCGGTGTAGCGCACGACCCGGCCTTCGAGGTCCACCGAGGTCACCGTGCCGAGCGCCAGCCGCACGCCGGGCAGGGTGTCCGGAATGGACACGGTGATGCTCCGCGGATCGAGGATGCCGGCCGCGACCTCGGGCAGCAGCGGCAGGTACAGGAAGTAGTCGGTGGGGTTGACCACCACCACCTCGGTCTCGCCGCGCACGGTGCGCAGCAGTTCCTTCGCCGCGTGGTAGCCGGCGAACCCGCCGCCGACGATCACGACCCGCATCCGGATCCTCCTTCCGCGTAGCCGGGTTCAGCCTTCTGGCTGCCCGATGTTCACCATCCAGGAAATGCCGAACCGGTCGGTGCAGGCACCGAACTCGTCACCCCACATCTGCTTTTCCAGCGGCACTCCGACTGTGCCGCCCTCGGCGAGTTTCGCCCAGTAACCACGCAGCAGTTCCGCCTCGTCGCCGCTGAGACTGATCGAAACGTTCGTGCCGGGCCGGTGTTCCATTCCCGGCGGGGTGTCCGCGGCCATCAAGATGAATCCCTGCCCGGTCACCAGGAATCCGTGCATGATCTTGTCCGCGAGATCGCTGCCGGCCGGTGCTCCGGACTCGCCGAAGGTGTTCAGCGAGAGGTCCCCGCCGAAGACGCCGTGGTAGAACTCCAGCGCCTCACGGGCGTTGTCGCGGAAGCTGACGTAGGGGTTGAGTTTCGCCGTCATCGGGCCCTCCTCGGTTCGGGACAGGTCCGAATCCTCGCAGATCAACCGGGGTGCGACAACGAATTCGCGGGCGTTCCGGCGACCGCGGGGACCTCTTTTCCGATTCGGGTACCCGGTGCCGGCGGCGGTAACCGCGCCCGGTGGATCAGCTTTCGTCGGTGAGTTTCCCGCGCAGCTGGTCCAGGGTCTGCGACAACAGCCGGGAAACGTGCATCTGCGAGATGCCGACGCGGTCGGCGATCTGGGTCTGGGTGAGTCCGCCGAAAAAGCGCATCACCAGGATCGCGCGCTCGCGCCGCGGCAGTTCCCGAAGCAGCGGCTGCAGGGCCTCGTGCGCCTCGATGTGCTCGAGTTCGGTGTCCTCCTCGCCGAGGGTGTCGGCCAGGGAAAGCGGTTCCGCGTCGTCGTGCACCGGCTTGTCCACCGACAGCGTCTGGTAGGCGTTGCCCGCGATCAGTCCTTCGTGGACCTCGGCCAGCGCCAGTCCGAGGTGCTCGGCCAGTTCGCTGGGCGTCGGCGCGCGGCCGAGGGACTGCGACAGCGTGCCGGAGCCCTGGCTGAGTGACAGGTGCAGCTCCTTGAGCCGGCGGGGCACCCGCACCGACCAGCCGGTGTCCCGGAAGTAGCGGCGGATCTCCCCCATGATGGTCGGGACCGCGAACGACAGGAAGTCCGGCCCGCGATCCGGGGTGAACCGGTCGATCGCGTTGATCAGGCCGATCCGCGCCACCTGCACCAGGTCCTCGCGGGGTTCCCCGCGCCCGGTGAACCGGGTGGCGATGTGCTCGGCCACCGGCAGGAACTCCGTCACCAGCCGGTCGCGCAGGCCACCCCGGCCGGGGTCGTCCTCGTCCATCGCGGCGAGCTGCTCGAACAGCGGCGCCGTGTGCGCGTACTCGTCCCGGCGGCGGACGATCGGGGGCGGCGTCACCAGGTGGTCTCCGGGCTCAGATCGAGATCGAGGCACAGCAGATAGCCCCCGCCGGCTTCCGGCAGGCACTGCGCGGCGACCGACCGGGCGAGCGTGCTCAGCACGTGCCAGCCGAAGGTGTGCTCACCGGGTGGCTGCGCATGCCGGGTCCGGGTTTCGACGGTGAGGTGGACACCCGCCACCCCGGTCCGGAACCGGCAGGCCATCGTGGCGCCGGGCTCGGCGGCGCCGACGAGCTGGGCACAGGCCTCGTCGACCGCCATCTGCACGTCGGCGATCGCGTCCAGCCCGTAGTCGGACCTGGCCGCGACGGCCTGCGCCAGCATCCGCACCAGCGGTATTTGATCGGTGTCCGCGGGCAGCCGCAGCTCGATGACTTCATCGAGCGGCCGGCGTGCCGCGGGCAGCTCGCTCAGCGGCGAGCCGCCGGGTCCCTCGTCGTCCATGCCGTCGGCTTACCCGTTCGCGCGGCGGCTGACACATCGGTTCACCCGGAGCGGGCCAGCTGCGGTATCCGGCCGCCGGCCACGACCGCCTCGGCCTGCCGCGGGGAGAGCCGGTGGCGGAGCCGGTACTCCCGGTCCCGGGTGGTGTTGCGCACGCGGACCTCGGATCCGGCGGTGAGCTGCTCGGGCAGGCCGGTGAATTCCAGGACGTCGCCGCTGCCGATGTCGTCGTAGTCCTGCTCGTCGGTGAATTCGAGGGGGAGGACGCCGAAGTTGGCCAGGTTCTGCCAGTGGATCCGGGCGAACGACTTGGCCAGCACCGCCCGCAGCCCGAGGTAGCGAGGGGTGATCGCGGCGTGTTCCCGCGACGAGCCCTGCCCGTAGTTGCCGCCGGCGACCAGGAGGTGGTCCCCGGTCTCCCCGGCCCGGCGCGGGTAGTCCTCGTCGACGCGGGTCAGCGTGAACTCGGCGAGTTTCGGCAGGTTCGAGCGCAGCGGCAGGGCACGCGCCCCGGCCGGGGAGATCTCGTCGGTGGACACGTCGTCGCCGAGTTTCAGCAGCACCGGCGCGGTCAGGTCGGCCGGCAGCCCGGCGAAGTCCGGCAGTCCGGAGATGTTCGGGCCCTTGTCCAGCTCCGCGTGGGCGGCTTCCTCCGGCGGCAACGGCGCCTCGACGACGTCGTCGAGCACCGCCGGACGGTCCGGCTCCGCGGGAGCCTGCCAGCTGATCCCCCGGTCCCGGGCGAACTCGCGGGGATCACTCAGCCGGCCTTCGATCGCGGACGCGGCGGCGGTCTCCGGCGAGCACAGCCACACCGCGTCGTCCGGGGTTCCGGAACGCCCGGGGAAGTTGCGCGGGAACGTGCGCAGCGAGTTGCGGCCGGGAGCCGGCGCCTGGCCCATGCCGATGCAGCCGAGGCAGCCCGCCTGGTGGATGCGTGCGCCGGCCTGCAGCAGGTCGGTGACGGCTCCGGTGTGGGTGAGATCGACGAGCGTCTGCCGCGACGTCGGATTCACGTCGAAACTGGTCGTGCCGGCCACCCGCCGGCCGTGCACGAGGGAGGCGGCGATCGCGAAGTCGCGGAAGCCGGGGTTCGCCGAGGATCCGAGGACCACCTGGTCGATCGGAGTTCCGGCGGCTTCGCGCACCGGCACCACGTCGCCGGGCGACGACGGCCGGGCGACCAGCGGTTCCAGCGTGCCCAGATCGATCTCGTCGGTCACGTCGTAGTCCGCGCCGGGATCGGCGGCGAGTTCGCGGAAGTCGTCCTCGCGGTTCTGCGCGCGCAGGAAGGCCGCCACCGCGTCGTCGGCGGGGAACACGGTCGTGGTGGCACCGAGCTCCGCCCCCATGTTGGCGATCACGTGCCGGTCCATCGCGGAGAGCCAGCGCAGGCCGGGGCCGTGGTACTCGACGATCCGGTGCACCCCGCCACGAACCCCGTGCCGGCGCAGCATTTCCAGCACCACGTCCTTGGCCGACACCCATTCCGGCAGCTCACCGGTGAGCCGGACGCCCCAGATCTCCGGCATGCGCAGGTACAGTGGTTGACCGGCGATGGCGAGCGCCACCTCCAGCCCGCCGACGCCGATGGCGAGCATGCCCAGTGAACCGGCGGCGCAGGTGTGCGAGTCCGAACCGGCGAGCGTGCTGCCCGGTACGCCGAAGCGCTGCATGTGCGTGGGATGGGAAACCCCGTTGCCTGCCCGCGAGAACCACAGCCCGAACCGGCGGCAGGCGGAACGGAGGTAGGCGTGGTCCTCGGCGTTCTTATCGTCCGCCTGCAGCAGGTTGTGGTCGACGTACTGCGCGCTGAGCCGGGTTTTCGCGCGGTCGATCCCGAGGGCTTCGAGCTCCTGCATCACGAGGGTGCCCGTCGCGTCCTGCGTGAGGGTCTGGTCGATCCGCAGGGCGATTTCCTCACCCGGTACCGGATTCCCGGACTCCAGGTGCTCGTCGATCAGTTTCGCCGCCAACGTCCGTGCGCCGCTCATCGCTGTCGAGTACCCGCCGTGCCGGCCGGATAACCGGTCCGCCGGCGCGTTGTCGGTGACCCCGGACGGCGCGCAGCACGGTGTCGCGGGTGTGGTGCGTGCCCTCCGGAGGCGGGCCGGACCGCGGCCTGCTTTCGTCGGTCAGCACTCGCCAGCCGTTGCCGAGCAGTGTGGCGACCTCGGCGGGCTGGTAGTACCCGTCGTACTGCGGACCGACTTCGGCGGGGGAGTGGCTGACGAACAGCAGGGTGCCCCCGGGCGCGACCGCGTGAAGCAGCCCGCACAGTGCGCGGTGGCCGGGAACGCGGCGGAGCGGAAAGTACTGGAGTGAAACGAGATCGAACGCCCCTGCCGGAGGCGGGTGCACGGTCGGGTCGCCGTGGGTCCAGGCCACCTGCCCGGCGGAGCCGGCACCGGCCGTGGCGGCCTGCCGCAGCGCGGTCCGGGAAAGATCGACCGCGGTGACCTGCCAGCCCTGTGCTGCCAGCCAGCGGGCGTCGGCGCCTTCACCGCACCCCACGTCGAGTGCCTGGCCGGGCGGCAGGCCGCGCACCTCGGTCATCAGGACCTCGTTGGGCGCACCGCTGAACAGCCGGGCACGGCTGCGATACCGCTTCTCCCAGTGTTGCTCGTCCATGCCGGCCAGCCTGCCGAGTATGCGGACAAAATGACAACGTCGTTTGCGGAAATCGCAAAGCCTGGCGCACAGTGGGGAGCATGACCGACGAGTTCGACGCCGTGCTGACCGCCGTGGGCCCGCGGTTGCGGGAGCTGCGCCGGCGCAGCGGGACCACGCTGGCCGCTCTGTCGGAGACGACCGGGATCCCGATCAGCACGCTGTCGCGGCTGGAGTCCGGCCAGCGCAAGCCCGGGCTGGAACTGCTGCTCCCGCTCGCCAAGGCCTACCGGGTGCCGCTCGACGACCTGGTCGCCGCGCCGGCCACCGGTGACCCGCGGGTGTATCCGCGGCCGTTCAAGCGCGGCGAGATGACCGTGGTGCCGCTCACCCGCAAGCCCGGCGGGCTGCAGGCGTTCAAGCAGATTCTCCCGGCGGGCCGGGCGGGCGGCGAGCCCGAGCCCCGTTCGCATGAGGGATACCACTGGCTGTACGTGCTCAACGGGCGGCTGCGGGTGCTGCTCGGCGACCAGGACCTGGTGCTCGCCGCGGGCGAGGTCGCGGAGTTCGACACCCACCTGCCGCACTGGTTCGGCAACGCCGACGAGCATCCGGTGGAGTTCCTGAGCATCCTCGGCCCGCAGGGTGAACGGTTCCACATCCGCGCGCGGTACCGGCCGGAGAGGTGAGAAACCGGCCTCGGCTGGGTAGTTCCTCCTCGAGAACGACCTGGAGGGTGGGGTGATCCCCATGGTGGCGGTGCGCGTACAGGGACTGGCCGTGGTCGCGCAGGAGGTGGCGCCGGTCGTGCTGCTGCGCGAGGAGACCGGATCGCGCCGCTGGCTCGCGATCACCATCGGCGCGCCGGAGGCGCAGGAGCTGGCCGCGGCGCAGGAGCACGTCGTCTCGGCGCGGCCGGGCACGGTCGAGCTGATCATCGACGTGCTCGGCGCGCTCGGGCAGCAGGTCGAGCGGGTCGAGATCACTCAGCTGGAGGACAGCATCTTCCACGCCGACCTGGTGCTGGGCGACGGGGTGCGGGTGTCGGCGCGGCCCAGTGACGCGATCGCGATCGGGCTGCGGACCCAGGTCCCGCTCGAGGTCGCCGAAGCGGTGCTGGACGAGGCGGCGGTGGACGTGACGGTGGCCGCGGGCGAGGAAATGCCCGGCGGTGAGTCCGGAGAGCCGAGTGAGGACGAGATCCGCCGGTTCCGGGATTTGCTCGACGAGGTGAGCCCGGAAGACTTCCGAGACCCCGGAACGGAGTGATCAGCCCGCGCGCGGCGGGCCGGCGTCGACCACGGCCAGCGACAGCTCCAGTGGATCGAAGTGGATCAGCGACCCCATCCACCAGGTCATTCCCGCCTGCGTGAGCGCGGTGAGGTCGGCGGTGACGGGTTCGTCCCAGGCGGGGCTCGCGTTGCCGGCTACAGCCACGTCGTACGGCCGTCCGCGGACGTACCCGGCGCACGATCCGGCCCAGCACCTCGGGCGAGTCGGGCATGACCCCGGAAACGGAAAGACGCCGTCGCCGGCCGCCGCGCGTTCGAGCACCCGGGGATGGGCGACGCCGCACCCGGCCCACACCGGAATCGGGTACGGCTCGGGCTCGGTGGCGTCGAGGTCGAGGCGGTAGTGCGTACCCGCTGTGCCGCAGCTGCCGCCCGGCCCACATCGCGCGCATGAGACCGGGTGCCTCGTCGGTCCGGGCGGAACGCTCTCGCGCCGCGCCGACGGCGTGACCATCGGGCTGAGCCGCAGCTTCGTCGTGGCCTGGGCGATCGCGGCCAGCGTGGTCCACGGATCGGCGATCGGCGGCTGTGCCGGCACGACGTGATCCCACAGGAACACCCCGTCCCAGCCCGCGGCCTCGGCGCGGACAGCCGGGTCGACGACCACCGCCGGATCGCCGAACGGGGGCAGGCAGAGCCCATAGCGGACTTCGCTCACTCCGGCTCATTCGGCTGTCCGGGTGCCAGGATGGAGTCGCGATAGCGGGCTTCGGTGCGTGAGTGATCCGCTGCGAGGCGTTGCCCGGTCATCGGAACCTAGGTTACGGTGACTTAGGTGTGGATCGACGTGCTCCTGCTCGCCAAGCTCGCCGAGCGCCCGCGGCACGGGTACGAGCTGCGCAAGCAGGTGGAGGAGTCCAGCGGTCGCGCGCTGTCGAACAACTCGCTGTACCCGGCGTTGCGCCGGTTCGCCGAGGCCGGTGCGGTCACTCGCACGGCGCAGCAGCAGGAGGGCAGGCCGCCGCGGCACGTCTACACGATCACCGACGTCGGCCGGGAACTGCTGCACGACCTGCTCGCCGAGCTGCCGGCCGAGCTCGCCGGCGATCCGGCGGAGTTCCTCGCCCGGCTCGCCGGTTTCGGCCGGCTCGAGCCGGCCGAGCGGCTGCGCGTGCTCGACGCGCGCGAGAAGGCCGTCGCGGCGCAACGCGAGCGGCTGGCCAAGCTCGGCACCGGGCAGGTCGGCCCGTGGAGCCGGCTCGTGCTGGCCGAGGTGCGCCGCCGGGCCGAGCACGAACAGGACTGGCTCGCGTCGCTCCGGACGCGGGCGGAACAGGTTTCCCCCGAGCTTTCCCCTGAGCACTTTCCCGAGCATTTTCCTGAGGAGGACTCCCGATGACGACCACCGAACGCGCCCCGCAGCTGCCGTTCGCCCGGCCGAACGTGCTGGACATCGCACCGCTGTACGAGGTGCTGCGCCGCCAGGGCCCGATCGTGCCGGTCACCACGCCCGCCGGTGACCCGGCCTGGCTGGTCACGGCCTACGAGCAAGCCAGGGAAGTGTTCGGCGACAAGCGGTTCGGCCGTTCGCACCCGGCGCCGGAGGAAGCCACCACGGTCTCCGACGCGGCACTGCTGAGCGGACCGCAGGGCGACTACGACTCCGAGGAGGCGTCACACGCCAGGTTGCGCCGCGTGCTCGTGCCCGCGTTCTCGGCGAACCGGATGCGCCGGCTTTCCGGCCACGTCCAGGAGCTGGCCGACCGCTGCCTCGACGACCTCGAAGCAGCTCACGACGCGGCCGGTGGCGCGCCGGTGAACCTGCACGAATACCTGTCGTTCCCGTTGCCGGTACTGGTGATCTGCGAACTGCTCGGCGTGCCCTACGGCGACCGCGAGAAGTTCCGCGCGCTGTCCGACCGGATCGGCGCACTCGACAGCCGCGGCGACGCGCGGGTCGCGATGGACGAGTTCATGGCCTACACCGCGGAACTCGCCGCGGTGAAGCGGGCCGAGCCGGGGCAGGACGTGATGTCGGACCTGGTCGCCGCGCAGGCCGAGGATCCGACGTTCACCGACGAGGACCTCTCCCGGCTGGCCGCGGGCCTGTTGTTCGCCGGGCACGAGACCACGTCCAACCGGATCGATCTGGGCGTGCTGTACCTGCTCACCGATCTCGCCCGCCGGGACGCGCTCGCCGCGGACCCGGAGGGCAGGCTGCACGCCACCGTCGAGGAGATCCTGCGGATGTCCGCACCGGGTGGGCTGGGGCTGCTGCGGTACGCGCGCGAGGACGTGGAGGTCGGCGGTGTGCGGATCGCGCGCGGCGACGCGCTGATCATTTCGATCAACTCGGCCAACCGCGACGAGTCGGTGTTCGACGGTCCAGGGGAGTTCGACGCCGCCCGCAAACCCAACTCGCACCTGGCCTTCGGTCACGGCGGGTTCTTCTGCATCGGCGCCAGCCTGGCCCGCACCGAGCTGCGGGTCGTCTTCGGCTCGCTGTTCCGGCGGTTCCCCGGGATGCGGCTCGCGGTGCCCGCGGCCGAGCTGGAGGTGCGCACGAACCGGTTCACCGGTGGCGTCGACCAGGTGCCGGTCGTCTGGTGACGAAGCCTGTCGAAAATGACAACCAGTATCGGCTAGGCTCGGTGGCAGCGTGCCGTGCCCAGGCCGTCCGCCCGGCGAAGGGCTAGGCTGCGCGGCTCGACATCGGCGCCGCGTGGTCCACCGGGACCCGCGGCGCGAGGGCCGGGACTCCGGCCCGGAGCTGCGGAGGTTGGCATGAAGAGCGACATCGCCGGGCGAGCGGTCGGACTGGTGGTCACCGGCATGGCCGGGGCGGCGGCGTACGACGGGGTGAAACGGTTCGCCCGTTCGAGGGTCGCGCGGGCGGCCACGGTCTCGGTCACCGCGTGGGGGCTGCGCGGGGCGCGGGCGGCGGAGACCGGTGCGGAGAAGGTCCGCCTCGCCACCGCGGACATCGTGAGCGAGGCCCGGGACCGGATCGGCGAGCAGGCACCGCCGCCCGGCACCGCGGCGGGCCACGGCCACGAGCACTGACCGTGGCCCCGGTCGAACCGCGGAACCTGCCGGTCCTGTCCGACGCGGCGGGGCGCGTGCGTTTTCACGTCCCGCCGGTGCTGGGCGCGGTATCCCTCGCGGTCGCGGTGGAGGACGCCGTGGACCAGGTGACCGGCGTCCGCCAGGTGCACGCGTATCCGCGGACCGCGAGTGTGGTGGTGTGGTACGACCGGAAACGCTGTGACCGGGACGAGCTGATCGCGGCCATTCGCACCGCGGTCGCGCGGCCGGCCGTCCCCGCCACCCGCTCGCCGCGGTCGGCGGACGTGCGCAACGCCGATCTCGTCCGCATGGTCGTGGGCGGGCTCGCGCTCGTGGCGCTCGGTGTTCGCCGGTACGGCCTGCGCCGGGCGCCGATGCTCGGTACGGCGGGCCGGACGGCGGCCACGGGCGTCACGATTTTCACCGGCTATCCCTTCCTGCGCGGCGCCCTTCGCTCCCTCGGCGGCGGCCGCGGGGCGGGCACCGATGCCCTCGTGTCCGCGGCGACCGTGGCGAGCCTGGTGCTGCGCGAGAACGTCGTGGCGCTCACCGTGCTGTGGTTGCTGAACATCGGCGAGTACCTGCAGGACCTCACACTCCGCCGGAGCCGGCGCGCGGTGTCCGAGCTCCTGACCGGCACCCGGACCCGGATCTGGGTGCGCACCGGCGCTGTGGAGTCCGAAGTGGACATCGCCGACCTGGTGGTGGGCGACGAGGTCGTCCTGCACGAACACGTGGTGCTCCCGGTCGACGGGGTCGTCGCAGAGGGGGCGGGGATCGTCGACCAGTCCGCGGTCACCGGAGAGCAGCTGCCGGTCAGCGTGGCCGCCGGGACCGCACTGCACGCCGGTTCGGTGCTGCTGCGGGGACGGCTCGTGGTGCGCGCGACCGCGGTCGGCGCGGACACCGCGATCGGCCGGATCATCCGGAGGGTCGAGCAGGCCCAGGAGGATCGCGCGCCCATCCAGACCGTGGCCGAGGTCTTCTCGCGGCGGTTCGTGCCGGCGTCGTTCGCGCTGGCCGGGTTGACCCTGCTGGCCACGCGGGACGTGCGGCGGGCGATGACGATGCTGCTCGTGGCGTGCCCGTGCGCGGTCGGCCTGGCCACGCCGACCGCGATCAGCGCGGCGATCGGCAACGGCGCGCGCCGCGGCATCCTGGTCAAGGGAGGCGCGCACCTGGAGGCAGCAGGTCGGGTCGACGCGATGGTGTTCGACAAGACCGGCACGCTCACCCTCGGCCGTCCGGTGGTCACGAACGTGATCTCGTTCGCCGAGGACTGGACGCCGGAGCGCGTGCTGGCCCACGCCGCCAGCTCGGAGATCCATTCGAGGCATCCGCTGGCGCAGGCGGTGATCCGGTCCACCGAGGAGCGGCGGATCCGGATCCCGCCACACGAGGAATGCGAAGTCCTGCTGGGACAAGGAATGCGCGTGGCCAGTGACGGCAGGGTGCTCCTCATCGGCAGCGCCGAACTCCTGCGAGGCGAAGGCGTGGAGCTGCCGGACGAGGCCGGCCGCTGGGTCGCGAAACTGCGTGAAGCCGCGGAAACCCCGCTGCTGCTGGCGGTCGACGGCCGGCTCACCGGCTTGGTCTCGTTGCGGGACACCGTGCGGCCGGAGGCGCGCGAGGTGCTCGAGGCGTTGCGCGCGGACGGCGTGCGCCGCATCGTGCTGCTCACCGGCGACCACCCCGGCACCGCCGCGGCGGTGGCCGCGGAACTGGGCGTGACCGAGTTCCAGGCGCAGGTGCTGCCCGAGGACAAACAGGACGTGGTGCGGCGCCTGCGGGACGAGGGACACGTCGTCGCTGTGGTCGGCGACGGGACGAACGACGCTCCTGCGCTGGCGTTGGCCGACATCGGCATCGCGATGGGCGTGCGCGGTACGGACGTGGCCGTGGAGACGGCCGAGGTCGCTTTGGCCGGTGACGATCTGCGGGCTCTGCTCGCGCTGCGCGACCTGAGCCGGCGCAGCGTGACGTTGATCCGGCAGAACTACGGCCTGTCCATCGCGGTGAACGCGCTCGGTCTCGTCGTGTCGGCCGCGGGCGCGCTGTCCCCGGTGGTGGCGGCGGTGCTGCACAACGCGTCGTCGGTGGCGGTGGTCGGCAACAGTTCCCGGTTGATCCGGCATCGGTTGCCGGCCGGCGTCACACCGCGGTGATCGTGGCGGTTCCGGTGTCCAGGAACGGATGCGTGGCGGTCACGGTGATCGTGCCGGGAGCGTTTCGCAGGGACCGGATCCACACCGCCGCCGCGCCGCCCAGCGCGCCGAAGTCCAGGTAAGGCTCGCCGACGAGCACACCGGGCCCGTCCACTGCGACGGCCAGCGTCCCGTGTGCGTGCGGCCGGGGCGCGCCGTAGCGGTCGACCGAACGCAGCGTCACCCGGGTGGCGTCCTGGCCGTCCGCGACGATCTCCGCGTCGTCCGCGCTCACCGCGAGCGTGTCGAAAGCCGGGTCCGCGCTGAACCGGCGGCGGAGCACGGTGTGCCCGCCGACCCGTCCCTCGATCGTCAGCTCGGGCAGGCCGTGCCCGTCCACCCGCAGGTCCACCCGGAACGGCGGATGGGCGAGGTGCCCGAATGCCGCGTGCTCCGGGCGCACGGTGACCGGCCGCCGGCCTGCGACGGTCACCACCAGGGTGTCGCAATTGGACCAGACGATCGCGTCGCGGCCCGGTCCGCTGTGGGGCGAGCCGGGGCCGAAATCCCAGTGGAACGCCGGTTCGATCACCGCGCCGCGGGCCGGATCGCGCTGCGCCCGGTAGAACCCCGCACCCAGCTTCGGAATCCGGAAGAAGTCCACCACACCGGGGTACTTCACGCCGCGGTGGGAGTGGAACCAGCCGGACGGGTAGTCGAAACCGCACCACGCGATGAGGCCGCAGTACCGCGGGTCCGCGGCGGCGTGCTCATGCACCCAGGCGTGGAGCAATCCTTGCTGCCGCTGGACCGCGGGGGAGTCGGTGCGGCGGAAGGACGGTGCGCCGACCAGCGTGCCGACAGCTTCGCTGACCAGGTAGGGCACGCCTCGGCGCGGCGGGCGCAACGTCGGTGGCGTGCCCGGTGGACGCGGCCGGCTGTAGTCGTTGAACGAAAACACGCCGCCGGCCGCTTGCACCGGGTACAGCGCGGATTCGTAGCCGCGCTGCCCGGCGACGGCGCCGGTGCAGGGTCGCGTCGGGTCGAGCCGCGCGGCCAGCTGGTCGGTCTTGCCGTACAGCGCGTACTGGCCCAGCGTCTCGTTCACGCGGGTGCCCCACACGATGATCGACGGGTGGTTGCGGTCCCGCACGATCATGTCGTGCACGTCGCGCACCGCCAGCCCCTGCCACGCGGTGTCGCCCACGTGGTCCCAGCCGGGAAGCTCCTCCCACACCAGGATGCCGAGTTCGTCGCAGGCGTCGAGGAACGCGCTCGCCTGCGGGTAGTGCGAGCAGCGCACCATCGTGCAGTTCAGCTCTTCCTTGAGGATCTGCGCGTCGCGGCGCTGCACGCGGTCGGGCATCGCGCCGCCGGCGAAGGGATACCACTGGTGCCGGTTGAGCCCGAACAGCTTGAGCGGCCTGCCGTTCAGCAGGAAACCGTCCGGGGTGAACTGCGCTTCCCGCAATCCGGTGCGCACCGGATGAGTGTGCACTTTCCGTCCGCCGACGGAGAGTGTCACGACGATTTCGCACAACGCCGGGTCGTCCACCTCCCACAGCCGCACCCCGTCGAGGCCCCGCAGTGGCACGGTGACGGTGGTTTCACCTTTCCGCAGCCCGGTGCGGTCGATGGAGGACGTCGCGAACGGTGTGCCGTCCTGGCTGAGGGTGGCGGTGACCCGCACACGTCCGTTGAGCTGCTTCGCCGAATCGACCGTGCAGTGCACCAGCACCGCGCGATCCGCGGTGAGCACGGCGACCTGCTGGGCGTGCACGTCGGACAGGTACGCCTGCGGAGCCGCGGTCAGCTGCACCCCGCGGTAGATCCCGGCGGGCTGGTAGAAGTCGATTGCGGTGGGCTCGGATACTCCGGAAGGTCGGGCGGGGTGTCCTGCTGCCAGCGGCCGTCCACGACCACCGCGAGCACGTTGTCCCGGTCCGTCAGCAGTCCGGTGACCTCGCAGCGCAGCGGCAGGTACCCACCGCTGCGCCGGGCGATCCGGCGGCCGTTGAGGTACACGGTGGCGGCGCTGAGCACCCCGTCGAACCGCAGGAACGCGCGGTTGGCGCGCAGTCGCGGGGGCGCGAGGAAATGCTGCCGGTACACCCAGACCCGCTGCCAGTCACCCGGGTGCCAGTCCTGCCAGGACAGCGGAACCACGCAGTGCGGCACGGACACCGGCGACAGCTCGCGCTCGTCGAAGTCCGGATCGGTGCATCCGGGCGCGAACGGCCCGAACAGCCAGCCGGGACCGAACTCGGCGCGGGCCACCGGGGCAGCGGAGTGCTGCACTGCGGCCGACACCGCGCCGGAACCGGCGAGCACCGCTCCGGCACCGAGCAGGAAACGGCGCCGTGGGTGCGCCGCACGAGAGCCGAACATCGCTAGCCGGGTCGGCGGCCGATTCCGGTGCGGACCGGGTGGACTACGCCGGATCCGCCGGTTTCGGCCCGGTTCGCCGACGGTGCCGGTGGTCGCATGCCGCCGAGCTTACTGCGGCCGCCCGGTCCCGGAGGTGAAGTCATTTCCGGTACTGCACCGCGACTTTCTCCGCCATTGCGTGGATCTCGGCGAGCGCGTCGTCCAGGGAGGTGCTGCCGTCGATGACCGAAGCCAGGGTTTCCGATGCCTTGGTGCCGAGTTCACGGAACTCCGGGACGCCGACGAACTGGATGCCGGTGGCCGGCCGCGGCTGCACCCCGGCCTTTCGGGGATCGACCGAGGTGATGGACAGGTAAGTCGGCATCGCGAACGCGCCGGCCTCGGACAGGTACTCGGCGTCGTCGTAGGTCGAGTACCGCTTGCCGGCCGGGGCCTTCGACCAGCCGACCATGCGCCCGGCCAGCCGCTCGTAGTCCCGGCTCGAGGCCCAGGACATGAACTTCCACGCCTCGTCCGGATGGTCGCTGCTCTGCTCCAGCCCCCAGGCCCAGGTGTAGAGCCAGCCCGAGGTGGAGGTCTTGACCACGGGCGCGGACAGGTAGCCCATCTTGCTGCGCACCGCGCTCGAGGCGGCTTCGAGCTGCGCGGCACCCGCGGTCGCGTCGTACCACATCGCGACTTTGCCGTCCTCCACCGCTTTCAGGCATTCCTGGTAGCCGGTGTGCGTGGGGTCGTCTTCGCCGCTCTTGCGCAGGGTGTCCAGGTAGAACTTGACGGCCTGCCGGAACTCGGGCGAGCCGGTGCCGACGCCCCACTTGTCGTCGAACCAGGTGCCGCCGAAGGTGTTCACCACGGTGGTCAGCGGCGCGATCATCTCGCCCCAGCCGGGCAGCCCGCGCAGGCAGATCCCGTGCATCCCGGTGCCCGAGTGCTCCACCGCGGACGCGGCGTCGGCGACCTGCTGCCAGGTGGGGGTGGCCGGCAGCCGGATGCCGAGGTTGCCGAGCACGTCGGTCCGGTACATCAGCATCGACGACTCGCCGTAGAACGGAGCCGCGTACAACTGCCCGTCGGAGCCGCGCAGGGAATCGGCGATCGGCTCGATGAGGTCGTCCTCGTCGAACTGGTCGTCGTCCCGTGCGTACGGGGTCAGCGGTTTCAGCAGGTGCCGGTCGGCGAAGATCGGCGCCTCGAAGTTGCTCACGGACGCGACGTCGTACTTGCCGGCCTGCGCGGTGAACTCGCGGTCGACCTCGTCCCGCAGTTCGTTCTCCGACAGCAGGGTGAAGTGCACCTTGATGCCGGTCTTCGCGGTGAACTCACTCGCGGTGAGCTGCTGCAGCTCCACCATCTGCGGGTTGTCCACCATGAGGACGTCGATCGTGACGTCCGGTTCGGTGCCGCACGCCGAAGCCGCCAGGACCAGCAACGCCGCCGCCAGCGCCGGCAGCCGCCCGGACCGGTGCGCTCTGCCCGCCCGCTGTTCCCGCACCCCGGCTCCTCACGACGTTGTGGATGTGAGCTGACTCACGTCTGCAAGGTAGAGCATTCGGCCTAACGCCCGGAGGTGGGTATCGCGATCCGGCGTTTTCGGGCACTTGTCCTGCACTGCCGGTCCACGGTTGCCCGTTTCGGTCAGCAGAGCTCGGCGAGCCGGTGGACCTGATCGGGGTCCGTGCCGTAGCAGTAGAGCATCACTTCGTCCGCGCCGAGGTCGCCGTACGCGCGCAGCTGCGGCGGCCCGAGGGCGACGTTGACCTGAGCCAGGAGCCGGGGCTCGCCTTCCCGGCCGTGGTCGTGCCAGGCGCGGCGGACAGTGTCGAACAGGCCGCCGGCCCACGATGGAGGGGCCGCCGCGAGAAACCCGTCTCCCCAGCGGGCGACCCGATCGAGCGCGGCCGGCCGGAACCCGCCGAACAGCAGCTCGGGCCCTCCCGGCCGGGCCGGTGCGGGGCCGATCGGACCTGCTTCGTCGCTGTACGGTGCGCCAGTCCACACGCGGCGCATGGTCTCCAGCTGCCGGTCGAGAGACCGGCCGCGCTCGCGCAGCGGCGTGCCGGCGACGTGGTGGTCGTCCTCGCGGCCCCCGACTCCAAGGCTGAGCACGAGCCGTCCGCTGCTCATCCGGTCGAGCGTGGCCACCTGCTTGGCCAGCAGCGCCGTTCCGCGCAGTGGCGCGAGCAGCACTTCGGTCTGCAGCCGGATCCGGCTGGTCGCGCCGGCCAGTACGGCGAGTGCGGTGAGTGGCTCGGGGTTGTCGTAGACGAGCCGGTCAAGCAGCCCGAGCGTGCGGAAGGGGCCGCCGTCCGCCCGTCGCGCCCAGGTGAGCAGGGCGGCGGGGTCGGCAATGGGCAGGCCGAGGCCGACGAACATGAGAAACCTCCGGGAAAGACGGGGTCGGCGAACACTGGCGCCGCCCCTCCCGCACCTCGGCCGAGGTGACGCGAACCCGCTCTGCGGCATGCTTCCCAGGAGTCCGGCGTTCGGAGAGCGCGGTCAGGCTAGGACCCGGCCGCGGTGGTGGGCAACGGGTTTTCCGCCAGCAACGCGAGCAGTTCACCGAGAGCGGCGCCCAGCGGCCGGTCGACCCGCACTCCCGCGTACTCGTCGCCGCGGGTTCGGCCCCGGTTGACGATCAGGACCGGGGTGCCCGACTTCGCCGCGTGCCGGACGAAGCGCAGGCCGGACATGACCGTCAGCGAAGAGCCCAGCACGAGCAGCGCGGCGGCCTCGTCGACGAGCCGGTAGCACCGCTGCACCCGGGGACGCGGCACATTCTCGCCGAAGAACACGACGTCGGGTTTCAGCACGCCACCACAGCCCAGGCACTCGACGGTGGTGAACGCGCGGACGACGTCTTCGGCCAGCTCGACGTCACCGTCGGGGTTGATCCGCGTGGCCGTGCCGCCGAAATCCGGGTTGGCCGCGCGCAGGCGGGCGTCGAGTTCCTCGCGGCCGCTGGTCCGCCGGCAGCCGAGACAGACCACGCGGTCGAGGTTGCCGTGCAGTTCCACCACACCCGGGGTGCCGGCGGCCCGGTGCAGGCCGTCGACGTTCTGTGTGATCACTGCCGAGACGCGGCCGGCGGCGCGCAACGCGGCGACCGCGTGGTGCCCCGAATTGGGGGAGGCCCTGGCGATGGTCCGCCAGCCGAGGTGGCTGCGGGCCCAGTACCGGCGGCGTCCGTCCGCGCTGCCGGTGAACTCGTCGTAGGTCATCGGCGTGTGCCGGCGCAGGCTGCCCGACTCGCCGCGGTAGTCCGGAATGCCGGACTCGGTGGAGATCCCGGCACCGGTGAGCACCAGGACCCGCCTGCGGGAAAGGACCTCGGCCACATCGGCGAGGCTGCCCGCGCGCGGTAGCGCCTCACCCGGGGCGGACCAGGTCAGCGTCGGTCGGGTACGCACCTTGCCAGCTTACGGGTGCCGGCCGCGTGGCCGCGGTGATCACCCGGGTGGGGCAGCCGGGATTGGCCGGCGCGACGGCTGGGTACCAAACCTGCCATGTGGTTCGCGTTGGCTACGCCGTTGGTCGTGATGATCGCCGCCGTTCTGATGGAACGGTTCGAGCGATATTGCGGCCAGGAACCGGCGCAGGCCCGCGTGAAGGTGCCACGGCCGCGCACCGAACAGGCCCGTCCGGCCTCGTTCGGGGCAGTGGTGCTGCGGCACTGAGAGCCGGTATCGGGACCGGCTGCGGGCACGGCGCGAACCGGGCACGGACGCTCGGCAGGGCAGGCGGTGTCCGGTGTTCTTGGGAGGAACACCGGCGTCGCGGGCCCGGGCTCTCCCCGTCGGGGTGGGAGAGCCCGGGCTCCTGCCGGGCTCAGCGCACGGCGTCCCTGGTCAGATCCTGGTACCACGCGTCGTACGGATGGTTCGTTGCCGCGTAGGTGGCCGGCGGGTCGGTGGCCAGTGCGGCCGAGTCGAAGTCCCAGCCGCGAACCAGGTGCCCGCTGTCGCGACCGGCCTCGATGAACGTCGATTCCGTTGCCGGTGCACCGTAGAAGAGCGCATCCTGCTGCAGTTCCGCCGGATCACCGTGCTGGTATTCGTCGAAGGCCACCTGCGGGTACCGCACCCGTCCGCCGTCGACGCGGTCGGTCGAGTAGCGCAGTGTCCGGGCCGGCGTCGGTCCCTCCGCGCCGGTCGTCACCCGCACCCGGCGCGTGCCGGACGCCGCCGAAGCCGCGTCGTAACGCGGGTCGCCGGTCGCGGCGTTGTCCGTCCAGTCGATCGTGGTTCCCGAAGCGTCGAAGCTGCCGCGCCATTGCCAGTTCTGGTCGTTCGCCGCGCTGCGGTGGATCTCCCGTACCCCGTCGCCGGTCACCGCGACGGTGGGCAGCATCCCGTTGTCGTACTGATGGCTCGCCGACCAGCTGATCTCGCCGTCCGTACCGAGCTGTCCGGTGCGGTACCAGAGCGTGGCCGCGTTCTGCGACTGGTGGACCTCGACGATCCGGCCGGAGTCGTCCAGTGCGACCGCGGGCGTCCGGCCACTGTCGTAGCGGCCGTGGCGATGCCAGGTGATCCGGCCGTCCGCACCGTAGCTCCCGGTCCAGTACCAGAGCGCTCCGGCGCCGGAGTCGTGCACCTCGACCACCTGGCCGTGCCCGTTGAGTGCGACCGCCGGGTGCTCACCGACGTCCCGCCGGTACGACGCACGCGTGCCGCGGTCCCCGGAGAGCAGGGTCAGGACCTTGCCGCGTAACGAATCCGTGGTCGCGCCTGCGCGGTAGTCCGGCGCGGTGAGCAGCCGCGGGCCGAACGCTTCCCACAGCTCGGCGTTGACCGCCGCGAGGTTGCCGGCGGCGTACGACTGGTTGTCGGTGAGATCGTCCTTGAGGTCGAGCATCACCACGATCGGAGCCGCCGTGGGATGTGCGGCGGACCAGGCGTTCACCACCGCCAGCCAGTCGCGGAGGTTGTCCGAGGCCGGATTGCCGGTGTGGTCCACGAGGTCCCCCGGCGCACCGTGGCCGATGCCGTAGTCGTGAGTGGTGGCGTAGCCGTTGTCGTGCACGTCGAATTCGACGAAGCGCACACCGCGGTCGAGCTGCTGGGCAATGGACCCCTTGGCCCCGTCGACGTCGCCGGAGTAGCTGTTGTGCGTGGCCAGGAAGGTGTCCGAGGTGAACGGTTGCCCGACGGCCGGGGCCGCCCCGAGCACCGCGGTGCCGGTCAGCACGGCGAGCGCGGCAGTACCGACGCGGCGGATGCGGTCGATGCGAGGCATGAAACCCCCAGTTCGGGACGGAAATCCGGGAAATCGTAGCGATCCTGCCCGTCTTTCGTGGCATCTTCTCCAGATGCCGGACAACTCCAGGGAAACTTTCGCCGAGTACGTCGCCGAGCTGCTGGCCGCGCTGCCCGGTGTGCGCGCGGTGGCACTCGGTGGTTCGCGGGCGAGCGGAACGCACCGCCCGGACAGCGACTGGGACTTCGCGCTCTATTACCGGGGCGCATTCGACCCCGGACAGCTGCGTGCGCTGAACCTGCCGGGTGAGGTGTCGGAACTCGGCGAATGGGGCGGCGGCGTGTTCAACGGCGGTGCCTGGCTCACCGTGCGGGACCAGCCGGTGGACGTGCACTACCGCGATCTCGATTCGGTCGAGCACGAGCTCGCCGAAGCCCGCGCGGGCCGGTTCCGCTGGGAACCGCTGGCGTTCCACCTCGCCGGGATCCCGAGCTATCTGGTGGTGGGGGAGCTGGCGGGCAACCGGGTGCTGCGCGGGCAGCTGCCGCGTCCGCAGTATCCGGAACCATTGCGCAAGAGCGCACCCGAGTTCTGGCGTGCCGCGATGGATCGCACACTCGGCTACACGAAACCGGCTTACGTCGCCCACGGGCGGGTCACCGAGACCGCAGCGTCGCTGGGTGTCGCGGCGTTGCAGGCCGCGCACACGGTGCTGGCCGCTCGCGGGGAATGGGTGACCAACGAGAAGACCTTGCTCGACCGTGCGGGGCTGCGCGATCTGGACGACATCGTGGCCGGGCTCGCGCACGACCTGCCGGGCGCGTTCGCCACCGCCGCCGCCCGGCTGCGCGCGGCCGTCGACAGTCCACAAGAGACCTAACCGGGCACCCGGGCCGCCGCGGTGTACCGGAGGTCGGTGCGTCACCCGCCATGGCGGTGTTCGGCCCGGCCCGGCCCGGGCGGGAACTTTCCCGCTCAACGGCGGTACCGGGCACCGGCCGCCGCCGGTCATCCTGGCCCGGTCCCCTCCGATGACGCAGGTGATGCCATGACCGTCCCCGCCGATGCCCGCACTCGGCACGTGCGCTGGGTCGCGCCGCTCTGCTGGGCCGCGGTGGCCCTGGAAGGGTTCGACCTGGTGGTGCTCGGCGTGGTGCTGCCGTCGTTGCTGAAAGAACCCGCCTGGGGCCTGGATCCCAACTCCGCCTCGCTGATCTCCGTGGTCGGGTTGCTCGGCGTCGCGGCAGGGGCACTGTCGGTCGGGCCGGTCAGCGACCTGTTCGGCCGGCGCGGGGCGATGCTGGTGACGGTCAGCGGGTTCTCGCTGTGCACGCTGCTGTGCGCGTTCGCGGACGGGCCGTGGCTGTTCGGGGTCCTGCGGTTCCTCGCCGGCCTCGGTCTCGGTGGCGTGCTGCCCATCGCGCTCGCGTTGAGCACCGAATACGCCCGGACAGGCCGCGGCGGCAGCGCGACCACCGTGCTGATGACCGGCTATCACGCCGGGGCGGTCCTCACCGCGCTGTTGGGCATTTTCGTGCTCGAGCGGTTCGGCTGGCCGTGGATGTTCGTGCTGGGGGCCGCACCCGCGCTGGTGCTGGTCCCGCTGATGGTGAAGTTCCTGCCCGAATCGGCCGCTTTCCTGCGCATCCGGGGCGCTTCGGCCACCCGCGCGGTGCGGCCCCGCAACCCGGCGGCCGTCCTGTTCCGGCACGGCTACGCACGGGCCACGATCGCGTTCTGGATGACCTCGTTCATGGGCCTGCTGCTCGTCTACGGGCTGAACACCTGGTTGCCGGAGATCATGCGTGCCGCGGGCTACGAGCTGGGTACGGCGCTCGCGCTGCTGCTGGTGCTCAACGTCGGCGCGGTGCTCGGCCTGCTGATCGGCGGGCGCGTGGCCGACCGGATCGGCCAGCGGCGTGCCGCGGTCGTGTGGTTCTCCGCGGCCGCGGTGTCCCTGGCGTTGCTGAGCATCAAACTGCCGGGGTTGAGCATCTACGCCGGAGTGCTGCTGGCGGGCGTGTTCACGTTCAGTGCGCAGGTGCTCGTCTACGCGCATGCGGCCCAGGTGTACCCGGCCGCGGCGCGCGCCACCGGACTGGGTGCGGCGAGCGGGATCGGCCGGTTCGGCGGAATCTCCGGCCCGATGGTGACCGGCGTCCTGCTCACCGCCGGACTGGCCTATCCCTGGGGCTTCTACTTGTTCGCCGTGGTGGCGGCCATCGGCGCGGTCGCGATCGCGGCGGTGGACCGGGGTCCGGCGCCGGACGCGCCGGTGGCCACCCCGCTGCGGGACGAACGCCGGGTGTCCGGCTGACCGGGCACGGGGCCGTGCCGCCCAGCGCCGCCCCGTGCCCGGCCGGCCTCATGCGTAGAAGTGGATGTAGCGGAAGTCGCCGACGGGGATGTCGTGGACGAGGTAGTGCCCGTCGCCGGCCCAGTTGTAGTCCTCGACCGTCGCGGTGTCGCCGTGCACGCTGTCCACGATGGCGACGTGGCCGTAGGTGCCGGCGTCGGTCTGCGCGATCGAACCCGGGGTCGGGTTGCTGTCCACCTGGTACCCGTTCTGGCCCGCGTTGTCGTCCCAGTACTTCGCGTCGCCGTAGTTGTTGGCGCTCTCGCCGTGCTCGGCGATGTTGAACGCGGCCCACGAGACGCATTCGCGGTTGTACATGTTCCAGTCGTCGACGACCGAGTCCTGCGGGATGTCCCGCCACTTCGACGGGTAGGTGTCGCCGATGAGGCGTACCGAGGAGCTGGGCGCGGCGGTTCCGAACTCCGCGGCCATCGACCCCGGGTGGGCCTGCGGGGTGGCGGACGCGGTCGCGGCGCCGGTGACCGCGAACGCGGTTGCCGCGACGGCCGCGGTGAGGGCTCTGGTGAGACGGCGCATGGGAGTGCCTTTCCGGTAGGGGAGAGGGGAAACGGTGCGGCGGAAGGTAACCAGCGGGTGACGCGCAGTGCCAGGTACCTGTGGACGGACGGCGTGCGGAGCGGAGGATCCGCAGGTGGGCAGGTGGCGTTCACAGAATTGCGTCACCACGTCCAGCACACCCCGCTGATGCCGGGGCGCACGTCGCGGGCGGCGAAAGTGACCTGATGCCCGGAGCCGACGCGCAGGCTCGCACCCGGGTGCCGCGGCCCACCCGGCGCGCGTCGTTCGAAGGCCCGCACGCGGCGCGGCGGACGCAGCCCGAACTGGACCTGGCAGACGTACTCGGGCACGGGCCGGGTGAACCGCCGTCCGTACTCCGTGGTCGGCGCTCCCGGCGGCAGCACGACCTCGTAGTCGACCGCGGTCACCTCGCCGGCCGCGAGCACCCGGTCCAGCAGCAGTTCCCCGGCGGTCATCCCGGTCTCCCGGTCCACTCGCACCCGGCCGACCCGCGCAGAGCGAACGCCCTGGTAACGCGGTGTGCCGGTGAGCTGCCCGTCGGACTGGTGATACGTCATCAGCCGGTCGACGCCGTCGAAGACGGCCTCCGCGACCAGACGTGTCCACAGCGACCGCTCGCGGCTGTCGTCGTCGATCAGTACGCGCTCGTGCACCGACCAGAAGACCACCTGCCCGTCCGGTGGCGGCCTCAGCTCGGCCGAAAGCGGCCGCAACTGCGGCCACAGCCGGCGCCGTTCCACGCATTCCGGTGGCCGGCCCAGCCAGCGCCCGCGCGCTGCCCGCGGTCCGAGCCGCGAGGTCAGGTCGCCGGGGGAGAGGCCGAGCACCTGTTCCAGCTGCAGCACCGCGTGCAGCGAGGCCTCCCGCTCCGGACGCGACCGCCCGCGCCGCCAGTAGGACAGCGCCGAACGCGACAACCGGACGCCGCGTTCGGCGAGGTGGTGCTGGAGCCGTTCCAGCGAAAGCCCGGAATCCTCGATCGCGGCGTCCAGCGTGACCGCGAACGATCCGGCGGGCTGCGGGGACACCCGCACAGCATGATCAGCACGACCGCGCCGGGGAACCGACGAAAGTCCTGTCCGTCCACAGTGCTGTATAACGGCCTATACGGCGGGGCTGGAGAGCAGCGCGATATCCATCTCAGCCAGCGCCCGTGGGTCCACCACCACTTCATACGCAGCGACGAGCCCCACCCGCACCTGAATCTTCAGCACTCCGGCGAGCCGGCCACCCGGAGCGAGGACCAGGCCCGCGTCACCGTTCACCAGTGCCGGCTCGGCGAGCTGCGCCCGGCCGGCGAACAGCGTGGTCCCACGGGCAACCTCGGCACGGCCGCGCAGGACCGCCGGGACACCAGGCGGGAGTGTGGCCGGGTCGGCGTACCGGACGACGTCCGGTGCCAGGACTTCCAGCAGCGCGGCGAGGTCTCCGCCGCGGGCGGCGGCGAGGAACGCCGTGACGACCGCCCGGTGCTCGGTCAGGTCCGCGTCCGGCACCGACGGAGTGCCGCGGACCCGCAGCCGCGCGCGGCTGGCGAGCTTCTTCGCGGTTGCGGGACTGCGGTCGAGGATCGGGCCGACCTCGTCGAACGGCATCGCGAAGAGATCGTGCAGCACGAACGCCGCCCGTTCGGCCGGACCGAGCCGGTCGAGCACCACCAGCAGCGCCCGGCCGACCTCGCCGGCGAGGACGATCTCGTCCTCGGGCGAGCCGGAACCGGCGATGTCCGGCGTCTCCGGAATCTCCGCCACCGGCGTCTCCCGGCGTGCGCGCAGCACGTCGAGGCACAGCCGGGAAACCACGGTGGTGAGCCACGCGGCGAGGTTGCCCGGTACGGATGCGCGACCGAGCCGCAGCCACGCTTCCTGCACCGCGTCCTCGGCTTCGGCCGCGGAACCCAGCATCCGGTACGCCAGGGCGTGCAGCCGCGGCCGCTCCGCCTCGAACCGGCGGGCGAGCGGGTCGTGCTCGGTCATCGGTCACCTTTCCCCGTGCTGATCCGTCGTGCTGGCGGGAGAGAGACGGAAGAGGACGACGAGAGGAACCGGATGTCGGACATGCTAGCCCCCTTGCTGTGCCTGGATTCGAGCGCGGACCGCGGCGAGTCCGTGAGCAGGCGGCTGACCGCGGAGTTCACCCGGGAATGGCGGCGGCGCGGGGCCGCGGTGCGCTACCGCGACGTGTCGGCGGATCCGGTGCCGCTGATCGGCGAGGCTTATGCCCGGCTCGGCCGCAGGGTCGAACGCCGCGGGGCGCTGTCCCTGTCCGATATCGGCCGGCTGGTCGCGGGCGAGGCGGAACGGCGCGAATGGGAGCTGACCCGGCCGCTGGTCGCCGAACTGCGTGCGGCCGGTTCGGTGCTGCTGGGCGTGCCGATGTACAACTTCGGCGTGCCAGCCGCGCTGAAGGCGTGGATCGACCGGGTTTCGTTCCCCGGCGTGTTCATCGATCCCGAGACCGGCCGGAAGTTGCTGGGGGACAAGGACTTCGTCGTCATCTGCGCCCGCGGCGGAGCCTACGGTCCGGGTACGCCGCGGGAAGGCTTCGACCACCAGGAGCCGTATCTGCGTGCCTACCTGACCAACCTGGGGGTGGATCCGCGACGGCTGGAGGTCGTGTCCGCCGAACTCACCCGGGTCGGCGACGTTCCCGCGCTGGACGGGCTGGCGGACCTCGCCGCCGCCTCGCTGGCCGCGGCCCGGGACCGGGTGCGGGAGCTGGCCGGGAGCGAGCCCGCCGGGGCACCGGAGGCCGCGGGGATAGATTGAGGGCGTACCCGAGAACAGGAGTGACAGCGCATGCGCAAGGAATACGTGGACATTCCGGCCGGTGACGGGGTCGCCGACGCGTACCTGGTCGTCCCGGACGGCGGACCGCACCCCGGAGTGGTGTTGTTCGTGGACGCTTTCGGGCTCCGTCCGCGGATCGAGGAGATGGCGGAGCGAATCGCCGCGGCGGGCTACGCGGTGCTCGCGCCGAACCTGCTCTACCGCGGCGGCCGCTCGCCGATGGTGGAGGACATGGCCGCGCTGGCCGACGAGAGCAAGCGCGAGGCGATCTTCGGCAAGATCTTCCCGCTGATCTCGCAGCTGGACACCGCGGCGATCACCCGCGACGCGCAGATGTACCTCGACTTCTTCCACGCCCAGGAGGGCGTCGCCGAGGGTCCGGTGGTGATCACCGGATACTGCATGGGCGGGTTGAACGCGCTGAAGGTGATCGAGGCCCTGCCGGACCGGGTGAAGGCGATCGCGAGCTTCCACGGCGGCCGGCTGGCCACCGACGACCCGGACAGCCCGCACCTGCGGGTCGGCGCCATCACCGGGGAGGTCTACTTCGGGCACGCCGACCAGGACCACTCGATGGACGCCGAGCAGATCAAGACCCTCGAGCGGGCGCTGGACGAGGCCGGGGTGACCTACCGTTCCGAGATCTACGAGGGCGCCGGGCACGGGTTCACGATGACCGACACCGCCGCCTACCACGAGGAAGGCGAGAAGCGGCACTGGGCGAACCTGTTCGCGCTGCTGGAGCGCGTCAACGGCTGAGCACGGCTGCTCCCGGCTGTTTCGCCGGGGACGGACCGGGCGGAGATCCGCCCTGTCGCCCGGTCCTCGTCCGGAGCGCGGCGAGCAGCCGTCCTGCGCGGCGAGCAGCAGTCCGATCCGAGAGCCAGGCACCGGCCGTGCCCCGAGCCGGAGACCGGGAGACCGCCGATGAGCACTCCGACCACCGTTCCGCACCGGGAGAAACTGCTGCGTGGGCCTGCACCAGCTGTACGCGCACGGGTTCCACGGCACCACGATCGACGGGATCCTCGAGGGGCCGGCGTGCCGAAGGGGTCCTTCTACCACCACTTCGGCTCGGAAGAGACGTTCGCGCGCCAGGTGCTCGCGCGGGTACATGCAGTTCCAGCTGGACCAGCTGACGGAATGGGGCGCGCGGGCCGACCTGCCGGTACCGGCGTTGCTGGCCGGGTACTTCCGCGCGATGGCCGGCCGGTTCACCGGCTCCGGGCACCGGCGGGCCTGTCTCGCCGGGAAGCTGGCCACCGAGCTGGCCGCGGGGCACGAGGGCTTCCGCGACCAGCTGGCCGAAGACCTGGCGGGCTGGCGCGAGCGGATCGCCGAGCTGGTGCGGACCGGCCAGGACCGTGGGGAGGTCCGGGCGGACCAGCCCGCCGGGCCGCTGGCCGACGCGGTGCTCGCGCTGGTGCAGCGGGCGTCCGTGGTCGCGTTGGCTTCGCGGGACGATTCCTCGCTCGCGTCCGTGGGCACCGCGATCGAACTGCTCGTGGCCGGCTGAGCGTCCCGGCGACGCGCCCGTGGCGCAAGCTCGGTGCGCCCGGACGGCGCAGTTCGCTTAGGCTGACGGCATGGCCGAAGCTGTGCTGTGCCGGGATTCGGTGGAGCTTTCCGGGCGGGAGCGGTCGGTGCTGCGGAGCATGGCGGTCCGCGGGACGGCCGCCGAGCTGTACTGCGAACTCGAGGCCGGCCACGGCCACGAGCACGCGGCGCCGCTGGTGCGGGGCGAATGGTGGTTGCGGTGGTGGCCCGGCCGCCGGGTGCTGGAGTCCGTCGCCGACTGCGGCGCCGAGTCCGAGGAAGGGGTGGCCTGCCTCGCGCCGGGCGGGCACGAAGGCGGGCACCGGTTCGGCCCGGCCGACGCCGGATGGCCCGGCGAGCGCCGGTAACCTCACCCCATGCGCGAGGGCTTCCAGGACGATCTCGACCGGCTGGACGGCAAGCTGGCCACGATGGCCGATGCCGCGGCCGAGGCGATGCGCCGCGCGACCCAGGCCCTGCTCACCGCGGATCTTCCGCTGGCCGAACAGGTCCTCAGTGCCGACGACGAGCTCGACCAGCTGCGTGCGGCGTGCGAGGAGGACGCGTACGCGCTGCTCGCCCTGCAGGCTCCGGTCGCGCGTGACCTGCGTGGTGTGCTGGCCGTGGTGTACTGCGCGGAGAAGGTCGAGCGGATGGGCGACCTCGCCGCGCACATCGCCGGAACCGTCCGCCGCCGGCATCCGGACCCGACCGTGCCGGCCGAGCTGGAGGCCGTGTTCGCCGAGCTGGGGCGGGAAACCGCCGGGATGGCCGATCGGGTGGCCGGCCTCATCCGGGCCGGCGGCCAGGGCGGCTACGCCGAGCTGAGCCGCACCGACGAGACGATCGACGCTCTGCACGCCCGGGTGCTGGCCACGATCACCGCGCCCTCGTGGCCGCACGACCAGCGGATCGCGGTGGCGCTGACCCTGGTCACCCGGTTCTACGAGCGCTTCGCCGACCAGGCCGTCTCGGTGTCGAAACGCCTGGACTTCGCCGCGACCGGCGACCTGCCGGGCTAGCGGCACGACGATCGTCGCCGGCCGGAGCCACGGCGGGCGTCGAGGTGGTGGGTGGCCGCTCTGGCATGGTCCGCCGGGGTGACATGTGCCGTGCCGCTCGGGGATCGCCGTGGCCGATCATCCGGTGGGTGGCGTAGGCGGAGCCGATCCCGGGTACGTCGGCGCCGGACGTGAACTGCCTGCCGGGACCGTCGTTGCCGAAGCTGCGCGCGCCCGGCCTCGGGCGGCAAGCCCAGCCGAGCAGGCAAGCCCAGCCGAGCAGGCAAGCCCAGCCGAGCAGGCAAGCCCAGCCGAGCAGGGAAACCCAGTCGAGCGGGAAGCCCGACCCCGAGCGGGCTGCCCAACCCAGCCGGCCGAGTCCGGCGGGCACCCCGCCTCGGCGGCCGAGTGCCTTGTCGGGTCAGGAATCCGTGGTGTGCTTACAGGTCACCGGCTTGCCAGGAGCGGGGGAGCTGGCTTTGGCGAGTTCCTTCGTCTTGTCCAGCAGGATGCGGCAGCTGAGCGTGACCGCGCCGGACGGGGTCGCCGTCACCGAGGCGTCCTTGCCGGCGCTGACGATCACGTCCTGCTTCCACGGCAGCCCGAGCGGGCCGTCCATCTTGTGCTGGGACACCTTGTCCTGGTAGCGGTCCGGCGATTGCCCGTAGCTGATCTCGGTGACACTGGCGGTGCTGTCCGCGGTCACCTCGTAGGTGATCGCCCACGATTTCCCGGTCGGGTTGGAACAGGCCGCGAGCCCGGCCACGGCGGCGACCGCGACGGTCGCGGAGAGTGTCTTCTTGATCACGACCGGACTGTACCGGGTAAGCCCGCGCGTCGCCGCACAGCACCGGCGGCCCTGCACGAGTCCACAGTGGATCCTTCCCGGAGGTGCCGAACCAAGCCGGTGGCGCACGCGGTGGCTGTAGTGCCCGGCGTGAGCGCTGCCCGGGTTGCCGGCCGGGTTGTCGCGGCACTCGCCGGACGCGTGCGTGTCCCGGGGCCGCGGGATCAGCCGGTACGGTCCGCCGCGTGGTGGGCCCGGTCGACCTCGGGCATGTGGTCCTCCGCCCAGGTGCGCAGCACGGCCAGCGCCGCGTCCAGTGACGTGCCGAGCGCGGTCAGCCGGTAGTGCACGCGGGGTGGCACGGAATCCTCGACCCGGCGGGCGACGAGGCCGTCGCGGGCCAGGCTCTGCAGCGTGACGGAGAGCATTTTCTGGGACACGCCGGGCATCCGGCGTCGCAGGTCGGCGAACCGGACCTCGGCCGGGGCGGCTTCGGCGAGCACCTTGACCGCCATCGAGGTCCACTTGGTACCGATCCGGTCGAGCAGCGCACGCGTCGGGCAGGTCGGATCGAACAGGTCGCCGCGAACCCCACGCGCGCGGCTTCCGGACGAGGTCACCTCGAGCTCACCACCTGACGGGAAAGTGCCTTCTTGGCGGCACGATCTGAGTTACCTACCGTGTTCTGGTAACCAATCGTAACCGCTGGAGGAAGTCATGGGCGCACCTGTCCCGCCGCCGGTCGAGCTGCGGAAGGTCACGGTGGGCGACGCCCGGCTGAACGTGGCGATCGCCGGCACCGGCCCGGCCGTCGTGCTGCTGCACGGATTCCCGCACACCTGGCAGCTCTGGAGTGCGGTGCTGGGCCCGCTGGCCGCGCGGTACCGCGTACTCGCGCCGGACCTGCGCGGCCTGGGCGCGAGCAGCCCTGGAGAGGCCGGATTCGACGCGGGCACGATCGCCACCGACCTCGGGGGACTGCTGGACGCACTGTCCGAACCCGACGCGGCGGTGGTGGCGATCGACCTGGCCGTTCCGGGCGCGCTGCTGTTCGCACTGCGGCAGCCGGAGCGGATCCGCCGGCTCGTGCTGATGGAGTCGCTCGCCGGTCCGCTGCCCGGCGCCGAGGATTTTCTTGCCGGAGGCCCACCGTGGTGGTTCGGGTTCCACGCCGTTCCCGGGCTCGCCGAGACCGTCCTTTTCGGACACGAGGCGGAGTACGTCGGCTGGTTCCTGGATCAGGGCACGCTCGGCCGCGGGATCGCGCCGCGGCTGAGCACCGCGTTTGCGGAGGCCTACACCGGTGTGGAAGCCCTCCGGTGTGCGTTCGGGTACTACCGCGCGCTTGCGGAAAGCGGCCGGCAGCTCACCGAAGCCGTCGCGCGGACCCGGCTCACCGTGCCGGTGATGACCGTCGGCGCGCATCCGGTGGGCGAGGCGCTGGAACGGCAGCTGCGTCCCTTCGCCGACGACCTCACCGGTCACCTGCTGGCCGAGTGCGGGCACCTGATCCCCCTGGAACGCCCGCGCGAGCTGGCCGGCCTGCTGCTGCCGTTTCTGGCTTCGGGGCACGAAAAAGGGGAGCTTCCGCTCCCCATCGTATCCAACGTATAGCGCACCCCGGGGCTTGCCGCAAGACCCGGTCGTTACCGCAGAATCGTTCGCCGGAACCGGAACTCTGCGGAAGGTCGCGAAGTGCGAGTGGTGGTGGCGACGTACGGGTCGCGAGGGGACGTCGAACCGATGGTGGCGCTGGCGGTACAGCTGCAGGCGCTCGGCGCGGAGGTGGCGCTGTGCGCGCCACCGGACGAGGAATTCGTCGAACTGCTGGCGCGGGCAGGCGTGCCGATGGTGCCGTTCCGGAGGACGTGGCGTTCGTGGATGGCCGCGCCGTCCACGGCCGAGGAGCGGGTGTTCGACGCCGACGAATACGTGCGTGGGCACATCGAGGCCACCTACGAGCCGTTGGCCAACGCCGTGGCAGGTGCGGATCTGCTGGTGGCGAGCGGGATGCTGCACTTCGTGGCGCAGACGGTCGCCGAGCGCGCAGGGGTACCGCACCGGTTCGTGGTCTTCGCGCCCGTGCTGGGCGAGGTTCCGCAGCGGGACGAGCGGGTCGGGCCGCTCATCAACGCGCACCGCAGCGCGCTCGGCCTGCCTCCCGCGCGGGACGTACGTCGCTACCTGTTCACCGCGCACCCCTGGGTGGCCGCGGATCCGGTGCTGGACCAGTGGGAGGCGCCGGCGGATCTCGACGTCGTGCGGACCACCGCGTGGATCCTGCCGGACGAGCGGCCGCTGCCTCCCGGGCTGGCAGCGTTCCTCGCCGCCGGCCCGCCGCCGGTGTACGTCGGCTTCGGCAGCATGCGGATGCCGGCGGAGATCGCGCGGACCGCGATCGAGGCTGCCCGTGCGCAGGGCCGGCGAACCGTCGTCGCCCGCGGCTGGGCGGAGCTGTCCCTGATCGACGACCGTGAAGACTGTTTCGCTGTCGGCGAAGTCAACCAGCAGAAGCTGTTCCGCCGGGTGGCCGCCGTGGTGCACCACGGCGGTGCGGGAACCACGGCGACCGCGGCTCTGGCGGGAGTGCCACAGGTGGTCGTTCCGCAGGCCGCCGATCAACCGCGCTGGGCCGGCCGGGTGGCGGAGCTGGGCATCGGCGTGGCGCACGACGGTCCGGTGCCGACTGCCGAGTCCCTGTCGGCGGCCCTGGAATCCGCGATGGCTCCCGAAACCCGGGACCGCGCCGCCACCGTGGCCACCACGATCCGGCGCGACGGCGCGGAGGTGGCGGCGAGGGTGCTGCTGGGGTGACGGTGCCTTCGTCCGTGCAGGCGAGATCGGCGATACTGGGCTGGTGAAGCGGGAGCGAGCGTGTCACTGACGTCCGAGCTGGCCGACCCGGCCGGGCAGCTCTCGCGGTGGTGCGCGCGGGTTTTCACCGGCTCGGGCTCCGTCGCACGCCGGGTGGAGGAGGCCGTCCACGGCCTGCAGCCGGTCCGCCCAGCGCTCGCGCGGCCGCCGCGGCAGCACTGGGCCGAGGTGGGTGGTGCGTTCGGGCAGCGGGTCGCGGATCTGGTCCAGGCCGCGCCGCCGTATTACGCGTTGCTCGGCATGCTGCGGGCGCAGTGGGGCAGCGGCGCCTGGGCGCACGCGCAAGCAGCCACCTACCCGACGCACGCCGGGCTCCCCGCGGACTACCGGGCGCGAGCGCTGAACGTCCGGCCGGCCGCCACGACCTGGCTGGACCTCGGAGACGGATTCCCCGACATCGAGCCGATCCCCGGCGCACCCGGGCTGTGGGCCGACTTCCTCACCCGGGCTCGCCGTTACCAGGCCCGGCACGTACCGCCCGGGATGCTCGGCGAACCCGGTGCCGAGGCCGGGACCGCCCGTACCGCTTGGGTTCTGTCCGCGTGCGAGGACATCTACCGCTCCGGCCGCATCGAGCCGCGGCTGGCCCGGATCGTCGACGGAGGCGGCACGGTCGAGCAGCTGCGCGCGCTGCCCGGCGAAGAAGTGGTGACCGAACTGACCGGCCTGGCCCGGCTGCTGCACGAGCGCGGCGTGCTGTGGGAACTGCGCCGGCGCGCCGAGGTCCCGCCGGAGGGCACGCAGCTGGGCATCGCCGGCCCCACCATCGTCCCCGGCTGGGCCGACGGCGACCTGCTGCTGGGCCGCATCGACCCGGAGAACGGGATCGGCGACGGCACGGCCACCTTGATCGACGTGAAAACCGTCGTCACCGTGCGCGATCCGGCACGGGTCACGCGGTGGCTGTGGCAGATCCTGCTCTACGCGTGGCTCGACACCGGCGACCTGTACCGGATCCGGGAGGTCGGCCTGCTGCTGGCCCGGCACGGCAACCTGGTGTGCTGGCCGGTCGACGAACTGGCCGGGGAACTGCTGGGCAGTGAAGCGGTGGTGGAGCACCGCCGGGACGAGTTCCGCGTACTGGCCCGTACGATCCTGGACCGGGTAGGCCTGAGCCTGCCGGAAAGCTGACCCCGCCGGAAAGCCGGCTGCGGCAAGAAAAGCCGACCGCCAAAGCGGGGAAACCGATTCTCCCGTACGGCCCGTCCGGCGAGGCGACCACCGTCAGCGCCGTGCGCCCCGCCCGGCGAAGCAGACGGCGGCGAGGACCACCGCGCATCCGGTCAGTTGCAGCACACTCGGTTCCTCGCCGAGCAGGACGATTCCGAAGACCACCGCGCCGACCGGCTGCAACAGCATCAGCGTCGCGCCGGTGGCCGACGACATCCGTGGCAGCGCGCCCGCGATCAGCAGCCACCCGGCGACCTGGCCGATCAGGCTGAGTGCGACGAACCAGCCGAAGGCGGGCCAGCCCGGGGTGAAGTCGAGCCGGTGGAACGGCACGCCCAGTAGCACCGCCACGGCGCCCGCGGACACCGTCGCCAGCAGCAGCGACCGGACCTGCGTCGAGGGGCCGCTGCTGAAGCGGATCAGCAGCAGGTAGACCGAGTACCCGGCGCCGGCGGCCAGCGCGGACAACGCGCCCAGCACCGGGTCGGGCCCGGTCACCGTGGTGCCGATGAACCCGCCGGCCAGCACGATGCCGCCGATCAGCACCGGTGCGGTGACCAGGAACCGGCGGTCCGGCCGGTCGGCCAGGAACGCGAACGCCAACACCGGCACGATCACCACCTGCACCGCCAGCAGCACGGTCGCGATGCCCGCACCGACTCGCGGAATCGCCTCGCCCCACAGCACGAAGTCCAGTCCGAGGCCGAGTCCGGCGAGCAGTGGCGGCACGAGTTTCGTCCGCACGCCGGTGCGCCGCGCCTCGGTCCGGGCCAGCAGCGCCAGCACCGGAAGCGCGAAAAGGCAGCGCCAGAACGAACTGGTCGCCCCGCTCGCCCCGGAAATCTTGATGAACACCGAGGACAACGCGACACACAGGCTGCCGGCCGCGGCGAGGAGCCGCGGGTCGAACTGGGCGGTGAACGCCGCGATCGGCCCGGCCGGAGGGGTGGAATGAAGTTCGGTGGTCGTCACACCGTCCAGCTTGGGGGCCACGACTGTCAACGACAAGCAAATGTTCGTGCGTAGAATTCGGTAGCATCACTACTGTGTTCAATGTCGACCGGATGCGGGCGCTGCATGCGCTGGCGCAGCATGGCTCGGTGGCTGCCGCGGCGGCGGCGCTGCACGTCACGCCGTCGGGCGTGTCGCAGCAGCTCGCGAAGCTCGAACGCGAGGCGGGCCAGGAACTGCTCGAGCCGCGCGGGCGGGGCGTGCGGCTGACCCGCGCCGGGCAGGTGCTCGCCGCGCATGCCGAACGGGTGCTCGCGCAGCTCGCGCAGGCCCGCACGGATCTGGAGCTGCTGCGCGAGGACGTGCTGGGCCCGTTGCGGATCGGCGCGATCCCGACGTGCGTGCACGCGCTGTTGCCGCCCGCGCTGGCCGCGCTCGGGGAGCAGCACCCGCGGCTGGAGGTGACGCTGCGGGAGGGCGAAGCCGAGGTGACGCTGCCGCAGGTGCTGAGTGGAGACCTCGACGTGGCCGTGGTGGAGAGCTGGGCCGACCTGCCGGCCACGGTGCCGCCGTCGGCCGCGCACGTCACGCTGTTCTCCGATGTCGCGGACCTGGCGCTGCCGGCCGGGCACCGGCTCGCGCACCGCCGGGTCGTCGACCTCGCCGAGGTGGACGACATCCCGTGGATCGCCTGGACCGCCGGGACCGGATGCCACGAGTGGCTCGTGCATGTCCTGCGTGCGCAGGAGGTCGAGCCCAGGATCAGCTGCACCGTCGGGGGCTATGCGACCCAGCTGGCGCTCGTGGCGGGCAACGCCGGAGCCGCGCTCGTGCCACGGCTGGCCCGCGGCCCGGTCCCCGAGGGTGTGCACATCGCCGCCACCCGCCCGGCGCTGAACCGCACGATCATCGCGGTGTGCCGTGCGGGCGAGGAGTCGCTTGGTGGCGTCCGGGCCGCACTCGACGCGTTGCGGGAGGCGTCGGCGCTGTTCACGGCGCGCTGATCCGCGGAACGGAACGGAACGGTGCCCGGATGCCAAGCAAGTCACCGGCCCGCCGTGCTGCCTCCTCCGGTTTCCGGAGCGCCGACCGGCACCACACTGGTTCGCTGGTGTGTGGGGGACGGGTGTTTCGCCGGGAGAGTGCCGTTGCCGGGTGGGGTACCGAGAATCGTGAACTCGATCGTGCCCACGACCGGGGTGCTGGCGCACCGCAGGGTCGCGGTGTAGGTCCCCGGGACGCTGCCGGCCGTGGTGTGGCCGCTGAATCTGCCGAAGTTGCCGCCCTCGGTGAACTGCAGTGGTGCCGCGAAACCGGGGGAGGTGACCGGTCCGGTCGGCCCGCCGGGGCAGCCGGTGATGGTGTCCGAGCCCGCGGAGATCTCGCCGCCCGGCTCGACCTCGACGGGATTCAGCCACCACGCCGGAGCCGGGTGGGGCTGCACGGTGAACGTGGTTCTCAGCGTCGTGCCGTCACAGGTCGCCGTCGCCATGTATTCGCCCGGTGTGGACGACGCGGCGCCGTTTCCCCAGAGGTTGTTCCGGTCGCCGCCGACCGCGACGAGGGACACCGGCGCGGCGAACCCGGGTGAGGTGACGTCGGAGTACGTGTCGCAGCCACCGGAGATGCCCGTTCCGAATACCGCACCCGGCCGTAGTGAGTCCGGGTAGACCCTCAGCGCCGGGGATTCCTCGGCTCGGGCCACCGGCGCGAAACCCAGCCCGAGTGCCATCGTGGCCATGGCTGTCGTGATTGTCCTGCGCATGCCTGTTCCTCCCTCTCGGTTGCCGGGGAACACGCGGCCGGGGGCGTTCAGGTTGCTTCGCCGCGCGATTTCAGCCATCGGTCGAACCACGCCCGGGTCCGGTGCAGCACGTCGAGCTGGTGGCCGCGTTCGCGGATCGAGTGTCCTTCCCGCGGGTACCGCACGTATTCGTGCGGCACGCCGAAGTGCCGCAGCGCGCGGTGCAGGTACTCGGCCTGTCCGGGCGGCACATTGGTGTCCTCGGCACCGTGGAGCAGCAGCACCGGCGTGCGGATGCGGTCCGCGAAGGAGATCGGGCTGAGCGCGTCGTGCGGATGCGGACCGGCGCCGGACCAGCCGGTGCTGCCGCCGAGGGCGGCCTCGAACGCGCCGTTCTCCCCGGTGGCCGCGAGCATGCCCCAGTCCGTGATGCCGGCGCCCACCACTGCGGCGCGGAACCGGTGGGTCTGCCCGACGGCCCAAGCCGCCAGGAATCCGCCGTGGCTCCAGCCGGCGATGCCGAGCCGGTCCGGATCGGCGATCCCGTCCGCGACGAGCCGGTCGACCCCGGCGAGGACGTCGGCCCATTCCTCCCGCCCGACCCGCCCGGCGACCCGCGCGGCGAACTCGTGGCCGCGCCCCTGCCCGCCGCGTGGGTTCGGGAGGAAGACCGCGTAACCGGCCGCCGCGAGCCATTGTGCCCAAGCGAACCAAGAAAGCTGGCAGCTGTCGGCGTAACGCCCGTACGGACCGCCGTGCCCGATCGTGATCATCGGATACGGCCCGCCGGATGCCGTCTTTCCCGGCGGCAGGACGACAAGCCCGCCCAGTACGAGGCCGTCCGCGGCCTGGTAAGTCAGTGGTTCCTGCTTTCCCCATGTGAGCGTGCCCACCTCCGGACGGGTGTCCGTGACCCGCCGCAGCCGGCCGCCGATGGGTCCGATGTGGACATCCGCGGGCGCGTACCGCGTACTGGCGACGACGGCGAGATTCCCGCCGGCCGTGTCGGCGTCCCAGAGATCACCGGGGTGTTCGGCCACTGTGGCCAGCCGCGTGGGCTCGACCCGCGCGACCGCGGTGTGCAGTCCTTCGGCGAGCAAGACCAGCGGGGCGCCGCCGGTCTGCCGCAATTCGGTCGGACAGAGCGGGAGCCCAGCCGTGCGGTTGGTCCGGATACCGGTGCGCAGCGCCAGGTCGAACACCGCGGTGCCGCCGTGCAACAAGGGCGGCGTGAGTGCGAGGTAGCTGATGTGCCAGCCATCGCGTCCACGCCACCAGACCGGCTCGCGTGCCTCCGCTTCGAGCGGGCCGATGTCCCGCACCGCCCCGGTTTCCGGATCGAACAGGTGCAAGTGGACAGTCCGTGGCCCGTAGTCCTGGTCTGCCGAGGCCTGGGTGAGGACGGCGAGTGGCCCGCCGCCGGGCCGTGGCCGAACTTCGGCGACGTGGCGCCCCTCGAACACCTCCGGGGTGGTGATCTGCCCGGTGCGCACGTCGAGCAACTGCAGCCGGGCGTGCGGTTCGTCCTCGCCGGCCACGATCGGGTCGCGCGCGGGGGAGTGCTCGCTGAGCAGGACGACCGAGTGCGGGTCGGCGAGCGGGTAGTAGTCGACGATGCCCTCGGGCCGGGCGGTCAGCGTAGTCACCACTCCGTCGGAGACAGACGCGCGCTGCAGTTGCGGTACGCCGCGGGTCGCGCGGTCGGAAAGGAAGAACAGCGTGTCCGGTTCCGCCGACCAGCGGGGCCGGGATTCCGTCGCGGTACCGTCGGTCAGCCGACGCGGCCCAGCGTCCCCGGCGAGCCACACTTCGGTGTCCAGCCGCGGCCCGCTTCGACTGAGCGGGGCGAGAACGTAGCAAACCCGGCCGCCGTCCGGCGAGAGCGCCGGGGATTGCGGTACGCGGCCGTCGGTGATGAGTTCGGCTGTCAGCTCCGGCATCCGGCCAGTCTGCCCGCACGCCGCCCTCACCCGGGAGGGTTGCCGCGCTGCGTTCTCGCGACGGTTTCGGCTGCAGACAGGCAGGATCGGCCGGGGACGGCTGCCGCCGTGGTGGCCGGTGCGCACGTGGAAGTTCCCGGACGGGGGTCAGTGGCTGATGCCGAGTACGGACCCACCGTCCCGCGCCCGGGCGCTGGGAGCCGCGCTGCGGGGTGCCCGGCTCGAGGCACGGCTCGGCCTGCCGGAGCTTGCGCGGCGGATCGACGTGGAGCCGCGACAGCTGGCGGACTGGGAGTCGGGACGCCGGGTGCCGGGCATCGAGCACGTCGCGGGACTGCTGGGTGCACTGGGGGTCACGGGTGCGGACAAGGCGTGGATCCTGTCGCTGGCGAAGGGCGCGGCCGGGCCCGGTTGGCTGGTGCCGGGCCCACAGGCGGACCCGGTGCACTTCACCACCCTGGTGGCGCACGAACGGGCCGCCCGGTCGATCACGGTCTGGGCGCCGGTTCTCGTCCCGGATTTGCTCCAGATCCGCGACTACACGAGGTTCGCGGGGGGTGTGGCCCCGCTGCGGGCCGGCGAGCTGGAGTGGGAGGTGGACCAGCGGATGGGGCGCAGGGACGTGCTGTTCGGCTGCCGGGCGGTCCCAGCGGAGATGTTCATCGGTGCGGAAGCCCTGCGCGACCACTTCGGAGATGACGACGTCATGCTTCGGCAGCTGCGGTTCCTCGCGGACGTGCTGGTCATGTCCCGCACCATCGACGTCCGCATCGTCGCGGGCGGTGCCGCGCACGGCGGGGCGTTCACCGTGTTCCGGATGGCCGATTCCGTACCGGTCGTCTACTGCCCGCATCACGGCGCGGCGGTCTTCCTCGTCGACGACCAGGCCGTGCCGTACAGCGAACTCGCCGGCCGGCTCCGCGAAACGGCGCTGTCCCCGCGGGATTCACACCATCGGCTCACCACGGAGGCCGACCGGCTGTCGCGAGTGCTCGAGACCCGGCGCAGTGCCGACGACGCCGCTCTCACCGAGATCCTGGAGCGCGGCGACCGGACTTGAAGGGAAGGTCAGTACGTCCGGCGGTGCCGTTCCTGCTCGGTCACCGCATCCAGGTCACCGAGCCGCTGCAGGCCGGTGAGTGGCTGGCGCAGCCGGCGGTTGTCCCGGAGCCGGCCGGCGTTGCGGTCGAGAAACGACCAGTAACCGGCGGTGAACGGGCACGCGTGCTCGCCCAGGCGCACCCGCGGGTCGAAAGCACACGAACGGCAGTGGTCACTCATCCGGTTGATGTAGGCCCCGCCGGCCGCGTAGGGCTTGGTGGCCACGACGCCGCCGTCGGCGTACTGGCTCATGCCGATCACGTTCGCCGGCATCACCCAGGGAAAGCCGTCGACGAACGCGGTGGCGAACCACGAGGTCAGCTCGGCGGGGTCGTACCCTCGTTGCAACGCGTGGTTGCCCAGCACCATCAGCCGCTGGATGTGGTGGGCGTACCCGCGGTCACGGACGCCGGCGAGCGCGGTGCGCAGGCAGTTCGCGGTGAGCACGTCCGCGTCGAGTTCCCGCCACCACTGCGGCAGCGGCGTGTGCGCCCGCAGATGGTTTCGGCGCAGGTAATCCGGCCCGAAGTGCCAGTACAGGTGCCAGATCCACTCGCCAACGCAGCACCTGCCGGATGAACCCTTCGGTGCCGGCCAGCGGCGCCCGGCCTTCGCGCCACCTGCGTTCGGCCTGCCGTACCACGCCCAGCGGGTCCAGCAGGCCGAGGTTGAGCGGGACGGACAGCAGCGCATGCGACATCGCCCAGTCCTGCGACAGCATCGCGTCCTGCTGTGGCCCGAAAGTGGGCAGCCGGGCGTCGAGGAACCGGCGCAGCGCACGTCGCGCCTCGTCGTGGGTGACCGCGAACCGGCGAGGCCCGTCGACGCCCACCGGATGGATCGCCCCGGCAGCGGCCGCCCGGTCGAGCTCGTCGCGTACCTGGTCGTCGACGTCGTTCTCCCGCGGCTGCCACGGTGCGGGCACGCCCAGCCGCTCGGTGTGCGGCGGCGGATGCCGGTTCTCGTGGTCGAAGTTCCACTGCCCGCCCACCGGATCCGCGCCCTCGACCAGTACCTCGAAACGGCGGCGTTGCGCGTGGTAGAAGTCCTCCATCAGGAACCGCTTCCGGCCCCGTGCCCACGCCGCGAACTCTGCCTTCGGCAGGGCGAAACCCGGGGTCGGAAAAATCCGCTCGACCAGACCTTCCTCGTGCAGACGGCGGACGAACCGGTCCGCGGCGTGCGAGTTCGGCTCGTGCACCACGACCGTGCGTCCGAAGCGCCGCAGTCCCTCTCGGTAGGTGGGTGCGTGGATCAGGTGGACGCGGTCCCCGTGCTCGTCGGCGAACCGGTACAGCGCGGCGAGTACGAGGTGCAGCTTCTGCCGGTGATAGGCCTTCCCGGCGAACGCGGCGTCCGAGCGGATCACCACGATCTCACGTTCGCGGTGCTCGGGTGCGTGATGGAAATGCGGGCCGAGCTGGTCGGCGAACAACCACAGCGGGGTGCGGTCCCGGCCGGTGCCGCGGGCGCGGGCCATGTCAGCGGCCGTGGGCACGTTCGAGGCTGTCGCCGAGCAGCCAGAGCGTGGGTGGCCAGAGCCCGACGAACAAGGCGCGGCGCTCGGCATTCCCCCGTTCGTCCTGGTCGACGGTCTTCGCGCGCAGCCACAGCGTGACGCAGAGGCCGACCGCGGCGCCGGACATCGTGTGCAGGTGGGTGCCGCGCAGCCCGGCGCGCAGCAGAAGACGCGGGATCGGCGAGTGACGCCGGCGAGTAGGCACGCGCATCGGGGGAACTCCTCATCCGGTGGTGCGGTGGTCGCTGGTGAACGGAGGATGCCCGTGTCGGCAGGTTTCATGCTTTCCCCGCCGCTGCGGACGCTGGTGCGGTGGCCGGCCGGGTTGCTGCTGGTGTCCTGGCGGTACCTGTGGATGACCACCCCGCTGCACCGGAGCGAGCAGTGCGGGGATGCCGGCGACCTGCCGCCGTCGCTGCCGGATTCGCTGGTCGACCACCGGAGCCTGCCGGCCACCGCGGGAACGGGTGCGCTGTGGCACCGCGTCTTCGAAGTGTGCGTCGTGGACAGCGCGCTCGGCCCCGAGGACCTGATCGCGAGGATGTCGTCCGATCTGAACGCGGCCGCCCCGACGGAGGCGGCGGTGTTCGACCAGCTGGCCGGTCCCGGGCCGCCGCTGCGGGTCGGCGCCGAGTACGTCGTGCGCATGGCCGCGCCCTGGGACGGGCCGGTGCGGGTGGTGGAGGTGACCGGCAGCTCGTTCCGCCTGGCGACCCTGGCCGGGCACCTCGAAGCCGGCCAGGTCGAGTTCCGGGCACGCAGTGCCGGGCACGGGCTGGTGTTCACCGTCGAAACCTGGCATCGCTGCGCGAGCCGGCTCGTCGACCTGCTCTACACGCGGCTCCGGCTGGCCAAGGAGATCCAGCTGAACATGTGGGTGCGTTACTGCGTCGGCGCGGCCCGGGTCGCGGGCGGGCAACTGCACGGCGGGGTGCGTATCACCACCCGGCGGCTCGACGGAGCCGGCCTACGTCAGCCGGGAAGCCGAGAACGCGCCGGGTCGTAGCTGTAGAGCGCGAAGCGGTCCCAAGGGCTCGGTCCTGCTCCGGACGGAACGGAAGCCAGACCCTCTCCCACCCGCGCCGCACGCGTCACCGCCGCCGCCGGGCGCAGCCGCTGCCGTACCAGCCCCCGCAGGCGACGCTGGATGTCGCGGTAGAACCGCAGCTGGGTCCGTCGCCCGAAAACGAGCCAGCCGAGCCGCAGTACGGAACCGAGCCGGGGATCGGCCTGGGAATGCGAGCTCGCCCGGAACTCGACCCGGCCCGTAGCCCGGTGCTTGATGACCCGGTAGACGACCTCGCCGCGTTCGAGATGACCGTCGAGCGTCTGGTAACCCCAGCCGAACACGTCGTGCTCTTCGTCGGCTCCGAGGTGGAGCGAAGTGATCCGCACGCCCATCTGGAAGCGCAGCGCGCTGAACCGGCCTTCCAGCAGCAGCTCGCGACCCAGCAGCGGCACTGCCGGGTCGTAAACGGCTCGCACGAGCCCGGGCGGCGTGAACTCGTAGTCGCGGACGAGTGCGCGCGCGATCGACCACGGCCCACCCGGCACAGCGGGCCCGGGTGGCTCGTCCGCGATGAAACAGCGGTGCACGTCGATGTTCCAACCGGGACGGCGTACCTCGGCCGGGTCGTAGTTGACCGCGCGTCCCCGCAACGCGGCCAACGCCGCGCCGGGATCCGCGGGCCCGAGTCGAGGCAACACGAAAGGCACCATCACGGCGAGGAGTACCCACTCGGACGGCGCCGACTCCACCCTCCCGCGATCAGCCGCCTGCTACGGCGCGGCTCGGGCGTCGACGCGCTGGGTGCGGCGGGACGGCAGCAACTCCAGCCAGGCGGAGGAGTTCCGCCGCGGATAGGTCGTCGCCACGATCCGGTCGGGACGGATCACCGCGGCGCGGGCGGTGCCGAGCCAGTCGAGAAGTTCGGCGCAGTCGCGGGCGTCGACCACGACGGCGTCGAGCCGGCGCGCGGCCAGCGCCGCCTCGGCATCCAGCTCGCCGCGGTGCACGACACCGAACGCCGTGCCCAGCAGGTCGTCGAGGCGTTTCCGCCCGGCCGGGGTGGAGATCCACGGCTGCGGGCACGACGTTCCCGTCAGCCCGTCCCCGGGCCGGCGGCGCACCAGCGGACTCCGGCCCACGCGCGGGGACGAGGAATGCACGACGCGTTCGGAGAATCCGGGCAGCTTGCTCGCCGACGTGATCGCCCGACGGCGCAGCGCGGCGCCGAAAGCGGTGCTGCCCGTCATCGCCCAGCCCACCGCGACGGCGTTGCGGATCATCCTGGTGACGTGCGGTTTCCGCTCGCGCTCGTAGGTGTCGAGGAGACGTTCGTCCGCGCCCTCGTTGAGGACGAGAGCCAGCTTCCAGGCCAGGTTCATCGCGTCCCGCAGGCCAGAGCCCATGCCCTGGCCGATGAACGGCGGCGTCAGGTGGGCCGCGTCACCGAGCAGGAAGACGCGGCCCTTGCGCCAGCGGTCGGCCACTTGCGCGCGGAAGACGTACTCGGCGCGGCGGATCAGCTCGAACGGCGCGCCGTGGGTCCAGGGCCACAGCAGGGATTCCAGGTCGACGTCGTCGGGGGTTTCGCCCTCCCGCAGCTGGAATTCCCAGCGGTAGCGGGTCTCTCCGGCCTGCATGAACGTTCCGGCCCGGTGCGGATCGCAAATCTGGTACACGCCGTTCCACACGTCGAGCTGTTTTTCGCAGACGACGTCGATGACCAGCCAGCGTTCCCCGGGCCGCAGGTCGCGCATTCCGGCGCCGAGGAAGGTCCTGGTCAGGCTGTTCGCGCCGTCGCAGCCCAGCAGCACGTGTGCGTCGATGTGGCTGGCTTCGCCGGTGTCCACGTCACGCACCCGCGCCCGGACCGCGGTGCGCCCGTCCGCAGGGAACTCGAACCGCTCCACCTCCTGACCGCCACGAAGCTCGATCTCCGGGTGGCCGGCGACCGCCTCGCGGAGAAGACGTTCGAGTTCGGGCTGGTCGAGGAGATTGGCTTCGGGCCAGCCGTGCGTGCCGACCAGCCGGTCACGGCGGAACTCCGCCACGGTCTTCAGCGATCCGTCCACGAGCCGCAACCCCGAAGCCGCGCGGCTGCGACGCTGGTACTCCTCGGCTATCCCGGCCTGCTGCAGGATCCGCACGATCTCGTCATCGGTGTGCAGGGCGCGGGGGAGCGGGTAGCTGTCGTGGTGCCGTTCGAGGACGAGGGTGCTTACTCCCTGCTGCGCCAGCAGGATCGCGGCCGTCAGCCCGACCGGGCCGGCGCCGGTGACGAGAACCTGGTGGGTCATCGGAGCACACCGCCGGGGGTTCGCCCGGGCGTGGCCGGCACACGGTCGACACTCATGAACTCATCGCTTTCATCAAGCTCAGCAACCGGCCGGCGTCGAGCTCGCTGTCGTCGCGCAGCGCGTGGAACACCTCGCGGAGCATTTTCGGGGAGGGCTGGGCGCCGAGGAATTCCTTGGTCACCGGCGGACCCCACTGCGCCAGGCCGCTGGCCGACATCGGCGCCCACCCCGGCTCGACCGAACTGTCGAACAGGTCCCCGTCGGCGAAGTGCTCCACCATCAGCCGGTCCGGGTCGTGCCAGTAGTCGAACAGCTGGCTGCCCTGGATGTGTCTCCCGATGCCCCAGGTCCGGTGGTAGCCCCGCTGCTTCAGGTATTCGCCGCCCGCGGCGATCGCGTCGAGGTCGGTGACCTGGTAGGCGGAGTGCACGTATTGCGCGGACGGCCCCAGGTGCATCGCGACGGTGTGGTGGTCGGCGGGCACGCTGCCGCGGTCGCACCGCAGAAACGCCATGGTCGGACCCCGGTCCCGCTGCCCGGGCAGGAACAGGAAGTCGCTGGCGATCATGCCGAGGGTGTCCAGGTACCAGTCCAGGGCACGGCGGAACACCCGCGTCTCCAGCACGACGTGGCCGAGTCGCTGCACGCGGGAAGGCGCGCGCGGGGGTCGCTGCGGGCTGTTGACCCGCCTGCCCTCGCTGCCGAAGTTCAGCGTCAGCGCCCGCTGGTCCGGCAGCTCCGGAAGATCGGGCACCCCGTGCACCACCCGGACCGCGAAACCGCTCGGATCACGCAGGTCGACCACCTCGCCGGGTTCGTCCCGGCCGAACCGGCGCACGGCGGTCCCGGTGGCCGAGGCGAGCCGAACCAGGTCGGCCCGCTCGGCCGCGAAGAACGCGGGCCCGACGAACCGGGACGTCGGCCCTCGCCGGATCACCAGGCACGGCGGGCCCGCGAACGTTCCCCGCAGGCGGAGCGTGTCGCCCTCGCGGGAGGCGACCTGGAAACCGAAGTCCCTGGCGAAGACCTCGGCCCTGGCCAGATCCGGTTTCTCGAACTCGAGCCACGCGAGGTCGGTCACCTTGATCACCGGCCGGACACTGCGACCCGCGTGCTCGTGCGGGAGTGCCCCTCGGTCGCTGTGGAGGTCCGCATGAGCGTGGTCAGCCATCACTGCCTCCCGAAGGTCTCATAACTGATGCTTTCCTCAATTATGATTACATACAGTATAAAGAAGGGCAACGTCGTCCGACGAGAGTGATCAAGGCGTCAGAGTTGACGCCGGTTACACTGCGGACATGACCAAGCCGGGAAACGCGGGCGAGCCGGCGCAGAGCACGCCGGCCGAGTTGTCCGGGTCGACCGAGCCGTCTGGGTCGACGGCGCCGTCCGAGCCGACCCGCCGCGACCGGCGCAAGGCCAGGACCCGACGGGCGCTGATCACCGCGGCCCGCGGATTCCTTGCGCGGCAAGGCCATCTGGACGTGAGCATCCAGGACATCACCGAAGCGGCCGACGTCGGTTTCGGCTCCTTCTACAACCACTTCTCCGGCAAGGACGAGCTGGTGCGCGCGGCGATCGAGGACACCCTCGAAGAGCACGGCCGGATGCTCGACGCGCAGACCGCGCATCTCGAGGATCCGGCCGCCGTCTTCGCGGCGAGCCTGCGGGCGACCGTCCGCCTGGCCGAAAGTCACCCGGAGATCGCCAGGATCCTCGTCAGCACCGGCCTGCGATACCTCGACCGCGGCCTGGCGCCGCGTGCGCTTCGGGACATCACCCGGGCGATCGAGAGCGGCCAGTTCGAGGTCGCCAACCCGCACCTGGCACTGGCCACCACCGGCGGTTCGCTGCTGGGACTGGTCCACATGCGACTCGAACACCCGGAGCTGCTCGACGACGACGCCCCCGAGGAGTTCGCCGAACAACTCCTGCGAGCGTTCGGCATGCCGCGCCGGTCAGCCCGTTCCCGCGCCCGCGCGGCACCACCGGAGCGCTCGCCCGGCGAGTGACCTCGGCGGCAGCCGGCCGGGCGGCGAGGTTGGGCCGAACCAGCTGTCGCTGCGGACGCTCAGTGCGCGGGCGAACTCCGGCCTGGTCTACCTCTGGTGCCAGCACCACCAACATCTTCATTGTTCGATGGAGACATCGAACACCCGGAGGATTCACAGTCATGGCGGCACGACGGAAGTGCCCGGACGAGTTCGGGAGCGGGCGGCGCGTCTGGTAGTGGAGGCCAGGCGGGATCTTGTGTCGGCGGCCGGGGCGATCAAACGGGTCGCCGACCAGCTCGGTGTGCACCCGGAGGCGTTGCGGACGTGGGTGAAGCAGGCCGAGACCGCACGAGATCACGAACAAGGCCCGTACACGCCCATCAGCCGGCGCGGTAGGGAACTGGTGTGCGGACGACTTCGAGCTCGTCCTGTCGGAGGGCGGGCAATATGGGGTTGGTTTCGCCGTCGAAAAGTTTGACGGAGTTGGGCCTGGCAGTGTCGACACTCGTCCATCCCGGGTCACCGGTGGCTGCGAACGATGTCCAATCACGCTGCAGGGTTTCGGCGAGTCCGGCCGGGGGAGAGTCGCCAATGGACGGCTGCCACGCCGCGTATGTCTCGAAAAGGAACGGGGCTTCGCCGGAATGCGACGCGCCCAAGTCCCCCACGGGGAAACACCAGGCGAACTCGTAGAGCCACGCTGCCCCGCCTCTGGCGGCATGCGCTTCGGCGAGAGCGTGGGCGGGCACACGGAACGCGTGTTCGGTTGCCACAGCGCAGTACAAGTCCTGGGCCGTGGCCTTGGGCCGGTTGCGGCTGAACGTCTCGAGCACCGCGGGGTCGATTTCCAACAGGCCCAGGCTTTCGTGCAGTGCGGCCTGCGAGTCGGCGGCGGTCTCGATGTGGCTTGAGATCGCGTATCGCCGGAACGTTCGCATCTCGTCGGTGGTCGCGCCGATCAGCAGAGGCACCTCGCGCCGCCCGCCGCCGGACGAAACGGCTTCGACCGGCAGCCGGGGGATCACATCGTCGTCTCGGACCGGGAAGAACGCGAGCTGTCCTCAAGAACGGGCGACCGTGCTGCTGCCCCACCGGGTGGGGGCGGGGTCGTTCTCGAAGTCGTGGATCGTCGCGAGTTGCGCGGCGATGAGATCTTCTCGTGCGGTACCCCCGAGCGTGGCAGCGTCCGGCTCGACACCGAGCCGCCTGCTCCAGTCCCGCGACACGCGGCGCGCGTCCTCGGGCTCCGCGACCATCGTGCCCCCGCCGCCACTTTGGACTATCACCCGGTGGAACAGCCCTTCTGCGCGCGGACTGGCGAAAAGCAGCGCCGCGCTCACCCCGCCCGCAGATGTGCCGAAGACGGTGACGTTGGCGGGGTCCCCGCCGAAGGCGTGGATGTTCTCGTGCACCCACTCCAGGGCGGCGATCTGGTCACGGATCCCGCGGTTGCTGGGGGCGCCGTCAATTTCGGCGAACCCGGGAGCCCCGAGCCGGTAGTTGATGGCGACGACGACCACGCCGCGCCGCGCGAGGCACGCCGCTCCGTCGAACGTCGCCAAGGTGTTCGAGCCGACCTGGAAGGCGCTGCCGTGGATCCACACCATGACCGGCAGTCCGGACCTGCCCGGATCCGGTGTCGTCACGTTCACGTTCAAACACTCACCAGCGGGGTCCAAGGAGGCCGCCAGCGGCCGCAGGGAGCCCAACTGCTCGGCTTGCGGTACCGGTGGCCCGGCGGCGGTGGCCTCCCACACCCCGTCCCACCCAGCGGCGGGAAGCGGAGCCGCGAACAAGAGGCGACCAGCGGGCGCGGCCGCGTAGGGGATCCCCCGGAACACTGCCACATCGCCTTCGAGACAACCACGGACGCGCCCCGAGGCCGTCCGCACCACCACATCCACCACGTGCTGCTCCTCACTTTCCATTAATGGTGTTCTGCACAGCAACTACAAGCCTGGCAGCGCATCAGGATCGTCAACGCCGACCGGTCTGGGCCGGGTCTTGCGGACACCTCATCCCATCGCGCCGAGTGCCAACGCTCGGATCAGTAAGAGCAATCGAGATCGGCCACGTACTCGAGGACCGGATCCTTGATTTCGTGAAAACGGCGGCAACGGCGTGCGGGCACTGCTGTTCCGGTAGGTCAAGGCAGCCTCGAAGTGCTGGCAATAGTTGGCAAGAATCGTCAGTGATGCCCTCGACCGCACCAGGCCAGCTGTGCCGCTGGGGCCCGGAGCTGAGCAGCTGCTTCGGCCACGTCTACCACGTCACACTGAACGCCAGCTCGGGCAAGTGCAATCGCCCAGGGAGTCCCGGCGACGCTGCCGCCGACGATGAAGGCGAAAGAAATGCACGTCATATCCACATATTTCTTGTCTCGACTTGCAGCTGCAACTTCCACAAGCTCATCTCACGCGACCAGGAGTGCCGGCGCGCGTCGGCGCCTCCGTTTCACACCCGGAGCAGGCTTCCGGTGTCGTGGCCCACGCTCCGCTACTTGCGCTGTGCATGCAGGTACCACATCTGGCTGAGCACGCGGCCGCGCTCGTCGGTGCGGATGTCTGTCGGGTCGAGGGTGCGTGTGCCGGCGAACTGACCGCTGAGGCGGTGCAGTTGTTCGGGTGTTATCGCCGTGATGTAGTCCGCTTGTTCGATCCCGAGGATGTCCCAGTACGTGCTGAGGTGTTCGCGCAGATCCGCCTGGCTCACGCTGATCGGCGGGGGGGGGCGCCCTGGTCCGCGTCCGTCAAGCAATACACGTGCAGGTGGGCATCCGGCAGTGTGACGCGGTGCAACGCCGCGGCGTAGTCGTGCCGCTGCTGGTCGTCTAGGCAGTGATACAGCGCGCTGTCGAGGACGGTGCGGTACCGCTGCTCGATGCCGTCGAGGGCGGTCACGTCGGCGTGGACGAACTCGATGTCGACCCCGTGTTGCTGCGCTCGCTCGCGTGCCGTCGCGAGTGCGGTCGGCGCTCTATCGACAGCGGTGACGCAATGGCCGTGCTGGGCAAGCAGGATCGCGTTGTCACCGAGTCCGCAGCCGACATCGAGGACCTCGTCTTGCAGCTCGCCGCTCTCGATCAGCCGTGCTATCTCGGGTTGTGCCTCGCCTATGTCCCACGGCGGTACCTCGAGGGCGAATTCCATCCCCTCGACGGGCGGTTTGCCCTGGTAGGAAGCCTCGAAGTCGACTTCCTCGGTGCGGAACTCCGGTTGTGGCATGGCCACTCCTCTTGCGACGAAAACCGAATGCGTGATGAACAATGTGGCCGATGCCATGGTGCGGTTGTCCAAGCACTGGCCGCGAATCGTCATTGGCCTTCTCGCCGATAGTTCAGGTTCGTGGGTCCGGGGAGACATGTTGCGCCGTGTTGCCTGGTCCAGGTCGCGCTCCGGGTACGTCGCGCGTCACGCTGTGGGCTCGTGCTGCTTCGGTGATTGCGTTGGCGTCCTGCCTGGTGATGGCCTCGACGAGGTCGGCGTGTACCTGATAGCGCACCTGCATGGCCTGGGAGGCGGATTCGCCCTCGATGAGCTGGATTTCGCGGGTGTGGTCACGGATGAGGGCCAGCAAGGCGAGGTAGAGGGAACGCAGCATCGGGCTGGGGTTGACTTGCGCGAGGAGTTCGTGGAGGCGCCAGTTGGCCGCCATGAAGCCGGGCACGCTTCCGGTGCTCATCGCGGAGGCCATGGCGTTGATCTCGTTGTTGTAGCCGGCGATGTGTGCAGGCGAAGAGTGCCAGGCCGCGTCATGGAACAGCAGCGGGTCGAGGGCGTCGCGGATTCGGATGGCGTCGGCGACGGAGGTCTCGTCGGAGTCGAGTGCCAGAACGGAGTGCCCGAGCCTGACCAGGGGAGCCTGTTCGGCGACGAAGAGTCCACCGCCGGGGCCCGGGCGTACCTCGATGAGACCGCGGGACTGGAGCAGGCGTAGCGCTTCGTTGAAGGTGCCGACGGAAACCTGGCAGGTCTCGCGTAGTTCCGTCTTGGTGCCGAGGCGCGTGCCGGGTTCGGTGTTGCGAGCGAGGCCTTCGATCAAGGAAGCGGCCTGCGCCGCCCTGGTACCGGATCGGCCACCAGCGGACATCAGGAGCCCTCCACGGATATAACAGTCATGATGGTTTCTTGACACTGCGATGCCTTCGAGGTAGGACACTACCATATTCATCATGCTCGTTTAAACGGGCACGAAGGAGGGGCATGCGTGTCGCCAATCTCGCAGGTCAGCTTGTGCTCCGGGCCGGGACAGGTGCTGTCGATGCCGACACAGCGAGTCCGTTCGACCTCGAGAAACTCGGGCCTCCGGCTCCGCGACCCAGGCAGGTCTTCGGAATCGGGCTCGACTACCGGGATCACGCGAAAGAGGTCGGGCATGCCGTGTCGAACTCGCACTGGCTGCGGGAGCGAGGCGTCGGTGCGGGTGACCGCGTCGTGGGCTATCTGCCCGACAGTGGGCATGCCGTCGTGGCCTTCCTCGCCGCGGCGTCGATCGGCGCGGTCTGGTCGGTCTGTGGCCAGGACTACGGGCCCGGCGGAGCCGCTCGGTCGTGAACTACTCACCGTACGGGAGGTATTGCAAGTCCCTGCCGGTGGGCTGCCTGCCGACGGGAAGCACGACGGAACCGATGGGGAGAAGGCGGTCGTGGGCGAGCACGATCCGGTGTTCGCGTGGGTGGACTTCGAGGCTCCGCTGTGGGTGTCGTTTTCGTCGGGCGCAACGGGTGCACTCAAAGGATTCGTCCACGAACACGGTGGTTTTCTGCCGGACAGCTACAAGCTGTCGGGACTGTACTTCGCTCTGAGGCACGGGGACCGGTTCCTCCGGTGCACCACGACTGACTGGATGGTGTGGAACCTGTTTGTCTCCGGCCTGCTGATCGGGGCAACGAGTATGCCTTATGACGGAAGTCCTGCGTTTCCCGATCCGAAGCGGTTGTTCGAAGTCGCTTCCGAGCAGGCGGTTGCGGTACTTGGCGTCGTTCACGGCTATTTGCGCACCTGCGCCAAAGCCGGCGTCGAGCCCGACCGGGTCTTCGACCTCGGCGACCTGCGCGTGCTCGATTTCACGGGTGCTCCGCTGTCAGCCCGATATCGCGTATGGGTTCGCGACCATGTCGGAGTTTCTGTGCATGTCGTTTCTGTAACCGGTGGCGCGGACGTCGTGAGCGGATTCGCTGGCAGTGCTCCTGCCACGCCGGTATGGGCCGGCGGAGACCTCGCCGCTACTCGGCGTCGACCTGCGGGTCCGGGATTCGGGAGGACGCCCCGTCGTCGACGAGCATTCCGGAGGTTCCCTGTCCAGCAGTGGATGTTGAACGCGTCTATTGCTCGGGTGGCAGTATGCAGGTTGGTTGAAGGGATGATTATGGCACGTGCACATTTGAATGGGAGCGTGAGCCTGAGTTCCGCGTCCGAAGTGTTCAGTGTTGTCGCTGAAATACTGGGAAAACAGGTGCATCGTGTACCAGACGGCGAAACCTCGCGTCCGGAGTGGGTGCGGAACCTGGGGTCGGCACTATTGAATGTCGATGGGGTGGAAAACCGTGGAACCCGCTTCATCCCCGAGGTGCAGCAAGAGTACCCCGTTTTAAGCATCGCCGACGGGGTCGCTGCTGATGATCTGGATTTCTCACCAGTCGATTTCGCTTCTATCGCGATCCAGAGTCACAGCGCGTTTCTTTCCATGCGAGAGAGGATGGCGTCCGATACGAGGTTTATGGTCGCTCTTCCGACTCCTACGGCAGTGATGGGCGTATTCTTTCAGCTTGACCAGCTGGAGAGTCTCGTTCCCGCGTTCACACGGCATCTGGCGCATGAGATTACCGCGATGACGCGCATCATTCCTCCGCAGAACCTTGCGCTCCAGTGGGACGTCGCCATCGAGCCGGCCTTGATTTTCCGCTCACTTGCCGGGATGCCGACCTTTCCGGCCGAGATGGTCCACACGCAGCTTGCCGAGCTTGCGTCGCTCGTCCCTACGAATATCGAGCTCGGCTACCACCTTTGCTACGGTGACCCCCGACCGGATACGGATATCGCCTCACGGGGCAGGCACTTCACGCTCCCAGAAGATCTGGAAATGCTCGTGGCGATGGCCAACGACATCTGTATGCAAGCCGGCCGGAATGTGAACTGGTTCAGTATGCCGGTCCCCGTCGGGCAGGGAACAGATACGTACTTCGCGCCGCTGGCGGACTTGCGAGTTGGCTCAGCCACGGAGATCTATCTGGGCGTCGTGCACGACGAAGACGGCCTGGCGGGAAGTCAACGACGCGTTGATACGGCGAAGAGGCACCTGACGGGTTTCGGTGTGTCGACGGACTGCGGAATGGGACGAATCGAACCCGAAGCGATCCGTCCACTACTCGAAATACACCGCGATCTTGTCGTCTGAAAGGCGGCAGCAGAAGACACCGTCGTGCCGGTGGAGCAATTCCTGCTGCCGCGCTGACCTTGCGTGTCTCGCCCGCGAATGGTTGACAGTTCTGCCTTGACCGGCCGGGAGGCCAACGATGCCCGCGATTCCTGCGTACCCCCATGACATCTGGACCGACGATGTGCTGCTCGATCCGCATCCGCACTACCGCGCTCTGCGTGAGCTCGGACCGGTAGTCTGGCTCGAGGCACACCAGATGTACGCCGTTCCGCGTTATGCCGAAGCACGCGCCGTCCTGAGGGCCGGCGACACGTTCTGCTCGGGGCAGGGCGTTGGCCTCAACGATGTCATCAACGGTATCGGGGCCGGCACCACGCTGATGAGCGACGGCAAGTTGCACGACCACCTCCGTTCGGTGATCGGCCCGGGTCTGACTCCGCGCGCCCTGCGCTCGATACGTACCAGCGTCCGGCAGCTGGCAACCGAACTCGTCGGACGGCTGGTGGCGCAGGGCAGCTTCGACGCCGTGGCCGATCTGGCACGGGTGCTGCCGCTGACGGTGGTGCCCGACCTGGTCGGCTGGCCTGCGGGCGGTCGCGAGCACCTGCTGGCCTGGGCTGGCGCCACCTTCGACTTGCTCGGCCCGTTGAATTCGCGCGCCGAGCATGCCATCCCGCAGGCGCAGGAGATGATGGAATTCGCGGCACGGACCGCGGCCGAGGGCAATATCCAGTCCGGCGGTCTTGGTGACGCCATCCTGGACGCGGCGCGTCGCGGCGAGCTGCCGCCATCTCAGGTTCCGCCCTTGATCATCGACTATCTCGCGCCCTCCCTCGACACCACGATCAGCGCGATCGGCAGCGCACTCTGGCTGCTCGCCACCAATCCCGATCAATGGGCCGCCCTGAAGACCGACCCCACGCTGATCCCCAACGCGTTCAACGAAACCGTTCGGCTCGAATCACCGATTCGAGCTTTCAGCCGCGTCGCGACCACTGACACGGAACTGGACGGTTACGGCGTCCCGGCCGAAGCTCGCCTGATCGTCCTCTACGCCTCGGCCAACCGGGACGAGCAAGTCTTCGATCGACCCGACGACTTCGACGTTTCCCGGAACAACGCGGCTGCCCATCTCGGTTTCGGTTATGGCGCGCATGGTTGCGCCGGGCAGGGACTGGCTCGCCTTGAGGGACATGCCGTGTTGCAGGCCTTGGTCGACCAGGTCGAGGCCATCGAACCCGGACGTCCGGTACGTGCCCTGAACAACGTGATCAGCGCCTGGGACAGCCTGCCCGTAACCGTTCACCCCACTCGCCAGACCGTTGTGGCCAACGCCTGACGTGTCAACCACCAGGCCGTCGCTGCCGGCGGCGTCCCCGCCATCTCGGTAGCATGCTGCGCCCTCGGACCTCGCGCTGAAGCAATTCCGTCGAACCAGCCGGACCGATTGAGCGGATCGATTCGGTTCCGGAGCTGATTGTAGTAGGCGACTGGAATCGGTTTGCCATGGCGATGGCCGAGCAATTTTGCCGACTCATAGTGACTTGGCGATACGGGCTGGTCGCACACTGTGTTTCTGTGCTATCGCATAGGGGTTGGCGAACCCGCAGGATCATTGCCGTATCACTCGTCGATGACCGGCGGTGTCGCAGGGCTGCACGCTGTTTTCGGCAGCGGCGCAGGCGGTGGGCGTGTGTGTGGGGAACACCGGCCATGTTGCCGCGGCGGCGGAGGGTGATCTTGATGCCGTTCGGCTTGCGGCGCTTTCCGCCTCGAGCGGAGAAAGAGATACGGGACGTCGGCGGCCGCGTGGCGGGTTCGCGCAGGCAAACTACCGGCTGAGGGCCTGTCCGGTCCGTATGTCGAAGGGGATGAAGCGGATGCGGCCGCCCTTGCCTGGGACGATGATGCCGTCCCGGGGGAGGTCTAGGCGGTCGTGAGATTTGCGACCTCTGTGCGGCGTGCGCCGGTGTCGACGAAGAGCTGAAAATAGGCGGTGTATCGACGGTCGCGGCAGGTGTCGTGCAGGCGGGTGAGTTGGTCGTCGCTAACGTTGGGGATCAGCTTTTCGGTGGCGACCGGTTCGCTCTGCTTGCGCATCGGGTCTCGGTCCATCGCCGTGGGCTCGACCGGGTGGTTGTAGAACCGCTGGAGTGCTTTGCAAGTGTTGAGGGCCGTTGAGGCGGGGCGGCTGCGGATCATCCAGGCGATGAACCATGCCGTTGAGGAAGTCGGCGAACCGGGTGACGGCGAGCTCGTAGTTGTAGCGGGTGGTGTGGGTTTTGTTGTCGGCGCGGAGGCTGCGGCCCCACGCTTCTACGTAGGAGCGCCATACGTCGTCGATCGGGTGGGGTAGACCCTGTTTGGTCACATTGGTCGGCATGGGGAGAGTCTCCAGTCAAGGTGTCACCGAGCGCTGTGGGTTGCTAGACCGGAAGGACACCCGCGACCACTTGAAAAAACGGGCCTCCGCAGCCGTTGAGCTGCGGAAACCCGTCGTCCGGTCGGGCTGACAGGATTTGAACCTGCGACCCCTTGACCCCCAGTCAAGTGCGCTACCAAACTGCGCCACAGCCCGGACTCAAGACTCCTGCGGCGCCCTTGCCAGGCTCCTGTGGAGTGCGTACGGAGTACTCTAGCGGGTCGCTTCCGCCCGGTTGCAGGCAGGGGCCTCTCCGGGCTGGGCTGCGGAAACTCAACGGCCTTCGAAGGTGGCCTTGCCGGGGCCGTCGGTCAGGAATGAGCGTACGGCGTTGCGTAGATCGGTCGTGGCGAAGAGGGCGGCGGCGATGGTGGTCACGTGGGCGTTGGCTTCCGGGACGCCGCCGTGTTCGAAGTGGGCCACGACCTGTTTCGTGGCGGCGTGGGCCTGGGTCGGGCCGTCGGCCAGGGACGCGGCGAACTCGCGGGCGGCGGTGTCGAAATCGGCGTCCGGGAGGACTCGGTTGACGACGTTCCAGCGTTCCAGGGTCGCGGCGTCGTAGGTCTCTCCGGTGTAGACGAACTCTTTCGCCCGGGCCACGCCTGCGCGGGCGGCCAGGCGCTGGGTTCCGCCCATGGTCGGGGTCAGGCCGACGACCTTCTCCACCAGACCGAACTTCGCGCGCGGGGCTGCCAGCAGCAGGTCGCACGCCAGCGCCACCTCGAACGCCCAGGTCAGACACAGGCCATGGGCCGCGAACACGGTCGGGTAGGGGAGCGCGGCGATCCGGTCGGGCAGCCGGAGCAGGTCGTCGAACAGGTTTTTCGCCGCGGGCACCGAATCCTGGGCATCGAACAGGGCCACGTCCACGCCGCCGCTGACCACCCGGCCCTCCGCGCGGATCAGCAGGGCCCTGGCGGGCGTGGACTCCAGCTCGTCGAGGCAGACGTGCAGTTCCGACTGCAGCGCAGCCGTGTACAGGTTGAGCGGCGGGGAGTCGATGGTGAGCACGGCGAGGCCGTCCTCACGGTCAAGGCGGGTCATGCGCGGTCCTCGTTCTCGGTGAGCTCGTCCCAGTACGACTGGGCGTGCGGGCGCCATTCGACGTGCTTGCGGTGGAACAACTCGGCGGCCTTCGTTCCGCTCCAGCCCGCCGGCAGCAGTTCGCCGGGCAGCTGGGGATCGAGGAACGGGAAGCGGCGCCATTCGTGCACCAGCTCGGTCTGCGCGCGCAGCACGGCCTGACCGCCGGACGGGCGCACACCGGTGAACTGGTCGATGAAGTCCTCGTACCGGTCGGTCAGCTCCGACAGGTCCCACGACCGCTCGACCATGCTCTCCTGGTCACCGACCTCGCCGTAGGCGGCGGTGAACGACATCGCCTGCGCGTCCAGGCCCAGTTCCGCGACGATCTGCTGCGCCTCGGGCTCCCGGCGCGGATCCGGGCTGACCCACACACCGGCCACCGGCGAGCCGAAACCGGCCCAGGTCAGCCGCGTGCGCAGCCGGTGCCGCAGATCCCGTTTGGCCTCCGGTACCGACACGATCAGCATCAGCCACCGGCCCTGCCAGCCCCGCGCGTCGCGGCCGAAGGCGTAGATCCGCTCGGCACCCTCGGTGAGCAGCCGGCGCCCCGGCTCGGTCAGCGACCAGCGCACCCTGCGGCCCACCCGCTCCGAGACCAGCCAGCCCTCGGCCGAGGACCGGGCCAGCGCCTGCCGTGCCGACTTCTCCTCGATGTCCAGCATGCCCAGCGTCTCGACCAGGATCGAAGTCCATACCGGACGGTCACGGGGCAGGACGTACTCGCCCAGCACGGTCATCAGCAACGACCGTGCGCTCGCGTGGCTCACCTCGCGGCGTCTGCTGACCTTCGGCCGGGGTGCCGTGCCGTGTGGCTCGTCCCGGTGGCCGAGGGTGACCGGAGTGGCGGGTTCCGCCATCACTTTCACCGACCTCACTGCTGCCTGCGACTGTTCGTCCTACCCCGACAACCCGCCCAGAGTACCCACTCGGAGTGACCGAGACGACACGCGGCACGCGAGGAGGGCGAACCGGGCGGTGCCCGTAGACTCGTTCCCGACATGAGCGCCACACTCGTCGCGAAGGACCTGGCCGCGGGCCACGGTGACCGCGTCCTGTTCACCGGTCTCGACCTGGTCGTCCCTCCCGGCGAGGTGATCGGGCTGGTCGGGGTCAACGGGGCGGGCAAGTCCACCCTGCTGCGCACTCTTGCCGGGCTGGCCCGTCCGGAAACCGGGGAGATCCGGCTGAACCCGCCGACCGCGACGGTCGGACACCTCCCGCAGGAACCGGAGCGGCGTCCGGGCGAAGCGGTCCGCGCGTTCCTCGCCCGGCGTACCGGGGTGGCCGCCGCGCAGGCCGCGCTGGACGCCGCCACCGAGGCGCTCACCGAGGGCGCGGACGGTGCCGACGACGCGTACGCCACCGCGCTCGACCGCTGGCTCGGGCTCGGCGGCGCCGACCTCGACGACCGGGCCGCGGAGGTGGCCGCGGACCTCGGCCTGACCGTGGACCTGGACCAGCCCATGACGGCGCTGTCGGGCGGGCAGGCCGCCCGCGCCGGGCTCGCTTCGCTGCTGCTGAGCCGGTACGACGTCTTCCTGCTCGACGAGCCCACCAACGACCTCGATCTGGACGGGCTGGCCCGTCTCGAACGGTTCGTCACCGGGCTGCGGTCCGGGACCGTGCTGGTCAGCCACGACCGGGAGTTCCTGGCCCGCACCGTGGACCGCGTCGTGGAGCTGGACCTGGCCCAGCGCCAGGTGCGCGCCTACGGCGGCGGGTACGAGTCCTATTTGGAGGAACGCGCGGTGGCCCGGCGGCACGCGCGGGAGGACTTCGAGGAGTACGCGAACACCCGTGCGGCACTGGAGGCTCGGGCGAACACGCAGCGCGCGTGGATGGAGAAGGGCGTGAAGAACGCCCGCCGCAAGGCCACCGACAACGACAAGGTGGGCCGCAAGTTCCGCAGTGAGGCCACCGAAAAGCAGGCGTCGAAGGCCCGTCAGACCGACCGGATGATCGAACGGCTGGAGGTCGTCGAGGAGCCACGCAAGGAGTGGGAACTGCGGATGGAGATCGCCGCGGCCCCGCGGGCGGGCGCGGTGGTCGCCACCCTGCGCGGCGCCGTGGTACGCCGTGGCGGATTCACGCTCGGACCGGTCGACCTGCAGGTGGACTGGGCGGACAAGGTCGCCATCACGGGCGCGAACGGCGCGGGCAAGACCACGCTGCTGGCCGCGTTGCTCGGCCGGCTGGCCCTGGACGAGGGCAGTGCCGCGCTCGGCCCGGGCGTCGTGGTGGGCGAGGTCGACCAGGCTCGCCGGCTGTTCCTGGGAGACGTGCCGCTCGCCGAGGCGTTCGCCCGCGAGGTGCCTTCGCTCGCCGACGCGGAAGTACGCACCCTGCTGGCGAAGTTCGGTCTCAAGGCGGCGCACGTGCTGCGTCCGGCCGGCACGCTTTCGCCCGGCGAACGCACCCGGGCGGCGCTCGCGCTGCTGCAGGCCCGCGGAGTGAACCTGCTCGTGCTGGACGAGCCGACGAACCATCTGGACCTGCCCGCGATCGAACAGCTCGAGTCCGCTGTGGACAGTTACCCGGGCACGTTGCTGCTGGTCACCCATGACCGCCGGATGCTGGACGCGATCTCGGTGACCCGCCGCCTCGACGTGGCTGGCGGGCGGGTCACCGAACGCTGAACCGTAAGCACTGACGCGCAAGCACTGACCGCGTGGGTGGCGACCAGCCGCCAGTCGCCCATCCGGTCCGGGCCGGAGGCGGCTTCGAACAACGGCGCCATCGATGCGATGCCGTCGTGGCAATCCGGGTTCGGCGGCACGGTCGCGGGTACGCCGCGCGGGCAGACCGGCCCCGCATCGTGGCCCGTGCTCGCTGCAGGGCGCTGTTCACCGACGGGACGATGGTTTCCAGCAGTGCCGCGGTTTCGGCGGCGGGCCAGTCCAGCACCTCACGCAGGATGAAGACGGCGCGCTGCTGCGGTGGCAAGAACTGCAGCACGGCGAGAAACCCGAGTTCGATGGTCTCGCGGGCGACCGCGGTTTCTTCTGGCGCCTCGTCGAGCAGCCGGTCCGGATACGGCTGCCGCCACGGCACTTCGGCGAATGAGGTCAGCGTCGGCACCTTGCGGCCACGGCGGCGGATCGCGTCGAGACATGTCGTCGTGGCCACCCGGTACAGCCAGGTACGCAGGCTGCGTGCCCTACCGGTCGCCGGTCAGGTATCCACCCATCGTGGTGAAGTAGTCCGCGGCGGGCAGTTCGGTGCCGTCGGCGGTGCGGACTCGTTCCACCACGACGCCGGGTGAGTGGCCGCGGCGGGCTTCCGGGCCGGCGACGATCACCACGCCGTCGCCCTCGCGGATGAAGATCCGCCCCGGCGTTCCGCCGTAGTGGCCCTGCGACACGGACGCGCGCACGATCCGCAGCTCCTGTCCGCGGTGGTAGGCGAAAGCGTTCGGGTACGGGTCGGACTGCGCGCGCACGAGCCGTTCGATGTCCGCGGCCGGCCAGGTCCAGTCGATGAGGCTGTCGCGCGGGGCCCGTTTGTGGAAGAAGCTCGCCTTGGTGCGGTCCTGCGGGATCGGTACGACCTTTCCGGCCGCGATCAGGCCGATCGCCTCGGTGGTGATCGGCTCGATCAGCTCCACCGTGCGGTGGAACAGGTCGGTCGCGGTGTCCTTCGGGCCGACCGCGACCGCGCGCTGCGCCACGATCGCACCCGCGTCGAGTTCGTCGTTCATCATGTGCGCGGTCACGCCGACCTCGGGTTCGCCGTTGATCAGCGCCCAGATGATCGGGGAGAACCCGGCGTAGGCGGGCAGCAGGGAGTCGTGCACGTTGAGCGTCCCGTGCCGGGGCAGCTCGAAGATCTCCGGCGGCAGCCAGGTACGCCAGTTGTTCGCCACGATCAGGTCTAGTTCGGCGGCCTTCAGCTCGGCCACCAGCTCCGGATCGTCCGGACGGGTGCGCAGCAGCGTCCGAATGCCGTTCTCCTGCGCCAGATCGGCGACCGAATCACTCCAGATCCGTTCGTAGGCGTGGTCGCTCGGTGGGTGCGTGACCACGAGCGCGACGTCGTGCCCCGCGTCGAGCAGCGCTTTCAGGGTGCGGTGTCCCCAGGTCTGATAGCCGAACATGGCCACGCGCATCGGTGGTGCACCTTTCGTGGTCGAGGCGAACATCACCCACACGGTACTAGTTGAGGCTGCCCTAAGTTAGGTTAGGGTTTCCTGAATCGCTGAACAGTCGGAATCGTCGGAACCGCGATGCGGCAGGTGCCGCGCTAGGGGACGAACATGTCAGGAGCAGTGGTGGATGGCCAGGTACCGGTCTACGACGTCGTCGGGGTGGGATTCGGGCCGTCGAACCTGGCGCTCGCCATCGCGCTCGCCGAGTACCACGCCGACGGCTCCGCGGGGGACCCGATCACCGCGCACTTCCTCGAGCGCCAGCCGAGCTTCGGCTGGCACCGCGGGATGCTGATCGACACCGCGACGATGCAGGTCTCCTTCCTCAAGGACCTGGTCACCATGCGGAATCCGACCAGCGAGTTCAGCTTCCTGAACTACCTGCACGCCAGGGGCAGGCTCGCCGACTTCATCAACCACAAGACACTGTTCCCGCTGCGCGTGGAATTCCACGACTACTTCGCGTGGGCCGCGGAGAAGGTCGACGACGTGGTCTCCTACGGCAGTGAGGTCGTCTCCGTCCAACCCGTGCTGCGTGGCGGCGCGGTCGCCTACTTCGACGTGCGGGCCCGCTGTGGCGGGGAAACGACCGAGCTGAGGGCGCGAAACCTGGTGCTGGGCACCGGATTGCGGCCGAACCTGCCGGACGGGATCACCGCCGGCGAGCGGATCTGGCACAACAGCGAGCTGCTGTACCGCGTGGAGTCCTTGCGTGGCAGCCCGGCGCGCCGGTTCGTGGTGATCGGTGCCGGGCAGAGCGCGGCGGAGGTCGCCGCGCTGCTGCACGACGAATTCCCGCGCGCGGAGGTGTGCGCGGTGTTCGCCCGCTACGGCTACAGCCCTGCCGACGACAGTTCGTTCGCCAACCGCATTTTCGATCCGGAGGGCGTGGACCAGTTCTACACGGCCAGCGACCCGGTCAAGGACCGGCTGATGCGCTACCACGGCGCGACGAACTACTCCGCGGTCGACCTGGACCTGATCGACGAGCTGTATCGCAGGCGGTACCGCGAGAAGGTACTCGGCGTGGAACGGCTGCGGTGGTTCAACGTCTCGCGGCCGGTCGAGGTGACCGACGAGGGCACGCACGTGCGGGCCACCGTCGAATCGCTGACCACCGGCGAGCGTGCGGTGCTGGACGCGGACGCCGTCGTGTACGCCACGGGCTACCTCCCGGCGGACCCGACGCCGTTGCTGGGCTCGCTGGCGCAGCGCTGCCACCGGGACGCCGAAGGACGGCTGCGAGTGGAGCGGGACTACCGGATCACCACCGATGCCGGGGTGCACGGCGGACTCTACCTGCAGGGCGGGACCGAACACACACACGGCATCACGTCGTCGCTGCTGTCCAACACCGCGGTCCGCGTCGGCGAGATTCTGCAGTCCATTGTGGACCGCAGGGAGGCGGCGGCGGACCGTCCGGAGTACGCGGTGAGCGGAACCCGCTGACAGCTTCCGGTGACAGGCCCGCGCGAGTGCCGTGAAGGTCTCTTCCCGAAGGTCGCTCCGCGAAAGAGGGCGTCGACGGCCTGCTACGGCTGCGGGGAGCTCGGGGGAGTGCGGTCGTCGGAGGGGCGGCGGGTGCCGGACCAGGCGGCCCACAGGGTGGCGTACCGGCCGCCGGCGGCCACGAGTTCGTCGTGCGTGCCGGATTCGACCACCATGCCGGCGTCGAGGACCACGATGCGGTCGGACGCGGCCGCCTGGGTGAGCCGGTGTGCCACGACCAGGCCGGTCCGTCCCTCGAGCGCGGCGGCGGCCGCGGCTTCCAGAGTGCGGGCGCCGGCGCTGCCGGCTTCGGCGGTCGCCTCGTCCAGGATCGCCACCGGAGGGTCGGCCAGGACCAGCCGCACGAGCGCGAGCTGCTGCGCCTGCGTGACGGTGAGCTGGCGTCCGCCTTCGCCGACGACGGTGGCGAGGCCGTCCGGAAGCGCTTCGGCCCAGTCGAGCGCGCCGACCGTTGAAAGCGCGCCGCGCAGCTCGTCGTCGGTGGCTTCGGGAGCCGCGAGCCGCAGGTCGGCGGCCAGCGTGCCGCTGAACACATGCACCTCCTGGCTGATCAGCGCCACGGTCCGGCGGGTGGCGGCCGGTCCCAGCTCCTCCAGCGGTACCCCGCCGAGCGAAACCGTTCCGCTGGTCGTGTGGTGGATGCCGGCGACGAGCTTCGCGAGCGTCGTCTTGCCGGCGCCGCTGGCGCCGACCAGCGCGACGCGTTCGCCCGGCGCGAGTTCGAAATCGACGTCCCGCAGCACCGGATGGCCGTCCACATAGGAGTGTCCGACCGCGGTGGCCTTCACCGAGGCGTCGAGCGGACGAGAGCGGCGAGCCGGTTCCGCGGGGACCGGCAGATCCGCCACGCCGATCAACCGGGCGAGGCTCGCGGTCGCGGACTGGGCGTCGTCCACCAGCGCGAGCGCGGTGTTGATCGGGCCGAACAGGCTGTGGAAATAGAGCGCGGCCGCGGTCGCCACGCCGACCGTCGCGAGATTCGCGCCCACCAGCAGGAACCCGGCGGCCAGCACGGCGGAAAGCCCGACGAACTCCGCGAGGTTGAGCCGTCCGAAGAACCGCGTCATCAGCCGGATCCCGCGCAGCGCCAGTTCGACCGCGCCTTCCGAGCGCTGGCGCACCCGCTGCACGTGCGCGTCGGCGAGACGGAACGCCCGCACGGTCTTCGCGCCGCCGATGGTGTCGAGCAGTTGTTGCTGCTGCGCCCCGACCGCGGCCCGCTGCGCGACGTACAGCGGCTTCGCCTGGCGCACGTACCACCGCACCGTGTGCAGCTGGATCGGCACGGCCAGCAGGGCGGCGAGCAGGAAGCGCCAGTCGAGCACGGCCATGGCCACCAGGGTGAGCACGATGGTGAGCACCGAGCGGCCCAGCGCGGGCAGCGCCTCCCGGACGGCCTCGGCAACCACGGACACATCGTTGGTGACACGGGTGGTCAGGTCCCCGGAACCGGCCTTTTCGATCTGCTCGAGCGGCAGCCCGAGCGCCCGGTCGACGAACCGCTCCCGGAGTTCGGCGAGCATCGTCTCACCGAGCCGCGCGAGCATCGCGACGCCGATCGCGGTCAGGATCGCGGAACCGATCGCCACCAGCACCAGCTCGACCACCGGGGTCACCAGCTCGGAGGCGGGCCGGTGCGTGGCGACGAGGTCGACCACCCGGCCCAGCAGGGGAGCGGTGAGCAGGCCGATCGCGGTCGCGCCGACGACGAACACGAACGACCCCGCGGCGCGGCCTTTCGACTGGCGCAGCAGCTCGCCGAGGACGGCACGGATGCGTTTGCCGCTCGCAGTGGGCAGCAGCTCGCGCGCGGTCACGAGAGCACCGTCGCGCGGTAGCCGGCGCGCTCACGCACCAGGCCGGCGTGGCTGCCCTCGGCGGCCACCTGCCCGTTTTCCAGGAGCACCACACGATCGGTGGCGGCCAGCAGCGCCGGGCTGGTGGTGACGACGATGGTGGTCCGTCCGCGACGCAACTGCGCCAGCCCCTCGGCGATCCGGGCTTCGGTGACCGTGTCCACGGCCGTGGTCGGATCGTGCAGCACGAGCACGGGTGCGTCGGCCGCCAGCGCGCGGGCCAGCGCGACCCGCTGCCGCTGTCCGCCGGAGAGGGAATGCCCGCGTTCGGTGACCGCGGTCGCGGTGCCCTCGGGCAACGTGCCGGCCACCTCGTCGGCGGCCGCCGCGGCGAGCACGCCGTCCGGCACCGCCGCCATTCCGCCCCGCACGTTCTCCTCCAGGGTGCCTTCGAACAGATCGGCGTCGTGCGCGGCGACAAGTACCGTCGCACGCGCTTCCAACGGATCCACAGTGGACAGATCGACCGCGTCGATCCGCACGGTGCCGTGCTTCGGGTCGGCGAACCGGCCGAGGCAGTCGAGCAGGTCGGTGGCCGCGGCCGGATCGGTGGTCACCACCCCGAGCAGCTCACCCGGTTCCGCGGTGAGGTCGAGGCCACGGAGTTTCCCGTGCGACACCGCGGACAGCTCCACGCGTCCGGTCGAGGGCGCGGGCAGTGCGCCGTCCCCCTCCGGCACGGCCAGCGGCGCGTTCAGCACCGCGGCGACGCGGGCGGCCGACGCGCGGCCCTGGGCGAGCTGGGCGTTGACGTTCGAGAAGATCAGGAACGGCGTCTGCAGGAACTGCGCGAGCCCGACCGCGGCGACCAGGTCGCCGATCGTGATGTCCCCGCTCGCCGCCAGCGAACCGCCGACCAGGGCGACCACGGCGATGAAGATCCCGCTGAGCGCGAGCAGCGCGCCGTTGTGCCACGCCTGTGCCCGGGCCGCACGGATGGTCGCGAACAGCGAATTCTGGCTGGTGTCTCGGTAACGCGCCACCGCGGTGGGCTCCGCGCCGATGCCTTTCAGCACCCGGAGCCCGGACACGAGGTCGGCGGCGACGCCGGAGGCGTGCGCGGCGCGTTCCTGTTCGACCGCGCTGCGCTTCTCCAGCGGCTTGCCGATCAGATGGGCCAGGAACAACAGCGGCGGGGTGCCGAGCAGCACCAGGAGCCCGAGCGGAACGGACATCCGCAGCAGCACCACGGCGCTGACCACGAGCCCGGACAACCCGGCGACCCCGAACGGGAGCACCGCGTTGACCCGGCCCACGCGGCGGGCGTCGGAGACGCCGACGCTGGCCAGCTCCCCGGCGAGGGCACCGGTTTCCGCGCCACCACGGGGATGCAGCACCCGGCGGCTGAGCGCCAGCCGGATCTCGTGCGCGGCACGCACCGACGCCCGTTCCGCGGCCCGAGCGCCGAAGCGATAGCTGTTGGACAGCACCAGGAAGACGACCGCGAGCACGGCCAGCCAGCCCACCAGCGTGAGCGCCGAACTGTCCGCGACCGCTCGGTCGAGCACCACCCCGATCACGACCGGAACCAGCGCCTCGCCGCCTTGGTGCCCGACCGCGAGCAGCACTCCGAGGAGCACCTGTTTCCGTTGCCCGCCAATGGCCTGTCGCAGGACTGCCCGTCCGGTGGTCGCCCCAGCCGTGGTCACCGGCACCTCCGTGTCACTCTGTACGCGAAGGTAAGGCTAGTCTAAGCCGCGCTGCCCTGTCCCCGGGAGGTGTTGTGGTCCTCAGCGTGAGCCCGACGGCGCCGGCCGAACCGCCGGTCCGTGGCGGACGCGGCCGTACGGTGCGCGCCGCCGGGCTGGTGGTCGCGCTCGCGGTACTGGTGCTGGTGATGCTGGTGAGCGTCTGGGTCGGCTCGAAGAGCATCCCGTTCGGCTCGATCTGGTCGGTGCTCTGGCACGACGACGGCACCTCGGTCGACGCGGTGATCATCCACGACCAGCGGATCCCGCGGACGCTGCTGGGCGCGCTGGTCGGCGCGGCACTCGGGCTCGCCGGTGCGGTCATGCAGGCACTCACCCGCAATCCGCTGGCCGATCCGGGGATCCTCGGGGTGAACAACGGCGCGGCCGCCGCGGTGGTGTCCGCGATCGCGTTCTTCGGCGTCACCGGCGTGCTCGGGTACGTGTGGTTCGCCTTCCTCGGCTCGGCGATCGCCTCGCTGGTGGTGTACGTGCTGGGCACGGCCGGGCGCGCCGGGGCGACGCCGGACCGGCTGGTGATGTCCGGGGCCGCGCTCACCGCGGTGCTGCAGGCCTATCTGAGCGCGATCCTGCTACTGGAGCCGAACACCTTCAACCAGTTCCGATTCTGGAACGTCGGCTCGCTCAGCGGCCGCCGCGCGGACGTGCTGGTGCAGATCTCGCCGTTCGTGGCGGTCGGCATCGTGCTCGCGCTGCTGCTGGCCCGCCCGCTCAACGTGCTCGCGCTCGGGGAGCAGACCGGGCGGGCGCTCGGCGCGCGGCCCGGCCGGACGCGGGTGCTCGGCGCGATCGCGGTGACGCTGCTGTGCGGGGCCTCGACCGCGGCGATCGGGCCGATCACGTTCATCGGGCTGGCCGTGCCGCAGATCGTGCGCGCACTGGTCGGACCGGACCAGCGGTGGGTGCTGCCGTATTCGATGGTGCTGTCCCCGGTGCTGCTGATCGGTTCGGACGTGGTGGGCCGGATCCTGAACCCGCCGGAGGAGCTGCAGGTCGGCATCGTCACCGCGTTCCTCGGCGCGCCGGTGTTCGTGGCCCTGTGCCGGCGGCGGAAGCTGGCGCGGCTGTGACCGCCGTGCGGGAGAGGCCCGCCGCGATCCAGGTGCGTCCGCGGGCGCTGGTGACCGCGATCGTGCTGGCCGTGCTGCTGTTCGTGCTCGCCGCGGTGAGCATGACCACCGGTGACTACCCGCTGTCGGTGCTCGACGTGGTGAAGACGCTGCTCGGCTTCGGCGATTCGGGCACCGAGTTCATCGTGACCACCCTCCGGCTGCCGCGGCTGCTGCTCGCGGTGCTGGTGGGTGGCGCGCTCGCGGTCAGCGGGGCGATCCTGCAGAGCCTGTCCGGCAATCCGCTCGGCAGCCCGGACGTCATCGGCTTCACCCAGGGCTCGGCGACCGGGGCGCTGCTGGTGATCGTGCTGGCACACGGCAGCTCCGGCGACGTGGCCCTCGGCGCGCTGGCCGGCGGCGTGGTGACCGCGCTGGTGGTCGGCTTGCTCGCGTTCAGGCGCGGGCTGCAGGGGTTCCGGCTGATCCTGGTCGGGATCGGCGTGGCCGCGATGCTGCTCGCGGCGAACTCGTACCTCATCACGCGGGCGTCGATGCAGGACGCGTACTCGGCGCAGGCCTGGCTGGTCGGCGGGCTCAACGGCCGCGGCTGGGAGGAGGTCGTCCCGCTTGCGGTGGCCGTGGTGGTGCTGCTGCCGGTGGCCTTCGGCTACGGACGGAGGCTGGCGCTGCTGGAAATGGGCGACGACGCGGCCAAGGGCCTCGGCGTGCCGGTGGAGCGCAGCCGGATCGTGGCCATCGCGGTCGCGGTGGTGCTGTGCGCGATCGCCACCGCGGCGGCCGGCCCGATCGCGTTCGTCGCGCTGTCCGCCCCGCAGCTGGCGAAACGGGTGGTCCGCTCGGCGCGGCCGGTGCTGGTGTGCTCGGCGCTGATGGGTGCGCTGCTGCTGGTCGCCAGCGATCTGCTGACCCGGCTGGCGTTCGGCGAGGAGAGCCTGCCGGTGGGCATCGCGACCGGCGCGATCGGCGGGCTGTACCTGATGTGGCTGCTGTCGAGCCACTGGCGGCGCAACCGCGGCTGAGGCCGCTACCGGTCCGCGGTCTCGGCGGCCGGGGTGGGTTCGCCGAAGCGCGCCAGCGCGAGGGCGGCCGCCACCGCGAGGACGAACCCGGCCAGTGCCACGAGCACGAAACCCGGGCGGGTGCGATCGCCGAGGAACACGACGCCGACCAGCGAAGGCAGCACGGTCTCCCCGAGCACCATCATCGCCGTCGAGGTCGTCACGCTGCCTCGTTGCAGGGCGGTGGCGTAGAACAGCATCGCCATCCCGCCGGCGACGGCCACCACGTACAGCGCGGGATCACGCAGCAGGTCCAGCGGCGCCAGGCTGGGGATGACCCGGCCGCCGACCGCGACCAGGCCGAAGCACAACCCGGCGACCAGTCCCAGCGCGGGGGTCCGGATGCCTCGCCGGGCGCGTCCGGCGGCGAGCCCGGCGAGGCCGAGCACCACCACCGCACCGATCAGCGCGATGCGGAAGCCCAGGCCGACCTGTTCCGAGCCCTCGCTCTCGGCCGACGAACCCAGCAGCGCGAGCCCGGCGCAGACCACCGCCACCGCCGTCCACTCCCGGGCACCCAGCCGGACGCCGAACACCCGCGCGCCCACAGCGGTCACGGCCAGGCTGGCGGCCTGCGTCGCCTGGACCACGAACAGCGGCAGCACGTGCAGCGCACCGATCTGCGCGACGAACCCGAGCACGTCGAGTCCGAGCCCCAGCAGGTATTTCCACTGCCGCAGCACCCGCAGCAGCAACCGCGGATCGACTCCCGCGCCCGCGTCCGGCGCCGCTTTCGCGGCGACGGCCTGCATCACGGAGGCGACGCCGTAGGCGACGGCGGACAGCAGCGCGCCCAGGAATCCCCACACCATGCGGTCAACCCTATGCCGGTCATGATCGGGACGCTGCGTGCATCTCCGACGGCGCGGTGGGCGAGCGAGCACCGGCGGTTAGGCTGCGGTCATGCCAGACCAGCTGTACTTCCGCCAGTTGCTCGCCGGCCGGGACTTCGCGGCCGGCGATCCGGTCGCGACCCAGATGGTGAACTTCGCCTACCTCATCGGCGACCGCGAAACCGGCGAAGCGGTGGTGGTCGACCCGGCGTACGCGGTCCGCGACCTGTTGGACCTGCTCGAGGCGGACGGCATGCGGCTGACCGGGGTGGTCGCCACGCACCACCACGCGGACCACGTCGGCGGCGACCTGATGGGCATCGAGCTGCCCGGGATCGCCGAACTGCTCGCGACCGCGCCGGTGCCGATCCACGTCAACTCCGCCGAGACCGAATGGGTCCGCCGGGTCACCGGGGTCGCCGCGGGCGATCTGCGCGGGCACGACCACGACGACGTGCTGAGTGTCGGTTCGGTCGACATCCGCCTGCTGCACACGCCAGGGCACACGCCGGGCAGCCAATGCCTGCTGGTCCGCGATCGGCTGGTGTCCGGGGACACGCTGTTCCTGGAAGGCTGCGGCCGCACCGATCTGCCCGGCGGCGACGCGGACGAGATCTTCCGCAGCCTGCAAGGACTTGCCGCGCTCCCCGGTGATCCGGTGGTCTACCCCGGGCACCAGTACTCACCCGAGCCCTCCGCCGCGCTTTCGCGGGTCAAGTCCGCCAACTTCGTCTTCCGTCCGCGCACACTCGAACAATGGCGTGGCCTGTTCGGCTGAGAAGTGTCCTGTATGCCGGGAAGTGACACGGTCTCCCGGCACACAAAAGCCGTTTCCGCCGGGGCGGATTCCAGTGCGTGAGAGCCATCCGGGGCCGCATTGACTTCCCACGGTCGTGGCTTGAAGCTCGGAGCCATGGATAGCGGTGTTGCCTTGGTGTGCCGCCGGCACATCGATCTCGGCCGCCGGGCCGGCGGCGCCTGTCGGCCTTGCTGAACGCCGTTTTTCCTGTCTCCGAACAAAAACCGTACCCGGGAGAAATCCGTGTCGATTTCCACCACGGGCGTGCCCTCGCGCGCCGATCCGGCGGCGTCGGCTCCGGTGCCCCGTCCGGTCCGGCGGCGGCTGCCGTCGCCGCGCCGCTGGATCAGTCCCGTCGTGCTGCTCGTGGCATGGCAGATCGCCAGCTCGACGGGTGTCCTGCCACCGGAAAAGCTCAGCTCGCCGTGGACGGTCCTGCAGGCCGGCTTCGCATCCGCGAGCAGCGGGGAACTCGGCACCGCGTTCCTGGTCTCCCTCGGCCGCGTCGGTGCCGGATTCGTCCTCGGTGCCGCGGCGGGCATCCTCCTCGGTGTCCTTTCCGGACTGTCGCGCTGGGGCGAGGCACTGGTCGACCCGCCGGTGCAGATGCTGCGCACCCTGCCCTTCCTCGGGCTGATCCCGTTGTTCATCCTGTGGTTCGGGATCGGTGAGGAGACGAAGATCCTGCTTGTCGCGCTCGGCGTGGCGTTCCCGCTCTACCTGAACGTCCACTCGGGAATCCGCGGCGCCGACGAACGGCTGGTCGAAGCGACCCGGGCGCTCGGTTTCACCCGCGGGGAACGGCTGTGGCACGTGGTCGTGCCCGGAGCGCTGCCGCAGACCCTGGTCGGGCTACGGCAGTCGCTCGGTGTGGCCTGGCTGGCGCTGATCGTGGGGGAGACGGTGAACGCGGACGCCGGGATCGGCTACTTGATCACCAACGCTCGCGATTTCCTGCGCACCGACGTGGTGGTGGTCGGGCTCGTGGTCTACGCGGTGCTCGGCCTGGCCACCGACGCGCTGGTGCGCTTGCTGGAACGGAGGACCCTGCGATGGCGGAACCAGTGACCACGGTTTCCGGGCTGACCAAGCGGTTCGGTGACCGCGCCGTGCTGAACGGGGTGGACCTGAGCATCGAACGCGGTGAGTTCGTGGCCCTGCTCGGCCGCAGCGGCTCGGGCAAATCGACGTTGCTGCGGGTGCTCGCCGGACTGGACACCGAAATCGAGGGCAAGTCCGAAGTGGACGGTACGGTTTCGGTCGCGTTCCAGCAGCCGCGCCTGCTGCCGTGGCGGAAGGTGTGGCGCAACATCGTGCTCGGCCTGCGCCGCGGTGGGGAGAACCGCTCACGCGACCGTGCGCTCGCCGAACAGGCACTGAGCGAGGTGCAGCTGGCCGAGCACGCCGACGCGTGGCCGCTGACCCTCTCCGGCGGGGAGGCCCAGCGGGTCTCGCTCGCCCGCGCATTGGTGCGTGAGCCCGACCTGCTGCTGCTCGACGAGCCGTTCGGGGCGCTCGACGCACTGACCCGGCTCGCCATGCACCGGCTCGTCGAGGACCTCTGGCGCACGCACCGGCCCGCCGTCCTGCTGGTGACCCACGACGTGGACGAGGCGCTGGTGCTGGCCGACCGGATCCTGGTGCTGGGCGACGGGCATATCGTCGCGCGGCACCTGCTGGATCATCCGCGGCCGCGCGCCGCCGCCGACCACGCCGACGTGCGCCGCCGCGTCCTGGCCGATTTGGGAGTGACCGAAAGTGCACCTGCGTAGCACACTGGCCGTGCTGGCCGCCGCCTCGCTGCTGGGCGGACTCGCCGCCTGCTCGTCGTCGGGCGCCGCCACCGGGCCGGCGCCCGTGCCCGCCGCCGTTTCCCCCGCCGAGCTGGCGAAGGTCACGCTCCGGGTGGGCGATCAGAAAGGCGGGGTGAAGTCGTTGCTCACCGCGGCCAAGGCGCTGGGCGACGTGCCGTACCGGATCGAATGGTCCACCTTCACCTCGGGCCCGCCGCTGCTGGAAGCGGCGTCCGCCGGCGCGATCGATCTCGGTCGGGTCGGCAACACGCCGCCGATCTTCGCCGCGGCCGCGAAGGCGAAGATCTCCGTGGTGAGCGTGGCCAAGAGCAACGTCGAGCGGGAAACCATCCTGGTGCCGCCGGATTCCCCGCTGCGGGACGTCGGATCGTTGCGGGGCAAGACGATCGCCGTCGCGAAGGGTAGCTCGGCGCACGGCCAGCTGCTCAACACGCTGAAGAAGGCCGGACTGTCCACGAAGGACGTCAAGCTGTCGTTCCTGCAGCCGTCGGAGGCGTACGCGGCGTTCACCCAGCACGAGGTGGACGCGTGGTCGATCTGGGATCCCTATACCGCCCAAGCACAACTCGACGCGCATGCGCGGGTGCTGGCCGACGGCCGAGGCAGCTCCAACGGCCTGGCCTTCGAGACGGCCGGGAGAAGCGCGCTCGCCGATCCGGGCAAGAACACCGCGATCAAGGACTTCGTGCAACGCGTGGTGAAGGCGCAGGTGTGGGCGAACACGCACCACGACGAGTGGGCACGGGCGTGGGCGGCGGAGACCGGGCTGAAGCCCGCTGTCGCGCAGAAGACCGTAGCCGCGGGCCGCGACGTGCCCGCACCGCTGGACGATGCGGTGATCGCCTCGGAGCAGCAGCTGGCCGACGCGTTCACCGAGGAGGGCACGCTGCCCGGGAAGGTGGACTTCTCGGCGTTCGCCGATCGCCGTTACGGACCCGAGATCGAGGCCGTGAGGAGGAACGGATGAGCCTGAAACTGCACTGGTTCCTGCCGACCACCGGGGACGGCCGGACCATCGTGGAACGCTTCCACGCCAAGAAATCGCTCGGGCCGAGTGCACAGCGGACCGCGGACCTGGACTACCTCGCACAGGTCGCCCGGGCAGCCGAGTACCAGGGTTTCGAGGGTGTGCTGACGCCGACCGGCACCTGGTGCGAGGACGCGTGGCTGACCACCGCGGCACTGATCCGTGAGACGTCGAGACTGAAGTTCCTGATCGCGTTCCGGCCCGGGGTCGTCTCGCCGACGCTGGCCGCGCAGATGGCTGGCACCTTCCAGCGGCTGTCCGCGGGCCGGGCGCTGCTGAACATCGTCACCGGCGGGGACGCGGTCGAGCAACGCCGGTTCGGCGACTGGCACGACCACGACGAACGGTATGCGCGGACCGACGAATTCCTGTCCATCGTGCGCGGAGTGTGGTCGGGCAAGCCCTTCGACTTCACCGGAAACCACCTGCGGGTGGAAGGAGCGACGACGCTGGCCCAGCCGGATCCGGTGCCGCCGCTGTATTTCGGCGGCTCGTCGCCCGCCGCGCTCCCCGTTGCGGCCCGGCACGCGGACGTGTACCTCACCTGGGGTGAGCCACCCGCGCAGGTCGCCGAAAAGATCGCCAGGGTGCGCGAGCTGGCCGAGGCCAACGGGCGCACCGTCCGGTTCGGGGTGCGGCTGCACACGATCGCCCGCGACAGCTCGGCCGAGGCCTGGGCGGAGGCGCAGAAGCTGCTGGACGCGCTGAGCCCGGAGCAGATCACCCAGGCGCAGGCGACCCTCGCGGCGAGCGAGTCGGTCGGCCAGCGCCGGATGGTCGCGCTGCACGGCGGGCGGAGCGCCACCTCCGCGCGACAGCTGGAAATCCACCCGCACCTGTGGGCGGGTATCGGCCTGGTGCGCGGCGGCGCGGGCACCGCGCTGGTCGGCAGTCACGCGGAGATCGCGGACCTGATCGAGGAGTACCACGCTGCCGGGATCAGCGAGTTCGTGCTGTCCGGATACCCGCATCTGGAGGAGGCGTACTGGTTCGGCGAGGGAGTCCGCCCGGAGCTGGCCCGGCGGGGCCTGCTGGCCGGCGTTCCGGCGGCGCCCTCGCTCGCGGTCGCGGAACAGACGGTGGCGGCGCAGTAGCCACCGCGAGGACCACACTGGAGTGCGGGAAGGAGGGCACGGCGGTCGCGGTCGGAAGGGCCCGGCGTACCAGCGTTTAGCTTAGGCTAACCTAGTGGCGTGCGCCGCGTCCGGCTGCGGAGCCGGGAGAAAGGTCCGTCGTCATCGTGAAGAAGAAACCCGCCCTCCTCGGCGCCTTGTCCGCCGCCGTGCTGCTGCTGAGTGCCTGCTCGAGCGGATCGGACACCCCGGAATCCGGCGGCAGCCCGAACACGGCGTCGAACAGCTCCGCGTACCCGGTGACCGTGCCGACGAAATTCGGTGACGTGACCGTGGAGAAGAAGCCCGAACGCGTCGTCGCGCTCGGCTGGGGTGACGCGGAGACAGCGCTGGAACTGGGCGTCCAGCCGGTCGGCGCATCCGACTGGCTGCAGTTCGGCGGCACCGGTGTGGGCCCGTGGGACGCCGGGAAGTACCAGAACCCACCGGAGATCATCCAGACCCAGGACCCCAGCTACGAGAAGATCGCCGCGCTGCGGCCGGACCTGATCCTCGACGTGCGCGGCTCCGGTGACCAGCGACGGCACGATCTGCTGGCCAAGATCGCTCCCACGGTCGGGATCCCGGCCGGAGCGGAGAACTACCTCACCTCCACCGAACAGGAGACCACCACCATCGCCGCAGCCCTGGGCGTCAAGAAGCAGGGGGAGGAGCTGCTGGCCCAGGTGGACAAGGCCTTCTCCGCGGCGGCCGAGGCGCACCCGGGGTGGAAGGGCAAATCCGTGACGGTCGCGACCCGCACGTCCGAGGGCTGGGGCGCCTACACCGAGGGCGACGTGCGGCTCGGCTTCCTGCAGAAGCTGGGCTTCCAGCAGTCCCCGGCCATCGCGAAGCTCAAGCCGAACTCGGGCGGTTTCTCGGCCTCGATCTCCGGCGAGCAGCTCGGTCTCCTCGACGCGGACCTGCTCGTCGCGTTCCCGATCTTCATCGACCGCAAGCAGATCGCCGACGAACCCCAGTGGAAGCTGATTCCCGCGGTGAAGGACGGCCGTTCCGTCGTGATCGACGGCGAGCTGTCGAACGCGTTCTCCGCCGGTACGCCGGGTGCGCAGCGCTACGCGCTCGAAAAGCTCGTGCCGCTCATGGAGAAGACCGGCCTCAAGTAGCCGCTCAGCTTTCGGAGATCGTCCGCGACAGCGCGAGCGCGACCGTGCGGACGGCCGGGGCGACCCGTTCCGTGCGCATCCGCGTCGCCCAGCCGGAAATGGACACCGCGGCGACGGCGAGCCCGTTCGCGTCCACGAGGGGGCTCGCCGCGCAGACCACGCCGACGCCGGATTCCTCGCGTTCGAGGGCGATGCCGTCGTCGCGGATACGGGCCAGCTGGCGGCGCAGCAGACCGGGCGCGGTGATCGTGCGGCTGCTCACCCGGGGCAGTCCGGCCTCGATCACGCGCGTCACCACGTCGGCGGGGGAGCGGGACAGGATGGCCTTCCCGACTCCGGTGGCGTGCGCCGGGAACCGGCCGCCGATCCGGGACGGCAGGTCCGGCGCGTCCGGTCCGCGCAGCACGTCCAGGTACACCACCTCGGTGCCTTCCAGCACGGCGAGGTGCACGGTGTTGCGCGTGGCTTCCCGCAGATCGGCCAGGTAGGGCCGCGCGGCCTCGACCAGCCCGCGACGGCGCACGGCCAGCTGGCCGATCTCGAACAGCCGCAACCCGAGCCGCACCGAAGTGCCGTCACGTTCCAGCAGCCCGGTGTCCGCGAGATGCCCGGCCAACCGGTGCACGGTCGTCTTCGCCAGTCCGGTGCGCCGCGCCAGCTCCGACACGCCCAGCACGTCGTCGCCCGGCCGGAAGGCGTCGAGCAGTGCGGCGATGCGTGCCGCGACGAGTCCGTCGGCCGGCTGATCGTTCCGCCCAGTGGTACGCATGTGTTGAGTGTGCCCCATCCCGGCGAGGACGGTGCAGGCATGGCGGAACGCAAGGTGACGGCCGCGATCGTCGGCCCGGGCAACATCGGTACGGATCTGCTCGCCAAGTTACGGCGCAGCGAGCACGTCGAAGTGCGCTACATGGTCGGGGTCGACCCGGCCTCGGACGGGCTCGCCCGTGCCGCGGAACTCGGGCTGGAGACCTCGGCCGAGGGCGTGGACTGGCTGCTTTCCCGCGCCGAACCACCGCAGCTGGTGTTCGAGGCGACATCGGCGAAAGCGCATCTGGCCAACGCCCCGCGCTACGCCGACGCCGGGATCCGCGCGATCGACCTGACGCCGGCCGCGATCGGCCCGTTCACCTGTCCCGCGGTGAACCCGCCGGACCGCCTCGGTGCCCGCAACGTCAACCTGATCACCTGCGGTGGACAGGCCACCATTCCGATCGTGCACGCGGTGTCGCGGGTGACGCCGGTGCCGTACGCGGAGATCGTGGCGTCGGTGTCGTCGCGCTCGGCGGGGCCCGGCACCCGCGCGAACATCGACGAGTTCACGGTGACCACCGCGCGCGGCATCGAACAGGTCGGCGGCGCGGAGAAGGGGCGCGCGATCATCATCATCAATCCGATGGATCCGCCGATGATCATGCGGGACACCGTGTTCTGCGCGGTCGATCCGGACACCGACTTCGCCGCGGTGACCGAGTCGATCCAGCGGATGGTCGGCGAAGTGCAGCGGTACGTACCGGGGTACCGGCTCAAGGCCGAACCGCAGTTCGACCCGCCGCGCCCGGACTGGGGTGGCCGCGCCCGCGTCGGCGTGTTCCTCGAGGTCGCCGGCAACGGTGACTACCTGCCCACCTACGCGGGCAACCTCGACATCATGACCGCGGCCGCGGCCAGGGTCGGGGATCTCTTCGCCGCACAGGAGGTGGCCGCGTGAACAGCGAAGTCCGGCTCGTCGACACGACGCTGCGCGACGGCAGCCACGCGATGGCCCACCAGTTCACCGAACGGCAGGTGCGCGACACCGTCCGCGCGCTCGACGACGCCGGGATCTCGCTGATCGAGGTGACCCACGGCGACGGCCTCGGCGGCTCCACCTTCAACTACGGCTTTTCCCTGGTGGACGAACGGGATCTGATCGCCGCCGCGGTGGACGAGGCGACCCGCGCCACGATCGCCGTTCTTCTGCTGCCGGGGCTCGGCACGGTCACCGACCTGCGTGCGGCGGCCGACCTCGGCGCCGGCGCGGTCCGGATCGCCACGCACTGCACCGAAGCGGACGTGTCCATCCAGCACTTCGGCGCCGCCCGCGATCTCGGCCTGGAAACGGTCGGCTTCCTGATGCTGTCGCACATGTCCACTCCGGAGGACCTGGCGAAACAGGGCCGCATCATGGTCGATGCCGGCTGCCAGTGCGTGTACGTGGTGGACTCGGCCGGTGCGCTGATCCTGGAGGAGGCCGCCGACCGCGTCGCCGCGCTGGTCGCGGAATTCGGGGACGAGGCCCAGGTCGGGTACCACGGGCACCAGAACCTCAGCTTCGGCGTCGCCAACTCGGTGCTCGCCCACCGCGCCGGTGCCCGGCAGATCGACGGCTCGCTCACCGCACTCGGGGCCGGGGCCGGGAATTCGCCCACCGAAGTGCTGGCGGCGACCTTCGACCGGCTCGGCGTCAAGACCGGGGTGGACAAGGACGTGCTGATGGACGCTGCGGAGAACGTGGTGAAGAAGTACCTGACGCGGCTGCCGGTGATGGACCGGTCGTCGATCGTGCAGGGCTACGCCGGGGTGTACTCGAGCTTCCTGCTGCACGCCGAACGCGCGGCCGAGCGCTATGGCGTGCCGGCGCACGAAATCCTGTACCGGGTGGGTGCCGAACGCTACGTCGGCGGGCAGGAGGACATGATCATCGACATCGCCCTGCGGCTGCGGGAAGAGCAGGCCGCGACGCGGTGAGTTCAGGAACCGAGGGCGTCCGCGCCGAGCACCAGCCGTACGCAGTGCTCGACCAGGCGTTCGCGGGACACCCGCAGCGTGCCGTCGAGGTAGGCGATGAACACGTTGCTCAGCGCGCCGACGAGGCCGATCGACACCAGCTGCCGGCTGGTCTCGTCGCCGCGCGAGAGCTGCTCCCCGACGAGCGCGGCGAACGCGGGCAGCAGATGGCGTCCGCGATGGGTGAGCGCGGGATCGGTCAGCGGCGCGAGCAGCAGCACGCGGCCGAGCCGCCGGTCTTCGAGCACCAGCTCGACGAACGCGGTCACCGCGTGCTCGGCCCGCCGCCGCGGTTCCGCCACGTCGAGCACGGCGTCGACGAGGACTTGCCGGGCGCGCTCGCCGGCATGCTCGTAGACAGCGGCGACGAGTTCTTCGCGGTCGGAAAAGCTCTCGTAGAAGTACCGTTCGGTGAGCTTCGCGCGGCGGCACACCGCGCGGACGCTCACCGCCGCGGATCCGTCCGCGCCGAGCAGCTCGAGACCGGCGCCGATGAGCTGGGCGCGCCGCTGCGCGCGACGGTCCTCCAGCGTGGTGCCCGCCCACGTGCGGCCCGGCATCTCCGCTCCTCACTGTCGATTCGGCGCTGTCGATCACTTGCTTCCGGTCCCGCCATGTTGACCACGGCTGTTGTCACATCCTAACCTGACAACAGCCGTAGTCAGTTCGCCGATCCGCCGAGGAGCCGCGATGACCGGGGAGACTCCCGAGCCGCTGGGCCCGGATTCGCTGACCTGGAAGTACTTCGGCGACTGGCGTGGACTGCTGATCGCGCTGTGGGCCGGTTCGATGCAGAACATGCATCCCGGCCTCGGCGCCGGCGTCGAACAGCATTCCCGGTTCTTCGCCGAACGCTGGCAGCGGCTGTTCCGCTCGCTCTACCCGATCGGCGGCGTGGTCTACGACGGGCCGGGTGCCGCGCACACCGCACTGGAGGTGCGGGGCTACCACGACCGGATCAAGGGCGTCGACGCGCAGGGCCGCCGCTACCACGCGCTCGACCCGGAGACGTTCTACTGGGCCCATGCCACGTTCTTCGTCAGCACGATCTTGATCGCCGACCACTTCATGGGCGGGATCGGGGAGCCGGAGAAGCGGAGGCTGTTCGAGGAGCACGTGCGCTGGTGGCGGATGTACCGGATGACGATGCGTCCGGTGCCGGAGTCCTGGGAGGACTTCCAGCGCTACTGGAAGCACATGTGCGCCGAGGTGTTGGAGGACAACAAGGCCACCAGGGACGTGCTCGATCTGCGCGGGATCGCGAAGCCGCCGTTCCTCCCGTGGCTGCCGGATCCGTTGTGGCGTCCGGCCGCGGCGCTGATCGCGCGTGGATTCGTCTGGCTCACCGTGGGGCTGTACGACCCGGAAGTGCGCGAACTGCTGGGCTACCGCTGGTCGGCCCGTGACGAGCGGGTGCACCGCCGGGCGGGGAAGCTGATCGACGCGGTGTTCGGGCTCGTCCCGCACGACCGCCGCTACCATCCGCGGGCCCGGGCAGGCTGGCGCCGTGCGCGTGGCGTGCGGGCCACGGACGCGCCGCTGGTCGAGACTCCACGGAGGAACCTGCCGCCGCTCGCCGAGCGCGGCAAGCCGGAGCACTACTGCCCGGAGGTGCCGTGAAGCACTCTGGTTCCCTCGAAGGAACCTGCACGGACTTCGGGACACACCACAGGAGGGTTGCATGAAGCTGGGCTTTCACCTCGGGTACTGGGGCAGCGGGCCGATTCCGGGCGCGCTGGAGGCGGTGCTCGAGGCCGAGGCGCTCGGGTTCGATTCGGTCTGGTCGGCCGAGGCCTACGGTTCGGACGCGTTCACGCCGCTGGCCTGGGTGGGTTCCTCGACCAGCAGGGTCAAGCTGGGCACCAACATCGTGCAGATGTCGGCGCGCACGCCGACCGCGACCGCGATGAGCGCGCTGACCATGGACCACCTTTCCGGCGGCCGGTTCGTGCTCGGGCTGGGCGCGTCCGGCCCGCAGGTGGTGGAAGGCTGGTACGGGCAGCCGTACCCGAAACCGCTGGCGCGCACGCGGGAGTACGTCGAGGTGATCCGCAAGGTCCTCGCCCGCGAGGAACCGGTGACGCTGGACGGGCAGTTCTTCCAGCTCCCGTTGCGGGGCGGGGCCGGGCTCGGCAAGCCGCTCAAGCCGACCGTGCACCCGCTGCGTGCCGATCTGCCGATCTACCTCGCCGCGGAGGGCCCGAAGAACGTCGCGCTGGCCGCCGAGATCTGCGATGGGTGGCTGCCGCTGTTCTTCTCGCCCAAGGCCGACGGGTTCTACCGCGCGGCACTGGAAGAGGGTTTCGCGCGGGAAGGCGCGCGGCGCGGTCTCGCCGATTTCGAGGTGGCCGCGTCGGTGCCGGTCATCGTGCACGAGGACGTCGAGGAGGCGGCTAGCTGGATCAAACCCGCGCTGGCGCTTTACATCGGCGGAATGGGGGCGAAGGCGGTGAATTTCCACCACGACGTGTTCGCGCGGCTCGGCTACGGCGACGTGGCCGACCAGGTGCAGGAGCTCTACCTCGCCGGCCGCAAGGAGGACGCGGTGGCCGCGATCCCGACGTCGCTGGTGGAGGACACCTCGCTGATCGGCCCGCCGGAGAAGATCCGCGAAGAGCTGGCCGCCTGGGAGGACACCGTGGTGACCACGTTGCTGCTGCGCGGCGACGCCGGTTCACTCGCCAAGGCCGCCGACGCACTCTCGTGAGGGCGGACGGGCCGGTACCGAAGGTGCCGGACGACGGTGGCACGATTCGTCGGTGACCCCTAGCGGTCACCGGCGGAGATGGGCCAGGCATGGCGTCCGCCGGACCGCCCTTCCAGGAGGACCCTTGGCGACGCTGTCCCGCCGGACGACTTCCCGCTACTCGCTCGGCTCGTTCGTCACCGGGGCGTTCGGCACCGTCCCCGGGCTGCTCCTGCTGCCCTACCTCACCGACACGATGGCGGTGCCGGCCGCCGCGGCCGGGATCATCGTGTTCGTGCCCAAGGCGTGGGACGTGGTGTTCAACCCGATCGCCGGCCGGCTCTCGGACGCCGACCTCGTGCGCACCGGCAGCAGGCGGCGGTATCTGCTGCGGGGCGGGATCGGCGTCGCCATCCTGTTCGCGGCGCTGTTCGCGCACCCCGGCTTCGGCAAACCGGTGCTGGACGCGGCCTACGTCGTGGTCGTGTTCTTCCTGTGCGCCACGGCGTACGCCTTCTTCCAGGTGCCGTTCAACGCGTTGCCCGCCGAGCTGACCGACTCCGCGGACGAGCGGACGCGGCTGACCAGTGTGCGGATCGGCGTGCTGGCGGTGGCGATCCTGATCTCCGGCGGTGGTGCCCCGGCGATCACCGATGTGCTCGACGGGGTGGCCGGCTACCGGGTGATGGGGCTCGTGATGGCCGTGATCATCCTGCTCGCCACCCTCGGCGTCTACTACGGCCTGCGCGGCGCCCCGGTCGGCTCGCTGCGTCCGAACACCGTCCGGACGAGGGAGCTGGCCCGCACCATCGCGCGGTGGCGGCCGTTCCGGTGGCTGCTGGGGGTCTACTTCATCCAGGCGCTGGGCATCGGCACGGTGCTGGCCGCGATCCCGTACTTCGCCCAGCACGTGCTCGGCGATCCCGGCTACCGCACGGTGATCTTCGTGGCGTTCGTCGGGCCGGCGCTGATCACCATGCCGCTGTGGCCGCGGGTGGGTGCGCGCTGGGGCAAGCTCGCCGGGTTCCGGATCGCGACCGCGGCGTTCTTCGCCGGCCTCGTCGCGATGTTCTTCGCCCACGACCTGCCGCTGGCGATCACCCTGGTGTTCGTCGCGCTGGCCGGCGTCGGCTACGCGGGGATCTCGGTGTTCCCGCTGGCGATCCTGCCGGACCTGATCACCGACGAGGAGGAGCGGACCGGGGAGACCCGCGCGGGCATCACGGCCGGGGTGTGGACCGCCTCCGAAACACTCGGGCTGGCACTCGGTCCTGGCCTGTTCGGGCTGGTGCTGCAGGCGGGGGACTACGTGTCGAGCACCGACGCCACCGGGGCGCAACCGGGTTCGGCGATCACCGCGATCACGATCGGTTCGTCGGTGCTGCCTGCCGTGCTGATCGTGGCGGCCATCCCGCTGCTGCGCCGTTCCGTGCTGCGGGGCCGGTCGTGACCGGCGTACTGGCGCGGCTGCGTGAACTGCGCGCAGGCGACCTGCCCACCCACGGCGGGCGCACCCTCGCCTACGTGTACGACAGCGGTCTGTCCGAAGTGGACGAGGTCGCGGCGGCCGCGCACGCGCTGGCGAGTTCCGCCAACGGACTGGATCCGACCGCGTTCCCGAGCCTGCTGCGGATGGAGAACGACCTCGTCGCGTGTGCGTCGAAGCTGCTCGGCGGCACCGCGGAGACGGTCGGCGCGATCACCTCGGGCGGCACAGAGTCGTGCCTGCTGGCGGTGCTCGCCGCGCGGGACGCCCGGCCGGAGGTCGGCTCGCCGTCGATCGTGCTGCCGGAAACCGCGCACGCCGCGTTTCACAAAGCGGCGCACCTGTTCGGTCTGCGGAAAGTCGTGGTGCCGGTGGATCCGGAGACGTTTCGGGCCGTGCCGTCGGCGATGGCGGACGCGATCGACGAGTCCACTGTGCTCATGGTGGCCAGCGCACCCTCCTACGCACACGGCGTGGTGGACCCGATCCCGGAGATCGCCGCGGCCGCCGCGTCGGCCGGGGTCCGGATGCACGTCGACGCGTGCATCGGCGGCTGGGTGCTGCCGTACTTCGCGAAGCTCGGCGCGGAGGTGCCGCTTTTCGACTTCCGCGTGCCCGGCGTGACGAGCATTTCGGTGGACCTGCACAAGTACGCCTACTGCGCCAAGGGGGTTTCGGTGTTGCTGCACGCGAACGCCGAGCTGCGGCGGACGCACTACTTCGCGAGCGCTGCGTGGCCCGGCTACACGATGCTGAATCCGACCTTGCAGAGCACGCGGTCGGGCGGCCCGCTCGCCGCCGCGTGGGCCGTGGTGCACCACCTCGGCGAGGATGGCTATCTGCGGCTGGCCGAGGTGACGCGCGAGGCCGTCGGCCGGATCCGGTCCGGCGTGGCCGCGATCGACGGCTTACGCGTGCTGGGGGACCCGTCTTCGACGCTGATCGCTTTCACCGCTGAGAACGACGGATTCGACCTGTTCACCGTCGCGGATGAGATGAAGGTGCGCGGTTGGTACGTGCAGCCGCAGTTCGCGCACGGCAGCTCGCCGCTGAACCTGCACCTCACGGTCACCGCCGCGAACCACGGCAGTGAGGCGGAATTCCTCGCGGACCTGAGCGCGTCGGTCGCGGCCGCCCGCGAGGCCGGCGCGGTCCGGATCGACTCCGAGGTCGCCGCGTTCGTGGCCGCGCTCGACGCGGAAACGCTGACTGCGGACCAGTTCGCGGGTTTGCTCGCGGCCGCCGGGTTACTCGGCGACGATGGCGGTCTGCCGGAGCGGATGGCACCGATCAACGCGCTGCTGGCGACCGCGCCGGAGCCGCTGCGTGAGCGGCTGCTGGTGGAGTTCCTCGGTTCCCTGTACACGCCCTGAGACGCCTACTGATTCTCTCCGTGGAAGTACCGCTTCCCCCGCGACACCGAAGCCAGCGCGGCGACCAGCGCCATCACCGTCGCCGCGGTGAACACCGTGACGAGCCCGGAATGAAACGGCCCGGAGATCAGCCGGGGGAAGAACTCCTTGCCGGTCAACGCGGCAGCGTCACCGGGGGAGAGCCGGGCGAGCACGTCCGGGCCGAGCAGGTGCGCGACCGGGTTGCTGCCGAGGAACGCCGCGAACAGGGTACTCACCGGAGGCAGCTGCGCGACCTGCGCGGCCACGTCCGCGGGAACGCCGTGCGCCTGCAGGCCGCTGCTGAGCGTCTGCGGCAGGGAACCGGCCAGCCCGGCGATCATCAGCGAGAAGAACACCCCGATGGACAGCGACGTGCCGGAGTTCTGGAACGTGGAGCGCATTCCGGAGGCCACGCCCCGCTGGTGGTCGCCGACGCTGCTCATGATCGCCGAGGTGTTGGGTGCGGAGAACATGCCCTGGCCGAGCCCGCTGAGCACGAGCAGCGCCGCGAACGCCGGATAGCTGAAGTCGACCGGCAGCGCGAGCAGCCCGAGGAACGCGCCGGCGACCAGGACCAGCCCGCCGGTCGAGAAGAGCCGTGCGCCGAACCGGTCGGACAGGTACCCGGAGACCGGCCCGGCGATGAGGAAGCCCACGGTGAGCGGCAGCAGGTAGATCCCGGCCCACAGCGGCGTCTTCTCGTAGTCGTAGCCGTGCAGGGGCAGCCAGATGCCCTGCAGCCAGATGATGAGCATGAACTGCAGGCCGCCGCGCGCGATCGCGGTGAGCAGCGCGGCCAGGTTGCCCGCGGTGAACGCGCGGACCCGGAACAGCGACAGCTGGAACATCGGCGCGGCGACCTTGGTCTCGAGCACGCAGAACGCCACCAGGAGCAGCACTCCCGCACCGATCCCGCCGAGCACCCAGGGGCTGCCCCAGCCGGTGGCCGCGCCGCCGTAGGGCTGGATGCCGTAGGTGATCGCGGCCAGTAGCAGCGCGGTACCGGCCGCGAAGGTGACGTTGCCGCCCCAGTCGATCTTCGCCGCGCGCGGGGTGCTGATCTCGCGCAGGCTGCGGATCGACCACACCGCCCCGAAAATGCCGAACGGGACGCTGATCCAGAAGACCGCGCGCCAGTCGATCTCGGCGAGCAGCCCGCCCGCGACCAGTCCGAGGAACTGCCCGGCCAATGCGGTGATCTGGTTGATGCCCAGCGCCATCCCGCGCTGCTCGCGGGGGAACGCGTCGGTGAGGATCGCCGCGGAGTTCGCGGTGAGCATGGCACCGCCGACGGCCTGCACCACCCGCCAACCGATCAGCCACAGCGCGCCGCCGGCCGCGTGGAACGGATCGAACGACAGGGCGACGGACGCGACGCTGAACACCACGAACCCGACGTTGTACATCTTGACCCGGCCGAACATGTCGCCCAGCCGGCCGAGGGTCACCACCAGCACCGCGGACACGAGCAGGTAGCCGAGGATCATCCACAGCAGGTAGCCGATGTTGGCCGGGGCGAGCGGATCGAGCCCGATGCCGCGGAAGATCGCGGGCAGCGAAATGATCACGATCGACCCGTCGAGCGCCGACATGAGCACGCCGAGGGTGGTGTTCGACAACGCCACCCACTTGTAGCGCCCGGTCCGGGCCGGCGCGGTCACCGGCGGCCCGGACCGCGCCGGGCAGGTTCCGCAGCCAGCCGATCCGTCACGATCGCCAACCTAGACTGGCAAACCCGGGCTGATCAACTCGCGCGAAACGGAAAAATGCCTCAGGCCACCGGCGCCCGGAAACAGGTGAGGGCCGGTGGGCCAGGTCGGCGCCGGCACTCAACCCGTCCGGGGTGGTGCCTTCGTTCGACGCGATGCGGAAACGGTCTGCTCACGCGTCGGCGTATGTTGTTCGCTCATGGAGTGGTCTTCGACGGCGCTGCGGACGTTCCGGGCGCTCGCGGAGACGGGTTCGTTCACCGCGACCGCGTCGGCGCTCGGGTACACCCAGTCCGCGGTGTCCCGGCAGATCGCGGCGCTCGAGCGGTCGGCGGGCAGCCGGCTGGTCGACCGGACAGCCGGCGGTGCGCGGCTCACCGCGGCCGGCTCGGTCCTGCTTCGGCACGCGTCGTCCGCGCTGGAGGAGCTCGACCGCGCCGAAGGCCGGATGCGCGGCGCCGCCCCGGACACGGTCCGGATCCGCCTGGGTGTGTTCACGAGTCTCGGAGCCGCCTTGCTGCCCGCGACGCTGGCCTTGCTGCGCGACCGTGCGCCGGAGGTGGAGATCACCACCCGCGAGGGATCCACGCCGGCGCTCGCGCGAAGCGTGCGAGCCGGGACCATGCACGTGGCCGTGCTTTCATCCCGTGCGTTGCAGCGGCTGCCCGATCACGAGAAGCCCGCGCTGGAACTGGAAACGCTGCTCGAAGGGGAGCTGTTGGTGGCGGTATCGGCGCGCTCGGTCCTCGGCCTCGACGGCACGGTGACGCTGGCCGAGCTGGCCGGAACGTCGTGGATCGCGAGCCCGCAGACGACGGGCGAACCGGCCATGGGGGTGTGGCCGGCCCTGCCCCAGCGGCCCGCCGTCAGCCACGTCGCGCGGGACTGGCTCGGCAAGCTCACCCTCGTGGCCGCCGGGCACGGGGCCACGACGATCCCGCCGTACCTGGCCGGCCTGGTGCCGGCGAACGTGCGGCTCGTCCGCGTCCGCGACGGTGAGCCGGTCGCCGGCCGCGTGGTGATGGCGCGCCTGCCGGGTGCGGCCACCGCCGAGGTGACCGCACTCGGCGACTGCCTGCGAGAGGCCGCGGCCGCGGTGCCGATCGCTTAGCTCGCCTCGGGCACGTGGTCCGAGGCGATCCGCACGTCGAAGCCCGTTTCCGGATCGAGCACGCGTCCCTGCGCCCACCAGTTCGGCGAAGGGGACTCGATCACGTTGAGGTAGATGTCGCGCCGTTCCAGTCCGGCAGTGCTCGTCAATCCGGACACCAGCGCCTCGAAGAGCCGGTTGAGGACCTCGACCGGCCGCGGACCGAAGTAGAGCTGGAGGGCCACGGCCTCCCGGCGGCGGGGCAGGCCGAACGCGACCGGTGCGGAGATCAGGTTCTCGTCGGACAGCTCGTGGAAGACGTGGAACCGGTCGTCCTCGGGGATGCCGAGGACCTCGACGAGTGCCCGGTGGATCGCTTCGGAGATGGCGTGCTTGTGCTCGGGCGCGCTGCCCTCTCGCAGGTAGATCTTCGTCATCGGCATTGCGTTGCTCCTTGGTCGTCTCCCTCCGAAGCTAAGCCGCGTAAGGTGGTGCGTCCAACGCATGATTCGCATAGCGCGCATGCTTGAACGGCATATATCTGTCCTCAGTGGACGTGCGCCGGTGCCCACTCCGGAAACGGATCGGCGGTCGCGGGCGCCGTGGCGAGGCAGCCTGCCAGGGCCGACAGGAGTGCGTCCCCGGCCAGGTCGACGCCGATGAACACGAGCTCCTGACGAGGCTCCCCGGCGACGCCCTGCGGTTCGAACCGGGCCACCGAACCGGCCTGGGACCACAGGCCGAGCGTGCCGGGCCGGGAGGCCAGGCTGAAGAACCCCTTCGACCGCAGGACGGTGCCGAACTCGCCGGAGTCCAGCCGTTCGGTCACGAACTCCCAGAGCCGCACCGGATCGAACGCGGTGCGGGCGCGGAAGATCACGCTGGAGATCCCGTACTCTTCGGTCTCCGGCACGTGGTCGCCGTTGAGTTCCGCGACCCAGCCCGGGGCCTGCTGTGCCCGCTCGGCGTCGTAGCGGCCGGTGCCGAACACCCGGTCCAGCGGGACCCGGCCGAACGCGGCGGGCACGACGTCGGCCGACGGGTTCAGCCGCCGCAGCGTCGCGATCAGCCGGTCGCGCTCGGTGCCCGGCACGAGGTCGGTTTTGTTGAGCAGCAGGACATCGGCGAACTCGATCTGGTCCATCAGCAGGTCGCTGACCGTGCGTTCGTCGCCCTCGTACTGATCGAGCCGGCGCTGGACCAGCGAATCGCCGCCGGCCAGTTCGCGGGCGAAGTTCGCCGCGTCGACCACGGTCACCATGGTGTCCAGCCGCGCGCCGGTCAACGCCGGCACACCGTCCTCGCCGGGGAACGAGAACGTGGCGGCGACCGGCATCGGCTCGGAAATCCCGCTCGACTCGATGAGCAGGTGGTCGAACCGGCCCTCGGCGCACAGCCGGGCCACCTCGTCGAGCAGATCCTCGCGCAGGGTGCAGCAGATGCACCCGTTGGTCAGTTCGACGAGCCGCTCCTCGGTGCGGGACACGCCGTCCCGCACGAGGGCGGCGTCGATGTTCACCTCGCTCATGTCGTTCACGATCACCGCCACCCGCACTCCCTCGCGCTGAGCGAGGATGTGGTTGAGCAGCGTGGTTTTCCCGGCGCCGAGGAATCCGGAAAGGACAGTGACGGGGACACTCACCGCTCGAGCCGCTGGAAGTGTTTGATGAGCTTGCGCGGCACGAGTTTCCGCTCGCCGTCGACCACGATCGGCACCAGGTCCGGCACCGCGGCCTTCCACTGCGCCCGGCGGCTGCGGGTGTTGCTGCGCGAGGTCTTCCGCTTCGGCACGGCCATCAGCGCGCACCCCCGGCCTGGCGGCGGCCGTAGCGGCGGTGGAACTTCTCCACCTGGCCCGCCGAGTCGACGATCCGCTGGTTGCCCGTCCAGAACGGGTGCGACCACGCGCTGATGTCCACCAGCACGAGCGGGTAGGTGTTCCCGTCGGACCATTCGACGGTGCGCTCGGAGGTGAGGGTGGAGCGGGTGAGGAACGCGTCGCCGGTCGACGAGTCCTTGAACACCACCGGGTGGTAGTCGGGATGGATGCCGGGTTTCACGGGGTTTCGTCCTTCCGGTTGGCGGCGTTGACATGCCGGTCCGTTTCGTCTTCTTCGGTCGCGTCGCACGGGTCTTCGTGCCAGTCGCCGAACGGATCGGGGTAGCCGCGCCAGACGGCTTCCCCCTCGGCCAGTTCGGCGTCGGTCAGCAGCGCGCCGCGCAGCGCGGCCTCGACCTCGTCCGGGGTGGCCTGGTCGGTGACGATCACGAGTTCCTGGGCGCGGTCGCCGTGCACCGGGTCCCAGCGCAACGACGCGAGCGTGCGGCGTTCGGGGGAGACCTCGGCCCAGTCCGGGCCCTCCGGCGAGGCGAGCCACGGGCCGGCGTGCCCGATGCCGAGCCCGCCGCCGGCGGACTCGATCCAGAACGCCACGTCCGGCTGGCTCGCCACCCAGGCCCGGCCGCGGGTGCGGACGACGCCTTCGAGCAGTACGTCGATCGCGTCGTGCAGACGTTGCGGGTGGAACGGCCGCTGCGCGGTGAAGGTCAGCAGTTCGATCCCGCAGTCGGGGTGCAGAGGTGGCGCACCGCGCAGCAACGCGCCGTGCAGATCGGTGACAGCGCCGCGGCGGGCGTCCGCGGGGACCGCGGCCAGCAGCCCGGCGGCGTCGATCCGGCCGAGTTCGACCCGGGGCACCGACGGCGCCACGCGGTCCAGTACGGCCGACGCCTTGGCCGCGCCCCAGGCATCCGTGGCGGCGCCGGCCAGCACGAGCACGTCCGCGGATTCGACCTGGGACAGCGCGACCTGCGCGAGCGTGCGCTCGTCCTCCGGGCTGCCTTGCAGACCCCGCTCGGCGAGCAGGTCGTCGCCGGTCGCGTCGGCGAGCCAGCTCGCGCAGTCGAGCACGGTGCAGACCGCCTCGGGTTCGACGTCGTGGATCACCGGCCGGTCGCCGACGAGCACGTTCCGGATCGCCCAGCTCACCGGTTCGGGCTCCATCGCCTCGTCGAGCCGGACCACGATGCGGTCCACCTGCGGCATCCGGGCCAGCCGCCGCAGCAGCGGCAGCAGGTCCTCGCGCAGCGTGCAGTTCACGCAGCCGTGCGCGAGCTCCAGCGCGGTCAGCTCGTCGCGGTTGCCGAGCCGGAGCCGGCGGCGGACGACACCCGAGCCGATGTGGCGCAGATCGTGGTGGACGACGGCGGTGCCGGGACCGGCACGCAGCAGGGCGGCGAGCTCGTCGTTGCGGGCCGGGGCGAGGCCGCTCACGAGGACGAGCGGCACACGCGGAGGAAGGGGCACGGGAACTCCAGGTGACGGAGGGCGGTACAGTCCCAGCGTAGATGAAAACGAATGTCACTACCAACTCGGGAGGGTTCGTGTCAGCCGTGTGCCAGGTCACCGGCCGCAAGCCGGGCTACGGCAAGCAGGTCTCGCATTCACACCGCCGCACCTCGCGGCGCTGGGAGCCCAACGTGCAGAGCCGCCGCTACTACGTGCCGAGCCTCGGCCGGACGGTGCGGCTGAAGGTGTCGGTGAAGGGCATGAAGACCATCGACAAACGCGGCATCGACGCCGTGGTCGCCGAACTCGCCGCGAAGGGGGTGAAGCTCTAGATGGCCAAGAGCACCGACATCCGGCCGATCATCAAGCTGCGGTCCACCGCCGGCACCGGCTACACGTACGTGACCACGAAGAACCGCCGCAACGACCCGGACCGGATGGTCCTGCGCAAGTACGACCCGGTCGCGCGCAAGCACGTCGAATTCAAGGAAGAGCGCTGATGGCGAAGAAGTCGAAGATCGCGAAGAACGAGCAGCGCAAGGTGATCGCCGCACGGTACGTGGAACGGCGCCGCGCGCTCAAGGCGGTGATCGCCTCGCCGGGTTCGTCGGCCGAGGAAAAGGCCGACGCGGTGGTGGCGCTGCAGCGGATGCCGCGGGACGCGAGCCCGACCAGGATCCGCAACCGGGACACCGCCGACGGCCGTCCGCGCGGCTATCTGCGGAAGTTCGGCCTGTCCCGCGTCCGCCTGCGGCAGATGGCGCACAACGGCGAGCTGCCCGGCGTCTCGAAGTCGAGCTGGTGAGCGCGATGCCGAAGCCGAACCGCGACCGTCCGCCCCGGCGGCGGGTCAACCCGTTGCACGCCGCCCGGATCACCGAGGTCGACTGGAAGGACACGGACCTGCTGCGGAAGTTCATCTCCGACCGCGGCAAGATCCGCGCCCGGCGGGTGACCGGACTGACGCCGCAGCAGCAGAAGCAGGTCGCGACCGCGATCAAGAACGCCCGCGAGATGGCGTTGCTGCCGTACCCCTCGTCCGCCCGCTGACCCGCCCCTGCCTCGTGAATGCCGACGCCGGTTCTCCTCGGCGTCGGCACTCACGAGGCGCACGGGAGGGGGTGTGCGGGTGGGCGGGTCGTGACCAGGCAGACTTTCCGGCATGGACGACCCGCACTACCTTTCCGGCCTCCAGCTCGCCGGCCGCCGCGTCGTGGTGGTCGGCGGTGGCTCGGTCGCCCAGCGCCGCTTGCCACGGCTCCTACGCGCGGGTGCGCGCGTGGAGCTGGTCTCGCCGCACACGACTCCGGCGGTCGGCGCGATGGCTGACGCGGGCGAACTCGTCTGGCATCGGCGCGGCTACGCCGACGGCGACCTCGCCGAGGCCTGGTACGCCCTCGCCTGCACCGACAGTGCCGAGGTGAACGCCGCGGTGTGCGCGGAAGCCGAGCGGGCGCGTGTGTTCTGCGTACGCGCGGACGAGGGTGAGTCCGGAAGCGCAGTGACCCCGGCGACCGGGCGGCACGGTGGATTGCTCTTCGGTGTGCTCTCGGGCGGCGAACCACTGCGCTCCGCCGCGGTGCGGGACAGCATCCTCGACGGTCTCCACGCGGGCACTGTCGACGATGACCGTGCACAGGCTGCCTCGAAGCAGGAGATGCCCGGCGTCGCCCTGGTAGGCGGTGGCCCCGGTGATCCCGACCTGATCACCGTTCGAGCCCGCCGGCTGCTGTCGCGTGCCGACGTGGTCGTGGCCGACCGGCTGGCGCCGCGTGAACTGCTCGACGAGCTGGCGCCCGAGGTGGAGGTCGTGGACGCGGCGAAGATTCCGTACGGGCGCGCGGCGAGCCAGGACGTGATCAACCGCACCCTGATCGACAAGGCTCGCGAAGGGAAGTTCGTCGTCCGGCTGAAGGGCGGCGATCCGTACCTGTTCGGCCGCGGTTTCGAAGAAGTGCAGGCCTGCGCCGAGGCCGGCGTGCCGGTGACCATGGTGCCGGGCATCACCAGCGCCTTCGCCGTCCCCGCGGTCGCGGACGTACCCGTGACGCACCGCGGCGTGGCGCACGAGGTCGTGGTGGTCTCCGGACACGTCGCGCCCGGAGACGACCGCTCGCTCGTCGACTGGTCCTCGCTCGCCCGGATGCGCGGCACGATCGTGCTCATGATGGGAGTGGAACGGCTGCCGCTGTTCGCGAAGGCGCTGCTGGAGGGTGGACGGCCGGCGGACACCCCGGTCGCGGTCGTCGAGGACGGCACGATGCGCACCCAGCGCGTACTGCGCTCCACCCTGACCGGCATCGTCGAGGACGCCGCGGCCGCCGGGGTACGGCCGCCCGCGGTGATCGTGTTCGGCCCGGTCGCCGCCCTGACCCGCGCTCAGGACGGGGAGCAGCTGCCGTGAGGGCCCGCGCTCAGGACGGGTAGCAGCGGAACGCGAAGTCGCGGATCGCCGCGGTCAGCCGTTTCGGGTCGAAGCGGAGCTCGACCGGGCTGCGGGCCTGGACGAACTCCGCGTTCGGCAGGTCACCGGCCAGGCTGCCGGCGTCGCCGAACGGGTGGATGGGATCGCCCTCGTGCCCGATGACCAGCGCCGGGGTGGTGATTCCGCGGCGGATCGACTTCGGCGGCGCGATCCGGCCGAACAGCACCCCGTGCAGCAGCGCGGCCATCGGCTCGGGTTCCTGTGACAGCGTGTCGGTGATCACGTCGACCCACTGGCTGCCGTGCGGGACGAGGTTCGCCGCGGCCGCGACCCCGCGTACGGTCACCGGCAGGAACCGCGCGGCGAACAGCAGCGGCGAGAAGGTGAGCAGCCCCGCCACGATCGCGTTGTCCAGCACCGGCATCTCGACCAGCAGTCCCCGCGCCCGCTCCGGCTCGCGGACGCCGACCTCCAGCGCCACGTTCGCGCCCAGTGAGGTGCCGCCGACGACCGCGTCGGGCAGAGCCAGGTGGTCCAGCAACGCCAGGGCCTGCTCGCCGAAGGCCGGCATCGAATAACGCCACGACTGCGTCGGCCGGTCCGAGTCACCGTGCCCCAGCAGATCGAGAGTGATCACGCGGAAGCCCGCGCGGGCCAGCCGGCGCGCGAGCGGCGCGTGCATCCGCCGGGTGAACATGATGCCGTGCATCAGCACCACGACCCGTTCGCCGTGGCCGAATTCGGTGTAGCACAGCCGGTGCCCGTCGTGGCGGAACGAGCCGGACAGCTCGATCGGCCGGGTCCGCCGGGGCTCGCCGGGAACCGGGACGAGCACGTCCTCGGCGGGTGCGGAAGCGGGGATCGAAGCCGGGGTCGGAGACGGGGGCATGTCACCTGCCTTTCGCCGGTGCGGGCGGGCCGCGTTCGGTGGATCTCCAGGAAAGCATCCCCCGGCCGCGTTGGCACGGTGTCAGTTGGCACAGTGTCAACCGGATGAGCCGGGGCGGGCCGGATGAGTCAAGATGGCCGCATGAGCGCACCTGATGCCACCCAGCCCGTCGCCGGCCTGCCCGAGCTGGTCTCCCTCCAAGTCGGCCTCGACGGTCCGGTCGCCGAGGTCCGGCTGCTCGGCCCCGGCAAGGGCAACGCCATGGGGCCCGACTTCTGGCGCGAACTGCCGCAGGTGTTCGCCGCGCTGGACGCCGACCCGCGGGTGCGCGCGGTGGTGCTGACCGGCAGCGGCAAGCACTTCTCCTATGGCCTCGACCTGCCCGCGATGATGGGCAGCTGGGCACCGCTGCTCGCCGGGGACGCGCTGGCCGGGCCGCGTACCGAGTTCCACGGCGAGGTCCGCCGGCTGCAGGACGCGGTCAGCTCCATCGCCGCCTGCCGCAAGCCGGTGATCGCCGCGGTGTCCGGCTGGTGCATCGGCGGCGGCGTCGACGTGATCACCGCCGCGGACGTCCGGCTGGCCAGCGCGGACGCGAAGTTCAGCGTGCGCGAGGTGAAGGTCGCCATTGTCGCGGACATCGGCAGCCTGCAGCGGCTCGGCTCGATCATCGGCGAGGGCCACGTGCGCGAACTGGCGCTGACCGGCAAGGACGTCGACGCCGCACGGGCGGAGCGGATCGGCCTGGTCAACGAGGTGTACCCGGACCAGGACACCCTGCTGGCGAAGGCGCGTGAACTGGCCGCGGAGATCGCGGACAACCCGCCGCTGGTCGTGCAGGGCACCAAGCAGGTGCTGGCCGCCAACACCGAACGGCAGGTCGCCGAGGGCCTGCGGTACGTCGCGGCGTGGAACTCCGCGTTCCTGCCGAGCAAGGATCTGCAGGAGGCGATCCAGGCGTTCCTGGAGCGCCGCGCACCCGAGTTCAAGGGCGAGTGAGAGAGGGTACGACGTGAGCAACGGCGCTTCGGCGGGCCACCGGACGTTCCGGGAGGCGCGCGACTACCTGCTGGCGCACCGGGAGGACTACGACACCGCCTACCGGGACTTCGCCTGGCCACGGCCTGCGGAGTTCAACTGGGCACTGGACTGGTTCGACGTGGTGGCCCGCGATCCGGCGAACGCGCAGCGGTACGCGCTGTGGATCGTCGAGGAGGACGGCACCGAGAACCGCTGGACCTACCCGGAGATGGCGCAGCGCTCGGACCGCGTGGCGAACTGGCTGCGCCGGCTCGGCGTCACCCGCGGTGACCGGCTGATCCTGATGCTGGGCAACCAGGGCGAGCTGTGGGAGACCATCCTCGCCGCGATCAAGCTCGGCGCGGTGATCATCCCGGCTTCCACCCTGCTCGGGCCGGCGGACTTGGCCGACCGGGTGGCCCGCGGGCACGCCCGGCACGTCGTGGTGCGCTCGGCCGACGCGGAGAAGTTCGCCGGCGTCGAAGGTGACTACACGCGGATCGCGGTGGGTGAGCCGGTGCCCGGCTGGCACGCCTACTCGACCGCCTACGCCGAGCCAGCGGAGTTCGCCCCCGCCGGTGTCACCGCCGCGGCCGACCCGCTGCTGCTGTACTTCACCTCCGGCACCACCGCGCAGCCGAAGCTGGTCCAGCACACCCAGGTGTCCTATCCGGTCGGCCATCTGTCCACAATGTACTGGATCGGGCTGGAACCGGGCGACGTGCACCTCAACATCTCGTCGCCGGGCTGGGCCAAACACGCCTGGAGCAACGTGTTCGCGCCGTGGAACGCCGAGGCGACGGTGTTCCTGTACAACTACACGCGCTTCGACGCGGCCGCGTTGATGGCACAGATGGACCGCTGCGGCGTGACCAGCTTCTGCGCGCCGCCGACGGTGTGGCGGATGCTGATCCAGGCCGACCTCGGCGCGCTGCGCACGCCGCCGCGGAAGGTCGTCGGCGCGGGGGAGCCGCTCAACCCCGAGGTGATCGAGCAGGTCGAGAAGGCCTGGGGCCGGACCATCCGCGACGGCTTCGGGCAGACCGAGAGCAGCGTGCAGATCGCCAACACCCCGGGCCAGGACGTCGTACCGGGCTCGATGGGACGGCCGCTGCCCGGATTCGTGGTGGCCCTGGTCGATCCGGTCAGCGGCGAGCGCGCGCAGGAGGGCGAGATCTGCCTCGACCTCGAGCACCGGCCGGTGGGCCTGATGGCCGGGTACGCCGATGACGACGAGCGCACCTCGGCCGCGTTCTCCGGCGGCTACTACCACACCGGCGACGTCGGCTCGATCGACGAACGCGGCTACCTCACCTACATCGGGCGCACCGACGACGTGTTCAAGGCGTCCGACTACCGGATCTCGCCGTTCGAGCTGGAGAGCGTGCTGCTCGAGCACGAGGCGGTCGCGGAGGCCGCGGTCGTGCCGGCGCCGGATCCGATCCGGCTGGCGGTGCCCAAGGCCTACGTCGTGCTCGCCGTCGGCCACGAGCCGGACGCCGCCACCGCGCGGGCGATCTTCGCCTACGCGCGGGAGCATCTCGCGCCGTACAAGCGGATCCGGCGGCTGCAGTTCGCCGAGCTGCCGAAGACGATCTCCGGCAAGATCCGCCGGGTCGAGCTGCGCGGACGGGAACACGAGGGGCAGCGGCCCGCGGAGGAGTTCCGCGAGGACGACTTCCCGGACCTGAAGTCCTGACTCCCTGACGTCCTGACCGCGGTGGTGCCGGGCTATTCGGCAGGCACCACCGCGGCGAACACCGTCTGCGCGCCCTTGTCGCAGGTGGTGCCGCCCTGCGCGGAGGGTGGGCCGGAGGTGCACCGCCAGCCGTCGACGGTCGCGTCCACGGCCTCGTTCGAGCCGGAGCCCTGCCGGCCGGTGATGGCCTCGTGGAAGTCCTTGACCAGCGTCAGCGCCTGCCCGCACGGCACCGTTTCCGGGTCGTAGACGTAGAGGGTGAGCCCGCTGGCCGCGGTCACCGTGCCGCAGGTGCCGGGAGCCGGTGCGGCGGACGCCTTCGCGGTGCCCGGTGTGGTGGTGGGTTTCCCAGTCGGTTTCGGGGTGGGCTCCGCCGTCGCGGGCAGCGGGGGAGGGGCGTGCGTGCTCGGCGACGGCGCGGCGGTGGTTGCGGACAGTGCCCGAGGAGCCGCCGTCGGCGGGGCTGGATCCCCCGAACAGGCGGTGCAGGCGAGCAGCAGCGCGGCCGCGCAGAACGGGCCGGACACGATCTTCGACGGGCGCACCGGGGTCCTTTCGCCGGGGTCTGGACGCCATTGTCGCCCGTCAGCGGACCGCACCCCGGCAGCGGCGGGGGACCGGCGCGCCGCCGTTCGTCTACAGTGGACATACGGATGGTTTCACATCGTGAAATCCCGTGCTGCCCGGGCGAATCGATCGGACGAATCTCGGCCCGGTTCGTTAACGCGAGCCGGGCCGGTGCCGAAATACCGGACGGACGCACCCGCTGCGCCCGGATCCCCGAACCCACCGTCGACGCGCCGTTCAGCGTCAGGAAGCACGAGCCGCACACAGTATGAGCACCGAAGCCGCCACCACCCCGCAGCCGACCGAACCGCCCACCGCGCCGTGCAGTGTCGTGTGGTGCAGTGGCCGTCCGTACGTCCTGGAGACCGGCACCGGCCGCCACCGCTGGGTCGGCCGCGACGGCCGGGGCCGCCCCGAAGCCCTGCGGACCGCCGAGCTGAAGCGCCGTGGCTGGAGTCACCGCCGCGCGAGCTGACGATCCGGCCCCGCGTCGCACGGTGAACGGCGCGGGAGCCCGCTGGACACAGTGTCCAGTGAACACCGGTGATCGCTTGCCGGATCGTGCAAAGTGACCAGCTGAAACAGGGACACTTGCACAGTCCGGCCCGGTCTGCGGAAGCTTCGTGCATGGACGATGTGAGCTTTCGCCGGCTGCACCGCTCGATGCTGCTCGCGCGGCGGATTGACGAAGAAGCGATCGCGCTGCAGCGCCAGGGCGTGCTTCCCGCGTACGCCCCGGCGAAGGGGCAGGAGGCCGCCCAGGTGGGCAGTGCCGCCGCCCTGGATCTGACCCGCGACTTCGCCTTCCCCACCTACCGCGAGCTCGGCGTCGCGGTCGCGATGGACGTCGATCTCGTCGCCTACCTCTCGACGCACCTCAACATCTGGCACGGCGGGATGTACGACTCGCAGGCCGCGCGGCTCGCGCCGTTCAACGCGGTGGTCGGCGGACCGGTCACGCATGCGGTGGGCTGGGCGATGGGCGCGAAGCTGGACGAAACCGGCGGCGCGGCCATCACGTACTTCGGCGACGGGGCGAGCTCGCAGGGCGACGTGCACGAGGCGATGAACTTCGCCGGCGTCTACCGGCTGCCCGTGGTGTTCTTCTGCCAGAACAACGGCTGGGCGATCTCGGTGCCGACCACGCAACAGGTCGCCGGCGGCTCGGTGGCTGCCCGCGCCGCCGGCTACGGCCTCGAAGGCGTCCGGGTCGACGGCAACGACGTCGAGGCGGTGTTCGAGGCGACGCGGGCCGCGCTCGACCGGGCCCGCGACGGCGGCGGGGCGACGGTGATCGAGGCGATGACCTACCGCCTCGGACCGCACTCGACCTCCGACGATCCCGGCCGCTACCGCAGCCTGGCCGACGAGCGGGCCTGGAGCGAGCGCGACCCGATCGCTCGCGCCGCGCGACGGCTGCCGGAGGTCGAAGTCGCCGAAGCCGAACGGCACGCGGACGAGGTGGTCGAGCAGGTCCGGAAGGGACTGCTCGAGCTCACACCACGACCTGCCGAGGAGCTGTTCTCGTTCGTCTACCGCGAGCCCACGACGGCGCTGCTGGAGCAGCAGCGGGTGTGGAAGGAGTCCCTGGATGTCTGAGTTCTCCTTGCAGCAGGCCCTGAATCTCGCGTTGTGCCACGCGTGCGAGGACGACGACCGGGTGCTCGTCTTCGGGCAGGACGTCGGCACGCTCGGCGGGGTGTTCCGGGTGACCGACGGGCTGCGTGCCAAGTTCGGCGAGCAGCGCGTGTTCGACACGCCCCTGGCCGAGGCCGGGATCATGGGCATGGCGGTCGGGCTGGCGATGGCCGGGTGGCGGCCGGTGCCGGAGATCCAGTTCGACGGGTTCTGCTACCCGGCGATCGACCAGATCGTCAACGAGGTCGCCCGTATGCACTACCGCAGCCGCGGGGTGCACGCGATGCCGATCACGCTGCGCCTGCCCAGTTTCGGCGGCATCAAGGCGCCGGAGCACCACGGCGAGAGCCTGGAGGCGCTGTTCGCGCACGTACCCGGGCTCAAGGTGGTCTCGCCGTCCACGCCCGCCGAGGGCTACCACCTGCTGCGGCAGGCGATCGCCGATCCGGATCCGGTGATCTTCCTGGAACCGAAGTCGCGGTACTGGCAGCGCGAGGCGTTCGACCCGACCGCGCCTGCCGAAACGCTCCCGGCCGGGACCAGCCGGGTCGTGCGGCCGGGCAAGCACGCGACGCTGGTGGCGTGGGGTGCGATGGTCGCGCGCTGCCTGCAGGTCGCCGAACTCGCCGCCGAGGACGGGGTCGAACTCGAGGTGGTGGACCTGCGGTGGCTCAAGCCGATCGACGCGGCCGGACTCGCGGAATCGGTGGCCCGCACCCGCCGTGCCGTGGTGGTGCACGAGGCACCGCTGACCGCCGGGCTCGGCGCCGAGGTGTCCACGCTGATCACCGAGCGGTGTTTCGCGGAGCTTCGCGCGCCGGTCCAGCGCGTCACCGGCTTCGACGTGCCCTATCCCTCCGGTGTGCTCGAGGACGAGTACCTGCCCAGCGCCGACCGTGTCCTCACCGCCGTCCAGAAGACCTTGGAGTACCGCCGTGGCTGAAGCGACCTTTCCCCTGCCCGACCTCGGCGAGGGCCTGATCAGCGCCCGGGTGCTGGAATGGCTCGTGGCCGAGGGCGACTGGGTCGAGCGCAACAGCCCGCTCGTCGAGCTGGAGACCACCAAATCGGCGGTCGAGATCCCGTCGCCGCAGTCGGGCCGGGTCACGCGGCTGCACGTCGGCGCGGACGAGGAGCTGGCGGTCGGCGAACCGCTGGTCACCTTCACCGTGGACGACGAGCGGGCCGGGATCGTCGGCACGGTGCCGGAAGAGAAGAAGCCCGAACGCCGGGTCCGGCTGACCCTGCCCGAGGACTGAGCCGTGTTCGCCACCGCGGCAGACGGGTCCAAGCTCTGGTACGACACCGCCCCCGGTCCGCGTCCGGTGCTGTTCGTGCACGGGTTCGCCTCCGACAGCGACAGCACCTGGGTACGCACCGGATGGGTGCGTGCCGTGCAGGACAGCGGCCACGTGCTGGTCGACCTGCGTGGACACGGGCAGAGCGGCAGGCCGGCGTCGGGGTACTCGCCGCGGGGGCTGGCGCGGGACGTCCTGGCCGTACTGGACGAGGCCGGACTGTCCGAAGTGGACGCGGTCACGTACTCGATGGGCGGCCTCGTGGGCTGGGAGCTGGCCCGCCTCGCGCCCGGACGGATCGGCAGGCTGGCGCTCGGCGGAATCGGCGGCGCGGCCGTCGACCGGGCGGACCTGGCCCGCGTCCAGGCCGCGCTGTCCGGCGGCGATCTCGAAGCCTGCGCGGACGCCGTGGCCGGTCACCGGCTCGAGGGTGCGCCGCCGTGCCCGGTGCTGTTCGCGGCGGGCGAAACCGACGAGGTGGCCGTGGACGCCCCGGAGTTCGCCGCGTCGATGGACGCTCCGTTCGTCTCGCTCGAGCGGCGCAACCACTTCAACGCCGTGTCCAGCAGGCGGTTCAAGCAGGCCGCGCTGGACTTCTTCGCACGCTGAGTGGCCCCGCGCGACTCGGCGGCCTGTTTCCGTGGGGACGGCTGCGTCCGGGCCCGGAACGGTCACTCTAGGCTGAACGCGTGACCACGGTCCCCGAGCCCAAGACCGAGCCCTCCCTCTGGCGGCAGGCGCTCAACGTCCCCAACCTGCTGTCCCTGCTGCGGCTCGCCGGAGTCCCGGTGTTCCTGTGGCTGCTGCTCGGGCCGAAGGCGGACGGCTGGGCACTCGGCGTGCTCATCTTCTCCGCGCTCACCGACTGGCTGGACGGCAAGCTCGCCCGCTGGCTCGACCAGATGTCGCGGCTGGGGGCGCTGCTCGACCCGGCCGCCGACCGGCTCTACATCCTCGCCACGCTCGTCGCCTTCCTGCTGCGCGACATCATCCCGTGGTGGGTCGTGGTGCCGCTCGTGCTGCGGGAGCTGGTGCTCGGGATCTGCGTGCTCGTGCTGCGCCGCGGCGGGTTCTCTCCGCCTGAGGTGACCTACATCGGCAAGGGCGCGACGTTCGTGCTGATGTACGCGTTCCCGTTCCTGCTGCTCACCCAGGGCGGTTCCACGGTCGCCGCGGTCGCGCGGCCGATCGCGTACGCGTTCATGATCTGGGGTGGGGTGCTTTACCTCTGGTCAGGGGTGTTGTACGTGGTACAGGCGGTGCGCGCGATGCGCACGCGGTGAGGGAAGATGACCGGCCAGGAAGTCCGGCACCAGGAAGGGGAGGGCCTTGACCACTCCGGAAGAGCTGCGCTACACCGAGGAACACGAGTGGGTCGCCCGGGAAGGCTCGCTCGTGCGCGTGGGCATCACCGAGTACGCCCAGGACCAGCTCGGCGACGTGGTGTTCGTCGACCTGCCCGAGGTGGGCAGGCAGCTCGGCGCGGGGGACGCGCTGGGCGAGGTCGAATCGACCAAGAGCGTGTCCGAGCTGTTCGCGCCGGTGGCCGGCGAGGTCGTCGCGGTCAACGACGCGGTCGTCGCATCGCCGGAGCTGATCAACTCCGATCCGTACGGCGAAGGGTGGCTGGTGGACCTCCGGCCCGCAGACCCCGCGAGCCCGGACACGCTGCTCGACGCCGAGGCGTACCGGGCGCTCGTGCAGGGCTGAGGGTTTCGGGGGAGCCGCGAGGTCCCGGACCGATCAGGCACGGTACGTTGACAGCCACACGTTCTTGGTCGATGGCAACATCTTGTGTAGAGGAGAGCTCAGGTGAGCACGAACGACGGGCCCGGCGTTCCCCCGGAGCAGTCTCCGGAGCGGACCTCTGTCTTCCGGGCCGATTTCCTGGCCGATGTCGAAGGCCAGGAGTCCGGGCCGGCCGCGGAGGCACCGGTACAGGGCGTCGACGCCCTGCCGCCGGGTTCCGCCCTGCTGGTCGTCAAGCGCGGACCCAACGCGGGGTCGCGTTTCCTCCTGGACCGCGACACCACCAGCGCGGGACGGCATCCGGACAGCGACATCTTCCTCGACGACGTCACGGTCTCCCGCCGGCACGCCGAATTCCGGCGTGAGGGCGGCGAATTCGTCGTGATCGACGTCGGCAGCCTCAACGGCACCTACGTCAACCGGGAGCCGGTCGACCAGGCCGTGCTCGCCGGCGGTGACGAGGTGCAGATCGGCAAGTTCCGCCTGGTCTTCCTGACCGGCCCGGGCCACGGGGGCCAGGGGGCACAGTGACGGCGGCCGGCCAGCCCGGTCGTGACCAGGCCCGGCGCGACGGGATGAGCATCGGGGCGGTGCTCGCGCAGCTGCGCGGCGACTTCCCCGATGTCACCATCTCCAAGATCCGGTTCCTGGAAGCGGAAGGTCTGGTCCGGCCGGGCCGTACGCCCTCGGGATACCGGCAGTTCGCGCCGGCCGACGTGGAGCGCCTGCGGTTCGTGCTGTCCGCACAGCGCGACCACTACCTCCCGCTGAAGGTCATCAAGGAGCAGCTGGACGCCGCGGACGCCGGGACCGCGCCGGACGAGCCGGCACCGCGGCTGCCGCGCCGGCTCGTCCCGCTGGGTGATCCGAGTTCCGGCGGACTGCCCGTCGCCGCGGACTTCGAGCCCGGCCCGGATGCCCGGCTCACCCAGGAAGACCTGCTGGAGCAGGCCGGGATCGACGAGCAGGTACTGGGGCAGCTGTGCCAGTACGGCCTGCTGCGGCCCGGTCCGGCCGGGTTCTTCGGGCCGGAGGCGGTGCCGATCGCGCGGACCGCGCGGGCGCTGACCGAATTCGGGATCGAGCCGAGGCACCTGCGTGCCTTCCGCGCCGCCGCCGACCGCGAGGTGGGCCTGCTGGAGCAGATCGTGACCCCGATGTACCGGCATCGTGACACGGACGCCAAAGCCCGCGCGGACGAGGTGGTCCGGGAGCTCGCCGCGCTGTCGGTCACGTTGCACACGCTGCTCGTGAAGGCCGGCATCCGCGGGGTCGCCGGCGGTTGAGCCCGGGCTCCCGCACGGTGAGAACCGGTTCGCCGCACCTGTCAATGCCTGAATGTTCGCCGCCGTATGCCGTACCGTGAGAGACGGTTTGCGGCGCCGCGAACCGAGAATGTCCGCCACGAGCGAGCACAGCGCCCGGATGACGGGTAGCGTCGGAGGCAACGGCGCGAGTACGTCGCAAGCGCTGCAGCCCGTGTGCACGAGAGGGAGGCGAAGCCCGATGAGCGAGATGCGCGTCGTCGGAGTGCGGGTCGAACTGCCCGCGAATCAGCCGATCTTGTTGCTGCGGGAGACCGAGGGCGAGCGGTACCTGCCGATCTGGATCGGCTCGGTCGAAGCCACCGCCATCGCACTGGAGCAGCAGGGAGTCCGACCCGCCCGGCCACTGACGCACGACCTGCTCAAAGAGGTCATCGGCGCGCTCGGCCGGGAGCTGGAACAGGTCGTGATCACCGACCTCAAGGAAGGCACGTTCTTCGCCGAACTGGTCTTCGACGGTGACATCCGGGTGTCCGCGCGCCCCAGCGACTCGGTCGCGCTGGCGCTGCGGATCGGGGTGCCCATCCACGCCGTGGACGCGGTGCTGGAGGAGGCGGGCCTGATCATCCCGGACGAGCAGGAGGACGAGGTCGAGAAGTTCCGCGAGTTCCTCGACTCGGTCTCCCCGGAAGACTTCCGCGGCGCCGACACCTGACCCTCCCGCCGGCCAGGCGTGGGTCGCCGCTTCCCGGATGCCAGCTGCGGTTCGACTGGCCCGGGTCTCCCGGATGGCGCAGGCGGGATTTTCGCTCGACCGCGCTGGCCATGAGCTGCGGGCCAGGTCACTCGGACGATGGGCCGCAGGCCGGATTCCGGGTGTAGGCGAGGCAGTGTCGTGACGTAGCGCCGCGGGCGGTGGGCTTCCCGGCGATGGAGTTGCCCGCCGGGAAGACCGCCGCCGTGACCGAGGCACGAGGTCATCGTGGGGCGGTGGCGCGTTCGAACAAATCCGCCAGTTCGCGGCCGTACCGGTCGAGGTCGATCGACGGGTCGGCCGCGTAGGCGGCCGCGACCCCGTCGACGGCGTGGGCGATCGATAGTGCGACCACCTCCGCGGAGATGTCGCCGAAGGCACCCTCCCGGCGGCCCTGCTCCAGTTGCCGCTGCACGAATCCGGTGCGCACCTGGCTGAGCATCACGCCGGTCATCGACCAGCCGTCGTGGTCGTCGGTGTGGGCGGCCATTTCGACCAGCACCCGCACGCATTGGGGGTAGTCGCGCAGGAACGCCACCGATGTTTCGAGGTAGGCGCGCAGGTTCGCGGCCCGGTCGCCCGGGTCGATGCCGGTACTGCGCTCCTGCAGATACTGCGTTTTGGTCTCGACCACAGTGCTCAGCACCGCCTGCATGAGGCCGGCCTTGTTCGTGAAGTGATAGGAGATCAGCCGGGTGCTGCTCAGCCCGGCGCGTTCCTTGATGCGCGCGAACGTGGTGCGCGCGTAGCCGTGGTCGGCGATCGTCGCGATCGTCGCCCCGATGATCTGCGCCCGCGTGGTGGCCTCGGTGATGCTCAGGCCGAGTTCGGCTTGACTGTTCTGGGTTACTTGCATGAGTAAAAAGTAACACGTATGAGTAATACGTGTCATCCCGTACGGCGAACGGGCCAACTCTCGACACCGGCTTGAGGTGCGCCGCGCGTCGCGTTGACCGGCCCGCGGCGCGGCCTTACCGTCGAAGGCGGTAAATCGCCACGATGTGATTCGCCGACCGCGTGCGGTCGTGGCGGTGCTCCCCGGCCGATCCCGCTCCTGGGTCCGGCCGGCTGTGTTCGCCGGCCGACGAGGTCGGGCGAGGGGAGGCTTGCGTGGTCGAGGCTGGTAGTCCGGAGAGGCCGCCCGAACGTGTCGCCGGCGGCGAGCAGGGCGAGCTGTTCCCCGACGCCTCACTGCCCGACGAGCTGGTCGGCTACCGCGGGCCCGCGGCCTGTCAGATCGCCGGGATCACCTACCGTCAGCTGGACTACTGGGCGCGCACGAAGCTGGTCGCGCCGAGCATCCGCACCGCGCACGGTTCCGGTTCGCAGCGGCTCTACTCGTTCAAGGACATCCTGGTCCTCAAGGTCGTCAAGCGGCTGCTGGACACCGGCGTCTCACTGCAGAACATCCGCGTCGCGGTCGAGCACCTGCGGGTACGCGGGGTACGGGACCTGGCCAGGGTGACGCTGTTCTCCGACGGCACCACGGTGTACGAGTGCACTTCGCCGGAGGAGATCGTCGATCTGCTGCAGGGTGGGCAGGGCGTGTTCGGCATCGCGGTGAGCGGTGCGATGCAGGAGATCAACGGCACGATCCACGAGTTCCCCGCCGAGCGCGCGGACGGCGGCGTCGTCGAGGCCGTCGTCCCGGACGAGCTGACCCAGCGCCGCAACGCCCGCCGCACCGGATGATCGCCGCCCGCGGCGTGCGGCTGGACTGAACGCGCGGTCGACGATTCCGCGCGCGAGAGACGGAGCCGGTATCCACGAGCTCGGCGCCGAAGGAACAAGTCCTCCCCGGAACCTCTCAGGCAGTGGTTTGAACCTCTTCTCGTGGTCTGGACCGGGCGGATGAGGGACGGCCAGATCCACCCGCGAGGCCGGATCGAAGAGTGGCAGTCGAAATGCACGCCGCCACAACCTGGTGCCCCGGCGGCGGACGAAGTGCCGCCCGCCGCCGGAACCTGTGTCGGAGTCCGGGCCAGGACCAGCTGCCCGGTGCCCAACCGCGGCTCAGGCCGGGACTTTGTCCAGGAAGCCGTGCACCTTGGTGATCCGGCCGTCGGCCAGTTCGATCACGTCGAAGCCGATCGCCAGCGGGTCCGGGGCCGCCGGGGTGCACAGGTTCCACTGGAAGCGGGCCAGGTCGTGGTGGGCGTCCGGCTCGGCGGGCAGGCTGAACACCAGCCCGGCGAACTGTTCCTGTGCGCCGGCGATGAAACCGTCGATCGCGTCGTGGCCGGTGGCCGTGCCGAGGGGATCGGTGTAGGACGCGTCCGGGGTGAAGACCTCGGCGATCAGCGCACGGCGGCGGCTCGCGTCGGTCTCGTTCCACACGGCGAGGTAGCGGTGGGCGAGCTGCAAAGCCTCGGACATCGGGATTCTCCTTGTTCGGTAACGGTTTCTGCGGCACAGCCTGGCCGAGCCCACGCGCCGGGTCGATTACCCGGCAGGTAATGATTCCGGCGTGCTCGGGCGGTGCGGTGGCCGTTACCCACGAGGTAATGGTCACCGCATACAGCAGGCCGTAGCGTCTGCGGAGTGACCACTACGGTGAAGGCGCCCGTCGGCGAGCTGCTGAGGGAATGGCGCGACCGGCGCCGGATCAGCCAGCTCGATCTGGCGATCTCCGCGGAGATCTCGACGCGCCACCTCAGCTTCGTCGAAACCGGCCGTTCCCGGCCCAGCCGCGACATGGTGCTGCGCCTCGGCGAGCACCTCGATGTCCCGCTGCGCGAGCGCAACCGGCTGCTGCTCGCGGCGGGTTACGCCCCGGCGTACGGCGAAGCGGGACTCGCCGCACCGGAGATGGCGGTGGTACGCGAAGCGGTCCGGCGGCTGCTCGCCGGCCACGATCCGTACCCGGCGGCGGTGGTCGACCGGTCCTGGAACCTGGTCGACGCCAACCGGAGCCTCGCGCTGCTCACCGAGGCGGTTACCCCCGAGCTGCTGGAAGGCCCGGTCAACGTCCTCCGCGTCACCCTGCATCCGGAAGGCATGGCGCCGCACGTGCTGAACCTGGGGGAGTGGCGGGCGCACCTGCTCGGCCGGCTGCGCCGCCAGGTCGAGCAGACCGCGGACCCGGTGCTCGCCGAGCTGCTCACCGAACTGCGCGGGTACCCGTGCGCACAGCCGGTGCCCGAGGTGGAGATCCCGGGCCCGGGCGACATCTTCGTGCCGCTGCGATACCGGCACCGCGACGCCGAGCTGACCTTCTTCAGCACGATCGCCACGTTCGGCACTCCGCTGGACGTGACCGTCGCGGAGCTGGTGATCGAATCGTTCTTCCCGGCTGACCCGGGGACCGCGGAGTACCTGCGCGAGCGTTGAACCCGGCTACCATCCCGCGGATGAGAGCGTTCGTCGTGACCGGCCCCGGGGTCGCCGGGGTGTCCGAGGTGCCCGAGCCGGTTGCCGCGCCCGGCGAGGTCGTGGTCGATGTGGAACGGGCCGGGGTGTGCGGCACCGACGTCGAGTTCTTCACCGGCGAAATGCAGTACCTCGCCGAAGGGCACGCCCGCTACCCGATGCGCCTCGGGCACGAGTGGTGCGGCACGGTGTCCGCGGCCGGTGCCGGGGTGGACCGCGCCTGGCTGGGCCGCCGCGTCACGGGCGACACGATGCTCGGCTGCGGCCGGTGCCGCAGCTGCCTCGGCGGGCACCAGCATGTGTGCGCGCAGCGGCAGGAGGTCGGCATCCGCGGCGGCCGGCACGGTGCGCTGGCCGAGCAGCTCGCGGTCCCGGTCACCTCGGTGCACGAGCTCCCCGCCGGGCTCGACCCGGCACTCGGTGCGCTGGTCGAGCCGGGTGGCAACGCCTTCCGCGCGGCCCGTGCCGCGGCAGGGGAGCGGGTCCTCGTGCTCGGCCCGGGCACGATCGGCCTGCTGACCGCGCTGTTCCTGCGCGCGGCCGGCAGCGAGGTACATCTGGCCGGAACCACTCCGTGGTCGGTGGAATTCGCCTGTTCCCTGGGTTTCGCCGCCGGTACCGCACCGCCGCCACTTCCGTTCGACGCGGTCGTCGACGCGACCGGCGATCCGGCCTCGCCGGCGCACGCAGTGGAGCTGGTGCAGCCCGCGGGCCGCGTCGTCTACATCGGACTCGCCGGGGAGCCCAGCCCGGTCGACACCCGGAACCTGGTGCTGAAGGACATCACCGCGGTGGGCATCCTGAGCGCGTCGCCCGGCCTGCGCGCGACGATCGACGCTTATGCCGCGGGCGAAGTCGATCCCCGCCCGCTGGTCGCGGCGACCGTCGGGCTGGCCGACGTCGCCGCGGTCCTGGCCGGGCAGCGGCCGCCGGGAGCCACCGCGGGCCCGAAGATCCACGTGGATCCCCGAACCTGAGCACTCAGGCCAGGTACTCCGCCGCCGCGCGCAGGCTCACATACGATCCGCTGAACGTGTCGATCCGCGGCCGGTCCGCCGAAACCGGGCCCGGAACACCGGTCTCCACCCTGATGTAATCCACAGTGGACAATCGATCCAGGAAGTCGCGGACGGCCGGATGCCGGTGCGCCTCCCGCGTCACCACCACGACGCTCGGCCACGACCCCGCTTCCGCGAGCACCTTCTCCGCGTCGGCGGGGCCGACCGTCAGCGCCCGGGTGCCGGGAACCAGCTCGCTCAGGTGCGAGCCGAGACCCCACGGCATCGGCCCGGCCGCGATGGTCGGGTCGGTGCGCACGTCGACGACAAGCGGCGCGCCGGCGAGCGCGGGTTTCCCCGTGATGCGCAGCGCGGCGCGTGCGGCTTCCAGCCCCAGAGTGCGATCGACCGGACGCAGCGGTGCCGTGGCGGGGGAAGTTCCCAGCGATGCCGTGCGAGCGGCCGCGTCGGCGAGGCGGTCCGCGGAAAGCCTTCCTTCGGCGACCGCGTCGACGATGGCTGCCGTGATCCGGTCCAAGGTCGAGGCGTCGAAGGCCGCACCGCCGACGCACAACGCGTCGGCGCCTGCGGCGAGTGCCCGGACAGCCGCGTCACCCAGGCCGTCGTGGCGCCCGTAGGCGCCGGAAACCGCGCCCATCTCCAGAGCGTCCGTGATGACCGCTCCGGTGAAGCCGAGCTCGCCGCGCAGGACGTCGGTCAGCGCGGTGCGGTTCACCGTTGCCGGTTCCTGGCCCCACTCCCGCACGACGAGGTGCCCGGACATGACCGCACGGACGCCGGCCTGGATCGCCGCGGCGAACGGGACCAGTTCGACCGACGCCAGTTCTTCGGGCGTCCGGGGAAGAACCGGCAGGGCGACATGAGAATCCTCAGTCGCCGCGCCGTGTCCGGGGAAGTGCTTCGCGCACGCGGCCACGCCGTACTTCTGCAGCCCGGTCACGTAGGCGGCCACGTGCGGCGCCGCGGCCGCCGGATCGGAGCCGAACGCTCGCACACCGATGATCGGGTCCTCCGGCGCGAGCGTCAGGTCGGCGCATGGGGCCAGGTTCACCGTCACCCCGCAGGCCGCCAACCGTTCCCCCAGCGCCGCCGCGACGGACGTGGTCAGCTCGGGATCCCCGGCCGCGCCGAGCGCCAGCGGCCCCGGCACGAACGAGCCGGTGGCGACGTCGAGCCGCGTGACGTCGCCACCCTCCTCGTCGATCCCCACGACGATGTCCTCGCGTTCCGCGCGCAGGCCGGCGGTCAGCGCCGCGACCTGCTCGTCGTCGACCACGTTGCGGCCGAACAGGACCACGCCGCCGAGCCCGCCTGCCAGCCGGCGCAGCAGCCAGTCCGGTGCGGTCGTCCCGGCGAACCCGGGCAGCAGTACGGCTTCGGCCCACCTGCGGGGGTCGGACATCGGCTATCCCTTCACCGCGCCGGCGGTCATCCCGGACACGAGTTTCCGTTGCACGATCAGGAAGAACACCAGCGCGGGAATCGCGTACACCACCGAAGCGGCCATCACCCCGCCCCAGTCCACGGAGAACGCGGTGCGAAACGACGACAGCCACACCGGCAGCGTCTGCTTCGACTGGTCCCGCATGAATACCAGGGCGAAGAGGAACTCGTTCCACGCGGTGATGAAGCTGAACACCGACGTCGTCACCAGCCCGGGTCCGAGCAGTGGCAGCGTGACCCGGCGGAACGCGCCGGTGCGGCTGCAGCCGTCGATCATGGCCGCCTCTTCGAGGTCGTACGGGATCCCGTTGACGAACCCGTAGAGCATCCACACGGTGAACGGCAGCGACGTCGCGAAGTAGACCAGCAGCAGCGACGGCAGCGTGTTCAGCAGTCCGATATCCCGCATCAGCAGGTACATCGGGATGAACAGCGCGGACAGCGGTGCCAGCTGCGCCACCAGAATCAGCAGCAGGAACCCTTTGCGGCCGCGGAAGCGGAACCGTGCGAGGGGGATCGCCGCGAGCACCCCGACGACCAGCGCTGCGAGCACCGCGCCGAGCGTGACGATCAAGCTGTTGCCGAGATAGGTGACGAACCCCGGCTTCGTGAGCGCGGAGGCGAAGTTCGACAGCGTCGCCGAGGACGGGAACAGGTCGAACTTCGGCGAGAGGATCTCACCCGGCGTCTTGAGCGCCGTGGTGAACATCCAGTACGTCGGGAAAAAGAACACCAGCGCGACCAGCACGCCGGCCACCGAGAGCGTGACCCGCTGGGTCCGGGACTTCCTCACGTGATCTCCCCGTCCTTGGTGCGGACCAGCAGCTGCACGTACCGGGCGGTGACCGCCAGGAGCAGCACCAGCATGATGGTGGCGATCGCCGCGGCGGAGCCGAAGTGGCTGCCCGCGATGCCCTTGAGGTACTGCAGGATCGCCAGCGTGGTGCTGGCCCCGTCCGGCCCGCCCTGGCGGATCGCCCAGACCTGGCCGAACATGTTGAAGTCCCACAGCACCGACAGGAACGTGACCATGGTCAGGATCGGCCGGATCACCGGCCAGGTGACCGCCCGGAAGGTCTGCCACGGCCCGGCGCCGTCGATCCCGGCCGCCTCGTAGTGCTCGCGGGGTACCCCGAGCAGCCCGGCGTAGAGGGTGAAGGCCACGAACGGCACCGCCTGCCACAGCACCAGCAGCCCGATCACCGCGAGGGTGCTGGTGCCGCTGGAGAACCAGGAGTAGCCGATGAACGAGTGGAACCCCAGTTTGTCGAGCGTCTTGTTCAGGATCCCATACTGCTGGTCGAAGATCCACTGGAACACGGTCGTCGTCGCGATCACCGGGACCGCCCAGGCCAGCACCAGCGACACCTGCACGCAGATCCGCAGCACCGGGTTGAGGTGGCGCATCAGCACCGCGATCAGCAGCGCGATCAGCAGGGTCGCGGCCACCAGCGCGGCGGTGAACACCACGGTGCGCACGGCGACCGACCAGAACTCCGGGTCGGTCAGCACGTCGGTGTAGTTCTGCAGACCGACCCAGACGGTCTTCCCGGTCACCAGCTCGCGCAGGTCGAGTTGCCGGGCGCTGATGCCGAGCATCTGCACGGTGGGCCAGCCGAGCAGCACGAGCACGGCGGCGAGGGCGGGCAGGATCAGCAGGTACGGCGTGAGCCGTTCCGCGCTCCAGCGGCGTTTCGGGGGACCGACGCGGGCCGATGCCGGCGGGGTGGTGCCCGCCGGCATCAGCGCGTCCTTCGTCGCGGTCATCCGCCGATGATCTTGTCGAGGGCGGTGTTCGCGTCCGCGGTGGCCTGGTCCAGATTCTTCTTCCCGGTCAGGTACGCGGTCAGCATGTCCTTCAGCGGGTTCTGCCCGGATTCGACTTCACCCCACTTCGGGCTCGTCGGGACCGCGCGGCCGTTCTGCGAGGCCTGCGCCATCACCGCGCCGAGCGGGTCCTTGGACAGTGCGCTCACGTCGGTCGACGCGCCCGGCACGGCACCCGCGGCGGCCACCTGCGTCATGTACTTGGTGCTGGTCAGCAGCTTCAGGTACTCCTTGGCCAGATCGGAGTTCTTGCTGTTGACCGGCACGACCAGGTTCGAGCCGCCGAGAAACACCGGGGCGCTCTTGCCGGCGTTCTCGGACGGGATCGGGAAGGCACCGGTCTTCGCGGTGATGCCCGGGTCGGTCTCGGCCGCGGTCGGCACCTCACTCGGCACGCCGATGAACATGGCGACCTTGCCGCCGCCGTAGATGCCGGCCTGCTGCGGGTTGGCCTCGTCGTTGTCCTTCGGCGCGGTGGTGCCGGAGGCCTCCACGAGCTGCTTGTAGAACTCGAGACCGGCCTTGGCGCCCGCGCTGTCCAGCGTGGACTTGAAGCCCTTGCCGTCGGGCTTGGCGATGTCCCCGCCGTTGTCCCAGATGAACGACAGCAGCGCGTACCAGTTCTGCCCCGGCATGTACAGCGGCTGGAACTCCTTGTCGCTGCCGAACTTCGCCTTCAGCTTGGTGATCGCGTCCAGCCATTCCTGGGTCGAGGCCGGCGGCTTGGCGATGCCCGCCTGCTCGAACATGTCCTTGCGGTAGATGACCTCACGGCTGGCCGCGTAGAAGGGCACGCCGTAGGTCTTGCCCTCGTACTCGCCGGAGGCTTTGAGCCCGGCCAGCCACTGTGCTCCGTTGAGGTTCTGCGCGTCCCCGGAAAGATCGGTCAGCACGCCCTGGGAGGCGAACGCCGGGGTCTGCGTGTTGCCGACCTCGATCACGTCCGGCGGCGTGTCGCTGGCGAGCGCGGTGGTCAGCTTCTGCTGGATGCCGTTCCACTGCTGGATCTGGTAGTCGACCTTGATGCCCGGGTGGGCGGCCTCGAACTCCTGGTTCAGCGCCTTGGTCATGCTGTCCGGCGCGGAGCCGGTCATCAGCCAGACCGTCAGCGTGCTGCCCTGTCCGCCTCCCGCACCGGAGGCGTCGTCACCCCCGCCGGAGCCGGCACACCCGGCTGTCGCGAGCGTGATGGCGGCGGCCCCCGCCGCCAGCTTGAGCCAGCGCTTCACTTGTCCGTCCCTTCGATGCCCGGCCGCCCGGCCGGTGAGTGACAAATGGTGTAGACCAATGTTGAGAGAGTGGTCCGGACCACAGCCGGTGTCAAGGCGGTTGCCAAGATGTTGTGAACGAAAGCCGAGATTTGACCCTCGGTGTCCGCGCGACTACGCGGGTACGCTGAAAAGGCCTGGTGAATCGCCGAGAGGGGGTTGCGCGAGCAATTCGCGCACGCACGCGGCGGTTGGTCAGCACCTCGCGCCCGGCCGGTCCGGTGGTCCGGGGTGGTCCGCCCGGTTGCGCATCGTGAAACCCCGGACCGGACATCGTGCCCGGGCCCGGGGGCGCCCGCTCGCCGCGGTGCCGGAGCGACGGTCCCGGAGGGGATGGTTGCCGCAGTGATGGTTGCCGAAACGACGGGTGCCGGAGCGATGGTTGCCGGTGCCCTGGGTGCCGAGGCGACGCTTGCCGCGGCGATAACCGTGCACGTCACGTCGCAGGAATCTGCCTTCCGGAGGCGATGCCGGCGCCGGGCAAAGGCCGTCGCCGTCGAGGGGGTCGGGGCCGTTACGCTGCCGGGGTGACCACGACTCGACCGGCTCTGCGCGGCTTCGCGGGCTTCGTCCTCGCCCTCCGGTTCTGCACCGAACTGGCGTTGCTGGCCGGGCTCGCGGTCGCCGGGGCGCGGCTCGGCGGGAGTGTGCTGCTCGACGTGCTGGCCGCGGTGCTGTGGCCGGCACTGGCGGCGGTCATCTGGGCGTTCGTGGTGGCACCGCGCGCGAAACGGCGTGCGCCGGAACCGACCCGGTTCTTCCTCGAGGTGGCGCTGTTCGGCGTCGCCGCGCTCGGCCTGATCGCCTCGGGGCTGCCGGTGGCCGGCATCGTGCTCGGTGCGGCCGGCATCGCGGTGGCCGCCGCGGTCCGGGTGTGGGCCCGGGACGGCTGAGCCGCTCAGTCCAGCCCGTCGATCCGCTCCAGATCGGCTCGCCTCAGCGTGGTCGTGCGGATCGCCAGCTCGGTGAGCAGGTTGTGGTTGAGTGAGTTCCCGATGGGTTCGGGCACCTCGTCGCGGCGGAGCCCGGCCACGCCCGCGGCGGAGAGCCGGCCGCGCACCCCGGCGATCACCCGGTCCACCTTCTTCTCCTCCCAGGCCGCTTCCGGCTCCAGCTCGGCGAGGATCGCGGCGACGTGGCCACGGCTCATCGGCTGCGGCCGGGGGTCACGGCGCAGGAACTGCTGGCCCAGCAGGGTCAGCACGAGCCGTTCCCGCTCGGTGAGCCGCCACTGCAGTGCGGGCAGCGTCGGACCGGCGGCCGGCGGCGGACGATCGTGGTCGGCGGCGGCCACGTAGACCTCGAGCGGATGCTTGCGCCCACCGGAGCCGGTCACCAGCAGCAGGACGGTGCGCCCGGGCGGCATCGCCACCGGCTCGTCGTCCGCGTGCAGCTGCCGGGTCGGCGCGTACTCGATCGGGGTGTGCCCGCTGTTGAGCAGCCACCAGGTGCCGTTCCGGCAGGTGAACGAACCGTGCTCGCGGCTGACCCGCCGGTCGTCCGGGCCGACCAGTACGCCCTCGGTGCCCGGGTCGCGGCCGAACGGCAGCCGGACGTGCTCGCCGGCCGGCCGGACCACCGTGCCGGAGAGGCTGCGGACCGAAAGGGCGCCCGGCGGGCCCGGGCTCGGCGGGGCCGGCTCGGCGGCGGGGGAGACGGTCACCGCGGTTCCTCTCCGATCGGGGACCGGTCCCCTCACCGGGCCGGTACCGTGCGTCCATGAATTTTCGCACCACTGCCCGGTTCTCCGCTGCGCCGGTGGCATTGTCCGCGCTGCTCGCCGGATGCTCGGCCACCCCGGACCCGGCGCCCGCGCCGCCCGCTCCGTCTCCGTCGTCGTCCGCCGCGCCGTCGTCCGAGCCGGTGCCCGACCGCCAGCCGCACACCCTCGTGCTGAACGCGGACGGCAGCGGCGCGCTCAAGGAGATCGTCTACACCCTGGACGGCACCACGAAGCAGACCGGCACGGTGCGGCTCCCGTGGCGCCAGTCCATCACCGTCCCTGCCGACGGCAAGGCCCACCAGTGGACGCTGGAGATCAGCTACTCCGGCTCCGGCGCGAACAGCATCGAGCTGTACTCGGTCTTCGACGGCAAGGAATCAGTCCACACCGGAGCGGCAGGCGGCGGCTCCGGCAACACCCAGCTGAGCTCCTCGGTGGGCGGGACCGTGCAGGGCTGACGCGCTCAGCGTGCTGCACCGAACCAGCGCGGCCGTCCTAGACCGGCCCGGCGTCATGGGTCCACCAGTCGATCATCGCGAACGGTTCGGTGCCGCGGTGGGCGACGGTCAGTACGCCGGTCCGGTCGTCCGTCCACTTCAGGTAGCGTTCGCCGCCCGGGTCGACGGTGCCGCAGGAAAGGCGTCCGGTGCGGCCGTCGCGGGCGTAGGGACGGTCGGCGGAGAAGTCCTTCGGTTGGTCGGTGCACGCCTTTTCGCTGTCACCGGAGCTGTTGAAGACCTGGTTCATGGTGGCCGCGTCGGGCAGCTGGTAGTACGTGACGAGCCCGGCGCCGCTGGTCCGTCCACAGGCGACCGCGGCGACCGGCACCACCGCGCCGAGGTCGGTCCACTGCTGCCCGGCCGACGGGCGCACGCAGTTCAGCCGGGAGACCGCCGGTACGTGGCCCAGGAGCGCCTTTTCCGCCGGGTCGGGAAACGCGGGGGAGGCGCGGGTGTTGACCTCGTCCACGATCCGGCCGAGCGGCGCGAGGTGCCAGTCGGCCCACCACGCGCCGGTCGCGTCCGGGGTGGTGCCGGTGACGTGCCCGATCACGGCGAACGCTTCCAGACTCCAGTCGAGCGCGACAGTGCCTGCCGGACCCGGGTGACAGAGCACCTGCCCGAGGTCGACGCTCAGCCAGTCGAACCGCGTCGTGCCGAGAAACGGCGGGCCGGGGCAGCCGCTCCCGCTCGGGGCGTGTGCCGTGGTGGCCATGCTTTCGAATGTCGCGCGCAGCGTGGGCAGGTCCGCGAAGCGAAAGTACGAGACCTCCTGGGCGCCGGTGCCGCGCGGGGTGCAGGTGATTCCCGCGACGGCGCCGCGGTAGCCGCCCAGTTCCGCCGGGCCGCTGCGGCGGCAGGCGGTTCCGGCGGCCACGTGCGTGAGCGCCTGTTCGTCCGCGCTCGGGAACGCGGGTGCAGGGTTCCACCCCGCCCACGCACGGCGCAGCGTCGCGTCGCCGGCGGCTTCCATGGTGGTCACGGCGCGGGCCGCGTCGTCGCTCCATACCACTGTGGACTGTCCGCTTCGGACAGTGCAGAGAACTCGGCCACGGGCTGGACCAGTTTCGGGATAACGATGTTCCGCGCCGGTCGCGGATGAACAGTCACCTTGTCCGGTGCGGACGCCGGACTCGCCCACGGCTGCTGTGTAGGCATCGGAGGCCTGCTCCGGAGTGTCGTACAGGGCTGTGGTCGCGGACCGGCCGGTGGCGTCATGACAGGTGAGCGTGGCGGCCGCGCCGGCGACGGGCGACTCAGCGGAACCGCAATCGCCGCGCAACGCCGAGGGCACGCGGTCGAGCGTGGCGTCGTCCGGCCCGGACGATGCTCCGACCGTCAGCCACGCCACGAGTGAGCCCGCAACCACGGCCGCGGCCGCGGGGATGACCGCGCGCCGCCGAAGCCGGCGGCGGCGCGCGGCGGATTTCGCCGCGGCGGTCGTGCTGACGAAGTCCTCGATCAAGGCGGCGCACGTCGGGTGTCGTACCGCGGGGTCGGGATCCAGCGAACGGCTGAGGACAGCGGCGCCCGGATGCGCGAGGTTCACGTGGTAGGGCGGTGCGCCCGCCAGGCATTCGTAGAGCACACAGGCGAGCGAGTACACGTCGGCGGCCGGTCCGGCGGGCTTGCCTTCCCGTTGCTCCGGCGCGGCGTAGGAGATCGTGCCGAGGAACGCGCCGCTCGCGGTGAGGCTCGTGCGGTCGAGCTGGCGGGCGATGCCGAAGTCGCACAGGTACGGATGCCCGGTGTGCTCTTCGACGAGGATGTTGCCCGGCTTGACGTCGCGGTGCACGAGGTGCCGGCGGTGCGCGGCGTCGAGCGCCGCGGCGACCCCGCGCCCGATCGTCACGGTGGTCTCGAACGGCAGCGTCCGGCGGGTGCCGAGCAGCCGGGAGAGGTTGGTGCCCCGCACGTACTCCATGGCCAGATAGCCGAACGTGCCGTCCGTGCTCAGCCCGGCGTCGAGGGTCTTGACGACGTTCGGGTGGACCAGGTCCCTGGCGATCCGCGTCTCCCGTTCGAAGCGCTCGCGAAACCCGAGCACCTGCAGGAAGCGCGGTCCGACGACCTTCAGCGCCACCGCCTGCCCGGAGCCGGTGTCGACCGCCTGGAAGACCTCGCTCATCCGCGTCTCGGCGAGCTGGCGCAGCAGCCGGTACCGCGGCAGCCGCGCGGTGATGTCGGGCCGGTCCAGTGTCGGTGCTTCGGTCTGCTCGCTCACGCCTCGCCCCCGGGTGTCCGGAAGCAGCCTACCGAGCCGGTCCGGCCGGAGCTTGCGCGTGCCGGGCCGGTGGATGAGACTCCCGCTATGCCGAGCCCGTACCGAGCCGAAACGACGGAAGCCATCCAGCACGCCCGGCAGCATGCGGTCGGCGACCTCCTGCGGCGCACGGCGCTGCGTCATCCGGACAGGCTCGCGGTCGTCGCGGGGCAGCGGCGGATCACCTACCGCGAGTTCGACGCAGCGGTCAACCGGTGCGCGCACCGGCTCGCCGAGCGCGGCCTCGGCAAGGGCGACCGGCTGGCGCTGCTCAGCCACAACGGCTGGGAGTACGCGGTACTGGTGTTCGCCACGGCGAAGCTCGGCGTGGTACTGGTCCCGGTCAACTTCATGCTCGGCGCGGACGAGATCGCGTTCATCCTCGACCACGCCGGGGTTTCCGGACTCGTGGCGGAGGAGCCGCTGCTGGACACCGCGGCTGCCGCACTGGAGCGCGCGGGCAGGACCGGCGTGCTGCGGGCGCGGATCGGCGGAGACCGTGCGGGCTGGGAGGACGTCGCGGACTGGATCGACAGCCCTGGCGACGCGTCGGCGCCCGATGTGCTGGTGGCCGACGACGACCCGGTGCGCCTGATGTACACCTCCGGCACCGAGTCGCGGCCGAAGGGCGTGCTGCTGTCGAGTCGTTCGCTGATCACGCAGTACGTCTCGTGCGCGATCGACGGCGGCATGTCCGCGGACGACGTCGAGGTGCACGCGCTCCCGCTGTACCACTGCGCGCAGCTGGACTGCTTCTTCTCGGTGGACGTCTACCTCGGCGCGACGAGCGTGATCCTGCCCGGTCCGGATCCGGCCGCGCTGCTGGAAACGGTCGCGCGGGAACGGGCGACGAAGCTGTTCGCCCCGCCGACGGTGTGGATCTCCCTGCTGCGGCATCCCGCGTTCGACGAGACCGACCTGTCCAGCCTTCGCAAGGGCTATTACGGCGCCTCGGCGATGCCCGTCGAGGTGCTGCGCGAGCTGGCCCGGCGGCTGCCGGACGTGCAGCTGTGGAACTTCTACGGGCAGACCGAGATGTCGCCGCTGGCCACGATCCTGCGTCCGCACGAGCAGCTGCCGAAGGCCGGCTCGGCCGGGCGGGCGGCGCTGAACGTGGAGACGCGGATCGTCGACGACGAGGGCCGCGAGCTGCCGCCCGGCGAGATCGGCGAGATCGTGCACCGCAGCCCGCACGCCACCCTCGGCTACTACGAGGACGAGGAGAAGACCGCGGCGGCCTTCGACGGCGGCTGGTTCCACTCCGGTGACCTGGGCGTGCTGGACGAAGCGGGCTACCTGTCGGTGGTGGACCGGAAGAAGGACATGATCAAGACCGGCGGGGAGAACGTCGCCAGCCGCGAGGTGGAGGAGGCGCTCTACCTGCTCGAGGGCGTGGCCGAAGTGGCCGTGTTCGGGGTTTCCCACCCGCGCTGGATCGAGGCGGTGACCGCGGCGGTGGTCCCGCGCGAGGAGGGGACGCTGACCGAGGAAGCCGTCCTGGCACACGCACGGGAACGCCTGGCGGGGTTCAAGTGCCCGAAGTACGTGGTGTTCGTACCGGCACTGCCGAAGAACCCCAGTGGCAAGATCGTCAAACGCACCCTGCGGGAGGCGCACGCGGGTCTCGCGCGGGAGTGACCGGCGGCCGGGCCGGCAAGGAAAAGGTCGTACCACAGAGCCTCACGCGGGCAGCTTGTCGTCAACGCGAGGCGCTGCCGTGTGCTTGCCGGCCTGATGTCGTCGGCAGGTGGTGGGACAGCAGCACATCGATCAAGGCCGCGACCGCGGGACGCTCAGCGGCGTTTTGCCGGGTGGCGAGGTTGACGATCCACGGCGTCATCGGTTCGGCGATCGTCAGCTTGGCGCAATCGCTGGAGTCGACGATGTCCGGGACGACGGCGACTCCCATCCCGGTGGCGACGTATCTGGGGATCGCGAGCAGGTCGGCGACCTCGGCGACCACCTGTCGCCGCAGTCTGTGCTGGGCGAGAGCGTGTTCCACGCCGACTCGGTGGCCGTATCCCGCCGGCGAATCGATCCAGGGTTCCGGTGCGAGCTGTGCGAGTGAGACCACGGTATCCGCCGCAAGGGGATGGGAGGGCTCGACCAACGCGACATAGGGGGCTTCGAGGAGCTTGACGACATCGAGTTCGGGCGGCGGGTCCAAGGCGAAGAAAGCCACGTCAAGTCTCCCTCGGACAAGATCCTCGGCGAATCCGGTCGAGCCGCGCTCGGACAACACCAGCCGAAGATCGACGTGGGGGTGTCGGGTGCGGAAGACGCGCAGTGCCGCCGGCAGATCATGGACGAGGTCTTGACCGGTGAAGGTGCCTAGTGTCAATCGCCCGCGTTGGCCGCTCGCTGTCTCGGACGCGAGAACACGCAGGCGCTCGACCGCGTCGATGATCTGCTGTGAATTGGCGAGAAGCTCTTCGCCTGCGGTCGTCAGCTGGACGGTCTGGGTGGTGCGGCGCAGCAGCTGGACCCCGAGTTCGGCCTCGAGACTCCGCAGGCCCGCAGAGACCGTCGACTGCGCGGCGTAGAGGCGACGCGCCGCTTCGGTGACGCTGAGTTCGCCCGCGACGGCGACGAAGTACTCGAGCAACCGGGTTTCCATCCTGCAACCCTAGAGCGCCCCGTCGAGTGTGCCGATTACGAGTGCGGCGTTGAGCGCGACGATGACGGCGGTGAGAACTCCCGCGAGCACGCGGACGCCGGCTGCGTTGGTGTCCGCGCCCATCACGGTGCGCCGGGAGGTCAGCACGACGAGGGGAACGACGGCGAACGCGATGCCGAAGCTGAGCACCACTTGACTCGCGACAAGCAGGAACGTCGGGTCCAGTCCGGCGGCGAGCAGTGCGATCGCGGGGACCAGCATCACCGCCCGGCGGAGCTGCAGCGGGACGGCCAGGCGCAGCAACCCGCGCATGATCTCGTCACCGGCCATCGTCCCGATGGATGTCGACGCGAGGCCCGAGGCCAGTAGCCCGATCGAGAACAGCACGCCGACGGCCGGTCCCACCTGCACCGCGATGGCGTGCTGTGCGCCGTCGATGGTGTCGGTGCCGGGGACTCCGCTCAGGTTCGCGGCGGCGAGGACGAGCATGCAGATGTTCACTCCGCCCGCGACGAAGAGCGCCAGGCAGACGTCCCACCGGGTGGCAACGAGGATACGGTGCCGTTCCGGTCCGGCCGGAGTGGCGCCGTACCGATCTCTCGCGAGCGCCGAGTGCAGGTAGACAGCGTGCGGCATCACCGTGGCGCCGAGCATCGAGGCGGCGAGCACGACCGACTCGGAACCTTGGAAACGGGGCACGAGGCCGGCGATCAGCGCTGAGGGAGAGGGGTCGGAGAAAGCCAATCCGGCGCAGAACCCGATCGTCAGCACCGCGAGCATGGCAGTCACGACGGCTTCGAACGTGCGCGCGCCCCTGCGGTTTTGCACCGCCAGGACGATGGTCGAGACCGCGCCGGTGAGGAGCCCGCCGGCCACGAGCGGGAGTCCGAACAGCAGGTGCAGCGCCACGGCACCACCGATGACCTCCGCCACGTCCGTGGCAGCGGCCACGATCTCGGCCTGCGCCCAGAACACCAGGCGCGGTATCCGTCGCATCCGCTGACCGAGCACCTCCGGCAGCGATCGACCGGTCACGATCCCGAGCTTCGCGGAAAGGTATTGCACGAGCACTGCACTCGCATTCGCGACGACGAGCACCCACACCAGCAGATATCCGTAGCTCGCGCCGGCCGTGAGATTCGCCGCGACGTTGCCGGGGTCGACGTAGGCGATCGCCGCGACGAAGGCAGGCCCGAGCAGTGCGAGGCGGCTGCTCGAGCGGCCGCCTTGCCGCCCGGAACGCGGTTCGGCGCGCTCCTTCCCTCTCAGCATGGCCAGAAAGCTAACACGTCGATTAAGCTCGGTCGAGCTATTCGCTCTCATCGATTTGCAGGGACTGAAGGGAAAGGAGTCATCGAGGGTGACTGACAAGCGCACCATGATCATCTTCGGCGCGACGGGGGATCTCTCCGCACGTCTGCTGCTCCCCGGTCTCGGGACCTTCCTGCAATCCGGCCGCAGTGTGCCGGTGCACCTCATCGGGACGGGCCGCAGCGAGCGGACCCCTGAGCAGTGGAAGGGTGTCGTCAAAAAGTCCTTCGCCACACAGAACGTCGAGGGTCCCGAGGTCGACGCGACGCTCGGGTCGACGGTGTTCATCCAGGGCGACCCGGCTGACCCGAGGCACCTGCAGAAGCTGCTCGACGCGGCCGAGGCGTCGCCGGTGCTCTACTTCGCACTGCCCCCGCAGGCCACATCGGACCTCTGCGATGCGCTCCAGCACGTCGACCTCCCCGAAGGCACCACGCTCGCCTTCGAGAAGCCGTTCGGCACCGACGTTGCCAGTGTTGCGGCGCTCAACAAGACCGTCCTCGCGCTTGTCCCGGAGGAACGTGTGCACCGCACCGACCACTTCCTCGGCCGCACCACGGTCCTCAACATCATCGGTCTGCGCTTCGCGAACCGGCTGTTCGAGCCGATCTGGAACGCGGACAACATCGAGAAGGTCGACGTCTTCTACGACGAGACCCTCGGCCTCGAGAACCGGGCACAGTACTACGACGAGGCCGGTGCCCTGGTCGACATGATCCAGTCGCACCTGCTGCAGATCCTCGGCCTGGTCACGATGGATGCCCCGTCGGCGATCGACGCGGTCGAGTTCCGCTCCTCGCTGGCACGCGTGCTCCGCTCGACGCGACTCAAGGGCGGCGACCCGAGGACCGCGTCCCGCCGTGCCGTCTACACCGCGGGCACGATCAATGGCCGCGAACTGCCGTCGTACCAGTCCGAGGACGGCGTCGATGCTTCGCGCCAGACCGACACCCTCGCCGAGATCGAGGTCGAGGTGGACACGGCCCGCTGGAAGGGTGTGCCGTTCACCCTGCGCTCCGGCAAGGCGCTCGGCGCCAGCCGCAAGGAAGTCCTGATCACCTTCAAGCCGGTGACCCGCCTGCCCTCGGGCCTGACCGGTGGCCCGAAGACCGACACGCTGCGCATCGTCCTGAATCCGGACGAGATCGAGCTGACCGTCTCGGCGAACGGTGGCGGCAACCCGTTCGAGATGGGACAGGTGACCTTGTCGTCGTCGTTCGGCGACGGCGAGCTCACCCCCTACGGCGAGGTGCTCAACGGGATCTTCCACGACGACCCGCTGCTGTCGATCCGCGGCGACGTGGCCGAGCGCTGCTGGGAGATCGTCGGACCGGTCGTGCAGGCGTGGCAGGCGAACGAGGTTCCGCTTGAGAAGTACCGCGCCGGCTCGCGGGGGCCGGCCGGCTGGGAGTCGAGCTACTGACTGGCGCGTCGAGGGCTCCGCCATCTGAAGTCAAGCCCTCCCGGGTGAGTCCGCTATTCGCTCCGATCGATAATACCCTGCGGCCTAATCCATTGGACTCGCTGACTATATGCACGGATACTGATATCCGAGGTCGGCACTGCTGCACAGGTGGTGCCCCAGCGTGAACGGAATGTCAGAGGAGAGCACGCAATGTCGCAACCGGAGCACGTCAAAGTGGACGTGGCTTTTCCTGTCCCCGCCACCATGAAGGCCTGGGTCTTGGGTGATCCCGGCGAGTTGTCGCTGGTGGACAAGCCGGTTCCGGTTCCGAAGCGGGCCGAGGTCCTGGTGCGCATCGACGGCGCCTCCATTTGCGCGACCGACCTGGAGATCATCGCCCACGGGCCGCCGGCCCAGATCGAGGGTGGCCTTCCGTTCAACAAGAACTTCACGCCTGGTCACGAATACATGGGAACTGTCGTGGCGCTCGGTCCGGGCGTGGACGAGTTCGCGATCGGAGACCGCGTCACCGTGGAGGTGCACGCGGGCTGCGGCCAGTGCAAGCGCTGTCGTGAGGGCATGTACACCGCGTGCCACAACTACGGCAAAAACTACGGCGACGTCGACAAGGGCCACCGTGCCAACGGCTTCACCACCGACGGCGGCTTCTGCGAGTACCAGGTCAACAACATCAACACGCTCGTCCATCTCGACGAGTCCATGAGCGACGAGGAGGCGACGCTCGTCGTCACCGGTGGGACGGCCATGTACGGGCTGACCGAGATCGGTGGCCTCGTCGCCGGCGATTCGGTCGTCGTGACCGGACCCGGCCCGATCGGGCTTCTCGCCACCGCGGTCGCCAAAGCACTCGGCGCGCAGCCGGTGATCCTCACCGGCACGCGGGACAACCGGCTCGAGATCGGCAAGCGCCTCGGCGCGGACCACGTCATCAACGTGCGCAACGAAAACCCGGTCGAAGCAGTCCGGAAACTGAGCGGGGGCACGGGCGTCGACTTCGTCGTCGAGTGCTCGGGCGCGCCGAACGCGGTGAACGAGGCGGCGAAGATGCTGAACCGAGGCGGGAAGATCTGCCTGGCGGCGTTCCCGTCCGACGAGGTGCCGATCGATCTCGCCTACCTGGCGCGCAACAACATTTACCTGTACAGCATTCGTGGCGAAGGAAAGTCGGCGACCCACCGCGCCGAAGCGTTCATGCGCCAGAAGCGGTTCGACGCTTCGATCATCCACACGCACACCTTCGACATGGCGGAGCTCCCGGAGGCGCTCCGATACGTGCGGGAGCGAGTCGAGGATGCGATCAAGGTCGTGCTGAAGAACACGAAGTCGAGCGCGCCCGGCAAAACGGACGAGCCCGCCACCGCGTCGGTGTGAGGACGCACTCCTAGCTCAGGCAGAACTCGTGGATGAGAGGTGGCTTCGCGGCGGATGACCGGCCTGGGTGCCCGCCGATGCGAGAACGCCCGGAACTGGCTCCCAGGCTTTCTGCTTGCTGTCACTGTTGTCGGCCGGCGCCGGCATCCGGTTGACCGCAGAGAGGACAACGATGTCCGAGACAACAAGGCATTCCGGTAAGACAGACAAAGACATCCTCGGCTACAGCCGGTACCGCGTCGTCACCGCGGCGTTCTTCGCGATGCTGGTGATCAGCCCGTTCGAGTACGCCTGGAGTTCGATCTCCGGGAAGATCGGTGCCGTCTACGGGTGGTCCGACAGCCAGACCTCCACGATGTTTTCGCTGTTCGTGGTTTTCCAGGCGATCGGCATGCTGCCGGGCGGCCTGCTGCGGGATCGGTTCGGTCCACGGTGGACGACTGCCCTCGCCGGGGTGCTTTCCGCACTGGGGATCTTCTCCGTGACGCTCGGGCCGAACTACGACCTCGTGCTCGTCCTGTGGTGTATCGGGAGCTTCTTCACGGGCTTCATCTACAACGACGCGGTGACGACCGGCAACAAATGGTTCCCGGACCGTCGGGGTCTGATGACCGGCATCATCGCGGGTGCGTTCTCCTGGGGATCGATCCCGTTCATCTTCTGGACCCGCGCCATCCCGGAGTCCGCACCGGAATCGGAGTTCTTCACCGTCATCTACGTCATGACGGCCGTCCTTCTCGTCGTCCCGCTCGTCGCGGCGGTCTTCCTCAAGGACCCGCCGAAAGGCTGGGCTCCGCCGAGGTGGAAGCCGAAGAAGGCAGCCGGGCGCCCGAACGACCGCGAGTTCACCCTCTTCCAGGCGCTGCGCACCTGGCAGCTGTGGGCGTTGATCGTCTCCTTCATGCTGATCTCCGGCGCGGGGCTGGCCGGGATGAGCCGGATTGTCGTGTACTCCTCGAGCTTCGGTTTCGCCGCCGCAGCCGGCACGGCGGCCGCGGCCGGGATTTCCATCGCCAACGGCTTGGGGAAGCTCGGGCTCGGCTGGGTCTCGGAGCGCGTGGGACTCGAGAACACGATGATCGGCAGCTTCGTGCTGTCCGGCTTGCTGCTGCTCGGGTCGGTGGTCGCCGGGACCGTCGGGGGCGAGTTGCTGTTCATCGTCACCGCGATCCTCAGCATCTTCTTCTGGGCGTCGCTGTTCTCGCTGTTCCCCATCACGATCGGCAAGTACTACGGCAACGCGGCCGCCGGCGCGAACTACGGCCTGCTCTACGCGATCGCGAAGGGCACCGGCGGTGTGTACGGCGGGATTCTCACCGCAGTCCTGATCAGCAACCACGGGTTCTCCTTCAGCATGAGTATCGCGGGCATCCTCGCGATCGTCGCCGGGCTCCTCATCATTCCCCTCAAGTTCTTCCCGGTGCGACGGCGTGGCCGGGAAACGGGGGCACAGGAGCCGGCGGATGACGGCCGGCCCGTTGCCACACACGCACTCCTCAACGATTCGGAGGGTCGGTGACCGAATGGAACGACCGGTGAAGGTCATGAGCACGCTCGCGGTCGAGCTCGCGTTGAAAAGCGCGTTGCTCCCGGCCTGGCGCGGGAGCGGGCGAGACGTGGACATGGAGTGGAGCCCGACGGGCGTGCTGATCGATCGGGTCCGGGCCGGTGCCCGCGGGGACGTCCTGATCGCCATCGACCAGCCGATCGCGGAACTCGTTGAGCAGGGCGTCCTCCGTGCCGGGTCGGTACGGCCGGTCGCTCGCGCCAGCTTCGGCCTCGGCGTGCGACGTGGCGCTGCCCGCCCCGACATCTCGACACCGGAACGTTTCCGAGCGGCACTGGTGTCGGCGCGCTCAGTTGTCTACTCGCTGACGGGCGCGAGTGGCATCCACTTCCAGGAAGTGATGAAGCGTCTGGACATCACCGAGACCGTGGGCTCGAAGGCGACTGTCATCCAGGCCGGCTTCACCGCCGACCGGGTGATCGCGGGCGAAGCCGATCTCGCCGTGCAGCAGGTCAGCGAGCTCATGTCGATCGACGGGATCGACGTCGTCGGACCGTTCCCCGGCCCGTACCAAAAACACACGGACTTCTCCGCGGCGGTCTTCGCCGACAGCGTGGTGCCGGGCATCGCCGAAGCGTTCGTGGACCATCTGAGCGACGAGAAGGCGGGTGGCGTCTACTCGCGTTCCGGTCTGCTGTCGCGGATTGCGAGCGCTGCCCGATGACATCCACGGACAGGGCCAAGGCCGCTCGTCGGATCGTGCTGCTGCACGCAACGCCGGTCGCGATGGACCCGGTGAATGCGGCGATGGCGTCGCTCTGGCCGGAAGCGGAAGCCGTCAACCTGCTCGACGACGGCCTGACGATCGACCGCGCCAAAGACGGCCCGGATCTCTCGGAAGAGCTCATCCGGCGGTTCGTCGACTTCGGCCGCTACGCGCGGCGCAGTGGCGCGGACGGCATCCTCATCACCTGCTCGGCGTTCGGTCCGGCCATCGACCGGATGCAAGAAGAACTTCCGCTGCCGATCCTGCGTCCGAACGACGCGATGTTCCGTTCGGCAATCGCCGCCGGCGGCCGGATCGGCATGCTCGCGACGTTCGCACCGGCGGTGGCGACGATGGAGGAGGAGTTCCGCCGGTTCGCCGCGGAGGCCGGTGCGCCGACCACGCTCGAGACGATCGTCGTGCCGGACGCCATCGAGGTGCTGCGGCAGGGCGATGCGGACTCCCACAACCGCCTTGTCGCCGAGATGGCGCCGCAGTTCGCCGGCCACGACGCCATCATGCTCGCGCACTTCTCGACCTCCCGCGCGGCCGAACAGGTACGGGCGGAGGTGCAGGTGCCGGTCTTCGCCGCACCGGAGGCCGCGGTGCTGCGCATGAAAAGCCTCCTGGGAGGTGACCCGTGCTGATCGGCGTGATCGCGGACGACTTCACCGGGGCGAGCGATATCGCCAACACCCTCGCCAACGGGCAGGACGGCCTGGTGACCACGCAATACCTCGGAGTGCCCGAAGACGCTGCCGGTGCGGAGGTCGAGGCCGGCGTGATTTCCTTGAAATCCCGGTCGATCCCGGTAGCGGACGCGGTCGCTTCGTCGCTTGCGGCGTTGCATTGGCTGAAGGCGCAAGGTTGCCGGCAGATCGTTTTCAAGTACTGCTCGACCTTCGATTCGACGCCGGCGGGCAACATCGGCCCTGTCGCCGAAGCACTGGCGGACGCGCTCGGCGTCAAGGGCGTCGTCGCCTGCCCCTCGTTCCCGGCGATGCGACGCACCCTGTACCAGGGGCATCTCTTCGTCGGCGACAGGCTGCTCACCGAATCGGGGATGCAGCATCATCCGTTGACGCCGATGACCGACGCCGACCTCCGCCGCTGGCTCCGCCTGCAGACCGATTCGGAGGTCGGTCACGTCCCCGCTCCGGTTGTGGGCGAAGGCGCCGAGGCGATCGGCGCGGCGCTGCGCGCCTGCGCGGAGCGCGGAGAGACGCTGGTGATCGTCGACGCGGTGACCGACGAGGATCTCCTCAGGATCGGCCAGGCATGCGCGGACGCGCCGCTTCTGACCGGCGGATCGGGGATCGCGCTCGGGCTCGGCGGGAACTTGATCGCCAGGGGACTCGCCGGAGGTGGCCGCACTCGCTTCGAGGGCGTAGCGGGTACCGAGGCGATCCTTGCCGGTAGCTGCTCGGGCAGGACCAGGAGCCAGGTGGATGCGCACGCCCGCAAGCACCCGACGATGGCAGTCGCGGTCGAGGACCTGCTGGATGGTCGCACCTCGCCGGACGATCTCGTGGCGTTCATCGAGGCGAACCACGGCGAAGCCCCGCTGGTCTATTCGTCAGCCGCGCCCGAGGACGTCCTGGCAGCGCAGACACGATACGGCCGCGAGGCGGTCTCCGATCGTCTGGAAGGCCTGTTCGCCGAGACCGCCGGACGCCTCGTCGATGGTGGCGTCAGCCGGGTCGTGGTTGCCGGAGGCGAGACGTCCGGAGCCGTGGCACAGGGGCTGGACCTCGGCGGCCTGACGATCGGTCCGGAGATCAGCCCCGGTGTTCCCGTGCTGGTCAGCGAAAAGCGAGGGGTGGCCCTCGCGCTCAAGTCGGGGAACTTCGGCGGCGCGGACTTTTTCACCCGGGCCCTCGAGGCCCTGGCCGGGGAAGGAGCGGTACATGAGTGAGGAAGCGGGACTTCGCCGGGAACTCGTGCGGATGGGCCGGCTGCTCGCCACGCGTCAGCTCGCGCACGGGACCGCCGGGAACCTGTCGGCGCGGCTGGGGGACGGCAGCATCCTGGTGACGCCGACCAACTCGAGCCTCGGAAATCTCGACCCGGATCGCATCTCGAAGGTATCGCGTACCGGAGAGCTGATCAGCGGGGACAAACCATCGAAGGAGTACTTCTTCCACCTCGCCGTTTTCGACGAGCGGCCCGGTGCCCGCGCCGTCGTCCACCTGCACTCCGCCTATTCGGTCGCGGTCTCGTGCCTGCGCCATGAACAAACGGACGACGTCCTCCCGCCCTTGACGGCCTATTACGTCATGCGGGTCGGAAAACTCCCGCTGGTGCGGTATTTCCCGCCGGGCGATCGCGGGCTCGCGGAGGAGGTCCGGAGGGTCTCCCGCGAGCACCGGTCGATGTTGCTGGCCAACCACGGGTCGATCGTCTCGGGTGCGAGCCTGAGCGACGCCGTCTCCGCCTCCGAGGAACTCGAGGAGACGGCCAAGATCTCCTTCATCCTCGGCGGCCGGCCGACCTCGCCGCTCGGCGCCGAGCAGATCGCCGGCCTCACCCGGGCGTTCCCGGCTTGATCGGGATCCCGTTCTCCACGACCACTACCACCTGGAAAGGATCATCAGCATGAGCTTCGCGTTCTCCGAGGGCAACCCCGTCGAAGACACGTCCAAGTACGGCCACCCCCCGTTCGACACGGAACGCCTGGATCGTCTCATGGAGGAAGCGGGCCTCGACGCGCTCCTCGTGACGTCCAAGCACAGCATCCAGTACCTCCTTGGCGGCTACCGGTTCTTCTTCTACGACTACATGGACGCCCACGGGCTCAGCCGCTACCTGCCGTTCTTCGTCTATGTGAAGGGCCGTCCGCTGGACTCCGGGTACGTCGGCGCCCCGATGGAGCGATACGAGAAGCAGCTCGGCAGCTTCTGGGTCACCAACCTCGACCTCACGAAACAGACGAGCACCGGGTACGCCGGCGCGGCCGCCGAGCTCCTGAAGCGCCTCGGCGGCGACGCGGGCCGCGTCGGCATCGAGGTCGGGTTCATGCCGATCGACGCGTTCCGGGTCTTGGAAGCGCAGCTTCCGGGAGTCGAGCTGGCGGACGCCACGTACACCCTCGAGGTGCTGCGGGCGCTGAAGTCGCCGCGGGAGCTGGCGATCCTCAAGGAGGCTTCCGAGAAGGTCGTCGATTCGATGCTCGCCGTCTTCGCCAAATTCGGTCCGGGCACCAGCAAGCTGACGCTCTTCGACGCGTTGCGGCAGGAGGAGACGGCGCGCGGCATGAAGTTCGAGTACGCGCTGACGAACATCGGAACCGCCTTCAACCGTGCGCCCTATGACAAGACCTGGGAGGAAGGCGAGACGCTGGCGCTCGATTCCGGCGGCAACTACCAGGGCTACATCGGCGACGTCTGCCGCATGGGCTACGCCGGCGAGCCGGACCAGGAGCTCGTCGATCTCCTCGGACAGGTCGAGCTCGTGCAGCAGTCCGCTCGCAAGAACCTCCGGGCGGGCACCGTCGGCGCGGAGATCTTCGAGAACGCGAACGCCGCGCTGGGGGAGTGTTCGGCGAGTGACCAGATGTTCTTCGCCGCGCACGGTATGGGCATCGTCAGCCACGAGGCTCCCTGGCTCATGCCGGATGCGTTCCCCCGATACACGCCCCGGCACCGCGACCAGCCGCTGGAGGCCGGCATGGTGATCTCGATCGAGACGGAGCTGCACCACACCGGACGCGGGTTCATCAAGTTGGAGGACACGGTCGCCATCACGCCGGACGGATGCGAGGGCTTCGGCGATCATGGCCACGGCTGGAACATCGCGGGCCGCTGAAGTGGAGCGTGACGTGCCCGCCTACCCCTACAGTGCGCACATCGGCTACCTCTTCACGGACCGGCCGATGGCGGAGCGGATCGGCTCGGCGATCTGGTGCGGCTTCACGGCGATCGAGCATCCGGCGCCGTACTCCGTGCCGGCCGCGGAAATGGCCGGCTGGTTGCGGTCGGCCGGTGCTCGGTATGTGCAGCTGGGCCTCTACTCGGGCGATGCGTCGAAGGGTGAGAAGGGGCTCGGCATCTTCCCGGACCGGCGTGCCGAGTTCCGCGAGAGCGTCACTCAGGCGCTGGACTACGCGGAGGCCGTCGGGGCATCGATGGTGCATGCGATGGCCGGTGTCCTGCCGCGCGCGCAGCGGGCTCAGCAGCACTGGGACTGCTATGTCGAGAACCTTGCCTTCGCCGCCCGGGAGGCCGCACCGCGGGGCATCAAGATCATCGTCGAGGCGATGAGCGAAACCGCGGTGCCGGAGTACTTCTTCGACGCCCCGGATCAAGCGGCCCGCGCCATCGGAGAGGCCGGCGAAGAGAACATCGGCCTTTTGCTGGACGTCTTCCACACGGTCAGCGCCGGCTTGGCCGTGGAGCAGGAGATCGCCAAACACGCCGCGCTGCTGGCGCACGTGCACATCGCGGACGTTCCCGGACGCCACGAGCCGGGGTCGGGGACGGTGGATTTCGACCAGGTGAAGCTCGCTCTGCGAAAGGCGAACTACGACGGCTTTCTGGGGTGCGAATACAGTCCGATCGAGTCGACCGAAGCGGGGCTCGGATGGCTGCGCCCCTGACCATGTCCGTGCCCAGCAAAGCCCCTCTTGTCACCGACCGGACGGATCGACCATGACCGATACCGAGAGCAACGGACGCGCCGAGAGCACTGTCCACCCGGAGACCCCCGCCGGCACGGCCAACATCGGCGTGGTGGGCATGGCGGTGATGGGGTCGAACCTGGCCCGCAACCTCGCCGGCCGCGAGGGCAACACCGTCGCGGTCTACAACCGCTCTTCCGGCCGGACCCGTGCCCTGGTCCGGGAACACCCCGAGGCCTGCTTCCTGGCGTCGGAGTCCGTCGACGACTTCGTCGCGTCCTTGGCCCGGCCCCGCACCGCGATCATCATGGTGCAGGCCGGCCGCGGCACCGACGCGGTGATCGAGCAGCTCGCCGAACGCTTCGAGCCGGGCGACATCATCGTGGACGGCGGCAACGCGAACTTCCACGACACCATCCGGCGCGAGCGCGACCTCCGCGAGCAGGGCCTGAACTTCGTCGGCGCCGGGATCTCGGGTGGTGAAGAGGGCGCTCTGCGCGGGCCGTCGATCATGCCCGGCGGATCCGCCGAGGCCTGGGAGACGCTGGGCCCCATCCTGAAGTCGATCGCCGCCGTGGCCGAGGGCGAACCCTGTGTGACGCACGTCGGCACCGACGGCGCCGGCCACTTTGTGAAGATGGTGCACAACGGCATCGAGTACGCCGACATGCAGCTCATCGCCGAGTCCTACGACCTGCTTCGCCGCGTGGGCGGGCACGGTGTCGACGAGCTGGTGCAGATCTTCGAGCGGTGGAACGAGGGCGACCTGGAGTCGTATCTGATCGAGATCACCGGCGAGGTGCTCAAGCAGCGCGACGCCGGCACGGGCAAGCCGCTCGTCGACGTCATCCGTGACGAGGCCGGCTCCAAGGGCACCGGTGTGTGGACCGTGCAGAACGCGGTCGGGCTCGGCATCCCCGTCTCCGGCATCGGTGAGGCGGTGTTCGCCCGCGCGGTGTCTTCGAACGCGACCCAGCGCGCCGCCGTGCACCGGTCGGTGCAGAGCCGGCCGGAAATCGCGCAGGTGCCGGACACGTTCGCCGACGACGTCCGTGCGGCGCTGTACGCATCGAAGGTCGTCGCGTACGCGCAGGGATTCGACCTCGTCATCGCCGGAGCGAGGGAGTACGGCTGGGACATCGACCTCGGCAATTTGGCCAAGATCTGGCGTGGCGGCTGCATCATCCGCGCCCAGTTCCTCAACCGCGTCGCCGAGGCGTACGCGGAGAACCCGGAACTGGAGTCGTTGTTGGTCGACCCGTACTTCGCGAACGCCGTCGCCGAGGGCGAAGCGGCCTGGCGTCGCATCGTCGGCATCGCGGCGGCGTCGGGCATTCCCGCGCCGGGCTTCTCGTCGGCGCTGTCGTACTACGACGCCCTCGCCTCCACCCGCCTGCCTGCCGCGCTCATCCAGGGACAGCGCGACTTCTTCGGCGCGCACACCTACCAGCGCATCGACAAGGACGGCACCTTCCACACCCTCTGGTCCGACGACGCCCGCCGCGAGGTTGAACAGGAGCCTTCCACGCGCTAGCGGGCCCCCGCGAGGTAGCGGCCGGCTACCGCGCGGTTGTAGCGGGTCAGCAGGTCGGCGAAGGCTTCCTGGTCCTCGGCGGTCCAGTCGCCCATCAGGTCGGCCATCGAACCGCGTCGGCGGGCCCGGGTCTGGTGCATCCGTTCCCGGCCCGTTTCGGTCGGGGTGATGATGCTGCGCCGGCGATCGTCCGGGGCCGGGCCGCGCTCGACCAGGCCCTTGCCCAGCAGCGCCGAGACCTGGCGGCCCGCGGTGGACGGGTCGAGCCGGAGCGAGCCGGCCAGCGTGCCGATGTCGGCCGGGCCCAGGCCGTCCAGGATGCGCAGGATCAGGTACTCCGACTGGTCCAGCTCCGCGTAGACCCCGCCGCGCCGGCGCAGCAGCTCGAAATTGCGCACGAGGACCGCGGTGGCCAGCTCGAGCACGTCCAGCGAATCACCCGTACCGGACAGCCGGTCGGCCAGTTCACCTGCGTGGAAGGTCCGCTCCATGATCCGGTCCTCCGGGATACCTGTAGGACTCCGCCAATTATCGGTATCGTACCGGTGTTCACTCCATCGAGTGGGAAGGCGGGTGTGGTGCTGCCCAGGGGTAGGGAGATCCGGGACCGGGTCCTCGCATCGGATCCAGGGCTGAGCCGGCTGCGGTCGGCGGTGTCGGTGACGGTTTCGCTGGGCAGCGTGCTGGGGGTGGAGTACCTGCTGGCCCGGCTGACCGGGGCGGCCCCGACCGGGGTGCTGACCGGGATGATGGTCGGCGCCATCGTGGCGATGATGGGCTCGATGGCCCTGGTCCAGGGCGGGGCATGGGCGAAGGCGAAGACCGCGGTGTTCTTCCCGGTCGCGTTCGGCGCCGGGATGGTGCCCGGCGCCGCGGTGAGCGCGCGTCCGTCGCTGATGCTCGCCGGGTTCGTGGTGGTGATGTTCCTCGCCGTCTTCGTGCGGCGGTTCGGCCCGGCGTTCTTCTTCTACGGCTTCATGGCCTGGATCGGCTACTTCTTCGCCTCCTTCCTGCACGCGACGATGGCGACGCTGCCCTCGATGCTGCTGGCGATCGTGGTGGCCACGGCGTGGGTGCTGCTGCTGTCGGTGACCCTGCTGCGCACGAACGCCACCCGCACCCTCGGACAGGTGGTGCACGCGTTCGACGCCCGGGGCCGGGCACTGACCCGGGCCTGCGCGGACCTGCTGGCCAACCGCGATCCTCGTCACGAGGCCCGCCTCCGCAAGCGGGTGCAGGCGAGGCAGGCGCGCATCGCGGAGGCGGCGCTGATGGTCGAGGCCTGGTCCGCGCAGCCCGGCGCGCTGCCGGAAGGTCTCTCCGCGGCACGGCTGCGGCGCACCATGGTCGAGGCGCACCACCTTCTCGACCAGCTGGCGACCGCGGCGTACGCGCTGCTCAGCAGTGGTTCCGGGCTGAGCGTGCTGGCCGCGGAGGTGGCCGACCGGCTGGCCCGCGGCGACGACCGGGGTGCGGCCGAGGTCGCCTACCGGTTCGCCGGGCTGGCCGAACGGGCCGGCGGCACCACCGGCGGCTGGTGGCCGGCGCGGCATTTCGCGACCGCCGCGCTCGACCTCGTGCCGGTGCTGGCCCGCGCGCCGAAGCCGGGTCCCGCGGGCGCCGAACCGGTCGACGACTTCGAACCGGCGGTGGGCCTCGCGTTCGGGAACCTGCCGGGGTCGGCGGCCGCTGCGGGTGACGTACCCGCCCGGCACACGCGGTGGAACCCGTTGTCCCGCCTGGACTTCACCACTCGTCAGGCGGTGCAGGGGGCGCTCGCGGGAGCGCTGGCGATCCTGGTCGGCAAGGAGCTGTCCGACACGCGCTACTACTGGGCGGTGCTCGCCGCGTTCATCATGTTCACCGGTACCGCGACCCGCACCGAGACGTTCATCAAGGGCTTCAACCGGGTACTGGGCACGCTGCTGGGCCTGCTCGCCTCGATCGGCATGGCCGAGCTCACGGCGGGCAGCACGGCGGCAGTGCTCGCCACCATCTGCGCTTGCATGTTCTTCGGTTTCTACCTGATCCGGATCTCGTACGCGTGCATGATCTTCTTTCTCACGATCATGCTCGGCCAGCTCTACAGTGCGCTGAACGAGTTCTCCGCGGGCCTGCTCGTGCTACGGCTGGAAGAGACCGCGGCCGGTGCCGCGGTGGGACTGCTGGTGGCGCTGGTCGTCACGCCACTGTCCACTCGCGACACTGTGCGCCAGGCCCGGGACAACCTGCTCGGCGCGCTCGGTGAGCTGCTCTCGGCCGCAGCCACGCGGCTGGGCCGGGCTCCGGGCGAGTCCGACTTCGACGCGTTGGCCCGCACCCTGGACCACCGGCTGTACCAGCTCGCGCTGGTCGCCCGGCCGCTCACCCGCCCGGTGCTCGGCGGCACGACCTCGCCGCGGCTGCGGCACCGGCTCTCCCTCTACGCCGCGCTCGCCACCCACGGCCGCGCGCTCGCGGTGGCGATGCGCAGCCCCGCCGGTACCTGCGCCCGGCATCCGGACGGGCCGGTGGCCGCGTGCACGGCGCTCGCCACCGCGGTCGAGGAGCTTTCCGAGGGGGAACCGGGCGCGGCCCGTCCGGCGGCGGCGGACCCGTTGGCGCGGGCGGATGTGGCGCTGTTCGCCTACACCCCGGCCGCGGCGGGGGACCGGGCGACGGACCCGGTGCTGCGCGCGCTCACCCACGTCTACCACGTGCTGCGTGATCTGACCGCGACCGGGCCGCCCGAGCTGCGGCGGGCGCCCAGTCTGCCCGCGCCGACCGTCCCGCGGCTGTACCGGCAGGTCCGCGCCGGGCTGCCGGTGACCCCGGACCGGTGACCCCGGACCGCGCGGCGTGCGGCTCTTCACGGACCCGGCTCGGATCGGCGCGGTCCGGCGAGGGCGGGTAGTGTCCCAGCATCCGGGAGAGGTTAGGCCATGATGGTGAATCACCTTCATGTTCTTTAGAGTTCGGTAGTCACGTCCTGTTGAACCCCAAGGGAACCGTTGTCCGACATCCTGTCGCCGGGCGGCGCCCCGGTTCCGGCGGCCGCTCCGGCCGCGTCACGGAACCTGTGGCGCGCGCTGCGGCACGACCGCTGGGCCCAGGCCAGCGCCGTCGTCATCGTGCTGGTGATCCTGACCGCGCTCACCGCGCCGTTGCTGGCGCTGCTCGAGGGGCAGGATCCCTACACCTACCACACGGATCTGCTGAACCCGGCGGACGGCACGGGGGCCGGTGCGCTCGGCGGGATCAGCGGCAGTCACTGGTTCGGGGTCGAACCGCTCACCGGCCGTGACCTGTTCGCGGTCGTCGCGTACGGGGCGCGCACGTCGTTCCTGATCGGGGTCGCCGCGACGGTGGTGTCGGTGCTGCTGGGCGTGCTGCTCGGTGCCAGCGCGGGCTACGTCGGCGGCTGGTGGGACACCGTGGTGAGTCGCGTGACCGACGTGCTCCTCGGTTTTCCGCAGCTGATCTTCATGATCGCGCTCGGCGCGGTGGCTCCCTCGTCGATCCCGCGGCCGCTGCTGCTGATCGCGGTGATCGGCCTGTTCGGCTGGCCACGGGTGGCGCGGGTGATCCGGGCGCAGACACTGAGCTTGCGCGGCCGCGACTTCGTGCGTGCCGCGCGGGCACTCGGCGCGGGCGGCACGCACGTGTTCCGCCGGGAGCTCCTGCCGAACCTCTGGGCGCCGATCATCGTGCTGGCCACGGTGAGCATCCCGGCCAACATCGGGCTGGAGGCCGCCCTGTCGTTCCTGGGAGTCGGCATCCCGCCGCCCACGCCCAGCTGGGGCCGGTCCATCAGCGACGCGATCAACTGGGTGCAGACCGATCCGATGTTCCTGATCTTCCCCGGCGCCGCGTTGTTCATCGCGACGCTCGCGTTCAACATGCTCGGTGACGGCCTGCGCGACGCGCTCGACCCGAGGACGGCGGTGCGCCGGTGAACCGCACAGTCCGCTTCGTCGGTGTCCGGCTCGCCGGGATGCTCGCCGTGCTGCTCGTGGTCAGCTTCGCCACGTTCGCCGTGTTCTACCTGCTGCCCACGGACCCGGCGATGATGTCCTGCGGCAAGCCGTGCACGCCGGAGAACCTGGCGCTGGCACGGCAGTTCATGGGTTTCGACAAGCCGTGGGGACAGCAGTACCTGGATTTCCTCGGCGGGATCTTCTCCGGGCGCACGTTCGGCACCGGTGCGACCGCGGTCGTGTGCTCGGCGCCGTGCTTCGGCTATTCCTTCCAGCAGAGCGAATCCGTGCTGACGCTGATCGGCGACCGGCTGCCGGTCACCGTGTCGCTGGCGATCGGCGCCTCGGTGATCTGGCTGATCGCCGGGGTCGCGACCGGGGTGTTCTCCGCCCTGCGCCGCGGCCGGTTCACCGACCGGGCGGCGATGACGATCACGCTGGCCGGGGTGTCGGCTCCCGCCTACCTGGTCGGGCTGCTGGGCATCCTGCTGTTCGGCTTCACCCTGGACATGGTCCCGGTCAACGGGTACGTGCAGTTCGCGCAGAGCCCCGTCGACTGGGCCTGGCACCTCGTGCTGCCGTGGCTGGTGCTGGCCTTCATCAACGCCGCCGTGTACGCCCGGCTCTCCCGCGGCCAGATGCTGGAGATCATGGGTGAGGACTTCATCCGCACCGCGCGCGCGTTCGGGCTGCCCGAGCGGCGGGTGATCGGCAAGTACGCACTGCGCAACGTGCTGCTTCCGGTGGTCACCGTGTTCGCGGTGGACCTCGGCGCGCTGCTGGGCGGGGCGGTGATCACCGAGCGGGTGTTCGCGCTGCCCGGGCTCGGCGGGCTGCTGGTGGACGCGGTGCACCAGGTGGACCTGCCGGTGCTGATGGGCGTGAGCCTGTTCGCCGCGTTCTTCGTCGTCCTCGCGAACTTCGTGGTGGACGTGCTCTACGGGGTGCTCGACCCCCGTGCCCGGCTGACCTAGGAAAGGGAACGGAACAACGATGGATCGCAGGGACTTCCTGAAGGCGCTGGGGCTGACCGCCACCGTGTCCGGGGCGGGGGCGCTGCTCGCCGCGTGCAACGCGAACGAGCAGTCCGGCGCGGGCGGGGCGGTCGCCGTTTCCCGCGGCGGCACGCTGTACGTGCTCTACGACGTCACGTCGATCCGGCTCGATCCGGCGAAGAGCCAGAACCTGGCGATCACCACGATCAGCCTCCTGCACCGCCGGCTGACCGCGTGGAAGACCTCCGCGGACGGTCCGGCCACGGTGGTGCCGGACCTGGCCACCGACACCGGCCGGGCGAGCGCGGACGGCAAGACGTGGACGTTCACGCTCAAGGACGGCCTCAAGATGGCCGACGGCACGCCGATCACCAGCGCGGAGATCAAGTACGGCATCGAGCGCTCGTTCGATCCCGCGTTCTCCGGGGGCCTCGGCTACCACAAGACGTTGCTGGAGGGGGCGTCCGGCTACCAGGGCCCGTTCAAGAGCGGGGACCTGGCCTCGATCGAGACGCCGGACCCGAAGACCATCGTGTTCCACCTGGCCCGCCCGTACGGCGACTGGCCGTGGATCGCCAGCATGCCCGCCTTCGCGCCGGTGCCGAAGGGCAAGGGCACCGACGCGAACTACGATGCGAGCCCGGTCGCCTCCGGCCCGTACGTGGTGGCCGAGAACACCAAGGGCGTGCGGCTCCGGCTCACGCGCAACCCGAACTGGAACGCGCAGAGCGATCCGGCCCGCTCCGGCCTTCCGGACGCGGTGGTGATCCAGCTGGGCCAGGACACCGGCGTGATGTCGCAGCGGCTACTGGCCAGCCAGGGCAACGACGCCTACGCGTTCGGCGCGAACTTCGTCAACCCGGCGCAGCTGGCGCAGATCCGGTCGAACCCGGCGGCGAAGAACCAGCTCGTCACCTCGAAGTCGGGGGCGCTGGCCTACCTGGCGCTGAACACGAAACGCGGTCCGCTGGCGAATCCGAAGGTGCGCCAGGCGTTCCAGTACGCGGTGGACAAGACCGCCTACCAGATCGCCACCGCGGGCAGTGCCGATCTCGCCGGGCCGATCGCGACCACGCTGATCACCGAGGGCATCGCGGGCCGCGAGAAGTTCGACCTGTACCCGGCCCCGCCCGGCGGGGACGTGGCCAAGGCCAAGCAGCTGCTCACCGAGGCGGGCTTCCCGAACGGACTGGACAATCTGGACTTCCCGGTGTCCACTTCGAACAACGACGCGGACAAGGCGCAGGCCCTGCAGGCAGCACTGCAGCGCGCCGGGATCCGGACCAAACTCCGTCCGCTCGACGACGACGCTTGGACGGCCGTGGTCACCGGCAACGACGGTGCCTACGACCTGACGCTCGGCTCGTGGCAGCCGGACTTCCCGAGCGCCAACGCCAATATCCAGCCGTTGTTCGGTACGTCCGAGATCGGCAATGGTGGCTACAACCTGTCGCGGTACTCGGTGCCGGAGGTCGATGCGCTGATCGAACAGGCGCAGGGCACCGTGGACCAGCAGGCGGCCGGGAAGCTGTGGGCCAAGGCGGACAAGCGGATCCTGCAGGATTCGCCGGTGATCCCGCTGATCTACACGCGCAACTCGTTCCTGCACGGGGCGAAGGTGGGCGACTTCGTGATCGGCGAGTTCCCGGCATACCCGAACTACCTGCAGATGGGCCTGGCGAAGTAGTCCCGTGTCCGAGCAGCTGCTGTCCCTGCGCGACGTCTCCATCCGCTTCGGCGACGTCGAAGCCGTGCGCGAAGCCGGGTTCGACGTCGCGCCGGGCGAGGTCGTCGCGCTGGTCGGGGAGTCGGGTTCCGGCAAGTCGGTGACCGCGTTGTCGCTGCTGGGCCTGCTCCCGGACACCGCGACGGTGACCGGTTCGGCGGTACTGGCCGGCCGAGATCTCTACACTGTGGACGGTACCGAGCGGCGGGCGGTGCGCGGCGGCGAGATCGGCGTGGTGTTCCAGGAGCCGATGAGCGCGCTGAATCCGGTGTTCCGCATCGGCACCCAGCTCGTGGACGCCGTCCGCGCGCACCGGAAGGTGTCCAGGGCCCACGCCCGGGAACGGGTGCGGGAGCTGCTGGAGATCGTCGAGCTGGACGCGCGGCGGGTGCTGCGGTCGTATCCGCACGAGCTGTCCGGTGGCCAGCTGCAACGGGTGATGATCGCCGCGGCGCTGGTGCACGAGCCGGCGCTGCTGGTCGCGGACGAGCCGACCACCGCGCTGGACGTGACCGTGCAGGCGGGCATTCTGGCTTTGCTGCGGTCCCTGCGGGACCGGCTCGGTACCTCGATCCTGCTCGTCACGCACGACATGGGCGTGGTCGCGGACGTCGCGGACCGGGTCGTGGTGCTGCGTGAGGGCCGGGTCGTCGAGCAGAACACCGTCGCCGGGTTGTTCGCCGCACCGCAGGCGGACTACACCCGGGAGTTGCTGGATTCCGTGCTGTCACTGGGTTCCGGCGCGGCCTCGCCGCGTCGGCCGGAGGCCGAGCCGCTCGTCACGGTGACCGATCTGGAGGTGACCTACCGGGTGGGCGGCGGGGCGCCGCCGGTGCGCGCGGTGGACGGGGTGTCGCTGAGCATCGGCGCGGACGAGGTGCTCGGGCTGGTCGGGGAATCCGGGTCCGGCAAGAGCACCATCTCCTCGGTCCTGACCGGGCTGGTCGCGCCGTCGGCCGGCGAGGTCCGGATCGGCGGGGTGGACCTGCGGGCGGCGAACGCGCGGGCCCGGCGGGAAATCCGTCGGCAGGTCGGGATCGTGTTCCAGAACCCGGCGTCCGCGCTCAACCCGCGGGCGACGATCGGCGCGAGCATCGCCGAACCCCTGGTGGTGCACGAGGCACGCGGCGAGCACCGGGAACGGGTGGCGGAACTGCTGTCCGCGGTGCGGCTCGACCCGGCCTGGTCCGGCCGGTACCCGCACGAGCTGTCCGGCGGCCAGCGCCAGCGAGTCGGCATCGCGCGGGCACTGGCGCTGCGGCCGCGGCTGCTGATCGCGGACGAGCCGACGAGCGCGCTCGACGTGTCCGTGCAGGCCTCGGTGCTGGAGCTGCTGTCGCAACTGCAGCGGGAGCTGGCCTTCGCCTGCCTGTTCATCAGCCACGATCTTGCCGTGGTGGAACGGGTCGCGGACCGCGTCGCAGTGCTGCACCGCGGGCGCGTGGTGGAGGAGGGGCCGGTGTCGGAGGTACTGGGCTCGCCGCGAGAGGACTACACCCGGCGCCTGGTGGCGGCCGCTCCCGTGGCCGACCCCGAGCAACAGCGGGAAAGGCGGGAGGCCTGGCGCACGCTGTCGGGCTGAGGCGACGAGGTCCGCACCGGGCAGGAGGCGGGGTTCGGGCCGGCGAGCAGCTGCGCGTATCCGGCGAGAAGATCGCCGTCCGGATCGGGCGCGCCGGAGCGGAAAGCCTCCCGTTCGGCGGAACCGCCGTACCGCAACCATTTCTCGATGCCTGGGTGCGCGCAGCTTCTCCAGATCGGTGATCCGCATCCGTCGAGTTGACCGGCGCCCGCCGGTGAGCCGGATCACCGGCGCCGGGACGTGTGGCTGCGCCGAGTGGCGGAAAGCCGTCCTCCTACGAGGCCGGAACGGCTTCGTCACCACGGAGGAAAAGGAGAACTTCCGATGCAGAAGAACGTGCGCCGTGTCGTTGCCGCCAGCGCGCTCGCCCTGCCGCTGACGCTGGGGGCCGCGGGGATCGCCTCCGCCGAGAGCTACCACGACACCTCCACGTCCGCGAGCTCGGAGGGCGTCACGACCAGCTCGACCAGCGCCGACTCGGGAACCGGATCCGACGGCGCGTCCTTCGACCAGAACGACAGCACCGCCGGCCCGGACGGCGCGGGTAGCGACCGGACCCACGCCACCACCGGAGGCAACGGCAACGGTGGCGGGTACGAGCAGGGCAGCGAGTGGGCTGGTCCGGAGGGCGCCACGTCCGACCACACCAGCGCCACCATCGGCGACAACGGCAGCAGCGACAGCCAGGACACCGGCTCGCAGCACGGCGTGCTGTCCGGCGCGCTCGGCGTCCCGGGTCTCTGATCGGCTGAACGACCGCCGGCCGCTCCGCAGGGCGGGTTTACAAGATCGGTGGCCGGTCTCTAGGCTCTGGCCGCCGGTCGTGCCGCGCGGGCCCCCGGCGGGCGGAGGTCGGGATGGCGGGCACGGAACCGGGTGGCGCCGGCGATCTGGAGTCGGTCGCGAAGCTGGTGCGGATGTCCGAGACGGCACCGATGCCCCGGATCGACGCGGCGGAACCCACCCGCGTGCAGCGCCGACAGCAGGCGGCCGATGGCACGCCTGCGCTGTCCGGCGCGTTCGGCGGTGCCCTGGACGACGCGAGTGGTTCCGCGGCAGGGCAACTGGCCGCGGCCGGTGGCCCGGTCACGGAGGAACTGGCGAGCCTCGACGATCTGCTCGACGGCTCCGCACCGGGAGACACCGCCCGGGGAGGTACCGCACCGCCGCCGGACTGGCGTCCGGCGCGGTACCTGATCGTCGCCGGCGCCGCGGTGGTCGTGCTCGGTGGGCTCGGCACGTGGGCGTTGTGGCCGGCTCCCTCGGGCGGCACCGCCGGGCAGCCGGTCGGACCACCGCCAGCGGCACCGTCCTCGTCCACGTCGGCCGCACCGTCGGCCGTCACGACTCTCACCGGCGGTCCGACCACGACACCGGCCCCGGCGACCGACGAGGTGCGGGACACCACGGTCCGCGCCACCAGCAAGGAAGACGCGCCGCGGCAGACCCGGCGCAGGCCCGCGACCTCCGCACCCCGGGACCCGGCCGGGGAGTTCGGCTCGGCCGTCAGCTCGTATCTGCAGCAGTGGAGCGAGCGCGGGTACCCGCCGCATCGTTGGCAGCGCTGACCGGAAGCTGTTCACCGCACCCGGTCCCACAGCGAGGCCCACTGCCGGGCAGTCAGCTCTCGCGGTAAGGCCGCCGGGCGCACGCCCTCGTCGGCGAGCCACCGCCGGGTGGCGCGGGTGCCGAGGTAGCCGGTGCGGGGAAGGATCCCGGCCAGCCCCTGGCCACGTCCGGTGAACACCCGTCGGACGAACTCCTGATACGCGTCGCGTTCGGCGACCAGAGGTTCGGTGCGCCGGGTGATGACGAGGATCCCGCCGTCGACTGCCGGGCGCGGCCGAAAGGCGTGCGCCGGAACGCGGGCGGGCACGGTGAAGCCGTACCAGGGCCACCAGGCCGCGGTCAGCTGGGAGGCGCCGCCGATGCCGGCGCGGCGGCGCGCGACTTCCCATTGCACGAGCAGCACCGCCAGTTCCCAGTGCGGATGTCGCAGCAGCCTGCGCAGCGCGGCGGTGGTGAGGTGGAAGGGCAGATTGCCGACGACGGTGTGCCGGAAGCCGGGCAGCCGGTGCCGCAACAGGTCGTCCTGCACGACCCGGACGTTGTCCGGAGTACGGCGGGCCAGGTGCCGCGCCCGCCGCGGATCGAGCTCGACAGCGGTGATCGGCCGGCCGGACCGGCTCAGTGGCACGGTGAGCGCGCCGTCACCGGCGCCGAGTTCCAGCAGGGGACCGGTGGTGCGGGCGGCGGCCGCGCAGAGGGTGGCGATGGTGGCCGGGTCGGTGAGGAAGTTCTGACCGAGCTCGTGCCGGCCCCCGTAGGGGTGAGCAGACATGGGTGTGAGCACTCCGCGGAAGAAGGCGAACCGGGCGGCGGGCGCCCGGCGGGGACGGCGTGGAGTGCGGCGGAGCGGGAAGTCCTGGATTCCGCCGCTAGAAGCGACGGATCCGGAAGATGGCGAAGACACCCATGCCGGCGACCGTAGCCCTCCGGCGCGGTCCGGGGCATCCGGTTTTCCGCCCGGGCCGCGGGTCAACCGATCAGTGGATGGCGGGATCCACCACGTACCGCCGCGGGACCGGCCGGGCAGTCGATCCGGCGGGGCGGCTCGCGGCGGCAGTCTTGCGGTATGGCAATCATCGAGGTGGACGGCCTCGTCAAACGCTACGGCGAGCACCCCGCGGTCGACGGGGTGAGTTTCGCCGTCGAACAGGGCGAAATCTTCGGCATCCTGGGTCCCAACGGCGCGGGCAAGACCACGACCGTCGAATGTGTGGAGGGACTGCGCGTCCCGGATGGCGGCGTCATCCGGGTGTGCGGTCTGGATCCGCAGCGGGACGAAAGCGAGCTGCGGCAGCTGCTCGGCGCGCAGCTGCAGGAAAGTGAGCTGCCCGAGAAACTCCGCGTCGGCGAGGCGCTCGAACTGCACAGTTCGTTCTTCCGCGACCCGGCCGACTGGCGCGAGCTGGCCGGGCTGCTCGGTCTGGACGACAAGCTCGGCACCCAGTTCCGCCGGCTGTCCGGCGGGCAGAAGCAACGGCTGTCGATCGCGCTCGCGTTGATCGGACGGCCGAAGGTGGCGGTGCTCGACGAGCTGACCACCGGGCTCGACCCGCAGGCCCGCCGGGACGTGTGGGACCTGATCGAGGACATCCGCGCCCGTGGTGTCACGATCCTGCTCGTCACCCACTTCATGGAGGAGGCCGAGCGGCTCTGCGACCGGCTCGCGGTGATCGACTCCGGGCGGGTCGCCGCCCTCGACACCCCGGCCGGTCTGGTCGCGAAGGTGGACGACCGGCAGCGCATGCGGTTCCGGCCGTCGGTTCCGCTGCCGGACGCCGTGCTCACCGCGCTGCCCGAGGTCACCTCGGTCGAGCGGGCCGGCAGCCAGCTCGTGGTGACCGGCACCGGGAACCTGCTGCTGGCGGTGACCACTGTGCTCGCCCGCCACCAGGTGACCGCCGCCGACCTGCGTATCGAGCAGACCACGCTGGACGACGCCTTCGTCGCGCTGACCGGCCGACCCGTCGACGTCTGAGGAGACCGCTGTGCCTGCTGTACCCGCTGCATCCGCTGTGCCGGCCCTGTTCCGGCTCACCGTCACCGAAACGAAGCTGTTCTTCCGCGAGCCGGTGATCGTGTTCTTCGCGCTCGCTTTCCCGCCGATCCTGCTCGTGGTGCTCGGCCTCGTCCCGTCCATGCGGCAACCGGATCCCGCGCTCGGCGGCGGGACGGCGATCGCCCTCTACGTGCCGATCGTGATCGCGTTGGGGCTGGCCATGTTCGCGTTGAACGGGCTGTCCCAGCTGTTCGCCACCTACCGGGAGAAGGGGGTGCTGCGCCGGATGCGCACCACCCCGGTCAGGCCTCGGATCATGCTCGGCGCCCAGGTGCTGATGGCGACCGTGCTGTCGGTCGTCACGATGGTGGTGAGCCTGCTCATCGGACGGTTCGCCTTCGACGTGCCGCTGCCCCGGCAGGCGGGCGCGTACGTGCTCGGCTACCTGCTGGTGGCGCTGTCCCTGTTCGCCATCGGCCTGCTGGTCGCCTCGGTCGCGCCGAGCGGCAAGGCCGCCGGTGCGATCGGCACGCTGACGTTCTTCCCGTTGATGTTCTTCGCCGGTCTCTGGGTGCCGCGCGCCGGCATGAACTCGGTGCTGCGCACGATCAGCGACTTCACTCCGCTCGGCGCCGGCGTACAAGCGTTGCAGGACGCCACGTCCGGGCACTGGCCGCAGCCGCTGCACCTGGCCGTGCTGCTGGGCTGGACGATCCTGGCCGGCAGACTGGCGGCGCGCTACTTCCGCTGGGAGTGAGCGGGCTGCTTCGGGAGTGCTGACTCCGGTGAGAACCGGGGTTGCCGCTCACGAGGTGGTCAGCGGGTGCGGGTCGCGCGGAGGAACTCGCGGTTGAGGGTGGCGATGCTGGTCAGCGGGATGCCCTTCGGGCAGGAGGCGACGCATTCCCCGGTGTTGGTGCAGCCGCCGAAGCCTTCCGCGTCCATGGTGTCCACCATGTCCAGTACTCGCTGGCCGCGTTCCGGCTGTCCCTGCGGCAGGGAGTTGAGGTGGCTCACCTTGGCGGAGGTGAACAGCATCGCCGATCCGTTGGGGCAGGCCGCGACGCAGGCACCGCAGCCGATGCACGTGGCGTTGTCGAAGGCGAGGTCCGCGTCCGGCTTCGGCACCGGCGTCGCGTGTGCTTCCGGGGCGCTGCCGGTCGGGGCCGTGACGTAGCCGCCTGCCTGGATGATCCGGTCGAACGCGGACCGGTCGACCACCAGGTCCTTCACGACCGGGAATCCGCCTGCCCGCCACGGTTCCACGTCGAGCACGTCACCGTCGCGAAAGGACCGAAGGTGCAGCTGGCAGGTGGTGGTGCGCTCCGGACCGTGCGCGCGGCCGTTGATCACGACGCCACACGCGCCGCAGATGCCTTCGCGGCAGTCGTGGTCGAAGGCGATCGGTTCGTCGCCGGTTTCGATCAGCCGCTCGTTGAGTACGTCGAGCAGTTCGAGGAACGACATGTCCGGGCTGGCGTCCTCGACCGGGTATTCGACGAGCCGGCCGCCGTCTTCCGGTCCGCGTTGCCGCCAGACGCGCAGGGTGAGTTTCACGTGTAGCTCCGCTGGGTGGGGTGGACGTGGTCGAAGTTCAGGATTTCGTGGTGCAGCACCGGACGGGTGCCGTGCTCCCATGCCGCCACGTACGCGAAACGCTCGTCGTCGCGCAGCGCCTCGCCGTCGTCGGTCTGGTGTTCTTCCCGGAAATGGCCGCCGCAGGACTCTTCCCGCACCAGCGCGTCCAGCAGCAGAAGCTCCGCCAGCTCCAGGAAATCCGCGACGCGGGCGGCCTTTTCCAGTTCCTGGTTCAGTTCGGCGCCGGCGCCGGGCACCCGCACGTCACGCCAGAACTCGGCGCGCAGCCCGGGTACCCGCTCGAGTGCCTTGCGCAGGCCCTCGGCGGTACGGGACATGCCACAGTGGTCCCACAGCAGGTGCCCGAGCTCCCGGTGGAACGAGTCGACACTGCGAGTGCCCTCGATCGAGAGCAGGCGTTCCAGCCGCGCCCGGACCTCGCTCTCCACGGTCCGCACGGCCGGATCAGCCGGGTCGAGCGCGGTGAACCCGCCGCGGGCGATGTAGTCGTTCAGCGTCGTGGGCAGGACGAAGTAGCCGTCCGCGAGGCCCTGCATGAGCGCGGACGCGCCGAGCCGGTTCGCGCCGTGGTCGGAGAAGTTCGCCTCGCCGATCACGAACAGCCCGGGCACGGTGCTCTGCAGGTCGTAATCCACCCACAGTCCGCCCATCGTGTAGTGGATGGCCGGGTAGATGCGCATCGGCACCTCGTACGGGTCCTCCGCGGTGATCCGCTCGTACATCTCGAAGAGGTTGCCGTACTTGGCTTCCACCGCCGGACGGCCCATCCGGGCGAGGGCGTCGGCGAAGTCGAGGTACACGCCCAGCCCGCCGGGACCGACGCCGTAACCCGCGTCGCACACGTTCTTCGCGGCCCGGGAAGCGATGTCACGGGGGACCAGGTTGCCGAAACTGGGGTACTGGCGTTCGAGGTAGTAGTCCCGTTCGGACTCCGGGATCTCCGCGGGCGGGCGTTCGTCACCCGGCCGCCGCGGCACCCAGATCCGGCCGTCGTTGCGCAGCGACTCGCTCATCAGCGTCAGCTTCGACTGGTGTTCGCCGGAGCGCGGGATGCAGGTCGGGTGGATCTGGGTGAAGCACGGGTTGGCGAAGTACGCGCCGCGTTTGTGCGCCCGCCAGATCGCCGAGGCGTTGGAGCCCTTGGCGTTGGTGGAAAGGGAGAAGACGTTGCCGTAGCCGCCGGTGGCGAGCACCACCGCGTCCGCAAGATGCGTGCTCACCTCGCCGGTGACCAGGTCGCGGGCCACGATCCCGCGGGCCCGTCCGTCGGCGACCACCAGGTCGAGCATTTCGGTACGCGGGTGGATCTCCACGCCGCCGGCGTCGATCTGCCGCGAAAGTGCCTGGTACGCGCCGAGCAGCAGCTGTTGGCCGGTCTGGCCACGGGCGTAGAAGGTGCGCTGGACCTGTACGCCGCCGAACGACCGCGTGTCGAGCAGCCCGCCGTACTCCCGGGCGAAGGGCACGCCCTGCGCCACGGCCTGGTCGATGATCTGCGCGGACACCTCCGCCAGCCGGTACACATTGGACTCGCGGGAGCGGAAGTCACCGCCCTTCACCGTGTCGTAGAAGAGCCGGTAGACCGAGTCGCCGTCGTTGCGGTAGTTCTTCGCGGCGTTGATCCCGCCCTGTGCGGCCACCGAATGCGCCCGGCGCGGGGAGTCCTGGAAGCAGAACTGGACCACGTGGTAGCCCTGTTCGGCGAGCGTGGCACCGGCCGAGGCACCGGCCAGCCCGGTGCCCACCACGATGATTCGGTGCCGGCGACGGTTGGCAGGGTTGACGAGTTTCGCCTGGAAACGGCGGGTGTTCCAGCGCTGCGCGATCGGACCTTCCGGCGCCGCGTGGTCGGCGATCGGTTCCCCCGTGGTGTAGCCGCCCGGGTGATCGGCGTCGTGGTCGGTGTCGTGGTCGGGCATTTCAGGCCACCCATCCCGCCATCACGGCGATCGGAACGATCATGAATCCTCCGGTGATCACCACGGCGAGCACGGTGCCGGTGGCCCGCAGCGCGCGGTCGCGGGTGGCGCTGGTGATCCCGAGGGTCTGCGCCGCGCTCCAGAAGCCGTGGTTGATGTGCAGCCCGAGCATCAGCAGTGCGACGAGGTAGATGAGGTTCACCCACCACACCTGGAAATCGGCAACGACGTTGTGGTACGGGTGCCCGGCGCGGAAGTCCTGGTTCGCCACGCCCACGGTGAGGTCCAGGATGTGCCAGAGCACGTAGACCGCGAGGGTCGCGCCACCCCAGCGCATGGTGTGGGTGGCGAAGCTCGCCCGGGGGCGCTGGCCGTGCGCGTACTTGACCGGACGGGCCCTGCGGTCCCGTGTGGACAGCTGGACGGCCGCGGTCACGTGCAGGACCAACGCCAGCAGCAGCACCGAACGCTGCACCCACAGGTACCACGAGCTGTGCAGCACCGGCTCGCCGATCGTGCGCAGCCAGCCCGAGTAGTCGTCGAACTCCTCGGGGCCGAAGAAGATCTTGAGGTTCCCGGCCATGTGCGCCAGCAGGAACAGGACGAGCAGCAGTCCGGTCACCGCCATCACTTGCTTCTTGCCGATGGTGGTGCTCCAGAACGCGAGGAGGGCGGGCCGCCGGCGCGCCGTGGTGAGTCCAGGTGCCACGCTTTCGAAGGTAGAGCGGCACCGACGAGAGGGCAAAAACATGATTCCTCTCGTTACCAGAGGCAACCACTATGAACCGGGTTAAGCTGGGGGTATGCAGTTCCAGCAGCTGGCCTACTTCGCCGCGGTGGCCGAGACCCGGCACTTCACCCGGGCGGCCGAGCGCGTGCGGGTGGCGCAACCGTCGCTGTCGCAGCAGATTCGCGCGCTGGAGCGCGATGTCGGTGCGGTGTTGTTCCACCGGATCCGGGGCAACGTCACGCTCACCGAGGCAGGGGAGACGCTGCTGCCGATCGCGCGCCGGATCCTGGCCGAGACCGAAGCCGCGTACCGGTCCATCCGCGAGCTGGACGAACTGGGCCGCGGCCGGGTCCGCCTCGGCGCGACACCGAGCCTGTGCACCGGTCTGGTGCCCGCGATGCTGGCCGCGTTCCGGCGGGAGTACCCGGGCATCGAGCTGGTGCTGCACGAGAGTGGTTCGCGGGATCTGCAGACCGAGCTGTCCGAGGGCGCACTGGACCTGGCGATGATCGTCGACAGCCGGGTGCAGGACGACGCGCGCTTGGAAAGCCGCCCGCTGTTCGTGGAGGAGCTGGTGGCGATCTCCCCGAAGAGTGCGCCGGCGCCGGTCCGCGGCCGGATGCCGATCCGGGCGTTGCGCGAGCGTCCGCTGGTCATGTTCCGCCGCGGTTACGATCTTCGCGAAGCGACGGTGAACGCCTGCCGCGCCGAGGGTTTCGACCCGCTGTTCGCCATCGAGGGCGGCGAAATGGACGCGGTGCTGGAACTGGTCCAGGCCGGCCTCGGGCTGGCGGTGGTGCCGAGCACGGTGGTGGGGAACCGTTTCCGTCGCACGCAGTTCACCGAACCGGGCCTGAGCCGGATCGTGCGCCTGGCCTACCGGCGGGACGTGGAACAGCCGCGGGCGGTCCGCGCGCTGCAGGAGGCGATCCTGCGCTTCCTCGGCGACGGGACGGCGAAGCTGCCCCCGGGTACGCGTTCGCTGGTCGGTGTCCAGGCCTGAGGAAATTCCGTCTCTTGCCTGACTCGCGAGCACGACCTACTGTACAGGTATGAACAGGACTGGTCAGGTTCATTTCGGCAAACGGGATCGGCTGGTGGCGGATCTCGTGCAGCAGATCCATTCCGGAGCGCTCGGCACCGGACAGCAGCTCCCGGGGGAGCACGAGCTGGCCGAGCGGTACCGCGTCAGCCGCGGCACGGTGCGCAGCGCGCTGTCGGAACTCCAGCGGCGGGAGCTGATCGCCACGCAGGGCGGCGTCGGCTCGTTCGTCACCTTCGACGGGGTGCGCCTTGACCAGTCGCTCGGCTGGGCCACTGCCTTCGCCGGCTCCGGGTTCGCGGTCAGCACGGAACTTCTCGGGATCGAGCCGGGGACCGACCAGGAGCTGAACGAGCGGTTCGGCGCGCTCTACGCGGTACGCCGGCGCCGGCGGGATCCCGAACGGCCGGTGTCCTACGAGGTCGCCCACGTCCCCGCCGCGGGCGCGCTCGCCGACCTTCCCGGACAGGGACTGCGGAACGGTTCGCTCACCGCGACTCTCGCCGCGGCCGGTCTGCGCGCCGAAAGCGGCGAGCAGTGGATCGGTACGGAAGCGTTGACCGCCGAGACCGCGACTGTGCTCGAACGCACCGAAGGCGAGCTGTTCCTGCACGCGACGCGCACGAGCACGGACGCCGGGGGCAACCTCGTCGAGCACGTGGTCAGCCTGCTGGATCCGGTGCACTTCCGGTTCCACCTGACCTTCGGTGCGCGATGAGCACGCGCGACCGCGCGCTCGGCGCGTTCACCGGCCTCGCCCTCGGCGACGCGTTCGGCATGCCGACCCAGTCGATGTCACGGGAGCAGATCGCCGCGCACTACGGCACGGTCCGCGGGCTGCGGGACGCGGTCGACGCCCAGCCGATCTCCCCGGGCCTGCCGGCGGGGTCGGTCACCGACGACACCGAGCAGGCGGTCCTCGTCGCCCGGCTGCTGCTCGACGGCGGCGGCCGCATCGAGCCGGCCGTCTTCGCGAAAGCGTTGCTGGAGTGGGAAAACGGAATGGTCCGCCGGGGGCTGGCCGACCTGCTCGGGCCCTCCACGAAACGGGCCGTGGAGCTGCTCGGCTCGGGGGTGCCGCCGGAGGAAGCCGGGCGCGGCGGCACCACGAACGGCGCGGCGATGCGTATCACCCCGGTCGCGATCGCCACGCCGCCGGACCTCGGCCGGCTGGTGGACGCGGTCGTCGCGGCGAGTTCGCTCACGCACAACACGAACCTCGGCATCGCCGGGGCCGCCGCGGTGGCGGCGGCAGTGTCCGCCGGGATCGACGGCGCCGGCCTGCCCGAGGCGCTGGACCACGCGCAGCGGGCGGCGGCCGCCGGTGCCGCCCGCGGCCACTGGAGTGCCGGAGGCGATATCGCGGCACGGATCAGGTGGGCCCGGGGGTGGGTGCGGGGAATGGGCACTGCCGAGCTCGCCGACGCGGTGGCCCAGGTGATCGGCACGTCGGTCGCGGCGCAGGAATCGGTCGTCGCGGCGTTCGCGCTCGCGGAGGCGCTGGGGGACCGGCCGGTGGAAGCACTCGCGCTGGCCGCCAACCTCGGGGGAGACACCGACACCGTCGCCGCGATGTGCGGCGCGATCCTCGGGGCCCATCACGGGCTTTCCGGACTGCCGGCCGAGCTCGCCGGTCAGGTGCTGACGGTGAACAGCCTGGACTTCGCGCCGCTGGTCGAGGGATTGCTCGGCCTTCGCGGCCAGTGATGAGGAGACTCGCATGAGCAGTGACACCGGCACCGCGGCCGGCACCGCGACGCCCAGCGCCGAGGGCGCGCTCGAAACCCGGGGCATCGAGCCCGTCCCGGAGAACGAGCGCAACGGCCACCCGATGCAGTTGTTCTGGGTGTGGTTCGCGGCGAACATCTCGATTCTCGGCCTTCCGCTCGGCGCGACGCTGGTGACCGTGCAGAAACTCGCGTTCTGGCAGGCCGCGATCGTGGCCGTGGTGGGTGCGGCCGGTTCGTTCGCGATCGTCGGAGCGGTGTCGGTCGCCGGCCGCCGCGGCGGGGCACCCGGGCTGACGCTGTCCCGTGCGGTGTTCGGCGTGCGCGGCAACGCGGGCCCCACTGTGGTCTCGCTGGTTTCCCGCCTCGGCTGGGAAACGGTGAACACCACGACCGCCGCGTTCGCGCTGCTGTCGTTGTGCGCGATCCTATTCGGCACCGAATCCGGGGCCAAGGACCATCCGGTACTGACCGTCGGATGCATCGTGGTGTTCGTCGTGTGCACAGTCATCGTGTCCGGGCTCGGGCACCGGGTGCTGGTGGCGGTGCAACGCTGGGCGACCTGGGTGTTCGGAGCGCTCAACATCGTCGTCGGGGTGCCGCTGGTGCTGTCGGTGGACTGGCACGCGGTCGGCTCGGCCCCGGCCGCTCCGGTGGGTGCGATGATCGCCGGGATCGGCACCATCGCGGCCGGTACCGGGATCGGCTGGGCGAACGCCTCCGCGGACATGTCCCGCTACCAGTCACCCGCGGCGCGGGCCGGTTCGCTGGTCGCCTCGGCCGCCGCCGGCGCCGGAATCCCGTTGGTGCTGCTGATTTCGCTCGGCAGCCTGCTCTCGGCCGGGGATCCGACGCTGGCGCAGGCCGAGGACCCGGTGGCCGCGATCCGCGGACTGCTGCCGCCGTGGATGGCGGTGCCGTACCTGATCGCCGCCTTCGGCGGACTGCTGCTGTCGAACCATCTTTCGGTGTACTCGGCCGGGCTCACGACGCTGACGCTGGGCGTCCGCATCAAACGCGTGTACGCGGTGGTCGTGGACGTCGTGGTGACCACGGCCGGGGCGATCTACTTCATGCTCATCGCGGACGGCTTCTACGGCCCGTTCATCGCGTTCATCAGCCTGCTCGCCGTCCCGATCACCGCCTGGCTCGGAGTGTTCGCCACGGACATGCTGCGCCGCCGGACCTACGATCCCGGCGCGCTGATGGACCTGAGCCCCGCCGGCCGGTACTTCTACCGCGGGGGCGTGCGGTGGCAGGCGCTGGTGGCCTGGGCGGTGGCGATCGTGGTGGGGTACGAGTTCACCACGGCGGGCACCGGCGAGGACGTGTGGTTCTCCGGGGTGTTCGCGAGCAGCTGGCCGGGGCGGAACGGGCTCGGCTGGGTGATCACCTTCGTCGTCGCGGCGGGTCTGTACGCGGCGTCCGGCGGCATCCGGAAGGCCGCGCGGTGACCGGCCGGCTGGTCCACACCGGGCAGGTGATCGTGGACCTGGTGATGCGGGTCGGCGAGCTGCCGGTCCCGGGCGGAGACGTCTTGGCGGGCAGCCACGGTCTTTCGGCGGGCGGCGGGTTCAACGTGATGGCGGCCGCCGCGCGGTCGGGGGCGCGGGTCCGCTACGCGGGCGCGCACGGCACCGGCCGGTTCGGCGACCAGGCACGTGCGGCGTTGCGCACGGAGGGGATCGAGGTGGACCGGCCACCGAGCGCGGAGCGCGACACCGGCGTGTGCGTGGTGTTGGTGGACCCGAGTGGCGAGCGCACGTTCGTCACCGGTACCGGTGCGGAGGGTTTCCTGCCCGCACACGGCTTTTCCGGCATCGAAACCACTTCGGACGATCTCGTCTACGTCAGCGGTTACAGTCTGCTGCACGAGTCGAACCGTGCTGCGCTCCTGGAGTGGCTGCCCGTGGTGCGCGCGAAGGTGCTGTTCGACCCGGGTCCGCTGGCCGCGGAGATCGACCACGGCACCATGGCCATCGTACTGTCCACTGTGGATATTGTCAGTGGCAACGCACGCGAGGCGCAGTCGCTCAGCGGCACCGACGACCTCGAATCCGCCGCGCAGGTTCTCGCCGAGCGGATCGGCGGTACAGCGGTCGTCCGGAACGGCCCGGCCGGCTGCGTGCTCGCTCACCGTGGCGAACTCCGGGTGGTGCCGGGCTTTCCCGTGAAACCCGTGGACACCAACGGAGCGGGCGACACGCACTGCGGGGTGCTCGCCGCGGCACTGCTGGCAGGTGCGAGCCCGGAAGCCGCCGCGGTGCGGGCGAACGCCGCAGCGGCACTGTCGGTCCTGCGCGAAGGCCCGGCGACGGCACCGGCGGCGGCGGAGATCGACCGGTTCCTGGCGGACTGAGCACGGGCGGAGTCCTGTGCGGACGAAGGTGGCTCCTATCCGAGGGAAAGCCGTTCCGCCATCAGCTCGCCGGTCATGATCGCGGTGAGGTTCGTGTTCGCGCGAGGCACCGACGGGAAGATCGAGGCGTCCACCACGCGAAGCCCGGACACCCCGAGCACCTGGCACTGCGGATCCACGACGGTCGCCGGATCGTCCGGGGAACCCATGCGGCAGGTGCTCGTCGCGTGCTGGGCGTCGACCACGGTGGCCATCAGGTGGTCGTCGAGCCGGGCATCGTCGTCCAGTGCCGCGAACAACCCTTCGTTCGCCGCCTCCAGCGGGCCGTCGGAAATGGCCGCCACCGCGTCGCCACGGGCCAGCTCGGCCAGCGCCCGGATGCCCTCGCGCAGCCGCGCCCGGTCCCGTTCGTCGGACAGCATCGACTCGCGGATCTCCGGCTGGCGCGCGGGATCGGGGGACGTCAGGGTGACCGAGCCGCGGGAGAAGGCCTGGTTCAGCCAGACGCCGAACGCCCCGGCGCCGAACCGCAGGTCCGCGCCCTGCATGGACAGCAGGTTCTGGTTCAGCGACACCAGCATCATGTCGAGGGGCCGGGCTTCCGGCGCACTCCGGTAGCGGACGCAGACGTTGGTGTGCCGGGCATCCGGGGAGGCGATGGCCGATTCCGCGGTGAGCGGAATGGCGATCAGCGCCATCGGGTGGTCCTGCAGTCCGTGGCCCACCGGAAGGTCGGCGAGGACATCGATGTCCAGCGCCCGCAGCTGACTCGCCGGCCCGAGGCCGGAGCGCATCAGGATCCCCGGCGAATGCACGGCTCCGGCACTCACGACGACGAGGTCCGCGGAGTCCTCGTGTGCCCCGTCGGCCGCGAGGTAACGCACTCCGGTCGCCCGGTTTCCCTGCCACAGCACACGATCCACGACCGCGCCGCCGACGATGGTCAGATTTCGGGTGTCACGCGCGGGTTCCAGGTAGCCGTCGTTGACCGTCACCCGCCGGCCGTCGCGGGAGTTGATCGGGTACGGCGAAACCCCCTGCGCGCCCGGTGCGTTGACGTCGTCGGCCCAGCCGTGACCGGCCGCGAGCGCGGCTTCGCACAGCGCGGTGTCGACGGATCCCCAGTCCGCACGCTGCATCCGGTGGATCGGCGTCGGGCCGCCCTGTCCGTGGTACGGGGCCGCGCCGAACAGTTCGTCGTCCTCGAGACGGCAGAAGTACGGCAGGACGTCGTCCGGGGACCAGCCGGTGCAGCCCTGGGCGGCCCAGTCGGAGAAGTCGTCCAGGGGCGGGCGGATCGCGATCTGGCCGTTGATGGCCGAGCTGCCGCCGGTGCCTCGTCCCCGCCAGTACAGCGCGGCTTCCTGCTTGTCGGTGCGGGTGGCGACGACGTCCGGCCAGACCAGGCCGGCGCTGGCCGCCGGCGCCCCGAGCGCACGCCCGGGGTTGGCCGAACGCCACACCTCGGGCATCGCGGCCGAACGGTAGTCGGGGCCGGCTTCCAGCAGCAGCACCCGCCGGCCGGTGGCCGCGAGCCGGGCCGCCAGTGGCGCCCCCGCGGATCCGGCTCCGGCCACGATGACGTCCCAGCCGTTCGGCATACCGACCTCCGTGCCAGGCGACCCCCGCGTGGGGCCGCTCCTGTCCGGCACTATGGCGTGCCCGCGCGGCGGCAGTCAATGCGGGCGGTTTTCGTTGCTGCAGCCGGTTCGGCCGTACACGGGCCGGACGGAGACGAGGGGGCGGCTGTCGAGTACCGGGGTTGACGAGCCCGGTACGGGCGCCGTGGCGCGAGTGAAGCAGCCCGGACGATCCGCCGTCCGGTACGTGATCCACCTTGACCGCCCGGCGTTCAGCTCCGCACCGAATCCCAGCCGTGCGCCAGTAGCCCGAAAATGGCGTCAAGCGCGGCAGTCCGGTCGGCCCGGCCACGGAGCACGGCGGGAATCTCCAGGACGAACCGGGCCAGCGCGAGGCACGCGGGATCGTCCCGCGCCGCCTCGATCTCGCCGGCGATGGCGGCGGCGAGCGCCTCGGTGTGCCGGGTCCACATGCGGTCGGCGTAGGCGCGCAGGACCGGGGTCGAGTCGATCAGCGCGGTGAACTCGGCCAGCCGCGGATGATCCGCGACCGAAGGCCAGGCGGCGAGCACGTGCCGGTGCAGGGCGTCCGGGATGCTCTGGCCGGCGGGCCGCTCGCGTACCGCGGCGACCAGCTCCGCTTCCCGGTCCGCCTCGTGGTCGAACACCAGCGCTTCTTTGCCGCTGAAGTGCTTGAACACGGTGGTGGTGGACACGTCGGCGGCATCGGCGATGTCGCGGATGCCGACCTGGTCGTACCCGGCCTCGAGGAACAGTCGCAGTGCGGCGTCGGCGATCGCTTGCCGGGTGGCGGCCTTCTTGCGTTCGCGGCGTCCGGGTGCAGGCTCGCTCATGTCCGCCAGCCTAGCCGAAGGTGGCACCAGTTGAAAAGTTTACTCGTTGCACTTTTGGTCTCGTTCTGCTCTGCTGGATGCCGACGACTTCCGGCGAAAGGAACACCTCATGACCTCACCCGCGCCCTCGCGGGCAGCACTCGGCATCGTCGGCGCCGGGCCCGGAGGCCTGACCTGCGCCCGCATTCTGCAACGGCACGGCATCGCGGTGACCGTCTACGACCGCGACCCGGGGCCGTCGGCCCGTGACCAGGGCGGCACGCTCGACCTGCACGCGGACAACGGGCAGCTGGCCCTGTACGCGGCCGGCCTGCTCGACGAGTCCTTCGCGCTGGCACGCCCGGAGGGGCAGGAAATGCGGCAGTTCGACCTGCACGGCCGGCTCCGCCGGCAGCACGTCCCGGCCGCCGATGAATTGTTCAAACCGGAGATCGACCGAGGCACACTCCGCGATCTGCTGCTGCGCTCGCTGGCGCCGGGAACCGTGCAATGGGGCCGGACGCTGGAGCGCGTCGGCGGCCCGGCGGACGGACCGCGGCAGCTGCACTTCACCGACGGGACGACCGCGGAGACCGACCTCGTCATCGGCGCCGACGGTGCCTTTTCCCGGGTGCGGCAGGCGCTCTCACCGGCGGTCCCGGAGTACACCGGGGTCGGCTTCCTGGAGGCGTGGTTCTCCGACGTGGAGAAGCGGCATCCGGAGATCGCCGAGGTGGTGGGGCGCGGCCCGTACGTCGGCCGGCCGATCCTCGCCCTCCCGGTACCGCACACCTGGGAGCACAGCCGGTAGGTGACCCTGCTCGGCCACGCCGCGCACCTGATGCCGCCGCTCGGCGTGGGCGTCAATTACGCGATGCTCGATGCCGCCGAACTCGCCCTGGCTCTCGTGAACGCCGCAACGGTTGACGACGCGATCAGTACGTACGAAAAGACCATGCTGCCCGTTCGATCGAAACCGCCACCGCACTGCAAGGCGGTGCCGCGGAACTGCTGGACGCCGGAGTCTTCCCAGAGGAGCTGAACGCCTGAATTCCGTACGCGCCGGGAATACCCTGTGCTGATGCGTACTTTCCCGGCTCGCCCTTCTCATGCGCCCTGACGAGGACTCCTCGCTCCGCGCCGTTTTCGCCGGGCGGCGCGGTCGGTTGCTGGCCGCGTTGCTCTTCACCGAATTCGGCGGTGCGGTGCAGAGCATCGCCTACTCGTCGGTGCTGCCGATCGCGTCGAACGAACTGTCCGGCTCCGCGCTGTACGGCGCGACCCTCGCCGCGGGTTCGTTCACACCATTCTCGTGCTGGCGGCCGGCCCCGGGCCGTTCGCGCGTATGGCGCCCGGCCGGGTGCTGCTGATCGCGACACTGCTGTACCTCGGCGGGGCGGCACTGTGCGTGGGCGCCCCGTCGATGGCCTTCGTACTGGCCGGCACGATCGTGCGCGGGCTTTCCGGCGGACTGCTGGCCGGGTTTGGGATGACCGCGCTCGGCGCGCTGTACCAGGGGGCGGTGCGGACGCGGGTGATGGGGCTGTTCGCGTTGATGTGGCTGCTGCCGTCGCTGGCCGGTCCCGCGGTCAACGCCGTGGTGACGGTGGCCGTCGGCTGGCGTGCCGCGATGGCGTGGCCCGCTGTGCTGATCGTGCTGGGGCGGCTGTTGATCGGCCGGGACGTCGAGCTGATCCCGTGGAAACGTGACCACGCCGAGCGGCTCGAGCTGGGTAACGCGATAGTGCTGCTCGGCGGCTTGGCGGTCGCGACCACCGCGCCCGCGGTGCAGAACCGGGTGGCCGGCACGGTCATGCTGGCCCTCGGGGTGGCGGCCGCGATCGGGGCCGGCTTGCGCATTCTGTGGTCGCAAGTGGACGGTGACCGCGCGCGGTTCCGCATCACCGTCACGATGTTCTGGCTCTGTCTGGCCTTCTTCGGCGGCGGGGGAGCGGTGCCACTGGCCGCGGTGAATGGGCTGGGCCACGGGATTGTCGCGAGCAGTGTCGCCGTCGGTGCGGGCCTGGTCGCGTGGGCGCTGACCGGCCTGCGCCGCTCCGGTGGCCGCGCGTTGCCCGGTTTGCTGCTGGTGACGGTGGCGCTGGTCCTGGAAGTGGTCCCGCAGCTGCCGGTCACCGGCCCAGTGCCCGCGTTGCCGATCCTGGTCACGGCGTGGGCGCTGGCGGGGCTGGGTATGGGATTGAGCTACGCCCCGGTCTCGTCGTCGGTGTTCGACGGCGTGCGCACCGAGGAAACCCCACGGCTCGGTATCGCGATCGCCTTCGCCGAAACGGCCGGCACCGCAGTCGGCGCCCTGCTCAGCGGCGGCGTCTTCTCGACGGCGACTTCCCTCGGCACGAACGTCCGCGGGGCGGTGATCTGGTCCTTCGGACTCCTCGCCGCGGCCGCGGCGGTCGCGGTCGCCGCCCACCGGCGTGGCCGTCCACAATGGAGAGACTGAACGTCTGTGCCGTCCCTCGAGATTCGCGCAGCCCGCCGCCGCGGTCCGGTCGGATCGGACACGGCGGCGGGCGTGTCCCGTGCCGTCAGTAGATGTTCGTGTCGGTGAACGAACTTTCGTGGCTGTTGATCTGCGCGCGCAGGGCCAGCTGGTCGAACACCCGGACCTCTCGGACGATCCGGCCTTGCTGGACGAGGAACTGCGAGATGCCCATCAGATCGACCGGGCGGCCGGTCAGCGGCCCGAAATCGGCGACGCCGCGGTAGCTGCCCTTCATCACCCACACCACGGCGATCCGCAGCCCGCCGTAGCGTCCGGCCTGGTTGGTCTGGACGTCGCGGACCTCGAACCGGGCATCCGGGAACGGCGCCACCTGGGCGAGTAGATCCCGCTGGTAGCCGTCCGGCCGGATGACGGTCCGGTCGCCGACGGTGTGCAGGAACAGATCGCGCGGCATGTAGTCGGTGACCTTGTGCAGCCGCCGGGCGTTCCAGACCTCCTCGATGAACTCGAGCACCATCTCGCACTCCGGACGGAAATCGTCAGCGCGGGGCCCGCTGTCTCCCACGGCCAGCACGTCGGCCGGGGCGGGTGCGGTCATCGAGCCCTCGTACCCGCGGAAGGCCATGTCACGGGCGGCTTCCGCCGGGTCGAGGCCGCGCTGCAGGCAGCTGGCGAGTTCGTCGCGAACCACCCATTCCTCCACCATCCGGCCGCGGCGGTAGAGGCAGTTGGCGATGGTGCGCTGGCGGATCGGCACCGGCACACCGCCGACGAGGTGCGTGTCGCTGGAGAAGACCAGGTGCGAGCTGAGGAAGGCGTCGTCGCCGCGGGTTTCCCAGATCACGTCCTCGGCCTGCCCGACGTGCTGCGGCACCTGCGCGATGCGCATCAGGCTGCCTTCGATGACCCCGTCACGTCCGGCGATGGTGCCGAGCCCGCCGTGCACGATCGAATCCGGCTCGTAGTTGTCGGTGATGTAGGAGATGTCGCGCTGGACCCAGATGCGGTCGGTCACCTCGCGGATGAAATCGTCCGGATCCTGGTAGGGACGGTAGGCGACCGGATCGAGTGGCATGGGTCTTCCCTTCGTGGCACGGCGGCGATTGCCCGGCACTGTATCCGTATGCACTATGCCGGGCAAGGCGGAGTCCGCCCCGGTTTCCGGCGTGGATCACCACGATCAGGCGCGGAAACGCTCGGTCATTGCCGCCTTGACCCCAGGGCCCGGTCCTTCTATGTTGCACATCATACGTATGCAGACGGCCGAGCCGTCGGGACATCCTCGCGACACACACTGGAAACGGGACACACACTGGAGGTGTCATGTCCACCGTCGTGCCGACCACTGCCGCTCCCGCCGATCCGGCCGGACGCCGTAAGGTCATCCGCCGCGCGATCCTCGCGGGCAGTATCGGGAACTTCGTCGAACAGTTCGACTACGGCTTGTACGGCTATCTCGCGCCGGTCCTCGCCTCCTCGTTCTTCCCGGCCGCCGACCACACCGCGAGCGTGCTGAGCGCCTACGCGGTGATCGCGATCGCCTGCCTCGTCCGGCCGCTGGGCGGCAGCCTGCTGGGCCGGTGGGGCGACCGGTTCGGCCGCAAGAGGGTACTGCTGTGGACGATCGTGTTCATGGGGGTGTCCACCGCCGCGATCGGGGTGCTGCCCACCTACGACCGGATCGGCCTGGCCGCACCGGTGCTGTTGCTGGTGTTCCGCGTCGTGCAGGGGATGGTCGCGGGCGGGGAGTACGTGGGCGCGGTCGCGTTCGTGGTCGAGTGGGCGGAGCCGCGACGCCGCGGGTACTACACCTCCTACGCGTCCAACAGCTGCTTCCTGGGCATCCTCGCCGGTGCCGGGGTCGCCGCGCTGGTGAGCGCGCTGTTCAGCGACGCGGCGCTGCACAGCTGGGGCTGGCGGATCCCGTTCCTCGCCGTGCTGCCGCTGTCGGCGGTGGGGTTGTGGCTGCGGCGCCGGATCGACGAGTCACCGGAGTTCATGGCGGCCACCGAGCAGGGCACGGACGTGGTCGCGGCGCCGTTCCGCGAGGCGCTGCGTACGCAGTGGCGGCCGATCCTGGTGTTCTGCGGGGCTTCCTCGATGCTGGCGATCCTGTCCTACACCTGGGTCACCTTCTATCCGGAGTACCTGACGGACACGCTGCACCTGTCGCAGTCGAGCGCCTTGCTGTCGAACGCGATCTCGGTCGCGGTGCTGATCCCGCTGCTGCCGCTGGCCGGCGCGCTCTCCGACCGGATCGGCCGCAAGCCGATGCTGATCACCGGCGCGGTGGCCTGCATCGTGCTGGTGCCGCTGGCGTTCCGGGTGGGCGAGGGCGGCACGTTCACCGCCGCCGTGCTGAGCCAGCTGATCTACCTGATCCCGGAGTTCTTCCTCACCGGGATCGTCACCGTCTGCGCGGCCGAGCTGTTCGCGACGCGGACCAGGTTTAGCGCCAGTTCGATCGCCTACAACTGCTCGTTCTCCATCTTCATGGGCATCACGCCGTTCGTCGGGACCCTGCTGGTGTCGTCCTTCGGCACGATCTACGCGGTGTGGGTCTACCTCGGGGTGGCCGCGGTGCTGGCGCTCGTGGTGATCACCAGGTTCATGACCGAGACCTACCGCAGCGATCTGTCCGCGGACAAGTTCGCGCGCTGAGTCCGGTCTGCTCACGCCTCCGGCGGCTCCTGCATCGGCAGGGGCCGCCGGTGTTCGAGCATCGGGTTGCGCAGCAACAGGTCCACGGCGAGCCGGGCGAGTTCCCCGGTGGCCGGGGACAGCTGGGTGTGCTGCCGGTGCACGAGCGCGAACGTGTTGTGCAGTGGCGGATCGAAGGTCGTCGTGTGCAGCGGCAGCCCTTCGGTGCGCAACAGCCGCTCGGCGACCGCCCGGGAGAGGAACGTGTCGCCCACCCCGCGGGCCACCAGGTGCAGGGCTGCCTGGGCCTGCTCGACCTCAGCGAACGGTTCGATCCGCACGCCGGCCGCCTGGGCGCGCCCGGCCAACTGGAGCCGGTCCGGGTCCGTCCAGCCCGCGTGCGCGTCGTAGAGCACCATGCGCCGCCCGGTCAGCGTGGTGATGTCCACCGGCTCGGTGACGTGTGCCGGATTCGCTGACACGTAAAGAACTTCGTCCCGCGCGAGTGGGGTGACTGTCAGGCCGGCGGGCGTGACCGGGAGAACCACGATGCCGGCTTCCAGATCCCCGGCGGCGACGGCCTCGGCGACCACCGCGGCGTTCACCCCGACCAGCCGGACGCGTACGTCCGGATACGCGGCGGCGAATTGCTCGCCCAGTTCGGCCAGCAGGTAGAAGTCGGCGTTGCGGAACAAGCCGAGGGAAGCCACCCCGCCGGTCAGGCCGCGTACCGCCTTCACCGTGTTCTCGGCGTTTTCCGCTGCGTTCACCGTCTGCCGCGCGTACGGCAGCAACTGATCGCCGGCGGAGGTCAGCGCGAGCCGGCGTCCGCCCCGGTGGAACAGCTGCAGACCGCATTCGTCCTCCAGCCGGCGCACCAGCTCCGAGATCGCGGCCTGGGTGTAACCGAGCGCGGTACCGGCCGCGGTGAACGAACCCAGCTCGGCAGCGGCGACCAAGGCCCGCAATTGCGTCAGCGTCACAAGGAAATCCTATAGCTCATCCCACGAAGGGCAAGGTAGTGCCGAGGGGCGGTGGCAGTTAGCTTTCCGGGCATGTACTTCACCGAAACCACCCGGCGCCGGTTCGACGGCCGGTTCACCGCCGTCAAGACGCCTGCGGCCGGCGGCACACCCGCACAGCGCGACCCTGCCGTGATCGAGACGGTGACCCGCATGCTCGAACGGATCCGCGCCGACGGGCTGGACGCGGTGACCCGGTACGCCACCGAGCTCGACAACTACGACGGCAGGCCGCTGGAGATCACGCGGGAGGAGATGCGCGAAAGCGGCACGGCGCTGCCGGCAGACCTGCGCGAGGCGATCGAACTCGGCGCCGCGCGGACCGCGGCGTTCGCCCGTGCGTCGCGTTCCGCACTGCGGGACATGGAAGTCGAGCTGGAGCCCGGACTGGTCGCCGGCTACCGCTACGTGCCAGTGCAGCGCGTCGGTGCGTACCTGCCCGCGGGCCGATTTCCGTTGACTGCCAGTGCGTTCATGACCGTCAACGTCGCGAAGGCCGCGGGTGTGCCGTCGGTCGTCGCTTGCACACCGCCGCAACCGCACGGCGGTCCGAACCCCGCGGTTCTCTACGCCGCGTACGTGTCCGGGGTCGACCGGGTCTTCCTGCTCGGCGAGGTGCAGGCGCTCGCGTCGATGGCCTTCGGCCTCGTCGGAGACGCCCCGGTGGACATGCTCGTCGGCGCCGGCAACGCTTTCGTGGCCGAGGCCAAGCGACAGCTGTTCGGCACCGTCGCGATCGATCTGCTCGCCGGCCCCTCCGAGGTCGCGGTCCTCGCCGACGAAACGGCCGATGCCGAACTGGTCGCCGCCGACCTGCTCGGCCAGGCGGAGCACGGCCCGGATTCGCCCGCGGCGCTCATCACGACCAGCGCCGAGCTGGCGGCCCGCGTCACCGCGGAGGTCGACCGGCAGCTCGGGACCCTGGCGACGGCACCGATCGCCGGCCCGGCGTGGCGTGACCACGGCTCGGTCACGGTCGCGGCCGACCGCGAGACCGCGGCCGCACTGATGGACGACCTCGCCCCGGAGCACTTGGAGGTCCAGACCGCCGAGGACGACTGGTACCACGACCGGCTCACCGCGTACGGATCGCTGTTCCTCGGACCGTGGAGCACGGTGGCCTACTCGGACAAGGGAATGGCCGGAACGAACCACGTGCTGCCCACCGCGGGCGGGGCCAGGCACAGCGCCGGACTGTCCGTGTCGCGGTTCGTCCGGCCGCTGACCTACCAGCGCGCCGCGCGGGAGGCGACACCCGCGCTCGCCGACGCGGTCGAGGTCATCTCCGCCTCCGAGGGGATGGCCGCCCATCGCGCCACGGCCACCCTGCGGACCGGGCGGTTCGCCGAGTCCTCCCCGGTGACGGACTGAGTCAGCGTGCCGCGTGCGTGCCGCGCGGCACCAGCACCGGGGCGAAGCTGACCCGTCGGGGTGCCACGGACGCGGTCCCGGCGAGGCGCTCGACCAGTAGTTCCGCCGCGGCCTGGGCCATCCCGTCCAGGTCGTGGCGGACGGTGGTGAGGCCGAAGGTCTCCCAGGAGGCCATCGGCAGATCGTCGAACCCGATCACGGTCAGGTCGCCGGGCACGGCAAGCCCGAGGCGCCGCGCCGCGTTCATCGCGCCGATCGCGATCACGTCGTTGCCGCAGAAGACCGCGGTGGGCCGGGGCCGCTGCCCGGCCAGCTCGAGCAGGCCCTCGTAGCCGGTGCCGTAGTCGAAGGGGCCACGGCGCACCCGTTCGCGAGGCAGCCCGACCCCGGCCTCGGACAGGCCCACCCGGAACCCCAGTTCGCGGTCGCGCCCGGTGGTGGTGTCCGCCGGTCCGCCGAGCAGGCCGACCTCGTGGTGCCCGAGCCGGACCAGCTCCTCGGCGGCCAGCCGGCCGCCCGCCTCGTTGTCGACCACCGCCGCGTCCCCGAGACCGGTCCCGGTCTCCCGGTTGAGGAAGACGAACGGCAGCCCGCGTCGGGTGAGCTCGGCGGGCAGCGCGGAGCCGAGCACCGCGGTGGTGAGCACGACCCCGTCGATCGAGCGGTCCAGCAGCCGTTCGGTCTCCAGCGCGGTCTCGCTGCGCTCGGTGAACAGCATCATCCGGTACCCGTGCTGCTCGAGCCGGTCGTGCAGCGGCTCGATGAGGTACGGGTAGAACGGGTTCGTCAGGTCGGTCACGACCACCCCGATCCGCCGGGTCGAGCGGGTGGACAGGCTGCGCCCGGCCTCGCTGGGCACGTAGCCGAGTGCTTCGGCGGCCTCGCGCACCCGGGCCCGGGTCGTCTCGGACACCCGGTGGTCGCCGCGCAGCGCGCGGGACACCGTCGGCTGGGAGACCCCGGCGAGCCGGGCCACGTCATGGCTCGTGATCGACATCGACGGTCCCTTCCCCGAAACCGGTTGTTGCATACGGATCCTAGCTGAATCGGTGCGGGCCTTCACGGGGCCTGCTCGGCGCGTCGGAGTCTTGACAGAACGCGGCACGGATGATGGTCTGCATACGTATTAACAAGCTGCTTCGGGAGGGTGTCATGACCAACGGCGAGGGCTGGGTCTCGGCCGGGGAGCTGAGCCGCCGCACGATCCGGCGGGCCGATTTCGTGTCGTGTGACCAGGCGTTCATCGACTGCCGGACGCCCGGGTCGGACCGCAAGGAGAACTACTCGATGATCGGGCCGGGGGTGACCCAGAGCGCCGACCAGGTGGTGAACCTGCGCGAGGCGCACGGGTTCAACATCGGCGCCGCGGCGATGCCGAACGGGATCGTCAACAACCTGCACCTGCACTTCACCGCCGAGGTCTTCCTGTGCTTCCGGGGCGAGTTCCTGCTCCGCTGGGGCGCCGAGGGACAGCAGGGCGAGCTGGTGCTGCGCGAGGGTGACATCGCCTCGATTCCCACCTGGATCTTCCGCGGCTTCACCAACATCGGACCGGACGACGGCTGGCTGTTCACCGTCCTAGGCCACGACGACACCGGCGGGATCATCTGGGGCCCGTCGGTGCTGCGCGAGGCCGGGGGACACGGCCTGCACCTCACCGCGGACAACCGGCTGGTCGACACCGTGGCCGGCGACCCGATGCCGGACCCGGGCGAGCTGGTGGCGCCGATGGCCGCCGAGGACATCGCGGCGCTGCCCTCCTACAGCGCGGAGCAGCTGCGCCGCCGGGTGGTGACCACCGGTGACCTCGACTGGTCCGGGCACGCCCTGCTGGGCAGCGTGCTGCCCGGCGGACGTGCGGAGCTGGCGCCGGTGATCGGCTTCGGGATGACCGAGGACCGGATGCAGGAGCCGCGGATCTACCACCCGCACGGGCACAACGTGGCGTGGCTGCGTGCCGCGCCGGGGGAGGGCGTGCCGGCGCACCGCCACGACGAGACGCAGGTGCTGCTGGTCAAGGACGGCGAGTGGGAGGTGACGCTCAACCGGCACGACGAGGTGAGCGTGCGGCTTGGCCCGTGGGACATGCTGTCGGTGCCACGCGGGGCGTGGCGCAGCGTCCGCAACGTCTCCGGGGACACCGCCACGCTGCTCGTCGTCAACAGCGGGGACGGGCGCGTCCGCGTGGAATGGGACGAGGAGGTGGTCAAGGCCGCCGCGGACGCCGGAACCGGCCTGGACCACAACGGGTACCTCGCGCCGTACCACCTGCTGCCCCGGCCCGTCGGCCGGTGAACCCGGCCGACCGTCCGCCGGTCGTGTTCGTGCCGGGCATGCTCTGCGACGCGGACCTCTGGTCTGCGGTCGCGCCGCGGCTCCCCGGGCGCGTGGTGCACGTGGCGATCACCGCGCCCGGGATCGGCGGCATGGCCGAGCAGATCCTGTCGGCGGTCGAGGGGCCGTTCGTGCTCGCCGGGCTGAGCCTCGGGGCGATCGCCGGTTTCGAGGTGGCCCGGCGGGCACCGGAGCGGCTGGCCGGGTTCTGCGCGATGTCCACCAACGCCGGCGCCCCGACGCCCGAGCAGCTGGCCGGATGGGCGGAGCTGGCCGGACGCACCGGGTGCGGCGAGTTCGAAACCGTTGTCATTGAAGAAATCCTGCCCACGATGTTCGCCGGCCGGGTGCCGGCCCCGGCGCTGGGTGAGCAGTTCCTGGCCATGGCCCGCCGGATCGGGCCCGCCGTGTTCCGTGCACAGCTGGCCGCACAGGCCACCCGGCGGGACGCGCTCGCCGCGATCGCCGGATTGCACTGTCCGGTCCTGGCGCTGTGCGGCGCGCGGGACGCGTTGTGCCCGCCGGAGTTCCACCGCGCCATCGCCGCGCAGGCGCGCGACTCGGCCTTCCGGGTTCTGCCGGATGCCGGGCATCTCCTGCCGGTCGAGGCGCCGGAGGCCACAGCCGCGTCGCTGGCCGATTGGCTGTGCGAAATCCCATCCCTGCAACTGTATGAGGAGCCCCCATGTCCGAGGTCCTGAAATCCGCGGTGCCCGCCGCGCAGGTCGCCGCCGAGCGGGACGACGTCAGCGAGCGCGTCCGCGGCATCATCGCCGACATCCGGGACCGCGGTGACGCCGCCGTGCGCGACTACTCGACGAAGTTCGACTCGTGGTCGCCGGAACGGTTCCGGCTCTCCGCCGGGGAGATCGAGCGGATCGTCGCCCGGGTGCCCGGGCAGGTGCTCGACGACATCCGGTTCGTCCAGGACCAGGTGCGCACGTTCGCCGGCCACCAGCGGGAGTCGCTGCGCGAGTTCGAGGTGGAGACCCTGCCAGGGGTCCACCTGGGACAGAAACACGTCCCGGTGTCCGCGGCCGGTGCCTACGTGCCGGGCGGCCGGTACCCGCTCACGGCGTCGGCGCACATGACGATCGTGACGGCGAAGGTCGCCGGAGTGCCCCGGGTCGCCGCGTGCACACCGCCGATCCGCGGCGAGATCCCGGAGGCCACCGTCGCCGCGATGCACCTGGCCGGTGCCGACGAGATCTACCTGCTCGGAGGGGTGCAGGCGGTGGCCGCGCTCGCCGTGGGCACCGAAACGATCGGAGGCGTCGACCTGCTCGCCGGGCCGGGCAACGCCTACGTCGCCGAAGCCAAGCGGCAGCTGTTCGGTGAGGTCGGGATCGACCTGTTCGCCGGACCGACCGAGGTGCTGATCGTCGCCGACCACACCGCCGATCCGTTCGTCGTCGCGGTGGACCTGCTGTCCCAGGCCGAGCACGGACCGGATTCCCCCGCGGTGCTGATCACCACCTCGGCCGCGCTCGGGCGGGAGGTGCTCGGGCACGTCGAGGCGTTGCTGCCGGGCATGCCCACCCGGGACTTCGCCGGCCCCGCCTGGCGGGACCACGGCGAGATCCACGTCGTCGGCTCCGTCGACGAGGCGTTCGCGCTGGCCGACAGCTACGCCGCCGAGCACGTCCAGGTGCTCACCGAACAGCCGCGGCAGGCGCTGGAGAAGATGCACGACTACGGCGCGTTGTTCCTCGGGCCGGGTACCTGCGTGTCCTACGGCGACAAGGTGATCGGGACGAACCACGTGCTGCCCACGCGCGGCGCCGCCCGCTACACCGGCGGGCTGTGGGTCGGCAAGTACCTGAAGACAGTGACCTATCAGGAGGTGACCAACAGCGAGTCGAGCGTGCGCCTCGGCGAGGTCTGCGGGCGTGCCGCGCGGGTCGAGCTGTTCGAGGGGCACGCCCGTTCCGGGGACGTGCGGGCGGCGGAGTTCCGCCGCGGCGAGTTGTCGTGGAACCCGGCGTGACGGCCCCGCTCGCCGGCCGCACCGCGCTCGTCACCGGTGGTGGCAACGGGCTGGGCCGCGCCATCGCCGAGGCGTTGGCCGGCGACGGCGCACGCGTCGTCGTGGCCGGGCGGAACAAAACGGCCCTCGACGCGGTCGTGGCGGCTTTGCCGGTTCCGGGCCGTGCCGCGGTGTGCGACGTCTCCGACGCCGGATCGGTCGCCGCGCTCTCCGCCGAACTGGCGGACGAGGAGATCTCGGTCCTGGTGAACAACGCCGGGGTCGCGGGACCGGTGCGGCCGCTCACCGAGGTCGAACCACAGGAGTGGGACGAGGTCTTCGCCGTCAACGTCCGCGGCGTCTACCTGATGTGCCGGGCCTTCCTCCCGGCGATGGTCTCGCGCGGAGCGGGCGACGTCGTGAACATCGCGTCGGTCAGCGGGAAACGGCCACTGCTGCGCCGCACGCCCTACTGCGCGTCGAAAATGGCGGTGATCGGCCTGACCACCACGCTCGCTGCCGAGGTCGGGCCACTCGGGGTGGCGGTGAACTCGCTGTCGCCCGGACCGGTGGACGGGCCGCGGATGACGCGCAACTTCCGGCTGGAGGCCGAACGCACCGGAGTTTCCGTCGACGAAGCGGAGCGCGCGTTCACCAGCCGGGCGGCGCTCGGCCGGATGGTCACCGAGTCCGAGGTCGCGGCCGCGGTGCTCGCGATGCTCGCGATGCCAGGGCTGTGCGCGGCCGACATCGACCTGTCCGCGGGAATGGTGGCCCGGTGAGCACGCTCAAGCAGCGTCTCGGCTCCGGGGAACGACTGCTCGGCGGGTTGCTGCGGCTGCCGTCGGAGTTCCTGGTGGAGCTGGCCGGGGTGGCCGGGTTCGACTTCGTGGTGCTCGACTGCGAGCACGGGCCCGCGGACCTGGTTCCCTTGCAGCAGCACGTGATCGCCGCCCGGGCGCACGGCCTCGGCGTGCTGGTGCGGGTCGGGAGTGGCGAACCGGCGCTCGTGCTGCGCGTGCTGGATCTCGGCGCGGACGGGGTGATCGCGGCGCACGTCGACACCGTGGACCAGGCGCGGGAAACGGTCGCGGCGGCGCACTACCCACCACTGGGCGGGCGTGGGTTCGCGACCTACAGCCGCGCGGGACGATTCGGCGCCCGCGGGATCGCCGAGCACCTCGAACGCACCGCGGAGACCACGGTGGTGGTGCCGATGATCGAAACGCCCGAGGCCGTCGCGGCCGCTCCGGAAATCTTCGCGGTCCCCGGCGTCGACGCGGTTCTCGTGGGACCGGCCGACCTGTCCGTCGCATCAGGACTGACCGGCGGCGCGTCCGAGCCCCGGGTTCGCCAGGCACTGCGCGATGTCGCGGCGGCGGCCGAGCGCGTGGGCAAGCCGATGGTGAGCATCGTCGGCAGTGCGCGCGAAGCGGAGGACGCGCCACCGGGTGCGGTGGTGTACAACCTGGCGCACGTACTGCTCGGCACGTTCCGGGAGCTTGCCGAGCCGGGGCGGCGTTCGTGAGGTGCGGTCCGGCGGCTCGGTAAGGCTGACGGTGACAGCCGCGGTGCGGGCCGGTGCCGGTGTCCGGGCTGACCGGTGCCCGAGGCGTATCGGCCCTCGGTGCTCGACGGCCCGGTCCGCGCTGCCCGGCTGACCGGTCCTCGGGCTGTACGGTCCCGGTTCCCGGATGGACGCGTCTCGCCCAGTCCGTGGGAACACTGGTGCCGGGCCGGTGACCGGATCCATGCTGGCGGAGCGGGCGCGGCCGGGCCACTGTTGGTCGTCCACTGTTGATCGTCCACTGTGGAGGGGCGGAGTGGTGGAACGGGGTACCGGCGTGATCGTGCACGGCGAATCCGCCGAACTGGATCTGCTGGCCTGGACCTCGGATGCGGCCGGCCGGCCGGGCCGGTGGCTCGGACCGGACGAGGCGGTCGAACGGTGGCCCGGGATCCGGTACGGGAAGCGGATCTTCTTCCATCCGCTGGGCGGCAGCCTGGACACGTCGGCGGCGACGGCCGCCTTGCGGCGGGGGAGCAGCCGGGTGGACGGGCTCGAGATGCGTGGCGGCGAACAGGTCACCGCGATCGAGGCCCGCGGTGACGAATGGGTCGAAGTGCGCAGCGACCAGGGCGGATACCGGGCGCGGCGGGTCGTGGTGGCGGCCGGGGTCGCCTCGGCCCGGCTGACGGCCGGTCTCGTGCCGGTTCCGCCGCTGTTCTCGGTGCGCGAGGAGGCGGTGGACTTCGCGGCGGTACGGAGCGGTCTGGAATGGCCGGTGGTCCGCCACGTACTCGGCGGGACGCAGCGGGCCATCGGTGGCTTCCCGGCGTCGGTCCGAGGGGTCCCGTGCGCACGGGGCGGGCTGCGCGCACGGTTTGAAGTGTCCGTTGTGGATGATGACGGGCGGTCCGCGCGTCGCGGCGATACGCGCGAGAGCACCTGCCGGGCCTGGAAACCACCCCGGAACCCGAAACCGCGCGCGGTTACGCCTTCACCCGGCAACCGGTGCTCGCGAGGGTGGGCCCGGCGGTGGCTGTGGCGGGGTTCGCCGGAGACCAGTTCGCGATGCTGCCCGTGGTGGGTCGTGCGGTGGCCGAGGTGTCGATGACAGTCGATCCGGATCGCAGCGGCTTGGTGCTGTGCGTCCGGTGGGGCTTCAGCGGGCCACCGTCGTCGCCACGAGGTCGCGGCCCAGTTCCGGGTGGAGGGCGCCGGCGCTGTTGAGGCGGGCGTCGTGGAACCAGCTTTCGTCGGCTTCCGGGTGGGGGCCGACCACGCCGACCTTTCCCTTGCCGTACGGGGTGACCGCGGCCGCGACGGCGCCGGTCGGGTAGGTCGCGAGGACGGTCGCCGGGGCGCTGGGTTCCAAGGTGAACAGCGGGCCGTCCTGGAAGTACATCTGCCGCCGTTCGCCGCGCCACGTCACGGGCAGGACGGTGTCGCGCGTCGAGCGCAGGTGCGCGCCTTGCGAGCCGATGTACTGGTCGGTGTCGCCGGGCAGGAAACCGAATCCGGGCGACCGGCCGGCGAGGTAGCCGCCCAGGCAGAAGCCGAGGTAGTTGCCGCCGCCGCGGACGTAGTCGCGCAGGTCCCCGGCGTGCTCGCGCATCCTCCGCCACGCCGGATCGAGACCGCCGCCGCCGGGCTGCGCGTAGAGCGCGGCTTTCGCCAGGGAGTCCGCCGTGAGCGGGTACTCCTCGTCGGGTCCGGTGTAGGCGACGCGGTACTGACTGCCGAGCAGCGCGGCGACCGCTTCCGGGCAGCCCTCCGTGGACGCCGGTCCGCGGTAGACGAGCGCGAGCGGCCGCGAATCGGGGGCGAACACCGTGATGCCGGCCGCGGTCAGGCCGGCGGCGCCGGTCAGGACCCCGGCGCCCAGCAGGAACCGCCGCCGGTCCATTAGGCACCCTCCCCGGCCGGTGCCCTCCGCAGCCGCGGCAGGCGCATACCGTTCCCCGCCCAGCGCCGTGCCCGCGACGACACCGCCGAGACGAGCGCTTCGAGCGGGCCGCGTCCGGCGGTGGCCCGCCAGCCCAGCCCGATCAGCAGCACCGCGACGGCCTGCACCACGTATCCGGTGCCCGGACCGTAGACGTCATAGGCGGAATTGATGAACATGATGTGCGCGGTGTAAAGCGTGAGCGTCATGCTCCCCGCCGCGGCAAGCGGTTTCTGGACGACGCCGATGATCCGCCGCGGCCACTTCGCGGTCACCTGCCCGGCCAGCAGCATCAGGCCCAGCAGGGCGACGGCCGTGCCAATGGTACTCAGCAGGTCGGGCGGAGTGCTGGTGTGCGGCGAGTCGACGGCCAGCCACCACCAGCTCACGGTGGGGACCGTGCCATCGCCGCCGAGGGCGAGCACCTCCTGGGTCTCGGGTCCGGTCAGGATGCTCTGCGGGATCGTGGCCTGGATCTGCGTCAGCCCGCCGTAGTGGTGCAGCAGGACCCAGGACGCCGTGATCGCCGCGACCGCGAGGGCGCTCCCGCCGGCCACCAGCCAGGCCGCGACCCTGACGCGGGCGAGCGTCAGCCGGCCGACGAAGATTCCGGCGCACAGATAGGTCATCCACGGCAGCGCCGGGTACTCACCGGTGAGCGACAGCTCGGACAGCAGGCCCACCGGGTCGTGCAGCAGATAGCCGAGCGTCGGATTGTCCAATGTGGCCGGTGGCAGCCGCGCCAGCGCGAAGTGGCTCAGCACCGGTACGCCGCCCGCGAGCAGCCCGCCGGTGACCGCGACCGCCCAGGTCGGCAGGAACACCACCGGGATGGCGAGCAGGAACATCACCGCGTAGTACGGCAGGATCACCGCGCCCAGCGAGGAATCGGTGTAGCCGAGCGCCAGCCCGATCGCGAGGATGGTCACGGCCCGGGCGACGAGCGCGGCGGCGGTCGGCAGCCCGTCGGCCACGCGAACCCGGCGGCGGCCGGTCAGGAACGCGATGCCGACTCCGGCCAGCACCGCGAACGTCGCCGCCGCCCGGCCGCCGAAGACGGCGAACGACCAGGTCGGATTGCCCTGCCCGTCGGACTCGTACAGTGAGTGCACGGCCATCATGCCGAGCAACGCGATCCCGCGCGTGGCGTCGACGCCGGTGAGCCGCGCCTTCACCGGCCGCTCGCCATCACGGCGTCGACCAGTTCGTGCGCGGCCGGGTGGCTCGATGCGGGCACCGCGAGGCCGGCGTCGGTGAACCAGTCCTCGGTGGCCTCCGGATGCGGCCCGGCCACGCCGACCCGGCCGGCACCGAACGGCGTGGCCAGCGCGGCGATCCGGCCGTTGCGGTAGGTCGCGACGATGTCCGCCTCGGCGCCCTCGTGCAGCCAGAAGTACGGGCCGTCCTGGAAGAACAGCGTCCGGCGCCGGCCACGCCAGTGCACGTCGATCAAGGCGTCGCCGTCGGTGTCCAGTTCGGTCCCGGCGGAGTCGATGTACTGGTCGGTGTCCCCGGGCAGCAGGCCGAACCCGGGCGTCGCGCCGGCGAGGTAGCCGCCGAGGCAGAACCCGAGGTAGCGGCCGCCGCGGTGGACGAACGCGCGGAGCTCGTCGCGATGTCCGCGCAACTGCTTGAAGGCCTTCTTCACCGTGCCGCCGCCCGGCTGCGCGTACAGCGTGGCGGCGTCCAGTGTGGACTGTCCGAGCGGGATCCGTTCGCGGGGGCCGACGTAGCGGACGTCGAAGTCCCACGGGCTTTCCCGGAGGACCCCGGCGACCGCCTCCGGACAACCGTCGAGGGTGGCGGGTCCGCGGTACACGAGGGCGAGTGGCCGGTTCACGAGGCCGCTCCCGCCGCGGCGAGCCCCTGTGCCGGAATGCCGTGCCAGCTCGTCCTGGCGGGCAACTGCTCACCCTTCATCAGCAGGGACAGCGAACCCAGCGAGACCTGCTCGCCGACCACGGAGTCGTACAGCACGATCGCGCGGGTACCGACTGTCGCACCAGGTTCCACGGTCACGTGCGACATCTTCATCACGCGGTCCTCGAACAGGTGGGTCTGCAACGAGGATTCCGTGCCGACACAGGCGTCGTCGCCGATCCGGACGAGGTCGAACTCGGTCAGGTAGGTGGTGCCGATCCAGGTCCGGTGGCCCACCGACACCCCGAACCAGCGCAGCAGCGCGGGCAGGAACGGCGTGCCGACGAGCATTTCCAGCCCGGCCGGGACCGCCGCGGCCTCGTAGAGCCCGGTGACGAATTCGGCGCGGCGCACGAACCGGCTCCACAGGGGTTCGACGCGCGGCCGGTAGCTGCCGATGAGATTGCGTTTGGTGGCCGCGCAGAATCCGATCACCGCGAGGCTCGCCGCGATCGCCACGACCGGTGAGACGAACGCCGGGATCGGCAGGTAGTTGCCCTGCGCCAGACTGGACAGCACGAGCAGGTACAGGTAGAAGCTCATGCCGAGCAGTGCGGCGGGCAGGGTGGCGCGGCAGAACTCGATCGCCAGCCGGTGCGCGACGACCCGCCGCGGCGGCCGGAACGTCTGCTCCTCCGGGAACGAGCCGCTGTCCTGGCGCCGCGGCAGGTGCATCGCCGGCGAGCCGAGCCACGAGGTGCCCTCCGGTACCCCGTCGTGCGGTGGAACCGTGCTGACGCCGACGAGGGAACCGTCGCCGAGGCGGGAGCCGGAAGGGACGAACGCGGCGTTGCCGATGAACGCCCGGCTGCCCACCGACGTCGGCAGGAACGTCATCCGTCCGTTGGCGAACGTCGCGCAGCCGACGCTGGCCATGTCGGCGACGAAGCTTTCCTGGCCCAGGGTCAGCAGGTCCGGGTCGAGGTGGGCGGCGGTGGAGACCTCGGCACGGCGGCCGATGTGCGCGCCGAGCAACCGCAGCCACGGCGTCGTGTAGAGCGTGGCGTACAGCGAGTTCGTGAACAGGAGGCTGAATTCCAACAGCTTGTCCGAGATCCACTTGCGCACGCCGAGCCAGCTCCGCACCGGGTGGACGCCGACCGGAACGCGGGGGAGTACCAGCCGTTTCCCGAGCGCGACGACCACGCACACGGTGAGCACGAAGACCGGGCCCGCGGCCAGCGTGGCGAGGAGTCCGGCGAGCACCCCGTAGTTCAGCAGCGCCCACCAGACCAGCGCGACCCCGGGGACGATCATGGCGATCGCGCCGATCTCCAGGCCGAGCAGCCCGGCGGCCGCGGCGAGGTAGTGGTCGGCCCGCCAGCCGTGCAGTCTGCCCCTCGCGGCCAGCATGGCTTCCGCGGCCGGTTCGAGCTCCGCGGCCGGTGCGGCGGGCGAGCCGCTCCGGCGCTGTCCGGCGTGGATCGTGCCGCCCTCACCGAGTACCGACTGCTCACCGAGCGCGGCTCCGGCCGCCAGCGTCGTCCCGGGTTCGAGGACGGAGTTCGCCCCGACGAAGGCACCGGCCCCGATGGTGATCGGTGCCACGGTGACCCAGCCGTCGGCGACCCGCCACGGCCGCAGCACCACGCCGTAGCCGACCGAAGCGTTGCGGTCGATGCGCACCAGCGCCGGCAGGGTGATCGAACTGGTCGCGATCGTGGTGCGGCCGCCGACCCGAGCGCCGAGCACCCGCAGATAGGCCGGCATCAGCGGGGAACCGCTGACCACCGGCAGCGGCCCGACGGCGAGCACGAGATCCAGCAGCCACAGCCGCAGATAGGTCGGTCCCCACAGCCGGTAGCGGCCCGGCCGGATCCCGGCGGCCAGCGGACGGGCCAGCAGCAGCGGCACCAGCCAGCGCACGCCCAGGTAGCTGATCAGGATCGCGGCCAGCAGCTGCACGAGCACCGGCACCGAGACCTCACCGTCGTTCTGGGTGTACACATAGGACACCGGGAGCGTGATGACCAGGAGCAGCAGGTAGATCGCGACGAGTTGGATCGCGCCGGCGGCACCGATGCGCCGCCGGCGATGCCGGATCGGCGCCGGGCGCGCGGCCACCTCGGCCGGTGCGGTCCCGGAGTCCGCGCTCAGCGCGGCCATCCCGCGGACGGTGGGGTGCGCGTAGAGGTCGCGCACGGCGGTGTTCGCCCCGGCGGGATGCTGCCGCAGCGCCGAGACCACCCGTGCCGCCAGCAGCGAGTGCCCGCCGAGGTCGGCGAAGAAATCCGCTTCGACGGAGAGACTGCTCTCCTCGATGCCGAACACCTGGGCCCAGGCAGCGCGCACCCGGACTTCACTTTCGTTCGCGGGCACCACGACCGGACCGCCGGCCGACGCCAGCCGACGCCCGCTCGGCGCCGGGAGCCGCGACCGGTCCACCTTGCCGCTGGGCATGACCGGCAGCGCGGGAAGGAAGTCGAGGTAGCCGGGGACCATGTAGCCGGGCAGGCGGTCGCGGGCCGCCGAGTGCAGCCGGCCGATCAGATCGTCGTCCTCATTTCCGGTCGCGGACACGACGTAGGCGACCAGCTCGGGATCGCCGTCCTCGGTCACCGGCTTCATCGCGGCCACCGCCTCGGCGATGTCCGGGTCCTCCATCAGCACGCTTTCGATCTCTCCGAGATCCACGCGGTGACCACGGATCTTGACCTCCGCGTCGGCGCGGCCCAGGTATTCGACCTCGCCGCCGGCGGTCCAGCGGCCGAGGTCCCCGGTGCGGTACAGCCGTCCGCCGGGCGGGGCCAGCGCGTGCTCGATGAACCGGTCCGCGGTCAGGTCCGGGCGCCCGGCGTAGCCGCGGGCGACGCCCGGACCGCCCAGGCAGATCTCGCCGATCTCCCCGTCCGGCACCGGCTCGCGATCCTCGTCGAGCAGGACGACGGAGTACGTCGGCAGCGGCCTGCCGATGGTCACCGGCCGGCCGGGCAGCAGCTCACCCCAGGTCGCGGTGACGGTGGCTTCGGTCGGGCCGTAGGTGTTGAGGATCCGGCGGCCGGGACGGCTCCAGCGTTCGACCAGCTGGGCCGGGCAGGCTTCGCCACCGACCAGGATGCCGCGCAGCAGCGGGAGGTCCCGCGGGATCGTGGCGAGCAGGGTGGGCACGCAGTAGAGCATCGTGACGCGGGCCTGTTCGAGGAAACCGGCCAGCTCGGCGCCGAGGCGGCGGGAGTCGTTCGGACCGGCCACCAGCGTCGCGCCGGCCGACCAGGTGGGCCAGATCTCCTCGATGGAGAAGTCGAACGAGATGGTCATGCCCTGGTAGACCCGGTCGGTCTCGCGCACGTCGTAGATCCGCGGGACGACGTCGAGGAAGTTCGTGATGCTCGACTGCCCGACCTCGACGCCCTTGGGCCGGCCGCTGGAACCGGAGGTGTAGATGACGTAGGCGACCGGATCGTCGGCGCCGTCGGGCTCAGGACGGTGTGCCGGGGCCGCGGCGAGTTCGGCGGCCGCGGTGTCCAGTTCCAGCACCGCGCAGCCGACCCCGGCCGCCCGCACCGCGTCGGCGGCCAGGTCCGCGGTCGTGAGCAGCAGGTCGACGCCGGCGTCCTCGGTGAGGTAGGCGATGCGGTCCGGCGGCGAGGCCGGGTCGATCGGCACGAAGGTGCCGCCGGCCTTTCCGACGGCCAGCAGTGCGGCATACGTGTCGAACGAACGCCGCAGCAGGATGGCGATCCGGGCGCCGGTGCCGCACCGGCCGAGCAGCAGGTGCGCCAGCCGGTTCGCCCGGGTCTCCAGTGCGGCGTAGGTGAGAGTGCGGCCCTCGCAGTCGACCGCGACCGACTCCGGGACCCGGTCCGCCGACGCTTCGAAGACGTGGTGCAGCCGCCGTGTGCCGGGGCTTCGGAGAATGTCCGGGACATCGGGAACGAGCGTGGGGGTGCGAATGTCCAGATCCGGGGTGAGTTCCGCCCCGGCGATTCCCTGATGCACGAAACTCATGCCCCTCGATGGTGAAAACCTGGATGACTGTCACCATCGAGAATTGCTTCGGCGATGTTACGCCGAGAGAAAATTTCCCACTGCTGCGGAATGGTACTTCGGGAGTTTGCCCCGGAAAACTCTCGATCGGACCGGTCGCGGAACGTGACAGTTCACGCTGTCGCACGCCTTCGGCGAATGGTGTTCTGTCCTGAATTCCGGAACACCAGGAGAGCGGTAAGGGCATAAAAGCAGGTGCGCGCGACCGGTGCGTGCATTCGGTGAATCGGCTGTGAATGCGTTCAGTGACCGGCCGCGGTCCGCCGGCGGCGCGGGACGGGAGACGACGGTGGGGAAGGTCACCGCCGCGCCGCCTCGCGCCGCGTGCGCTCAGCCGCCGGAACCGCTGCGCGGCTGCTTCGCCAGGCGGACGCCGGCGGCGAGCAGGGCGAGGCAGGCCGTGCCGGCGAAGAGATTGCCGTCGATGCCGAGGACCTTGCGGTTCGGTAGCGCCGCGAATTCCTCGTCGACGACCGCGGTACCGGGGAACAGGGTGGCGCCGTACATGCCCAGCCAAGGCGTGGACAGCAGCGCGGCGGCCACCCTGAGGTTGCGGTCGGGGTCACCCTTGTCCGACGTCAGGAGTTTCAGCCCGGTCCCGCCGAGGAGCCCGCACATGACGATGTACTGGGCGTTGTGGAATTTCGCGTGGGCAGGCCAGCGCGGATTGCGCTGGTGCTGGCGCGCGGTCGCGGGCACGAGGAAGTCCGCGGCGAGCGCGCCGCCGGTGGTCACCACGCCTGCCAGGCCGACGAGTACCCGGCCGGCGCGTGCGCGGCCGCGCCGGGAACCGATGCGTTGCGATACGTTTCCGATCATGATCGCCAGCAGAACACCTCGAGTCGGCTGGAGGTCAAGCCCTTCCCGGCGCGTGAGCCCACGCCCGTGCGGGTGAGGGCAGCCGGAGCCTGCGGCCGGCCTGATGCGGCGCGGCCGCGAGCACTGCGGCAACCTGCCTGGTCTGCCTGCCGAGGTGACGGTGCCGGGTTGCTGCACCGAGATAGCTCACCGAGCTACTGGGACCAGAGCGAACGCACGGCCTCGGGAAAACCGCCGACTGCTCGTGGACCGAACAGCGCGAGGTTGAACAGGAAGCCCGGCAGCAGCGAGAGGAGCACCTGGGCTTCGGCGGGCGTCCTGTGCCGCTCGCCGAGGTGACCGGCCAGGTCCTCGGTCATCCGGACGGTGGCCGCCTCGAGTCGTCCGGCCAGCCGCGGATCGCGCAGCGCCTCGGACCAGACCATGACCGCCATGGTGGCCAGGTCCCGGTCGCGATGCCGCTGTGTCACCGCTTCCAGCAGTTCCGCCAGCACCTCGCCGATTTCCCGTCCCGGCCGGGCCAGGGCGGTGCGCAGAACCGCGGCGACGTCGTCGAGGTTCTGCGTGGCGACGCCCGTGATCAAGTCCTCCTTCCTGGGGAAGTACCGGTAGACCGCGCCCGCCGATTTGCCCGCTTCGGTGAAGACGTCCTGCATCGACGTGCGGTGGAAGCCGTTGCGGACGAAGCAGCGGCGCGCGGCGTCCAGGATCGTGGCGCGCTGGTCGTCCTTGTACTGCTCGCTCACCCGGGGCATGCCGCCCTCCCTCCGCTTGACGTCCGGACCGCCGCAGCCTACTTTAACAAAAAGCGGATGTCCGTCCTCGTTTGGAGCTCGTCATGCCGATGACCGCCGTCCCGGCCGTCACCCTGACGCCGGTCGCGTTCTTCCCGCAGCAGTACTTCCCGGAGAACCTCGCCGTCCGCGAGGACGGATCGGTGCTGGTCACCGTGGTGCTGCAGAAGGAGCTGTGGCTGGTCGCCGAACAGGGGCCGGTGCTGATGCACCGCTTCGACCATCCGGTGACCGGGATCGCCGAGGTGGAGCCGGACGTCTTCGTGCTCAGCCTCACCGAGCCCTACAGCGGCCACGAAGCACAGCTGGTACGGCTGGACCTGAACGGCTGGGTGCCCGGCGGGCCGGTTGCCCCGGAGGTCGTGCTGACCTTCACCGACGACCGGGTCCGCGGGCTCAACGGGAGCTGCCTGCTCGGACGGGGCGTGCTCGCGATCGCGGACTGCTTCGCCGGCCTGATCTGGCGGGTGGATCTCGATGCGGACGAGGTGAGGGCGAGAGTCTGGCTGGCGCACGACACCATGGCCGACGATCCGGACAGCGGGGTCCCGCCACCTCGGCAGCCCGGGGTGAACGGAGTCCGCTACAGCGCCCGCACGGGATTCCTCTACTACACCTCGACAGCGCAGAAGGTGTTCATGCGGGTCCCGGTGGACCCCGCGACCCTGGACCCGGCCGGGCCCGCGGAGTTCGTCGCCGCGATCGACAACGCCGACGATTTCTGTCTCGACGAGGGCGCCGGTTTCGCCTACGTCACCCGGCACCGGGCCAACACACTCGACCGTGTGCCCCTCGTTCCCCGGCGCGGCAGCCAGGTCCGCCACCTCGCCGGGGACCCGTTCGACGCGACCATGACCGGCCCGTCCAGCGCCGCCTGGGGACGCGGTGCCGGCGAGCACGGGCGCGTGCTGTACGTGACCACGGACGGTGGAACCACCGCGCCGGTCGGCGGCGTCGTCCGGAATGCCGCACTGCTGCGCGTCGAACTACACCCGGCTGACTGAGCCCGGCCGAACCGCCGTCACGACCGTCCACTCTGTACAGACGGCGCGATCCTCACACGTACCCGGCGGCATCCATCGCCGCCGCCACGGTGCGGAACGCGGCGATGTTGGCGCCGGACACATAGTCGCCGGGCACGCCGTGCTCCTCGGCCGTGCTCAGGCAGGTGGTGTGGATGTCCGCCATGATTTCCTGCAGTTGCTGGTCGGTGCGGTCGAACGTCCAGCGGTCACGGGCCGCGTTCTGGCGCATCTCCAGCCCGGACACCGCCACGCCGCCCGCGTTGGCCGCCTTCCCCGGGCCGACCGCGACGCCGGCCTCGCGCAGGATCTGCAGCGCCCCGGGGGTACAGGGCATGTTGGCTCCCTCGGCGACCCCTCGGACGTCGTTCTTGACCAGCCGCAGCGCGGCCTGCTCGCCGAGCTCGTTCTGGGTGGCGCACGGCAGCGCGACCGCGGCGGGCACGTCCCAGGGAGATCCGCCGGGCACGTACCGGGCCGAGGGAACGTGGTTCACGTACTCGGCGAGCCGGCTGCGGCCGGCGACCTTCAGCTCGTGCAGGACATCGAGGTCGATACCGCGGGGGTCGTGCACGTAGCCGCCGGAGTCCGAGCAGACGACCGGGTTCGCGCCCAGCGCACGGAGTTTCGCGATGGCGTGGAAGGCGACGTTGCCGGACCCGGACACCACGGCGGTGCGGTCCTCGAGGCTTTCGCCGCGGGCGGCGAGCATCGCGTCCAGGAAGTACACGGTGCCGTAGCCGGTGGCCTCCGGCCGCGCCGGAATCCCGCCGAGCAGCGGGTCCTTCCCGGTGAGGGTGCCGGCCGCGTAGCGGTTGGTGAGCCGCTTGTACTGGCCGAAGAGGTACCCGATCTCGCGGGAGCCGACGCCGATGTCCCCGGCGGGCACGTCGGTCTCCGGCCCGATGTGCCGGTGCAGCTCGGTCATGAACGCCTGGCAGAACCGCATGATCTCGCCGTCGCTGCGGCCGGCCGGGTCGAAGTCGGACCCGCCCTTGCCGGCGCCGAGCCCGAGGCCGGTGAGCGCGTTCTTGAAGATCTGTTCGAAGGCAAGGAACTTGACTGTGCCGAGGGTCACGTCGCGGTGGAAGCGCAGCCCGCCCTTGTACGGACCGAGCGCCGAGCTGAACTCGACGCGGAAGCCGCGGTTGACCTGCACGCGTCCGGCGTCATCGGTCCAGACCACGCGGAACATCAGCTGGCGTTCCGGTTCGCACAGTCGTTCCAGCATCGCCGCCGCGGACAGCGCGGGATCCCGGTCCAGTGCGGGCCGGATCGCTTCGAGCACCTCGGCCACGGCCTGGTGGAATTCCGGTTCGGCCGGGTTCTTCGCGGCGATGTGCTCGTAGAGCGCGTGATCGTGGTCCATCTCCCGACGATAACGTGGCGTGCATTCGAGATCAGCCCCTGAGTGGCGGTTGCGACGGGGCCCCGGGGGCTCAGGCGTCCAGCACCACGTCCGAGGTCGGCACCGACTGGCAGGTGAGGCAGTGGTCCTCGGGCAGGTCGTCCGCAGGGGTGACGAGGTGTGCGACAGTGCCGCGCAGGAGCGCCACGGAACAGCTTTCGCACTGCCCGAGGCGGCAGCCGCTGGGCAGTGTGATTCCCGCCTCGTCGGCGAGCTGCAGCAAGGTGCCGTCGGTCTTCCGCCAGGTGAGGGCGCGCCCGGATCGGGCGAACCGGACATTCGCCGTGGCGTCGTCGCGGATCCGGACCGGCGCGGGCGCGGCGTGGAACTTCTCGGTGAAGATGTCGAACCGCGGGACCCCGCGCTCGACGAGCCCGGCGGTGACCTCGGTGAGCATGCTTTCCGGACCGCACAGGTAGAAACGCGCCCGCCGGCGGATCAATCCCTCGTCGATGCTGTCCGCGGAGACCCGGCTCGGGGTGCCGGCCTCCGGGCGGCTGTAGTGGTCGGCGACGCGCGCGTGTGGCAGGTGCCCGATCAGCTCGGCGATGCGCTCCCGGAAGGCCTGGCTCCGCGGGTGCCGGCTGCCGTAGTGGAGCACGACCTCCGGGGCGTCGAGCGGGGCCCGCGCCAGCGTTTCGAGGTGGCTGAGGAAAGGGGTGATGCCGATGCCGGCGGCCAGCAACACGATCGGCTGCGGATGCACGGCCGGGATCGCGAACAGGCCGGACGGCGGCCAGGCCAGCAGCCGGGTGCCCGGCCGGAGCCGATCGTGCGCGGCGGGGGAGAACCGCCCGCCCGCGACCCGCCGGACGGCGATCGAGTACGCCTCGCCCGGTCCGGCCGCGGCGCCGGTGAGCGAGTAGCTGCGGGTCACCTCGGGTTCGTCCGGCCAGGCGACGGTGAGGTGCTGGCCGGGGCGGAACGCGGGCAGCGCGCGGCCGTCCACCGGGCGCAGTCGCAGGGACAGGACGTCCGCGGTTTCGAGGCGGGCTTGGTCGACGACGAACTCCCGGCGCCCGGTCCACGGTCGCGTTTCGGCGGGCCGGATGTCGCAGGGGGTGCAGCGCAGCGGGCTGGAGCCGCTGACCGGATCGTGCGCGTCGGTGCCGATCAGCAGGTTGTAGTTGGTGCCCCCGTGGTCGAGCGGGTCGGCGCCCGGCAGCGCCAGGTCGGGCGCCGGCTGCCACCAGCCGTACTCCGCCACCACGACGTCCGGATGCAGCGCCGGATCGATCCTGGCCCGCATGCGTACGGCGCCCTGCGCGGTCGTGATGCGGGCCCACTGGCCGTCCTCGATGCCGCGATCGCGGGCGAGTTCGGCGGACAGTTCCACGACCGGCTCGGGGAACCGCTTGCGCAGCGAGGAAATCCCGCGGTGCTGGCTGTGGCAGAAGTAGCCGTTCTTCGCGCAGGTGAGCACGAGCGGCCGGCGCGGGTCCGCCGGTGGCGGATCGGCGGCAGGGACCGCGGGCTGCCCGTGCTCGGCAAGCCGTTCGGAATACAGCTCGACCCGCCCGGTCGGTGTGTCGAACCCGGTGACGGAACCGTCCTCGCGAACCTCCGAGTACTTGCGGTGGCGGTGCTCCAGTGGCAGATCGACCCCGCCGGGGTGCCGGCGGAGGTCGTCCGCGGTGAGGCCCAGCGGGGCGAGCTGGTGGTTCCATCCCCGCTCGATGCTGCCGCCGAAGAACTCCTCGCCGAGGCCGAGCCGGGTGGCGAGGTCGAAGACCACCTCGGTGTCCGAACGCGATTCGCCGACCGGCGCCACCATTCTCGGCCGCAGCTGGACGCGTTCCTGGGCGGCGAGCGTGATCTCGAACCCGGGCCGGAACGCCTCGTGCTCCCACGGGCTCTGTACTGGCAACAGCAGGTCGGCGAAGCGCGCGGTGGGGTTCTCGAACAAGTCGAGGTGAACGGCGAACTCCAGGCTGCGCAGTGCTTCCGCGGTCCGATGTGGATCGGGCTGCGAGAGCAGGAGGTTGCCGCCGAACGACACGAGCGCGCGCACCGGATAGGGGTCGCCGTCCACGGCCGCCCGGCAGAAGTCGCGCGCGGTGATCCAGCCCTGTGCCGGCGGGCCGAGCGGAAACCGTTTGAGCCCGAGGGCTTTGCCCCGTTGGCGCGGGTCGAGTTGGTCCGGTGAGGACACCGTGGCGATCGGCTGCTTCGGCAGCACGACGTTGCCACCCGGCGCGTCGAAACTGCCGGTGAGCGCGTAGAGCGTGGCCACTGCGCGTTCAGTCTGCGTGGCGTTGCCGTGCTGGCCGATGCCGGTCCAGGAAGCGTAGGAAACAGATTCCGCCGCGGCGAGATCCTCGGCGAGCGCCTCGATGGCGGCAGGTTCGACGGTGGTGAACGACGCGGTCCGGTCGAGGGGCCACGCCGCGCATGCCTTTTCGTAGTGCGCGAACGCGGGCACGCAGTCGACCGGTCCGGAGCGCGTGTGCACGCGCCGGAGGCCGTGCAGCGCGAACCTCTCCGGACGACGCGCGGCGCGGCTGGTGTCGTACGGCTCCGGCTGAGCGGAACGCTCGTCCCAGACCACGAAGCCGGATGCGCCGGATTCGATCTCGTGTGCGCGCAGGAAACGGCCGGTGTCCTGGCGCACCAGCAGGGGTGCGTTCGTCCAGGACCGGACGAACCGCTCGTCGTGCCCGCGGCGGGCGAGCAGCCGGCCGGCGAGGCCGAGCGCCAGCGCCCCGTCGGTACCGGGCCGCACCCGCAACCAGTGGTCGGCCTGGAGCGCGCTGGTGGACCGGCGGGGGTCGATCACCGCGAGCCGGGCCCCGCGGCCGCGGCCGGTGGCGAGCGCGGCGGACTGGGCGAGCCACGATTTCGCCGGGTTGTGTCCCCAGAGGACGGCCAGGCCGGTCGAGGCGTAGTCCGGACCGGGCAGCCCGCGGCCGAAGGTGAACGCGTGCGCGAAGTCCTTGTGCCAGTTGCAGATTTCCGTGGAGTAGAGGGTGTTCGGGCTGCCGAAGTGCCGGATGAACCGTTCGACCCAGTCGATGGCGTCGGACATCGGCGTGCCGCTCGGCGAAGTGACCGAGAATGCGACTGCCTCGGCGCCGTCGCGGGCCCGGATCTCGCCCAGCCTCGCGGCGATCTCGGTGAGCGCTTCGTCCCAGGTGATCTCGCGCCAGCCGGGGTCGGGATCGGACTTCGGCGTGGTCCGCCGCAGCGGCCGGGTGAGCCGCGCGGGGGAGTGCACGAGTTCCGGCGCGGCACGCCCCTTCGGGCACATCGCCGCCCCGGTCGGATGGCCGGGGTCCGGCCGGACGCCGCGGAGCCGGCCGTCCTCGACCGTGTAGACCGCGCCGCACCGGGAGCGGCACAACGTGCAGTACCCCCGCACTTCGGACATCCGTCACTCCTCGGCTAGCGGGCTACTACCGGCCGCCACGTTGCGTCGAGTCCGGCGCGGAAGTCAAGCCGCTTGTCCGGCGCGGAACGGCTTGCCGGCCGTTGACTGCGTGCGCCGCGGCCAGCTATTCTCGTTTTGCGGAAGAAAAATTCCACACTACGAAATTCAAGGTCAGCGATCCGAGGAGCCGAGGTATCCGATGACCGGTTTTTCCGGGGCGCGGCACGGGCTGCGCTACACCGCCAACCTGTCGATCCTGTTCACCGAACTCCCGCTGCTCGAGCGTGCCCGGGCCGCTCGGGCAGCGGGCTTCACCGCCGTCGAGTTCTGGTGGCCGTTCGACGACGCCGATCCGGGCACGGCCGAGGTGGACCGGTTCGTGCGGTCGATCGAGGAGGCCGGCGTGCAGCTCACCGGGCTCAACTTCTACGCGGGCGACATGGCAGGCGGAGAACGCGGCCTGGTGTCGTGGGTGGGCAGGGAGACGGAGTTCGCGGCGAGTCTCACCATCGGGCTGGCTGTCGCCGAGCGGCTCGGCTGCCGCAGCTTCAACGCGTTGTACGGCAACCGGGTCCCCGGTGTGCCACCGTCCGAACAGGACGAACTGGCGCGGGTCCAGCTGCGCACCGCCGCGGAGGCGGCCGCCGGGATCGGCGCGCAGCTGGTGCTCGAGCCGCTGTCCGGGACCCCGGACTACCCGCTCAAGACGGCGGCCGACGCGCTGGCCGTACTGGACGGGCTCGGGCTCGACAACGTGAAGCTGCTCGCCGATCTGTACCACCTGGCGGCGAACGGCGACGACCTGGACTCGGTGATCACCGGGCACACCTCGCGGATCGGGCACGTGCAGATCGCGGACGTGCCGGGCAGGCACCAGCCCGGCACCGGAACGCTGGATCTCGCCGGGCACCTGGAGAAGCTGGCCGCGGCCGGCTACGACGGGTACGTGGGCATCGAGTACCGGCCGGCGGGATCCACTGTGGACTCGCTGGCCTGGCTGCCGTTCGAGCAAAGGGGAAACTGATGAGCAGGATCGGCTTCATCGGCCTGGGCGTGATGGGCACGCCGATGGCCGCGCACCTGGCCGCTGCGGGACACGAGGTGCGCGGATTCGACCTGAACGCCGGCGCGCTGGCGAAGCTGGTGGCGGCGGGCGGCCGGGCGGCCGCGGCCGTGCCCGACGCGGTGTCCGGCGCCGAGGTGGTGATCACCATGTTGCCGGATCATCCGCAGGTCGAGCAGGTGGTGCTGGCCCCGGGCGGCGTCCTCGACCACGCCGGGCGCGGGACGTTGCTCGCGGACATGAGCACGATCCGGCCGGAGACGTCGATCGAGGTGGCGAAAGCCGGTGCGGACAAAGGGATCCGCGTGCTGGACGCACCGGTATCCGGCGGTCAGGCGGGGGCCGAGCAGGCCGCACTGTCCATCATGGCCGGTGGTGACGCGGCGGACTTCGCGGCCGTCAAACCCGTGTTCGACGTGCTGGGCACGACCGTCGTGCACGTCGGCCCGCACGGTGCGGGGCAGGTCGTGAAGGCGGCGAACCAGCTGGTGGTCGGCGGGATCTACGGCCTGGTCGCGGAGGCGATCGTGCTGCTGGAAGCGTCCGGTGTGGACGCGGGCACCGGGCTCGACGTCCTGGCGGGCGGGCTGGCCGGCAGCCGCGTCCTGGAGCTGAAACGGACGTCGATGGTGGCGCGGGAATTCCGTCCCGGTTTCCGGATCGACCTGCACCACAAGGACATGGGCATCGCGCTGGCCGCGGCCCGCCAGTCCGGGGTGGCGTTGCCGATGACCGGGCTGGTGGCGCAGCTCGTCGCGGCCGGGCGGGCGATGGGGTACGGCTCGCTCGACCATTCCGCACTGCTGAAGGTCATCGAAGAACTGTCCGGCCGATCGCCGCAGGAGGCATGACCATGGCCCGAGTCCCCGCGATGCAGGCAGTCGTCGACGTGCTGGCCGACGAGGGCGTGGACGTCGCCTTCGGCTGCCCGGGAGCGGCGATCCTGCCGCTGTATGAAGCCTTGCAGGGCAGCGACATCGAACACCTGGTGGTGCGTCACGAGGAGGGTGCCACGCACATGGCCGACGGCTGGGCTCGCACCACCGGCAACGTCGGTGTCGCGATCGGCACGTCCGGGCCGGCCGGCACGAACATGATCACCGGCCTCTACACCGCGCACGCCGACTCGATCCCGATCCTGTGCATCACCGGGCAGGCGGCGTCGGCGAAACTGCACCAGGAAGCGTTCCAGGCCGTCGACATCGTCGAGATCGCGAAGCCGGTCACGAAATGGGCGGTGCAGGTCAAGGAGGCCGCGCAGCTGCCGTGGATCTTCCGCGAGGCGTTCCGGGTGGCTCGCTCCGGCCGTCCCGGACCGGTCCTCATCGATCTGCCGATCGACGTGCAGAAGCAGGAGATCGAGTGGGACCGTTCGATCGACTCGCGGCTGCCGGTGAGCGCGGTCCATCCGGCGCCGGCGCGGGTGGAGCGGGCGCTGGACCTGTTGCTGGCCGCGGAACGCCCGCTGATCCTCGCCGGCGGCGGGGTGGTGCTGGGTGAGGCGAGCGGCCCGTTGCTCTCGGTGGCCGAGCGGCTCGGCGTGCCGGTCGGCGTCACCTTGATGGGCAAGGGAAGTTTCCCGGAGGACCACGAGCTGTTCGCGGGCATGGCCGGCATCCAGACGTCGCAGCGCTGGGCGAACGCGGCCTTCCTCGAATCGGACCTGGTGCTCGCGCTGGGCGCGCGGTTCGGCGACCGGCACACCGGCGACCTGACCGTCTACCGCGGCGACCGCAAGTTCGTCCACGTCGACATCGAGCCGACCCAGCTGGGCAAGGTGTTCGGTCCGGACCTGGGTGTGGTGTCGGGAACCCGCGAGTTCCTCGAGGCGCTGCTCGGTGCCCTGGACGGACGCGAGACGACCCGCGACCGCACCTGGGTGAAGCGGCTCTCGGACCTGAAGGCGCAGCTGCCGCGCCGCGAGGACTTCGACGACCGGCCGATCAAGGCACCGCGGGTGTTCAAGGAGCTCAACGAGTTCTACGGTCCGGAAACGTACTTCGTCACCGCGATCGGCCTGTACCAGATCTGGTCCGGCCAGTTCCAGCGCGCGCAGTTGCCGCGGCACTACCAGGTGTGCGGGCAGGCGGGTCCGCTGGGCTGGGAGATCCCGGCCGCGATCGGCGTGAAGAAGGCGCGCCCGGACGCCGAGGTGGTCGGTGTGGTGGGGGACTACTCGTTCCAGTTCCTGGTGGAGGAACTGGCCGTGGCCGCCCAGTACGACGTGGGTTTCGTGCTGGTGATGCTCAACAACGAGTACCTGGGCCTGATCCGCCAGTCCGAACTCGGCTACGCGATGAACTACCAGGTCGACATCCACTACGACGACCACGGCACGGACAACGTCAAGATCATGGAGGCCTACGGCTGTTCCGGCACCAGGGTGGCCGACCCGGCGCAGATCCGCTCGTCCCTGGAATGGGCCCGCAAGGAGGCCGAACGCACCCGCCGCCCGGTCCTAGTGGAGATCATGATCGAACGCGAGGCCAATGCCGCCATGGGCACCGCCCTTGACACGGTCCGGGAGTTCGAAGCCGCGGGCTGATCCCGCGTCCGCCCTCGGCTCAGCCCGGCGCGGTCTGCGCGGGGCTGAGCCGAGAGGCGTGAGCGCCGTGGAAGTGCGTGAGGCAGCCCGTGCGCCGGCGGGGCTCATCTCGGCGTCGGATCCCCGTCCATGAGCGTCCGGATGTCGTCGGTGAAGCCTGCCGTGTCGGTGAGGTCGAAGGCCACTCGCTGCAGCAGGAATCCGTGCAGCAGGCCCATCACCACCCGCGCTCCGCGCTCCGGCTCCACGGTGCGGGCGACCGCTCCCGCCGCCTGGCCGCGGCGCAGCGCGTCGGCGATGCCGCGGCGCACGGACTCGAAGCCCTCAGCGGCCCGGGCCCGTACGGCATCGTTCCGCAGCAGCTCGGACCATGTTTGCACCGCGCAGCGCAACAATTCCTCGACCGGTACCGAATTTCCCGCGGCATCGGTGACGGTCTCGACGCTGAGTGTTTCGAGTGCCGCCGTCACCAGATCTGCGACTGAGGCGGCGCGGGCGCGGGCGGCCAGCCGCTCGACCGGCTCGAAGATCAGCCGGAACGCATCTCCGGCGATGGCGAGGATGATCTCCTCCTTGCTCGCGAAGTAGCGGTAGGGGGCCCCGGCCGAGACGCCGGCTTCGGCGGCGATGTCGGGCATGGAGGTCTGGTGGAACCCGTCGCGCGAGAAGCAGCGCCGCGCCGCCCCCACGATCTCCGCGCGCTTGGCCTCGCGGCGCTCGGGCGTGATCCGTGGCATGCCCACCTCCACCGTGAATGAACATTTACCTTGACTGGCCGACCCTGCGGGGTCCACTCTAATGGTGAATGGTTATTCACGGAAGTGAGGAGTCGTCATGGCCGCGAAGCTGAGGATCGCCACCTACGCCTACGAGCACACCGAGGCGCTGCTCGCCGGTCGCGTCGCCCTGGACGGGGTGGACCCGACTTTCGAGTCGGCGCCGCTCGTGTCGGACATCTTCCGGCGCATGGTCGAGGGGCACTACGACGTCGCCGAGTACGGCATGACCTATTTCCTGCGGACGTTCGACCTCCAGGACTCGCCGTTCCTCGCGCTGCCCATCTTCCCGAACCGCAACTTCCGGCATTCGGCGGTCTTCGTGAACACCGCGGCGGGAATCGAGGCGCCACCGGACCTCGCGGGCAAGACCATCGGCGAGTTCGCGATGTTCGGGCACGATCCGGGGGTGTGGATCAAGGGCATCTTCGCCGACGAGTACGGGCTGACTCCCGAGCAGTCCCGCTGGGTGATCGGCGGCACCGACCACCCGATTCCCTCGTTCGACTGGGTTCCGCAACCGGTACCGGACGGCGTGGACGTGCGGCACACGAGCGGCGACGAGACCCTGGGAACGATGCTCGAGTCCGGCGAGATCGACGCGCTGATCTCAGTGGACGTCCCGCAGGCCCTGCTGAACGGCTCGGCGAAGATCGCCCGGCTCTTCCCCGGCTACGAGACCGTGGAACGCGATTACTACCGGCGCACCGGAATCTTCCCGCACATGCACATCGTCGCGGTCCGGCGGGAGCTCGCGACGCGGGCGGGTCTGATGCGGTCGATCTACCGCGCCTTCTGCGAAGCCAAGGAGATCACCCAGCGGAAGTACAGTGAAGGTGCGCTGAAACAGCACATGGGCACCATCACCCCGTGGTTCAGCAAGCACTTCGAAGAGAACAGGGAGTTGTTCGGCGAGGACTGGTGGCCTTACGGCGTCGGCGCGAACCGCAAGGCGGTCGACACCTTTCTGCGGTACCACTACGAACAGGGTCTCTCGAAGCGGCTGCTCACCAGCGACGACATCTTCGTCCCCGAGCTCCTCGACACCTGAACCCGCCGAGCAGCAGTGCATGAGGTTCTTACTTGGCCGCCCTGGGTTGGCTGGGGGCGGAAGCGCGGAGTCCGTCCATCAGGAGGTCCAGCAGGCGAGCCGCCATCGCTTCGTGCTCGGGCGAGCCGGCCACGGTGAAGATGCCGATGAGCGCGGCAGCGATGTCTGAGGCGGGGACGTCGGCGCGCAGTTTCCCGGTCGTACGGCCGGCTTCGAGGATTTCGTCGATCGCCGCGAGCAGCTCGGTACGCGTGTGGGCATGGGCGATCTCGCCCGATTCGACCATCGCGAGCAGCGTGTCGAGCATCCCGTTCTTGGTCGCGATCCAGGCCCCGAACAGGTCCATCCAGCGTCGCAGCGCGGCGGGCGGGTCGAGCTCGGCGAGGAGTGCACGGGCACCGGTGGTGAGTCGCGAGACCTGGTCCTGGTAGACCGCGTCGACCAGCGACTCGCGGGTGGGGAAGTGCCGGTAGAGCGTGGCGATGCCGACCCCGGCCGCCTGCGCGATCGCACGCATCGACGGCTCGGCCCCGGTCTCGGCCGAAACGAACAAGCGGGTGGCCACGGCCAGCAGCTGCCGGCGGTTGCGGGTCGCGTCCGCCCGCGGTTTACGGCTGTCTGTGTCAGTCAAAACGGATCGCGCTCCACTTGTGTTAGAGTGAGTCACCTAAACGAAGCGTAGTCCGTTTGAGGACCTTCACAGGAGACAGGTGAGCATGGAGGAACCGAGCGTCAGCACGTCGGCGACCACGAGCCGGGCGGTGCGGTTCGAGTCGTTCGGCGGGCCGGAGGCCCTGCGCGTCCGCGAGGTAGCGGTGCCGGAGGTCGGTCCTGGGCAGATCCGGGTGCGGGTCACCGCAGCCGGTCTGAATCCGATGGACTGGTTCATGACCTCGGATGCGGAGACCGCCGCGCGGTTCGGCCTGAGCCTGCCGTGCGGGTTCGGCACCGACTATGCCGGGGTCGTGGATCAGGTCGATGACGGCGTGAGCGAGTTCGCGGTCGGTGATCGGGTGTTCGGTGGTGCCATGTCCCGCGCGGTCGCCGACTACGTCGTCGTGGACGAGGCGGGGACCATTGCGGTGGGCGGTGAGGCGCACCGCACCCCGGACGGCGTTGAGGACCGCACCGCTGCCACCTTTGCCATCGCGGGGTGCACGGCGGCCGCGGCTCTCGCCGTGGTCAAGGTGGGCGCGGGGGACACGGTGCTCATCGGCGGCGCGGGAGGTGGGGTGGGCGTGTTCGCCGTCCAGCTCGCGCGCCTCGCGGGCGCGCGGGTGATCGGCACGGGGTCGGCGACCTCGGCCGATGCCTTGCGCGCGCTGGGCGCCGAGCCGGTCGCCTATGGCGACGGTCTGGTCGATCGGGTCCGCGCGCTGACCCCCGGCGGTGTCTCTGCGGTCATGGATTTGCACGGGACGGACACCGTGCTGGCGGCACGCGAACTCGGCGTGCCGGACGAGCGCATCACCACCATCGCCGGCCAGGTCGACGGGATCACGTCGGCGAACGGCGCCAACGCACCGCGGGACGCGGTCGAGGAGATCGCCGGCCTGGTCGCGGCGGGCCGGCTCCGGGTGCCGATCGCGGCGAGCTTCCCGATCGAGCAGATCCGCGCCGCGGTCGAACGGCAGGCCGGGCGGCACGTGCACGGCAAGGTCGTCATCGACCTGTAGGAAAGGTCGGCCCGTACCTGGTGCGAGCGTCAGAGGCAGGGCGGCTGGTAGCCGTCGATGCGCAGACCCTGGAACTCGAGGGTGTTCGGGGTCTTGCCGACGAAAACCAGGCCGCGTGCCTCGGTCAGCGCGGAGGCGAAGGAATACGGCGGTGCGCCCAGTTCGGGCAGTGACGTCCACGCGGCGGGATCGAACGGGAAGAATTTCCGCACGAGTTTCCCGCCGGTCGACGGAATCGGCGTGAGCCATTTGTCGCCGCCGCTCCAGTGCGACGCGGGCCGCAGCTGGACGTAGAAGTCGTCGGTCGCGCGGTAGGTCAGCCAGAAGCCGGCAGAGCCGGTGAGATCGGTCTGGGCGTCGAACCGATTGCCGAGCCACACGACGGCGACATGCCATTCGTCCTTCTGGAACACGACCTTGGCCGCGTAACCGGTGCCGTCCGCGTCCGGGACGAGAAGGCTCCCGGTGGGCGGGACGGTGGTGCCCTCGCCGCTGACCAGCCACTGCTGCAGCCGATCGACCGAGGGCGTGGCGCATTCACCGTGACCTACGCCGGCTCCGGCGGGCGCCGCCTGTGCCGCCGGCGCGAACACCGCGGCCAGCAGAATCGCGGAGAACGCAACGAAAGCCCTGACAGTGACCGCTGCTCGGCGGGGTACGCGCATTCACGGGAAGCTACCACGGCGCGGCCCCGGCGGTCAGCGTCTTCCGTCGGTGGAACGCCTCGGCCAGGTCGGAAAGGCGGTAGTGCGGCGCTTTGCGGGGGAGTTCATCCGGCCGCGATCCGGCTCGCGGAAATCCGTTGTGCGATCAGCTGTTCACGGCAGCGGCAGGCTGTCCCAAGGTGACCTGCTCGAGGGAGCCGAGGACGAAGACGAAGCTGACGATGCCGATCAGCAGGATGATCCCGGCGATGATGAACGCGGTCGCGAAGGCGCCGCTGGCATCGACGGTGAACCCGGTGATCAATGGCGCGGTGATGGCCCCGATCTGCCCGATGCAGTTCATGATCGAACCGACCGTGCCGACGGTGCCGCGCGGCGCGATGAGGGACGGGATGCTCCAGCACACCGGGGAGACGGCGGCGAGCCCGCCCATCGCGATGGTGATCCACAGGACGGCGAAGCCGGGGGAGTGGGTGAACGCCGCGCCGACGACGGTGAGGCCGAAGAGCATGCTGACCACCAGCACGGTCTTGCGGACCTTCGTCGGGTCGTACCCCTTCTTGATCAGCCGATCGACCAGCCAGCCCGCGACGACGAGGTCGGTGATCGTCGCGACGATCCACGGGATGACCGCGTACGCGCCGCCCTTGAGCACGCTCATGTGCATCTCGCGTTCCAGATAGCCCGGAATCCAGGTCAGGAACAGGTAGAAGGAGTAGTTGTAGGCGGCGAAACCGATGGACAGCCCCCAGATCCTGCGCTGGCGAAGGAACATCCCGACCCCGGCGACGATCGGCTGGGCGGATTCGCCGGGCTGCTGGGCGCCGCCGTCGACGATGTAGTCGTACTCCTGCTTCGAAAGCGATCGCTTCTGCTGAGGATCGCGGTACCACAACCAGAACGCCGCCGCGTAGAGCAGGCTCAGGATCGCCGTCGTGAGGAATCCCGCCTGCCAGCCCCATATCGCGGTGGCGCCCGCGACGAGCGGGAGGGCGATGACGTTGGACAGTTTCGCGGCGACTTCGTAGGACGCCGACGCCAGCCCGCGTTCGCGCACCGGGAACCAGTAGCCGACCGCCTTCGACGCGGCGACGAGCGACGGAGCTTCGGCCGCGCCGAGGAGGAGACGGGCGAACAGGATCAGTCCCATACCGCTCACCAGCGCGGTCAATGCCGTGGCGACGAACCAGATGAGGGTCGCGACGCGCTGCATCCACCGGACGCCGATCCGGTCGAGCAGTGCGCCCATCGGGATCTGGAAGAGCAGGTACGACCAGCCGAACGACGACAGCAGGATCCCGAACTGACTCGCCGAGAGACCGAGGTCCTGGGACATCGGCCCCTCGACGACGGAGAGATTGCTGCGGTCGAAGTAGTTGATCAGGATTCCCACGCCGATCAACACGGCGATGCCCCAACGCATGTTCTTGCCGACGGGGCGCCGTGAGGACGGTGCGGAAACGGGCTGTTCCGGCGACTCTGTCATTCCATGTCCGTTCCACGGTGGTGCGCTCGGCGCGGATGGATACGTATGCAATCGGCGTGTAGGCTAGCTGCATGCGTATCCATTGGCAATGCCCCGCCCGGTTTCGGCCCACCGGGGCAGGTCACGTGCGTGCCGGAGCTGTCGTTGTCTCGCCGTAGCGGAGGCGGCAGGTCGCCGACGAGTCGCGACATCGCACGGGAACTCGACGTCTCGCAGTCCACCGTCTCCCGGGCGCTGAACGGGGGATCGGTGGCCGAGGCGACCAGGGCCCGTGTCATCGAGGCCGCCGCCAGGCGTGGATACGTCGTCAACGCCGCAGCGCGCGAGCTCGTGACGAAGAAGAGCGGTCTCGTCGGCGTGGTCGTCGCCGACATCACCAACCCGTTCTATCCGGAGCTGGTCGAAGCGATCGGCGCGCGACTCGCGGAGGCAGGCAAGACGATGCTGCTGGCCACGATCGGCGTGACTGACGACGAGGTCGCTCGTGTCCGGCTGCTGTTGGAACATCGCGTCGACGGCATCATCTTCACCTCCACCCAGGTCGACTCGACGGCCATCCCGCGGCTGGCGAGCGACGATTTCCCGCTGGTGCTGGTCAATCGCGAGGTCGACGGGGTCGAGGCCGACGCCATCGTCGGTGACAACGTGGCAGGCGCGACCGCGGCCGCCGAGTATCTGCTGGGGCTGGGACATCGGCGGATCGCCCTGATCACCGGTGATGCGAGGACCAGCACCAGCCGGGATCGCGAGGCCGCGTTCGTGCGGTCGCTCGAGGGGGCCGGTGTCCGGCTGGCGCACCGCGTCGAGGCCGGGTTCGACCAGCGGGCCGCGTTCTCGGCGGCACTCGAGCTGCTCGGCGGCACGCGTCCTCCGACCGCGGTCATGTGCGTGAACGACCTGATCGCGTTCGGCGTGCTGAACGCCGCCCGGCGTCTCGGTATCGACGTGCCCGGCGGTCTTTCGGTCGTCGGGTTCGACGACATCCCGATGGCGTCGTGGGATGCCATCGGCCTGACCACCGTCCGGCAGCCCATCAGCCGGATGGCGGAGGAGGCCGTCGCAGTGCTGGAACGGCGAGTGGCCGACGACGGCAGCGAGTTCGAGCGGCACCTGCTCCCGTGCGAGCTCGTCGTTCGCTCCACGACCGGCGTTCCGGGTACGACGAAGGGAAAAGTGTGAGCGTCACGTTCAAAGAACGCATCGCCCGTCACGAGGAGCTCGTCGGCGCGCTGGTGCGGCTTCCGTCGGAGTTGCTGATCGACCTCGCGGGCTTCGCCGAGCTGGATTTCGTGCTCATCGACCTCGAGCACGGCCCCGGCGACACCATTCCGCTGCAGGCACACCTGGCTCAGGCACATTCACAGGGCCTCGCGACGTTGGTGCGGATCGACCCCTCCGAGCCGCAGAACGTGCTGCGGGCACTCGATCTCGGCGCGACCGGCATCATTTTCCCGCACGTTTCGACGGTCGAGCAGGCCCAGCACGCGGTACGGCTCGCGCACTATCCGCCGCTCGGCGCGAGGGGCTTCGCGACCTACTCGCGCGCGGGTCGTTACGGGCAGGCGAGCACCTCCGAGCACTTGGCGAACATGGCGGAAAGAACCTGTGTGTTCGTGATGATCGAGGACACCGAGGGCGTCGCGTCCGCGGCCGGAATCATGGCGGTGGAAGGCGTCGACGGCGTGATGGTCGGCCCTGCCGACCTCGGCGTGTCGATGGGCGGTAGGCCCGCGGATGACCCGGAAGTCCGGTCGCTGCTGCGCCAGGTGCACGCGGTGAGCAAAGCGCAGGGCAAAGCGGTGCTCTCGATCGTGGGCAACCGTGCTGCCGCGCGCTCGGCGTTCGCGGACGGCTCGGAACTGGTCGTCTACAACACCCAGCAGGTCATGATGCAGGCGTTCCTGGACCTCGCCGACGTGAAATCGGGCCGCGGGACGAACGTTAACCGCGCGTGACGACCGAGCACCACGGCGGGCAGGACCGGCGAGCAGGTTGACCGGCCCGGATCAGCGTCAGGCCCGGCGCCGGGTCCCGCGGCATCACTGGACGGTCATGGCGATGCTCGCGCACGCGTTCCTCACCGCGCTCGAAGGACGCCGCTCGAAGGACGGCGCTCGAAGGACGGCGCTCGAAGGACCGCGTCGTCCGGCTGCATCTCCCTTGACCTGCAACGAACCCAACACCTGCATGCCACGCTCGTCATGACACCGCCCAGGCAGATCACGCACCAGCCATATTGATCAGCCGACGCCAACACCGAGCCCGACAGGTTCACCCCCGGCGACGATCCGCCCGAGCCATGACCACAATTTGCGGCTGGAGTACCAGGAGCGACGCGGTGTTGCGGTACCTGGTCGTGTTGGTGATGCATTCCTGGGTGGATTCCCGGACAAGTGCCGAGCGCGTGGTGCCCGATGACGGGAAATGGCGTCAGAATGGTGGTGCGTCGCCCGCGGTGACGGGGGCTCCGGTCATCCAGCCGTCGCCGGGTGGGGTGGATGCGTCGGGACCGGTGCGGGTTGTTTTGCTGATTTTGGCCGTGGCATAGCGCAGTGACGGGCCGACCTCGTCCACGTCCAGTTCGACGACTGTGCGTTTCTCGCCTTCCTTGGTCTCGAAAGAACGTTGTTTCAGGCGGCCCTTGGCCCAGACTCGTGTCCCCCGGGTGAGGCTTTCGGCTACGTTCTCGGCCATCTGACGCCAGCAGGTGCAGCGCAGGAACAGGGCATCGCCGTCCTTCCACTCGCCCGAGGCCTTGTCGAGAGTGCGTGGCGTGGACGCGATCGTGAAGTTCGCGACCGCCGCGCCGGTCGGTGTGAAACGCAGCTCGGGGTCGGACGTGAGATTTCCGGTGATGTCGATGAGAGTTTCACCAGCCATCATGATCCTCCTTACGGAAAAGGGCGAAGCCAGGGGCATCCGGCCGGAGCCGGTGGATATCGGCGCGCCGGGGAAAAGGAGGAAGGACGGCCGACCCGGGCTCCTCGCGATTCGTGAGCGATCCGGGTTCGACCTTACCGGCGGAAGAGCGAGTGACCAGTCAGCGGTGAAATCTGTGGACAGTCGGAGTGGTTGTGGACAACTTGGTCCGGACGAGGCCGTCGCTGATGGTGGAGTGGTAAGTCCACTGCGGATTTCGTGGCGGACGGCAGCCTGCAGGCGGCGATCCGCCGATTGCCGACCACGGCACCCGGTAGGGTGCAGAACGTGGCGGCCGGCCCCGAGATGGGGAGCCGGCCGCCGCGCGATCGGGATCCGGCGTCAGAGCCGGTCCGTCGGAAGGTCAGGCGCCGAGTTTCGCCTGGCGGCGGCGGGAGACCAACCACCAGCCGCCCGCGAGGACGACGACGATGACCGGGATCGAGTAGAACGCGATCTTCTCGGCACCGTCCGAGAAGCCCATCAAGACGATCACCAGGACGAGGAATCCGAGCGTGGCCCAGTTGGTGTAGGGCGCGCCGGGCATCCGGTAGCTCGGGCGTTCCAGTTCGCCGCGGAGAGCGGCCTGCCGCATGCGCATCTGCGAGAGGATCAGGGTGGCCCAGGTGGCGACCACGCCGAGGGACGCGACCGCCGTGGCGATGTCGAACGCCTCCGAGGGCACGATGTAGTTCAGCACCACGCCGAGCACGTAGGCGACCGAGGTGAACAGGATCCCGCCGAAGGGCACGTGCCGGCTGTTCATCCTGCCGACGAACTTCGGGGCCTCGCCCTTGTCCGCGAGGGCGCGCAGGATCCGGCCGGTCGAGTACAGGCCCGAGTTGCACGACGACAGCGCCGCGGTGAGCACGACCGCGTTCATCACGTCGCCGATACCGCCGATCCCGAGCCGGGAGAAGACCGTCACGAACGGGCTTTCGTCGCCGTTGTAGAACGGCCACGGCAGCAGCATCGCCAGCAGCAGCACGGAACCGACGTAGAAGACACCGATCCGCCACACCACGCCGTTGATGGCCTTGGGCAGCACCTTGCGGGCGTCCTTCGTCTCGCCGGCCGCGATGCCGACGACCTCGATCGCCGAGTACGCGAAGACCACGGCCTGCAGCGTCATCAGCGCGATTCCGACGCCTGCCGGGAAGAACCCGCCGTGGTTGGTGAGGTTCTGCACGCCGGCCTTCTCGCCGCCGATGTTCGCGCCGGTCAGCACCAGCCCGACCGCGGTCACCAGGAACACGACGATCGCGAGCACCTTGACCACGGAGAACCAGAATTCGAGCTCGCCGAAGAGCTTGACGCTCAACAGGTTCACCGTCATGAGCACGCCGAGCGCGACCAGTGCGGTGATCCACTGCGGAACGTCGGGCAGCCACTTGTGCACGTAGATCGCGACCGCGGTGATCTCCGCGATCCCGGTCATGGCCCAGTTCAGCCAGTACATCCAGCCGGACACGAAACCGGCCCACGGTCCGATGAACTTGCGGGCGTAGGTCACGAAACTGCCGGAGCTGGGCTGGTGCAGCACCAGTTCGCCGAGCGCGCGCATCACGAAGTAGGCGGCGATGCCGCACAACGCGTACGAGAGCACGAGCGACGGGCCGGCCGTGTGGAGCTTTCCCCCGGCGCCGAGGAAGAGCCCGACCCCGATCGCCCCGCCGATCGCGATCATCTGCACCTGGCGGTTGCCCAGTGCTTTGGTGTAGTTGTCACCCTTCTCGGTGACGACTGTGGAATCCATGGTTGCGGGACGTTACTGGTCCCGTGAATCAGTGACCAAGCGCACCTAGGAAAACTTAAGGTGTGCGGGAGATCACGACAGTCGAGCCGCGCGAACCGCCCATTTCGGATTGACACCACGATCGCCTGTTCGGTGCGGACGGAACGGTCTGCGGGAGGTATCTTCAGGAACCTTTTCGTGGCCGGAGGGGAACAGCTCCCGGTGCGGCCCGGTACAGCTGCGGGTGCGGCCCGCGGTCGACGGGGCCTGCGAAGTGGTGCCGCGCCGGTCGGCGCGCGCTGTCACCGGAACGAGTAAATCTACTGTGGACAGAGGTGGGCTACGGTGGACGAGCCGGGAGCACCGGCGCGGGCGGGAGGAGTGCCGGATGACGGCCACGGCCGAGGTCGCCGGGGACCAGCCCCTGGGGGCCGCGCTGCCGAAGCGGAAGATCAACGCGGTGTTCGGCGCGGTTCTGCTGGGCATGCTGCTGGCCGCGCTGGACCAGACGATCGTCGGCACCGCCCTGCCCACCATCGTCGGCGATCTCGGGGGCGCCGGGCATCTCTCCTGGGTGATCACCGCCTACCTGCTGGCCGAGACGATCATGACGGTGGTCATCGGCAAGCTCGGCGACCTGTTCGGCCGGAAGCTGATGTTCCAGCTGTCGGTGGTGGTCTTCGGCATCGGCTCGTTCTTCTGCGGGTTCGCCGACAGCATGACCTGGCTGATCATCTGGCGTGCGGTGCAGGGGCTGGGTGGCGGCGGCCTGATGGTCACCTCCACCGCGCTGATCGCGGACGTGGTGCCGCTGCGCGAACGCGGGAAGTACCAGGGCGCGCTCGGTTCGGTGTTCGGGGTGGTCACCGTCGCCGGGCCGATGCTCGGCGGGCTGTTCGTGGACCACCTGTCCTGGCGATGGGCGTTCTACGTGAACCTCCCGCTGGTCGTGGTCGTGCTGATCGTCGCGGCCGCCGCGATGCCCAGCGTGCGGGCGAGGGCGAAGCCGGTCATCGACTACCTCGGCATCCTGCTGATCGGCCTCGCGGCGACCGGGCTCACGCTCGTGACGAGCTGGGGCGGCACCACCTACCCGTGGGGTTCGCCGACGATCATCGGCATGGCCGCGGGCTCGGTGGTGCTGCTGGCCGCCTTCGTGGTCGTGGAGCTGCGCGCGAAGGAGCCGATGCTGCCGATGCGGCTGTTCCGGAACCCGGTGTTCACCGTCAGCGGCATCATGAGCTTCGTCGTCGGTTTCGCGATGCTCGGCGCGCTGTCCTACCTGCCGACCTACATGCAGTACGTGCAGGGCACCTCGGCCACCACCTCCGGCGTCCGGCTGCTGCCGATGGTGCTGGCGCTGCTGTTCGCTTCGATCCTGTCCGGCAACCTGGTCAGCCGCACCGGCCGGTACAAGATCTTCCCGCTGGTGGGCACGGCGTTGATGACGCTCGGGCTCTACCTGCTGTCCCGGCTGGGGGCGGACACCGGATTCTGGGAGGCATCGGGCTACATGGCGGTGCTGGGCCTCGGCATCGGGCTCAGCATGCAGGTGCTGGTCATCGCGGTGCAGAACACCGCGGAGTACCGCGATCTCGGCGTCGCCACGTCCGGGGCGACCTTCCTGCGCTCGATCGGCAGCTCCTTCGGCGCGGCGATCTTCGGCACGATCTACGCCAACCAGCTCGGCCCGAACCTCGCCCGTGCGGCGGCCGAGCATCCGTTGCCGCCGGGGCTCGACCCGCACGTCGTACAGGTCCCGGCAGCACTGCACCAGCTGCCGCGGGCGGTCTCGGACCCGGTGATCGAGGCCTACAGCGATGCGCTGCACGTGGTCTTCCTCTACGCCGCGCCGGTGGGGCTGCTGGCGTTCGTGCTCGCCTGCTTCCTCAAGGAGGTCCCGCTGCGGGACACCTCGCGGGCGGCCGCGCCGGACCTCGGCGACGGGTTCGCCATGCCGGAAGCCCGCGAGCACGACCGGCAGCTCGAACGGGCCATCGCGACGCTGTTCTTCCGCGAGCGGCGCAAGGCGGCGCCGGCCATCGCCGCCCGCGCCGGATCGGACCTCGACCGCGGTGGTCTGTGGTGCCTCGTGCAGGTCCACCTGCGGGAGCGCACGGACCGGCCGGCCACGCTCACCGCCATCGGCGCGCACTACGCCTTGCCGCCCGAGGTGCTGGAACCGGCGTTCGCGCGGCTGGAGCTGACCGGGCACCTGACGTATCGCCGCGGAACGTTCGCGCTCACCGAGAGCGGCCGTGCGGAGACCGCGAAACTCGTGCACGCGTGGCGGAACTGGATCGCCGAACGGCTCGGTGACTGGGGTGGCGCGGACCGCGCCGGACTGGACGCCGCGATCACCCGTGTGGCGACCCGAATCCTCGACGAGAGCGAGGATCCCGCACGGTCCGGGCGGCACGCGCTCGTCTGAGAACCACCTCGCCACGACAGGCCGTTGACCGCCACACACCTCGCACCCCCTATCGTGCCGGGACTGTGTCGGTGGAGGAGTCGAGGACGGCGAGCAGCGCCGAGGCGGATCGCCGTGGCGCAGACCGTGCGGATCGTGCCGTACGGTCGATTTCCGTGCGTACCGGATGGCTGCCCTGGGCAGCGGCCCTGCTGGGGCTGCTGTCGTTCCTGCTGGTGCGGGAAAGCCTGACCGACGACGGGTACATCACGCTTGCCTACGCGAAGAACCTTGCCGTGCACGGAGAGTGGGCGCTCGTGCCGGGCAGCGTCGCGAACTCCGCGACGTCGCCACTCGACGTACTGCTGCTGGGCCTGCTCACCTTCGCGACGCGGATCAGCGGTTCCGCACATCCGGTGTTCGCGCTCGGGGTGCTCACCGCGCTCACGAGCGGGGCGCTCGGCTGGGCGTGGCTGCGGTTGACGCACCGGTTCCGGCTGGCGCCGTGGGTTGCGCTGCTCGGCGTGGTGCTCGTGGTGGCGAACCCGTTCCTGCTTTCCGCCACCGGGCTCGAAGTCCTGCTGGTACCGGCCATTTTGTTGTGGCTGGTGGTGTTCGCCGCCGAGGGGCGGCCGGTGCTGTTCGGGGTGGCCGCCGCACTGGCCGTGCTGACCCGGCTCGACCTAGTCGTGTTCGTCGCGGTCATCGGGTTCGCCACGGCGGGGATTCGGCGGCACTTCTGGCGTGCGTTCGCGACGGGGATCGCGGTGGCCGCGCCCTGGTTTCTGGTCAGCTGGTTCGCACTCGGTTCGTTCGTCCCGGACACGCTGGTGATCAAGCAGGCCCAGAGCGATCTGTTCGGCAAGTGGGGCTACTTCACCGGGCCGATGATGTATTTCCTCATCCAGCCGGTCGCGGTGGTCTTCACGTTCGCGGCGGCGCTGGCCGGGGTCGTGCTCCTGATCGCGTGGGCGGGCGTCCGCTTCGCCCGCCGCTGGGACGGTTTCCCGGCACTGGCACCGGTGGCCGGGCTCGGCGCGGGCGGGGTGCTGTACTACCTGGTGTACTCGATGCTCGGGGTCGGGCCCTACCACTGGTACTACGTGACGCCGGTGGTCGGCATCGGGATGTTCGCCGTGCTGGTGGCCGGTGTCTGGCTCACGGAGGCGACCGAGCGTCCGGCGCCGCACCGGGGTGCGCCACTGGCCGCACTGGGTGTCGTCGGGGTGGTCGTCGCGGGCGCGGTGGGGGTGGACCTCGCCCAGGGCGTGCCGTGGCGTTCGCCGGTCGTCTTCGGCAACTGGGCGAGTTCGACCGACTACGCCAGGGTGGGGCGTGAGCTGGGCGCCCGGCTGGACGGGAAGTCGGTGGCCGGTCCGGGTGAGATCGGCACGCTGGCCTACTTCTGCGACTGCCGGATCCTCGACGTGTTCTCCGACCGCAGCCAGGTCGCGCCCCTCGTGCAGCGGCGGATCGCCGGCGCCTCGGGGGTCAAGTCGTTCGCGTTGCGGCTGAACTACCGCTGGTTCGACCGGACCCAGCCCAAGCGACGTCCGGACTACCGGCTGCTCTACGGCGAGGGCCCGGCTACCGGACCCGACTCGTGGACCGTCACCTCGGCGGCCAAGGGCGTCGGGCACTTCACCCTGCTCCCGGAAGGCTGAGGCCCGCGCGAAGGGCGGTTTGCGGCTACCGTCGGGACATGGCCAAGGACTCGGCGGTCGAGCTCGAAGTGGGCGGACGGACGGTCCGGATCTCCCATCCGGATCGGGTGTACTTCCCGGCGCGCGGCGAGACGAAGCTGGACCTCGTGCGCTACTACCTGTCGGTGGGCGAGGGGATCGTGCGGGCGCTACGGGAGCGGCCGTGCATGCTGCACCGGTTCCCGTCCGGTGTGGCGGGGGAGAAGGTGCACCAGAAGCGGGTGCCGAACGGCGCGCCACCGTGGCTGGAGACGGTACGGGTGCACTTCCCGCGGTACGGGCGGCACGCCGACGAGCTGTGCGTGACCGAGGCGGCGCACGTCGCGTGGGCGGTGCAGATGTCCACAGTGGAGTTCCATCCGTGGAATTCACGACGAGCGGACACCGAACGTCCGGACGAATGGCGGATAGACCTCGATCCGATGCCGGACTGCCCGTTCTCCACGGTGCGCCGGGTCGCGCACGTCGCGCACGAGGTCCTCGACGAGCTGGGCTTCGCCGGCTGGCCGAAGACCTCGGGTGGCAGTGGGCTGCACATCTACGTGCGCATCGAACCGCGATGGGGCTTCTCCGACGTGCGCCGCGCGGCGCTGGCCTTCGCCCGTGAGGTGGAGCGGCGGGCGCCGGACGAGGTGACCACCGCCTGGTGGCGCAAGGACCGCGACCCCGCGAAACTGTTCGTGGACTACAACCAGAACGCTCGCGACCACACCATCGCCAGCGCGTACTCGGTGCGTGGCGTACCGGAGGGGACGGTGTCCACCCCGCTGCGCTGGGACGAGATCGACGACGTCGACCCCCGGGACTGCACCATCGCGACGGTTCCGGCGCGGTTCGCCGAACTCGGCGATCTGCACGCCGGGATCGACGACGCGGCCTTCTCGCTGGAACCACTGCTCGAGTGGGCCGACCGCGACGGGCTGGAGGAAGCCGGAGACGACTGATCCCGGCCGTCGCGCGGTGCCGGGCCGGCCCGCGTGCCACGATGGCCCGGGAGACGGGAGGACGACGTGCCGCAGCGGATCCTGGTGACCGGCGGAACCGGCCAGCTCGGCCGGGTGCTCGTGGACCAGCTGGTGGCGGCCGGGCAGCGAGTGCGGGTGCTGAGCCGCCGCGGACGCACCGGCGGCGGCGCCGAGTGGACGACCGGGGACCTGCGGACCGGACGCGGCCTGGACGTCGCGGTCGCCGGGGCGGACGTGATCGTGCACTGTGCCACGGATTTCCGCCGCGAGGCCGAGGTGATGCGGCGGCTGGTGGAGGCCGCGCGCTGGGGCCGGCAGGCACCGCATGTGGTGTATGTGTCGATCGCCGGGGTGGACCGGGTCCCGCTCGGCTACTACCGGGCGAAGCTGGCTGCCGAGGAGGTACTGGCCGGTTCCGGGCTGCCGTACACGATCCTGCGTGCGACGCAGTTCCACGCGCTGGTGCGGTCGTTGCTGGCCGCCGCGGCGCGGTTGCCGGTGGTGCCGGTGCCGCGGTGGCGGTTCCAGCCGGTCGACGTGCGTGACGTCGCGGCGCGGCTGGCGGAGCTGGCGGCCGGTCCGCCGCGGGGCCGGGTGGCCGACCTCGGCGGACCCGAAGTGCGATCGGCGGCGGACCTGGTGCGGGCGCTGCTCGCCGCGTCCGGGCGGGACAAGCGGGTGGTGCGGGTGTGGTGGCCCGGACGGCTCTATCGCTCCTACGCCGAGGGCGGGAACCTGGCGCCCGGGCACGCCGACGGGGTGGTCACGTTCGAGCGGTACCTCGCCGAACGCGGGAACGTGGCGGCGATGCGGTACCGCTGAGGCCGCTCAGCTCTGCACGAAGAAGTGCCAGCCGACCCACCACCACGCGAGGACCAGCGCGACGCGGGTGGACCGTTTCCGCATCAGCGCGGAGAGCACTCGCGTCAGCGGTGGCACCTTCTTCGGCGCCACGTGGCTGGCCACCCACAGGGAGATCGCCGCGACCACGATCGTGCCGAACCCGATTTCGGTGACGAGCCTGCTGGTCACGCGGTCCTCCTCGCCGCCGCGGCCGCGCGCAGCATGGCCAGCCCCGCGGCCACCCAGACCGCGAGGGCCAGCGCCTGCACCACCCGGTTGCCGAGCATCGGGTCGACCAGGTCGCTCATCGTCGGATGGGTCAGGGACAGGCCGCCCGCGGCCTGTTCGTAGATGAAGGCGACGAGCTCCCAGACACACCAGCCGACGGCGAGCGCCACCCAGACCCAGCCCCGTGGCACACGCGGCGCGGCCGGCAGCGAGGGCTCCCGCCACTCCACCACCAGCGCGCCGATTCCCACCGCGGACACGGTGAGCAGCATCGGCACCGTCTGCCTGCCGAACACCAGCGCCACCACCGCGACCACGGCGATCAGCGGCAACCCTGGCAGCCGGACCGGCTCGCCGAGCGCGTTCTCGGCCGAGGGCGCGTGCCGTTCGGTCACCAGCAGCAGCACGGCCGCCGCGAAGAAGATCAGTGCGTCCGCCGGAGCATCGCGGATCCAGTGCGCGAGGGCGGCGATCACCAGCCCGGCGACCGGCAGGTCCACGGCGAGCCGGCCGCGTGGGTACCCCGCGGACCGGTGTTCGGAACTGCTCACGGCCATCGGCGGCGGGCCCCCTTCGCGTCCTCGTCCTGCTGGGAGCCAACACGGAAGGAAGCCGTCCGCTTCCCGGATCGGGTGTGACAAGTTCGGGCTTGCGTTCGGGCTGATTCGTGATCTCTGACGACGTGAGACGCGGCTCGGTCACGGGGGTTCGCGAGGGCAGCCGGGCCACTCGGCGATTCAGCCCGGGATTGCCTGCGCGGGCCCGCCGAGTTCCCGGCACACCGCGCGAGCGGCGGTACGCAACGCGTCCGCGGTGGCCGGTTCCAGCGGCCACTCCGTGCTCGGGACGACGAGGCCCAGCGCACCGACAGCGTCGCCGGTCGCGTCGAAGACCGGTGTCGCGACGCCGCACTCGCCGATCACCGCCTCCTCGACCTCCTCGGCGAGTGCGCCCCGGCGGACGGTTTCCAGCTGGCTCCGCAGCGCGGTCGCGTCGGTCAGGGTGTGTCCGGTCATGCTGTGCAGCCGCGCCGGTTCCCGGTCGTCGGAGCCGAAGGCGAGCAGCACCTTGCCCAGAGCGCAGGCGTGCGCCGGGATGACGATCCCGACCTCGTCCATCTGCAGGCTGCCGTCGGGCCGTCGCGCGTGGTGCACGACGAGAACGTCGTCGAGGAGCCGGACCGCGGTGCGGACCGCGAAGCCGGTCCGCTCGGCGAGGTCTTCGGCCCAGCCGGAGGCCCGCGCGCGCAGCTCGAGGGTGCCCAGGTAGGTATTGCCCAGCCGCAGGGTGGCCGGGCCCAGCCGGTACTGCTGGGAATCGCGTTCCTGCACCACCATGCCGTGCGTCACCAGGGTGCGCACGATGCCGTGCGCGGTCGACGGCGCCAGCTCGAGCCGGCCGGCCAGCTCGCGGAGACTCAGCCTGCGTGCGCTCTGCAGTGCGTTCAGGATCCGCAGCGCACGATCCACCGACTGGATCACCGGGTCTCCCTCACCTCACCGCGCGGCCGGGGCGGTGGCTTGTGCGTGCCGCCACAGTAGCGTACTTTACGACCGTCGTTCGACAATGTCGAATACTGTTCCGAAACTCAACGAGGAGTCGTCATGCACGCGACCGCGGACGCGTTGGAGGGTCTTGCGGCGGGCCGGGGTCTCGCGGTCGACCGCGACGCCCGGATCGTCCTGCGGGCGGACGGCCCGGTACCGGGCAAGGTCGGGCTGGTTTCCGGTGGCGGCTCGGGACACGAGCCGTTGCACAGCGGTTTCGTGGGGCCCGGGATGCTCGACGCCGCATGCGTCGGCGAGCTGTTCACCTCGCCGGTGCCCTGGCAGATCACCGAGGCCACCCGGCGCGTGGAGGCCGGCGCCGGCGTCCTGTACATCGTGAAGAACCACACCGGCGACGTCCTGAACTTCTCGATGGCCGCGGAGCTCGCGGCGGACGCCGGGATCGCGGTGGAAACGGTGGTGGTGCGCGACGACGCCGCCCTGGCCGGCGATCATCCCGGCGCTGGTCGCCGCGGGATCGCCGCGACGGTCCTGGTCGAGAAGATCGCCGGTGCCGCGGCCGAACGGGGACTTCCGCTTTCCGAGGTCGCGGCGCTGGCCCGCCGGGTCGCCGACGGCAGCCGCAGCTTGGGAGTCGCGTTGCCGGAAAAGTCCGGCACGGAGATCGAATTCGGGATCGGCATCCACGGCGAACCGGGACGCCGCCGCATTCCCGTGGGGCCGGCGGCGGACCTCGTCGCGCAGCTGCTCGACCCGATTCTCGCCGACCTGGAGTGCCGTCGCGGCACCGAGGTGATCACCTTCGTGAACGGGCTCGGTGGCACGCGGTTGTCCGGGCTCTGCTTGATCTACGACGAGGTCGCCGCGGTGCTGGCGCGGGCAGAGGTGCGGGCGGTCCGGTCGCTGGTGGGCTCCTACGTGACGAGCCGCGGCCAGTCAGGATGCTCGGTCACGCTGTCGAAAGTGGATCCCGACGTCCTCGAGCTGTGGGACGCTCCGGTGCTGACCCAGGCGCTGCGGTGGGGCCGGTGGTCCGGGTGAACGAGCTGCCGGACACCGCCGCGTTCGCCCGCTGGATCGGGACCTTCGCGGCGTCGCTCACCGAACACGAAGCACACCTCAACGCCCTCGACGCAGCCATCGGCGACGCCGACCACGGCGTCAACCTGCGACGCGGAGCACTCGTCCTCGCCACGCTGGTGCGGCACCACGACTTTTCCCGGCCCGAGCAGCTGCTTCGCGCCGTCGGTTCGACGATCGTGGACCACGTCGGCGGAGCCAGCGGCCCGCTGTACGGCAGCTTTTTCGTTCGTATGGCAGCAGCTTTGGCCACCACGACCGGCGCCGTCCCGCTCGTCGGCGCGATGCGGGCGGGAGTGGCCGGGGTGGCTGAGCTGGGCGGTGCCGAGCCTGGCGACAAGACCCTGTACGACGCACTCGCACCGGCCGTCGACGCACTCGAATCCGCGCTGTCGGCAGGACAGTCACCGGCCCGCGCGCTCGCCCGGGCGGCCGCCGCGGCCGAAGCCGGCCGCGACGCCACCATTGCCATGATCGCGAAGAAGGGCCGCGCCAGCTATCTCGGCGAACGCAGTGCCGGCCACCAGGACCCCGGCGCGACGTCGGCAGCCTTGCTGATCGCGGCGGCCCGCACGCTCATCCCTTCCACATTGCAAGGAGTTGCCTTGTCCGGCCCTCGTTTCGTCAACGACCCCCGGTCCTTCGTCGCCGACAGCCTGCGCGGCGTGGTCGCGAACGCCGCCGACCTGCGGTGGGTGCCCGACCCGGGGTACCTCGTCCGCGAAACCACTCCGCCCGCCGGCCGGGTCGCCCTCGTCTCCGGTGGCGGATCAGGGCACGAGCCGCTGCACGCCGGGTTCGTCGGCGAAGGCATGCTGACCGCGGCGGCGCCCGGCCTGATCTTCAGTTCGCCGAACGCGGTGCAGATCCACGCCGCCACGGCCGCCGCGCACGCGGGAGCCGGCGTCGTGCACATCGTGAAGAACTACACCGGTGACGTCCTGAACTTCGCCATCGCCGCCGAACTGGCAGCGGCCGAGGGCATCGCCGTGGAGACCGTGGTCGTCGACGACGACGTGGCCAGTGACCGGGACGGCGAGGGCCCCGGACGGCGGGGGACTGCGGCCACCCTCGTCGTGGAGAAGATCTGCGGCGCCGCCGCGCAGCGAGGTGACGCGCTCGCCGACGTCGCCGCGCTCGGGCGCCGCACCGCGGCGGCGGCGCGTTCGATGGCGGTCGCGCTCCGCGCGCCGATCCTGCCGGGGGAGACCCGGCCGTCCTTCGACCTGGCCGAGGGCGAGGCCGAGCTCGGGATCGGCATTCACGGGGAACGCGGGACGTCCCGGATTCCGTCGGCGACCGCCGGGGAACTCGTCGCCGCGCTGGTGGACCCGATAGTGCGGGCTCTCGGCCTGTCCGACGGCGACGACACGATCGTCGTGGTGAACGGCCTTGGCGCCACTCACGACCTCGAGCTTTCGCTGGTGTTCGCCGAGGTCGCCGACCGGCTGGCCGGTGCGGGTGTCCGGATCCGGCGATCGCTGGTCGGCACTTTCGTCACGGCGCTGGACATGTCGGGGGTGTCGGTCACCCTGGTGCGCGTGGACGACGAGATGCTGGACCTGTTCGACGCGCCGACGGCCGCTCCCGCGTGGCCGAACGTGCCGCCTGTCGAGTTCTCCGGCATAGGCGACCGGCGTCCCCCGGAGATCACCCTGCGGGTTCCGGCCGCCGGGTCAGCCGACGATCCGGTGCTGCCGCCGCCCGGCGACGACGACCTGAGCCACCACGAGACCGTCGCGTGGCTGCAGTCGTTCGCCGACCGCGTCATCGCGTCCGAACCGCAGCTGACCGATCTCGACCGCAGTGCCGGGGACGGCGACTTCGGCGCCACCCAGCTGGCCGCGCTCACCGGTCTCGGCGACCTCGCGGCCCGGGGTTACCGTTCCCTCTCCCCGCTGTTCCAGCTGATCTCCGAGTCGTACCTCGTCCGGGCCGGCGGGACGTCCGGAGCGCTGTTCGGCATGTTCTTTCGGGCCTTCGCCCGGGCGACGGCACAGGCGGGTTCGGACGGGATCCCGCTGACAGTCCTCGCCGCCGCCTCCGCGGAAGGGTTGCGGATCGTGCGGGAACTCGGCGGCGCGAGTGCCGGGGACCGCACCATGATCGACGCACTCGAACCGGCCGTCACCGCACTGGAGCAAGCGTCGCGGGAAGGTGCCTCGCTTCCGGCCGCTCTCGCCGCGGCCGCCGGCGCCGCCGACAGCGGCGTTCGGGCCACCGCGGAGATGACCGCCCGTCGCGGCCGAGCCAGCTACCTCGGCGACAGCGCCCGCGGCGTCGTCGACCCCGGCGCAGTGGTGGTGCACTGGTTCTTCGACACCGCCACCGCGGTCATCCGCGACAGCCGGGCCCACCGCACGGGAGTGCGGTGGCCGGAGTAGCCCCGGCTACCTCACCTGCCGGGCCTCGGCGCCGGTCACCGGGGGATCGGCCGGTACGTCGTGGAGGATCGAGGCGAGGATCTCGGCGCCCCGCACCACGCGGGGGCCGGGCCGGTTGAAGTAGGACGGTCCGTCCAGCAGCCAGACCTGCCCGGCCCGTACCGCGGGCAGCTGCGCCCAGCCGGGCCGAGTGGTGAGCACGTCGAGCTCGTCCGCGGTGCGGTCCGGGCTGAACCCGCACGGCAGGACGAGCAGCACGTCCGGACGGGCGTCCAGGACGGCGTCCCACGGCATCGGCTCGGTGTGCTCGCCGGGCTGGGCGAGCAGGGGAGCACCGCCGGCGGTGGTGATCTGCTCGGGCACCCAGTGCCCGGCCGGCCAGAGCGGGTCGAGCCATTCCAGCGCCACGACCCGCGGGCGCGCTCGGCCGGCGACCCCGGCTCGTACGTCGGCGAGCCGCTGCCGCAGTCCGGCGTCGCGTTCGGCGGCGACTTCGGGCACGCCGAGTGCGTCGCCGAGGGTCGCGACGCAGCCGAGGACTTCGGCGAGGGTCCGCGGCTCGAGGCTGAGCACGCGTGGTCCGGCGTCCATCATCCGCACGGCATCGGCGACCCGGGTGTAGGAGACAGCGCACACCGCACACAGGTCCTGGGTGAGCACCAGGTCCGGGGCGAGCTCGGCCAGCTGCTCGACATCGACCGAATACAGCGACGAACCACGGTGCGCGGAGCCGCCGACGGCGTCGGAGATCTCCCGGCTGGACGAGGAGCCCGGGTCGATCTCCGCGGTGGTCACCACCGGCACCGCGCTGATCTCCGGTGGCCAGTCGCACTCGTGGGTGCGCCCCACGAGGTTGCCGAGCTGCCCGAGCGTGGCGACCAGGTCGGTGGCGGCAGGCAGCAGTGACACGATCCGCATGGGTCCACGGTAGGCCGGATCAGAGACAGCTGTGCAGTGCGGCCAGCAGGCTGCTCGCCCGGGTGTCGACGTCCTCGGCCTGGAGTTCGTTCGTGGTGAACGAGAACGCGATCCCGTGCTCCGGCCAGGCGCCGTGCCGTCCGCCTCCCGCGCCGGAGTGGCCGAAGGCGGTGCCGGCCGGGCCGTAGGTGCCGATCGGGTCGGCCAGTTCGAAGCCGAGCCCGAACCGCAGCGGGCGGTCGTTGATCGCGTCGATGCCCTCGGACCAGGTGCGCGTCGCCCGGCCCAGTACCTGCCCCGGGACCAGCTCGCCGGACAGCAGCAGGTCGTACAGCCGGGCCATCGCGTCGGCGGTGCCCACGCCACCACCTGCGGCCAGCGCCGCGCCGCGGTACTCGGGTGAGTTCATGGTGTCGCCCGAATCGAGCAGGCCGCGATACATCCGCTCGACCACCCGGCGTCGCCCCGGGTCCTGGAGGAACGTGCTGATCCGGTACCCGGGCGCGCGCCGCAGCGTCGCGACCGGGACCTCCGGCGGCGTGCCGAGGCGCAGGTCCAGACCGTGGGGCTCGGCGAGCATCGTGCGCACGAGGGTGCCAAGGGGTTCGCCGGTGGCCCGCCGGACGAGCTCGGTCAGGAGGTAGCCGTAGGTGAGTGCGTGGTAGGCGACGCGGCTGCCGGGTGTCCACAGCGGACTCTGCCCGGCGAGCGCGGCCGCGTTGGCGGCGTTGTCCAGCATCGGCAGATCCGGCTCCACGTAAGGCAGCCCGACGGTGTGCGCGAGGACCTGGGAGACCGGCACGTCCTGTTTGCCCGCCGCGGCGAACTCCGGCCAGTACCGCGACACCGGTTCGTCCGGATCGAGCAGCCCCCGCGCGGTGAGCATCGCGACGACGGTCGCGACGATCCCCTTGGTGCCGCTGAACAACACCACGCGGGTGTCCTCGGCCCAGTTGCCGTGCAGCCGCACCAGCGGTTCGCCACGCCGGTACACGCAGAACGAGGCGCCGCCGGAGGACCCGGCGAGCACGTCGGCGAACGCGTCGCGCACGGCCTCGAAGCCGGCCCGCACACTCACAGGCGCGGGGTGGTGTCGAGCAGCTCACGCGTGTAGCTGTGCGCGGGTGCGGTGAGCACGGTCTCCACCGTTCCTTCCTCCACGATCTCGCCACCGCGCAGGACCGCGATCCGGTCCGCGACCTCCGGGGCGAGCGCGATGTTGTGGGTCACGAACACCATGGCCATCCCCAGCTCCCGGCGCAGCTCGCCGAGCAGGTCCACGATGGAGGCCTGCACCGACACGTCCAGCGCCGAGGTCACCTCGTCGCAGACCAGGACGTCCGGAGTGGTCACCAGCGCGCGGGCGATCGCCGCGCGCTGGCGTTCCCCGCCGCTGAGCTGGTCGGGCAGCCGGTTCGCCAGGCCCGGCCGCAACCGGACCCGGTCGAGCATCTCCGCGACGCGAGCACGCCGTTGTGCCCGCGACAGTGCAGTGAGGTGGACCAGCGGGACCTCGATGGACTGCGCGATCGTCTTGCGGGGATTGAGCGACGAGAACGGGCTCTGGAACACGTACTGGATGCGCCGCCGTTCGTCGATGCTGCGCTGCCGGGTCGCCGACGCGAGTGGCGTGCCCTCCAGCGCCACGGTGCCGGTGAAACCACGGTTCAGACCCGCGATGCACTGCGACAGCGTGGTCTTGCCCGAGCCCGATTCCCCGAGCAACAGCACACATTCGCCACGCGTGACCGCGAGATCGACTCCACGCAGCACCTCATGACGGCCGTAGGCCATGCGGATGTCGCGGGCGGCCAGCACAGCGTCGTCGGGTGGGGGAGCGGCGGCCGGCTTCGCGGAAAGATCCGGCACCGCCGACAGCAGCCGTTTCGTATAGGCGTGTTCCGGGCGGCGGAGGACCTGATCCGCCGGTCCGCACTCGACCAGATCGCCCCGGTACATCACGGCCACCCGGTCCGCGAGCTGCGCGACCACGGCGAGGTCGTGCGTGATGTACAGCGCCGCGACGCCGTGCTCGGCGGTCAGGCCGCGCACTGTCTCCAGCACCAGCGCCTGGGTCATCACGTCCAGCCCGGTCGTCGGCTCGTCGAGCACGACCACGCTCGGCCGGCAGGCGAACGCCATCGCGATGCCGACCCGCTGCTGCTGGCCGCCGGAAAGCTGGTGCGGGTACCGGCGCCGGTACTGCTCGTCGGCGGGCAGCCCGACCTCGGCCAGTACCTCGCTCACCCGTTCGTCCACCGGACCCGGATAGCCGTGCGTGTGCAGGACCTCCTCGATCTGCAGGCCGATCCGCAACGCGGGGTTCAGCGACAGCGCCGGGTCCTGCGGGATGTAGGAGACGGCGCTGCCCCGCAGCCGGCGCCGTGCCGCGCCGTCGAGGGCAAGCAGGTCCACCGGTTCGCCCTCGCGCGGCCGCAGCGTGACGGTTCCGCCGGCGGAGACCAGTCCGCGCCGGAAATGGCCGAGCGCGGCCAGTCCAGCGGTGGTCTTTCCGGAGCCGGATTCCCCGACGAGCGCGAGCACTTCGCCGGGTTCGATGGCGTACGAGACGTCTCGCAGCACCGGAACGCCCGCAGTGGTGCGCACGGCCAGCCCGGTCACCTCGAGCACGGGATCGGTCACGACCGCACCTCCCGGGTCCGCCCGGCCGCGGCCGAGGCGAGCGAATCGGCGACGAGGTTCGTGCCGACGGCGAGCACCGCGATCGCCACGACCGGCAGCAGCACGCCCCACGGCTGCACCACCAGCGCGATCCGGTTCTCGTTGATCATCAGGCCCCAGTCGGCCGTGGGAGGCTGGATACCGAGCCCGAGGAACGACAAAGAGGCCAGGTAGCCGATGGAATAGGTCAGCCGCAGGCCGAGCTCCACCATCAGCGGCCCGGTGATGTTCGGCAGGATCTCGCGCACGAGGATCCGCGAGCGCGGCATCGCGTACATCTCGGCGGCGCGGATGAAGTCCTGCCCGCGCACGGCCACGGTCGCCTGGCGCGCCACCCGCGCGGTCCGCGGTGCGTGCGTCAACCCGATCACCAGCACGAGCAGCCAGCCCTTCGGCCCGATCACGGCGATCGCCAGCAGTGCGATCACCAGCTGCGGGAAGGACAGCAGCACGTCGTTGCCCCGCATCAGGACCGCGTCGAGCCAGCCGCCGCCGTAGCCGGCGACCATGCCGATCGCCGCGCCGAGCACGATGCCCAGCGCGGTGGCGAGCACCGCGTACAGCAGCAGCGTGGTTCCTCCGGCGAGGAACCGGGTGAGCACGTCGCGGCCGAGACCGTCGGTGCCCGCGAGACCGTCCGGTTTGAACGGCTTCCCGGCGAAGCCGGTGGTGTCGTACCCGGTCAGCACCGGGCCGAGCCACGGTCCGAGCACCGCGACCAGCACCACGAGCACGGTCAGCGCGCTGCCGACCTTGGCCTGCGGGAACGTCCACGCGGTGCGGATCAGTCCGGTCGGCCGGGGCGGCGTGTCCGCGGCGGCGGGCAGGGTGGTCTCCTCGTCCACGGCGGTCATCGCAGCGCCTCCGTCCGCACCCGGGGATCGGCGAGGATGCCGATCACGTCGGCCAGCAGGTTGACCACGATGTACACCGCGGCGATCAGCAGCGTCACCGCCTGCACCACTGCGACGTCGCGTTTGCCGACCGCGTCGATGAGTGCCTGGCCGATGCCGGGGTAGCGGAACAGGAACTCGACCACGACCACGCCACCGGCCAGCCACGCCAGCTGCAGCGCGACGACCTGCGCGACCGGGCCGACCGCGTGCGGGAGCGCGTGTCTCAAGAGGACGGTGCGTTCCCGGATGCCTTTGAGCCGGGCCATTTCCACATAGCCCGAGTCGAGCACCTCGTTCATCGTCGCGCGCATCATCCGGGTGATGTAGGGCGTGACGACCAGGACGAGGGTCGCGACGGGCAGCACGAGCTGCCCGGGCTGCTGCCACACGGGTTCGCCGGGCGGGCTGAGCGTGACCGAGGGCAGCACCTTGAACACCGTGGTCGCGAACAGCACGATCAGCGCCACCCCGATCACGAACTCCGGCAGGGCCGCGATGACCAGGCTGACGCCGGACACCGCCTGATCGGTGGCCCGGCCGCGGCGGATCGCGCTCCACGTGCCCAGCGCGAGCCCGAGCGGAGTGGCGATCACCGCGGCGAGGACCAGCAACACGACCGAGGCGCTCACGCGGTCGGACAGCAGCGCCGTCACCGGGCCCTGGGTCGAGGTGGACGTGCCGAGATCACCGGTGAACAGGCCGCCGAGCCAGGTCAGGTAGCGCTGCCAGACCGGCTCGTCGAGGTGCAGCTGGTGCTGCAGCGCGGCGATCCGTTCCGGGGTGGCCTGCTGGCCGAGGATGGCGCGGGCCGGATCACCCGGCAGCAGCAGCGTCGCCACGAAGACCAGCAACGTGACCAGCCACAGCACCACGAGGCTCACCAGGAGCCGTTTCACGATCAGCCGCGTCACGCCGCACCTCCCGTGTCCTTGCCGAGCCAGGCCTGGCGGAACTGGTAGCCGGACAGGGAGATCCCGGTCCGGTCGGGCACCAGCCCGGCCACGTACGCCTGGTGGGCGTCGACCTGGTCGACGAAGCCCCAAACGATCAGGCCACCGCGCTCGTACTCGATGCGCTGGGCCTGGCGCAGCAGGTCCGCGCGGGCAGCCGGGTCCACAGTGGAACTCGCGCGGGTGACCAGGTCGGTGAACTCCGGGTCGTTCCAGTGGGTTTCGTTGTACGGCGCCTTCGGCAGGGAACCGGACGCGACCTGCGGCAGGTAGTTGCGGGTATACCAGAAGTCCTGCGCGAAATCCCAGGACAGGTAGTTCTCGCCGTAGAACGTGGTGGTGTCGATCTTGCGGATCCGCACGGTGACGCCGGCCGCCTTGGCCTGCTGCTGGAACACCTGCGCGGCCTCCACCGCACCTGCCTGGATCGGCGCGGTGACCAGTTCGACCTCCAGGTTCGGCTTCCCGGCCGCGGCCAGCAGCCGTCTCGCCTCGTCGAGGTTCTGCTTCCGCTGCGGAAGCTGCTTGGCGTACGCGGGGTCGAACGGCGCGTAGAGGTCGTTGCCGGGCCTGCCCTGCCCGGACAGCACCTGGTTGATCATCTGCTCGCGGTCCACCACCAGGCGCAGTGCCTGCCGGACCCGCACGTCGTCGAACGGCGGCCGGTCCACCCGCATGGTGAACGGCAGCCAGGTGCCGGTCTCGGAGGTGAGCACCCGGATCCGCGGATCGCTGCCCAGCACGTCGATCAGCGCCACCGGGACCTGGTCGATCGCGTCCACCTGGGAGGAGAGCAGTGCGTTCAGCCGCGCGTCGTCGTCGGCGAAGTTGATCAGCACCAGCCGGTCGACGTAGGGCTGGCCCGGTCGCCAGTAGTGCTCGTTGCGCTCGAAGGTGCTCTGCAGGCCGGGGGTGAACGCACTCGCCTTGAAGGGGCCGGTGCCGATCGGGTGCTTCAGGTCGAAATCGGCCGGCACGATGCCGAGCGAGTACTGGCCGAGCAGGTCGTCGAACCCGGCGTTCGGTTCGGTGAGCCGGAACTGCACGGTCGCCTCGCCGGTCGCGGCCACCTCGCCGAGCATGGTCAGCCCGGCGGCGCCGCTCTTCGGATCGTCCGGATCGGTGATCCGCCGGAATGTCGCGACCACGTCGGCCGGCGTGAGGGGACGTCCGTCGTGGAACCGGACGCCCCGGCGCAGCACCGCGGTCCAGGTCCGCGCGTCCGGTGACGCGGTGAGCGATTCGGCCAGCACCATCTGCAGCCGGTAGTCGTGATCGCGCAGCAGCAAGGGTTCATAGAGGTTGATCACCCGGGCGATGTCGGGGTTCGTCGCCGGGATGTGCGGGTCGAGCGTGTCCGAGGCACCGCCGCCGGTGACGCCGACGCGCAGCGTGCCCCCGCGTCGCGGCGGCCCGGTGGGGACCGCCGCGGCGACCGTGGAGCCGCACCCGCTCAACAACGGCACGGCGGCGAGGGCGCTCACGCCACCCAGCGCCAGAAAGCCGCGCCGGGACAGGGAATTCGGTTTACATCGCGCTTCCATGAATGACTTCCGGTGGGAGGGGGTGTGCGGGGAGGAGTTCAGGCAATGGCACGTCCTGCGTAGTCGGGAAGGGGAGCGAGGTGCCGGCCGAGCCGGCGGGCGATCTCGCCGGGGAACGCACTGGTGCGTCCCGCGGTGACGTGCAGGCAGAGCAGTTCCTCGGTGGCGACCAGCTCGCCCCCGGCTCGCATCTCGTGACACAGCCGGAGCTTCTTGATGCCGACGTCCAGAACCGCGGTGCTCACCACCAGTTCGGCGTCCGGACCGACCTCATGCAGGTACCGGACGTGAGCCTCCACTGTGTACAGCGACGCGTCGTTGCGTTGCCGGTACTCCGGGTCGATACCGGTCCGGTCCATCAACGCCGTGGTCGCGTCGCCGAAAACGAGCACGTAGTACGGCTCGGACAGGTGGCCGTTGTAGTCGATCCACTCCGGACGGACCTTGGCGCGGTACTCACCCACGGCGTGCCTCGCCGACTGCCCGCTGGATGGCGATGATCGCCCGGTCCCGTTCCGCCACGAGATCGGCGATGGTGCGGTCCCCGGCTTCCTCGTCGCAGCCCTGCACCACGGCGTCGCGCAGCCCGGTCGTGAGCTCGGGGGCGTCCAGCCGTGTCCACGGCGATTTCAGCGACGGTCCGAAGTGGTCGAGCATGTGGGCCATCCCACCCTCGCCGCCGGCGAGGTGGAAGGTCAGCATCGGGCCCTGCACCGGCCAGCGCAGACCCGGCCCGTCGGTGATCGCGACGTCGATCTGCTCCACCGTCGCCTCGCCGGCGTCGACCATGTGCAGCGCCTCGCGCCACAACGCCTCCTGGAGGCGGTTCGCCACGAACCCGGGAACCTCGCGTGCCATGGTCAGCACGGTCTTGCCGACGTGCCGGTAGAAGGCGCCTGCCCGCTCGACCGCCCACGGCGCGGTGAGTTTCCCGCCGACGACCTCGACCAGCGGGATCAGGTACGGCGGGTTGAACGGGTGCCCGACCACGAGCCGCTCGGGGGTCCTCGCGGCGACCTGCATCTCGGTCATGCCGTACCCGGAGGTGGACGAGGCGATCACGATCCCGGCCGGGGTGACCGCGTCGATGTCGGCGAGCAGTTTCTGCTTCAGCGCCAGGTCTTCCGGCGCGCTTTCCTGGACGAACCCGGCGCCCTCCACGGCTTCGGCCAGCGTGCCGGTGACGGTGAGCCGGTCCCGGCTCGCGCCCTCGGCGAGCCCGAGCGCGGTGAGCGCCGGCCAGGCCGCGTCGACGAGCCGTGTGAGCTTCGCGGCCGCGTCCGGTGCCGGATCCCAGGCCCGGACGTCGAAGCCGCGGGCGAGGAAGTGCGCGACCCAGCCTCCGCCGATCACGCCGGCGCCGACACAAGCGACAGTGTCCACAGTGTCCGGTTCAGGCACCGACCCGCTCCTTCAGTCCGAGGATTTCCCGTGCCCGGTCCGGGCTCGCGATGTTCGCGCCGAGGTCCTGGACGATCTCCACCGCACGTTCCACGAGCTGGCCGTTGGTCGCCTTGACACCGCGCGCGAGGTACAGGTTGTCCTCGAGTCCGACCCGCGCGTGCCCGCCGAGCAGCACGGACTGCGCGACCCACGGCATCTGGTTGCGGCCGATCGCGAACGAAGCCCACTGCGAACCCTCCGGCAGGAGGTTGACCATGGCCTGCAGCAGACCGGGGTCGGCCGGCGCGCCGTAGGGAATGCCCATGCACAGCTGGAACAGCGGCGGCGCGTCGATCAGGCCCTCTTCGACCATCTTGCTCGCGAACCACAGCTGCCCGCTGTCGAAGATCTCCAGCTCCGGCTTGACCCCGAGCTCCTGGATGCGCCGGGCGCCCGCGCGCAGCATGTCCGGAGTGGACACGTAGAGCTGGCTGCCCTCGCCGAAGTTGAGGGACCCGCAGTCGAGCGTGCAGATGTCCGGCAGCAGCTCCTCCACGTGCGGCAGCCGGTCCATCGCGTTGACCAGATCGGTGCCGTCGACCGGCTTGAGCGGATCCTCCTCGTCGATCACCAGGTCCCCGCCCATCCCGGCGGTCAGGTTGACCACGACGTCCACTCCGGACTCCCGGACCAGCCGCACCGCTTCCCGGTACAGGGCCACTTCACGCGAGGGCGCGCCGGTTTCCGGTTCCCGCACATGGATGTGCACCACCGCGGCACCCGCGTTCGCCGCCTCCACGGCACTCGCGGCGATCTGGGCGGGGGAGACCGGCACGTGCGGGCTCCGGCCGACGGTGTCGCCCGCGCCGGTCAGCGCGCAGGTGACGATGACGTCGTGGTTCATCAGGCTCCCTTGACGATCGACCTTGTGATGAAATCGTGCAGATGGGCACGCATGGTGCCCACCGAACTGCCGGGACGGCCGGTCAGCACCTGGATGCCGAGGCCGTCGATCAGCGCGGTCAGCTGCACGGTGGCGGCTTCCGGGTCGGCGACCCGGAACACCCCTTGTTCCTGTCCGGTGCGGATGGTCATCCGGATGGTTTGGTACCAGCGGTCGTAGGAATCGGTGTAGAGCGACCGCAGCTCCGGCTCGAGCGCCACCTCGTTCCACACCTGCAGCCACACCGACCATTCCGCGCGCAGCAGTCCCTCGGTCGGCAGCTGGAGTTCGACCAGCTTCAGCAGCCGGTCGTGCGCCTCCTCGACCGCGTGCAGCTCGGCGACCTGCCGGTCGAAGGCGAGCTTCACGTTGCGCCGCAACGCTTCGTTGAGAACTTCGGTCTTGCCGGGGAAGTGGTAGTGGATGGCCGCGGTGCTGGTGCCGCAGGCCTGCGCGATGTCGGAGATGCGCACCCGGTGGTAGCCGCGTTCGGCGATGAGCGCCCAGGCGGTCTCCAGGATCCGGCGGCGGGGTTCGGACTGCGTGTGATGCGCCGGATCGCTCTCCGGCCGGGCGGCGGGTGCGGGCACCGCGGTGACGGTGCGCGCGTCGTCGCTGCCGTTGAGCAGCCAGTTGACCGTGACGCCCGAGTACTCGGCGATCCGGACCAGCTCGTGCGGCGAAAACCGGCGGGTGCCGCCCAGCGCCTTGGACAGTTTCGTCCCGTCGAGCCCGATCGCGGCGGCGAACTCCCGCTGGGCTCCGGGAAGCGATCGGATCAGCGTCCGGACCCGGGTCCTGAGCTGTTCCGTCTCGTCCATGGCCGCAGACGCTAAACCTGTGTTGCGAAAATCGCAACAGTTGCGACACAAATCAGCGGACTACCTGCGGTTATCCCGCAGTGATAAGGAGTTGCGATCAGCTGCTGACTGGCTGATCAGTCGGACGGCGTCCAGCCCGCGTGACGCCCCGTCTCCCACCCGCCGGGACAGGGGCGTCCGGGCACCGCGGATGATAGGAAGGGCCGGTGACCGAAGCGAACCAGATCGACGCCGCCGCGGACGAGGCCGTCACGCTCACCAGCGAGCTCATCCGCATCGACAGCACCAACACCGGAGACCCCGCGACCCTGGTCGGCGAGCGGGCTGCGGCCGAGTACGTCGCGGAGAAGCTCACCGACGCCGGCTACGAGATCACCTATGTCGAGTCCGGTGCGAAGGACCGGCACAACGTCGTCGTCCGGCTGCCCGGCGCCGACCCGTCCCGCGGCGCGCTGCTGATCCACGGTCACCTCGACGTGGTGCCGGCGGACCCGTCGGAGTGGTCGGTGCACCCGTTCTCCGGCGCGGTGCAGGACGGCTACGTATGGGGCCGCGGCGCGGTCGACATGAAGGACATGGTCGGCATGGCGCTGGCGCTGGCCCGGCACTACAAGATCAACGGCATCGTCCCGCCGCGCGATCTGGTGTTCGCCTTCCTCGCCGACGAGGAGGCCGGCGGGAAGTTCGGGGCGCAGTGGCTCGTCGAGCACCGGCCGGAGCTGTTCGAGGGCGTGACCGAGGCGATCAGCGAGGTCGGCGGGTTCTCGATCACGTTGAAGGACAACGTCCGCGCGTACGTGATCGAGACGGCGGAGAAGGGCATCCGCTGGATGAAGCTGCGCGTGCGCGGCACGGCCGGGCACGGCTCGATGATCCACCGGGACAATGCGGTCACGAAGCTCTCCGAGGCCGTCGCGAAGCTCGGCACGCACCAGTTCCCGCTGGTGCTCACCGATTCGGTGCGCGAGTTCCTTGCCGGGGTCACCGAGATCACCGGCTGGGACTTCCCGGAGGACGACCTGGAGGGTTCGGTCGCCAAACTGGGCAACATCTCCCGGATGATCGGCGCGACGCTGCGCGACACCGCGAACCCGACGATGCTCACCGCGGGCTACAAGTCGAACGTGATCCCGTCGGTCGCCGAGGCGGCGGTGGACTGCCGCATCCTGCCCGGCCGGATCGAGCAGTTCGACCGCGAGCTGGACGAGCTGCTCGGCCCGGACATCGAGAAGGAGTGGATGGAACTCCCGCCGGTCGAAACGACCTTCGACGGGGCGCTCGTGGACGCCATGACCGCCGCCGTGCTCGCCGAGGACCCCGGTGCGCGGACGCTGCCGTACATGCTCTCCGGCGGTACCGACGCGAAGTCCTTCCAGCAGCTCGGCATCCGCAACTTCGGCTTCGCGCCGTTGAAACTGCCGGCCGACCTGGACTTCTCCGGCCTGTTCCACGGCGTCGACGAGCGCGTGCCGGTGGAGGCGCTGAAGTTCGGCACCCGCGTGCTGGACCGGTTCCTGCGCTCGTCCTGAGCCAGCCGACCCTCGTGAGTGGCCAGGTCCGCGAGAACCGGCCGCGCCACTCGCGAGGGTCAGGTGGTGAGGCCGGAGGCCTGGGAGGTGGCGGTGCGCTTGCGGCGCAGCCAGACCCGCCGGGTGCCGTCCGCGTAGAGCCGCACTGTGCGCAGCTCCCAGCCGGCGAACTCGGCGTGGATGGAGAGCTGGATCATCGCCGCACGCCGGGACACCGCCGGGGGCAGGCGCAGCCGGCGGTACTCCCAGTCCCCTTCGACCACCGCCTCTTCGGCCGTCGTCATGGCTGGATCACCTGGGTCCCTTCTCCGGCGGCCGAGCCCACGAGCACGCGGCCGCTCCGGTCGTCCACGCCGACCGAATCCGGCTGGCGGACGGTCGGGAATCGGTACTTCTCCACAGGTTCGCCGCCTCGCACGTCGAACCCGACCACCTCGTTTCGCCCGGTGAGGGTGACCCAGGCGAGATTGCGCTGGTGGTCGTAGGCGAGGCCGTACGCTCCGCCGGGCACCGGGTACCGCTGGCGCAGGATCAGCGGGTTGGTCGAGAACGCGAGAAGCGCACCGGCGCGCGCGTCGGTGACCAGCACCCGGCCGTAGGAATCGGCGACCGCGTTGGCCGCGCCCTCGCCCGCGCGCAGGCCCTCGCCCATGGTTCCGGCCGCCACGTCGACGCTGAACACGGCGGTGCGCAGCCGGTCGAGGACCACGACGCCGGCTCCGGTGTCCACGACACCGTCCGCGCTGTAGAGCTGGCCTGTGATCGTCTTCGCGACCTTGCCGCCGGAGAGCACCTCGACCGCCTTGCGGTCGCGTACGGCCACGAGCGTGTCCGCACCACTCGATACGCCCTCGGCCGGCTGCCCGGTGACCGGTTCGGTCTCGAGCTGCCCGCCCGGTAGCGAGATCCGCGCGAGCACGCCCTTGCCGGGCACGCTCGCGATGGCTTGGCCCTCGGAGGCGGTCAGCGATTCTGCGGGCGCGGGCAGCGGGACGGTCGCCTTCGTCTCGCCGAGCGCGTCCAGATCGTAGACGCGGACCGACGGCGGCTGCTTCACCGCCACGACGAGGGTGTGGCTCCGGGTGTCAGTCGCGATCGCGGAGACCGCGGGCATGGCCAGCACCTGGCCGGCCGGCGACACCGCGGGAGCGGGGGAGACGGCCGGTTCCGCGGCCACCGGGTTCGCCACGACCTGCAGCGAATCGGTGTCGGCCTGCCCGCCCGAGGAACACGCGGACAGCGCGAGGGCACCGGCGAGCGGGATCGCGAACCGCGACGCGGCGCTGAGCCGACGCACCTGAGGGCCTCCGACGTTCTTCCGGCGAGCTGTCCTCACCAGCATCCTCCAGGATCCCCGAGCCGTCACGTCCCTGTCACTCACCCGACACCCGCCGCTCACCGGGTACCCCGTTCCGGGTAGCCGAACTCGATCCCGCTGACGTCGTCCAGCGCACTGCGGATGGCCGGCGGGAGGGTGAGCTCCTCGGCCGCGAGCGAACCGGTCAGCTGCCCGGTGTCGCGGGCGCCGACGACCGGGGCGACCACCCCGGGCCGGTCGCGGACCCAGGCCAGCGCCACGACCAGCGGTGACGTGCCGAGGCCTTCCGCCGCGGTGACCACGGCCTGCACGATCCGGGCCGCCCGTTCGGTGCGGTGGTACTCGACGTATCCGGCGTAGTCGGCCGAGGCACCGCGCGAGTCGGCCGGGGTGCCGGTGCGGTACTTGCCGGTGAGCACGCCGCGGCCCAGCGGTGCCCACGGCAGGACGCCGGCACCGTGGTGCGTGGCGGCGGGCACGACTTCGCGTTCGATCCCGCGCTCCAGCAGCGAGTACTCGAACTGCCCGCTGATCACCGGCGCCTCCGGCGCGGCGAGCGCGGCCGCCGTGGCCAGCTGCCACCCGGAGTAGTTGGACACCCCGACGTAGCGGACCTTTCCGCTGCTCACCGCGTGACCCAACGCGGAGAGCGTCTCCTCGATGGGCACCCCGGCGTCCCACGCGTGCAGCTGCCACAGATCGAGGTGATCGGTGCCGAGCCGGCGCAGCGAACCCTCCAGCGCGGACAGCAGCGCGCCGCGCGAGGCGCCGCCGCCGAACGGTCCTTCGGTGCGCCGGGCCACGGTCTTGGTGGCCAGCACCACGTCGTCACGCGGGACGAGATCGCCGAGCAGCCCGCCGAGCATCCGCTCGGACTCACCCTCGGCGTAGATGTCCGCGGTGTCCACGAGCGTGCCGCCGGCGTCCACGAAGGCGACGAGCTGGCTGGCCGCCTCGTCCGGATCGGTGTCGCCACCCCAGGTCATGGTGCCGAGAGCCATACGCGAGACCCGCAGTCCCGACCGGCCGAGCTGTCGCTTCTCCACGACCGGCGAGCCTAGTGGGCGACCGGCGCGCGGCCCGCCCAAGGTGACCCGTGTCGGGGCGGACCCCGGCGCGGCGGCGCGCGATCCACTCGATAGGTTCACCGCTCGTGCGAATCGGACTGGACGGCGCCCGGGCGGGCGCCGGGGCGGGAGCGGCTTGATGGGGTGGTTCGAGTCCCTGGTGCTGGGGCTGGTGCAGGGGCTCACCGAGTTCCTGCCGATCTCCTCGAGCGCGCACCTGCGGATCGTGGCCGCGCTGGCGGGCTGGGACGATCCGGGCGCGGCGTTCACCGCGGTCACCCAGATCGGCACCGAACTCGCGGTGATCCTCTACTTCGGGAAGAAGATCGGCCGGATCCTGCGGGCCTGGTTCCTCGGCCTGTTCCGCCCAGAGTGGCGAAGTGACCCCGATTCGCGGCTGGGCTGGCTGATCATCGTCGGCTCGCTTCCGATCGGGGTGCTCGGGCTGCTGCTGCAGGACCAGATCGACGCCACCTTCCGCGATCTGCGGATCACCGCGACCACGCTGATCGTGTTCGGGATCATCCTGCTGATCGCCGACCGGATCGGGAAGCAGCAGCGCACCCTCGACCAGCTGAACGTGCCGCACGGGCTGGGCTTCGGCTTCGCGCAGGCACTCGCGCTGATCCCCGGGGTGTCCCGCTCCGGCGGCACGACCAGCGCCGGCCTGCTGATGGGCTACACCCGCTCGGAGGCCGCGGAGTACTCGTTCCTGCTGGCGCTGCCCGCAGTGTTCAGCTCCGGGCTGTACAAGCTCACCGACATCGGGAAGAACGGCGAAAGCGCGCAGTGGGGGCCGACTATCCTCGCCACGCTCGTCGCGTTCGGCGTCGGCTACCTGGTGATCGCCTGGCTGATGGCCTACATCAAGCGGCGCAGCTTCGTGCCGTTCGTGATCTACCGGGTGGTGCTCGGGGTGTTGCTGTTCGGCCTGATCTTCGGTGGGGTGCTCGACCCGAACGCGGGACCGGTCGGGAGCTGAGCACCGCGATCACCGGATAGGGTGGCGGCGTGAGTACGGTCATCTTGCTCCGGCACGGGAAGTCCACCGCGAACGGGTCCGGGGTGCTCGCCGGGCGCACGCCGAAGGTGGGCCTCGACGACACCGGCCGGGGCCAGGCCGCCGCGCTGCCCGGCAGGCTGGCCGGCGTGCCGGTCGCCGAACTCGTGGTGTCGCCGATGCTGCGCTGCAAGCAGACGGTCGGGCCGCTGGCGGGGGAGCTGGGCCTCGACCGGACCGTGGAGCCGCGGCTGTCCGAAGTGGACTACGGCGAGTGGACCGGGCGCGAGCTGAAGACGCTGGTCAAGGAACCGCTGTGGCGGGTGGTGCAGGCGCATCCCTCGGCCGCGGTGTTCCCGGGCGGGGAGGGCCTGGCCGCGATGCAGGCGCGTGCGGTCGCTGCGATCCGGGCGCACGACGCGCGGATCACCGCCGAGCACGGCGACCACGCGGTGTGGGTGGCGTGCAGCCACGGCGACGTGATCAAGGCGATCCTCGCCGACGCGCTGGGCCAGCATCTCGACTCCTTCCAGCGGATCGTGGTCGACCCGGCGTCGGTCTCGGTGGTGCGCTACACCGAGACGCGGCCGTTCGTGCTGCGCGTGAACGACCACGGCGGCGATCTGTCCGGGGTGGTGCCTCCGCCGCCGAAGAAGGGCCGGCGCGCCAAGAAGGCCGGCGGTGATGCCGTGGTGGGGGGCAGCACCGGCCGGTGACGGTGCTCCGGGCGACCCCGGAGACTCGCGATGGTCCCTTCGGCGGGTGCGCCGCCCCGTAGGGTGGGCGGGACCGACGTGGAGAACCAGGAGCGCTACCCGATGATTTCGCCGGACAACCCGTTCGCCGCCCCCAGCGAGCTGCCCTATGAGCTGCCGCCCTTCGACCGTATTTCCGACGAGCACTACCGGCCCGCCTTCGAGGCCGGGCTCGCCGAGCACACCGCGGAGATCGAGCGGATCGCCACCGACGCGGCCGAGCCGACGTTCGAGAACACGATCGCCGCGATGGAACGCGCGGGCGCGTTGCTGACGCGGGTGTCGGGCACGTTCTTCAACCTCATCGGCTCGAACGCCTCGGAGGCCAACCAGGAAGTCCAGGCCGAGCTGGCGCCGCGGCTGGCTGCGCACTCCGACGCGATCCACCTCGACCCGCGGCTCTTCGCGCGGATCGACACGCTGCACGAGCGGCGCGCGGATCTCGGCCTGTCGCCGGAACAGCTGCGGCTGCTGGAGCGGGTGCACACCGACTTCCGCCGGTCCGGCGCCGGGCTGGCCGAGGCCGAGCAGGAGAAGCTGCGGAAGCTGAACGGGAAACTGTCCACCCTGCAGACCCGGTTCTCCCAGAACCTGTTGCGGGACACCAACGATCTCGCCGTCGTGCTCGACGACGAGGCCGAGCTGGCCGGTCTGGGCGAAGGTGCGGTCGCGGCCGCCGCCGCGGCGGCGGGGGAGCGCGGTCTGCACGGGAAGTACGTGCTCACGCTGACCCTGCCGACCGCGCAGGCCGCGCTGGAGTCCTTGGAGAACCGCGCGGTGCGCGAGCGGGTCTTCACCGCTTCGGTGTCGCGCGGCAACCGGGACAACGAGTCCGACAACAAGGCGGTCGTCCTCGAGATCGCGCGGCTGCGCGCGGAGCGGGCCGCGCTGCTCGGCTACCCGAACCACGCGTCGTACGTGATCGAGGACCAGACCGCGAAGACGCTCGAAGCGGCGAGCGGCCTGCTCGAACGGCTGGCCCCGGTCGCGGTGGCGAACGCCCGGACGGAAGCCGTGGAACTGCAGCGGTACCTGGAAGCGGACGTGCCCGGTGCGACGCTGCAGCCGTGGGACTGGGCGTTCTACGCCGAGCGGGTCCGCCGGGAACGCTACGACGTGGACACTGCCGCGCTGCGGCCGTACTTCGAGCTGGACCGCGTGCTGCACGACGGGGTCTTCCACGCGGCGAACCGGCTGTACGGCCTGAGCGTCACCGAACGGCACGATTTGCCGAAGTACCACCCCGACGTGCGGATCTTCGAGGTGCGCGACGCCGACGGCAGCGAGCTCGGTCTCTTCCTGATGGACTACTACGCCCGCGACTCCAAGCGTGGCGGCGCGTGGATGAACAACTTCGTGGACCAGTCGCGGCTGCTCGGCAAGCGCACCGTGGTGGTCAACGTGCTGAACGTGTCGAAGCCGCCGGCGGGGGAGCCCACCCTGCTGTCGCTGGACGAGGTGCGCACGTCGTTCCACGAGTTCGGGCACGCACTGCACTCGCTGCTGTCCGGGGTGGAGTTCCCCGCCTTCTCCGGCACGAGCGTGCCGCGGGACTTCGTGGAGTATCCCTCGCAGGTCAACGAGATGTGGCAGATGTGGCCGGAGGTGCTGGCGAACTACGCCAAGCACCACGTGACCGGCGAGCCGCTGCCGGCCGAGCAGGTGGCGAAGCTCCAAGCCGCCGAGCAGTACGGCGAAGGTTTCCGGACGACCGAGTACCTGGCCGCGTCGCTGCTCGACCTCGCCTGGCACCGCCTCGGCCCGGACGACCGCGTGGAGGACGTCCAGCGCTTCGAGGCCGAGGCGCTGGACAAGGCCGGCGTGGCCGTGGCGAGCATCCCCCCGAGGTACCGCACGACCTACTTCAACCACGTCTTCGCCGGCGGCTACAGCGCGGGGTACTACTCCTACATCTGGAGCGAGGTCCTCGACGCCGACACGGTGCAGTGGTTCACCGAGAACGGCGGGTTGAAGCGCGAGAACGGCGACCACTTCCGGCGCACCCTGCTGGGCCTCGGCGGCAGCGTCGACCCGATGGAAGCCTTCGCGACCTTCCGCGGCCGGGCCCCGGAAATCCAGCCCCTGCTCGAACGCCGGGGACTCGGTAACGCCTGATCCAAGTGTATAACGCCCTATACGGCGCGGGTTTGGTGTTTTCCATACCGTATAAGCCGTTTACGAAGTCCGAGCCAGCAACACCGAACAGCAACTGAAGCGGCCGGCCGCCTCCGGTGGGGTGGCGGTCGGCCACTTCGTGCGATTCACCGAACCGGGACGGTTCTGTCGGCGGATCGGACGAAGCCGCACCCGGGGTCCGTGGCCCCACAATGCTTCATCGTCAAGCCACGGGAGGCACCTCGGGTGGGTACTTCGAGCACTTCCGCGACCGTCCGGCGGACGGAGCGCACGACTCTCACCTTGCTGGTGGGCGTTTTCATCATCGACTACATCGACCGCGTGATGATCGCGGTCGCGCTGCCGCTGATCGGTGCCGAGTTCGGGCTGTCGCGCACCACGCAGGGACTGGTGGTGTCCGCTTTCGCGATCGCGTACCTGATCGGTCAGCTGCCGGGTGGCCTGCTGGCCGACCGGGTGGGTGCACGGCCATTGCTGGTCATCTCACTGGTGGCGTGGTCGGTGTTCACCGCCGCCACCGGGTTCGCCCCGGGGCTGGCCGTGCTGCTGGTGCTGCGGGCATTGTTCGGGGTGGCGCAGGCGCTGTTCCCCGGGGCTTCGTTCAAGGCGCTGGCCGAACGCACCACGCAGGCCGGCCGCAGCCGGGGCGCCGGCCTGATCCTGGCATCGAACTCCGTCGGCGCCGGGCTCGGCCCGCTGATCGTCGCGCCGCTGGTGGTGGCCGCGGGATGGCGGCACACGTTCTGGATCGTTGCGGCCGCCGGCCTGATCGTCGGCATCGCGCTGTGGAAACTGCTTCCCCCGCCGCTGCCGCGTGCGCTGACCGAGCCGGAGGGGCTGCCCGAGCCGGCGAAAGTGCCGGTGTCGCGGGTCTTCCGGAACGGGCTGGTGATCCGGTGCGCGCTGATGTTCGCCTTCTTCAACATGCTGGCCTACGGGATGATCACCTGGGTGCCCTCCTACCTGGTCGAGGCGAAGGGCCTGTCGCTGGTCGCCGCCGGCGTGTCGGCGGCGATCCCGCAGCTGGTCAACGCGGTGGGCGTGATGATCGGAGGCTGGCTGATGAGCCGCTGGTTCGACCGGGACGCGCGGCGGCTCGTCGTGCCCGCTCTGGTGGTCGCCGCGGTGTTGCTGGTGCCGATGCTGCTGGCCGAGTCGGCGACGATGTTCACCGTGCTGCAGACCCTGGCGATGTTCTTCAGCGCGCTGGCCTCGATCGGCATCGTGGGCCTGCCGCTGCGCGTGCTCCCGCGGGACCTGGTCGGTTCGGGCATGGGGCTGGTGAACACCGGTGGGCAGCTGGCCGGGGTGCTCGCGCCGCTGGTGATGGGCTGGCTCGCGGACCGGTTCGGGTTCGCGGCGGCGTTCGGATTCCTCGCGGTGAGTACGCTGGCTGCCGCCGCGATCTCCCTGACCACGCGTTCGCAGCGGGTGCGGCTCGGTGATCCGGTGCCGGTGAAGGACAGCGTGGCCTGACCGGCTGTCATTCCGGGGTCGGCTGAGTGTCGTGCGCGGTGGGGCGCGCGGTGGGCGGGCCCGCTTCGCCGTTCTTGAGGCGCCGGCGCAGTACCAGGACCCACCACAGGAAGCCGACTCCGAGGACGACCGCCGCGGTGATCGCGTTCTGGCGGTTGTCCTCGGGCACGGTGAGTGCGGTGACGACCGCGGCGCACCAGAGCAGGCCGAGCACGACGATCGGGTTGAGCCAGCGGCCGAGGTCGAACACGCCGGGGCGGGCGGCGGGGATGCGGCCGCGGCGGGACGCGATCGCGGTGGCGATCAGGGTCAGTCCGTAGACCAGGTAGTAGGTCAGCCCGACCATGGCGTAGATCTGGCCCACGAGGCCGTCGTTGAGCAGGTTCAGCCCGATCGCGACCGCGGCGACGAAAATGATCGCGCGGGCCGGGGCTCGGCTGCGGCTGGTGACCTTCTGCAGGCCGCGGGAGGCGGGGAGCATGTTGTCGCGGGAGAGGGCGAAGGTCATCCGCGTGGCCACTGCCATGTTGGCGATCAGGCAGGCGAAGATCGAGGCGAAGGCCACCACGATCATCAGTGCACGGGCGAATGGTCCCAAGTGGACGGCCAGCAGCCGGAGCACGGGGTTTTCGGGGCTGGCGAAGAAGCCGGCGGGGTCCTCGGGCAGGGCCATGCCGAGGAGGGCGAAGATCACGAAGCCGATCAGGCCGGACACGATCACCGCGCGGAACATCGCGCGGGGTGCGGCGCGGCGCGGGTCGAGGGTTTCCTCGGCGAGGTCGGCCGCGCCTTCCCAGCCGAGCAGCACGTAGACGGGCAGCAAGGCGGCCAGGGAGACTCCGGTGAGGGTCACCGCGCTGCCGCTCAGTGGTTTCGTGTCGGTCAGGATTGCCGGCCCTTCGGTGTGTCCGAAGAAGGTCAGCAGGCCGGCGATCAGCACGATGCCGAGGACCACGGTGCCGATCAGCTCGATGGACGCGCCGATGTTGTTGATCCGCGTCGCGACCTTGACGCCGATGATGTTCAGCACGGCCGCGACCACGGTGCAGCCGATGGACAGCAGCTGGATCTGGCGTGGGGTCGGGTCCGTCCAGATCTCGGGGGCGAAGACGGTGCCCACGGCGGCCGCGGTGCCTGCGGTGCCGGCGAGGAACGAGATCAGCGCGATCCAGCCGGTGAACCAGCCGAAGTTCGGTCCGACGAGCCGGCTCGACCATTGGTAGGCGTATCCGGTGATGGGCATTCGCCCGGCGAGGTGCGCGTAGACCGCGACCAGGGTCAGCACGAGCAGGAGCACCGGCAGCCACAGGAACACCGCGGATCCGCCGAGGAACTGGTAGGGGTCGGTGAACAGGGTGATGATGCCGGTGTTGATCGAGACCATGGAGAAGGCGAGCGCGAACGCGGTGAACGAGCTCATGGTGCGGCGCAGCTGCGGACGGTAGCCGAGGGTGGTGAGGTCGTCGTCGTCGGAGACCGGCGTGGCGTCGGCGCGGGTTTCCGACGGGCGTTCGGGCGCCGTCATCGGGGGCCGATCCCGTGGTCGGTTTCGACGTCGGTGAGGACCTCGTCGAGGACGTCGAGGGCGTGGGAGAGCTGGTCGCGGGTGATGTCGAGCGGGGGCTTGATCTTGATCAGGCTGCCGAGGCTCGCGTAGCGGCTTTCGCCGAAGATCACGCCTTTGCGCTGTGCCCGGACGAACACTTCGTGTGCCTCGGTGGTGGCCGGTTCCTTGGTGACGTGGTCGCGTACGAGTTCGAGGGAGACCATCAGGCCGGGGGAGCGTACCTCGCCGATCAGGGGGTGGCGGGTCTGCATCTCCCGCAGCCGTTCGGTCGCGTAGTGGCCGTGTTCGGCGGCGCGGGCGGGCAGGTCGTCCTCGATGATAGCGCTGACGGCGGCGAGCCCGGCGGCGATCGAGATGGGGAACTGGCCGAACGTGAGCTGGTCGTCGCCGGCCTGGAACTTCGCGTACTCCTGTTTGGTGAGCACGCCGGCGAGCGGGAAGCCGCCGCCCACACCCTTGCCGAACACGAGGATGTCGGGGTCGAGGTCGTAGTACTCGCTGGCCCACATCTTTCCGGTGCGGCCGAGTCCGGTCTGGACTTCGTCGATGATCAGGAGCATGCCGAACTCGTCGCAGAGTTCGCGGATTCCTTGGTGCCAGCGGGGGGAGAACTCGTTGTGCCCGCCGTTGCCCTGGAGGGGTTCGTAGATGAGGGCGGCGACGGATCCTTCGGTGCCCTTTTCGAGGATGTCGCGCACGACCGCGAGGGTGCGTTCGGTGTCCTCTTCGCCGGTGCTGCCGAGGCGGGGGCGGTAGAGGTCCGGGCGGGGCAGGCGCAGGAAGTGTGGTTGCAGGCGGCCGAACGCGTTCTGCGGGTGCGGCCAGCTGGCGGCCATCGTGGTGATGGAACGGCCGTGGTAGCCGTCGTGCAGGACGGCGACGTGTTCGGCGTCGGGGCGGTTGCGGAGGGCGAGTTTGAGCGCCATTTCCACCGCCATCGAGCCGTGCAGGGTGAAGCCGACGCGGTTGAGCTGCCCGGGTGCGATCGACACCATGAGCGCGGCGAGTTCGAGCAGTGCGGGGGTGTGGAAGGTGGGGCGGGCGTGGGTGAGCTCGCGGGTCTGGGCGATCGCGGCTTCGATCACGCGGGGGTCGCCGGCGCCGAGGTTGTTCGACCAGGCCTGTGCGGTGCAGTCGAGGTATTCGTTGCCCTGGTCGTCCCAGACCAGGGAGCCTTGGGCGCGGACCAGGGTCAGCTTCTCCGGGTCGCCGCCCGGGGGCTCGTGCAGGAGCGCCTCCTTGCCGAGAAGCTGCAGGTCGGCTGCGTCCGTCAGGGTGCTCGTCACGGTTTCTCCTTGGCAGTGGGGGAAAGCGTGTCTCAGCGTAGGAAGGAGGAGTGGTCCGGCGGAAAGACCGAATCACGTAGACTTCATAGATGCCCGCTATGAATGTGGAGCTGCGGCATTTGCGTGCCTTCGTCGCGGTGGCCGACGCGGCGAACTTCACGCGGGCTGCCGAGGCGTTGCGGATCGCGCAGCCGTCGTTGAGTTACACGATCCGGCAGCTGGAGGGTCAGCTGGGTTTCCGGCTGCTGGCGCGGACGACGCGGGCCACGTCGCTCACGCCGGCGGGGGAGACTTTCCTGGTCGAGGCGCGGGCGGTGCTGGCGCGGTTCGAGGAGGCGGTCGGCCTGGCGCGGCGGATGGCGGTCGGCGAGGTCGGCACGTTGCGGGTCGGGTATCTGATCGGCGCGGTGGTGGATCTCGTTCCGGCGATCATGCGGGCGTTCGCCGATCGGTATCCGGAGCTGGATGTCGAGCTGGTGGAGTACGACTTTTCCGTGCCGCGGTGCGGTCTGGACACCGGGGAGACGGACGTGGCGATCGTCCGGCCGCCGCTGGAGCTGTCCGGAGTGCGGGAGCTGACCTTGCGGACCGAGGGGTGTGTCGCGTGTGTTCCGGAGCGGCATCCGGTGGCCGGGCAGACGGAGGTGGACGTGGCGAGGCTGCTGGACGAGCCGATCGTGGCCGCTCCCGGTGCGGGGCGGTGGCGTGATTCGTGGATTCTGAACGATGTGCGGGATGAGCCGGCCACGGTGGCGTGTGAAGCGGCCACTTTCGAGGCTGAGCTGCAGGCGGTCGCGTTGGGGCGGGGTTTGTCGATCGTGCCGGCCTCGGCGGGCCGGTTCTACGTTCGTCCTGGGGTGCGGTTCGTGCCGATCACGGACCTGCCGGAGTGCACGGTGGCGGTCGCGTGCCGGGCTGATGCGCCGCCGGCCGCGCGGAACTTCGCCGAGGTCGCGGTGCGTACCGCGAAGGAGGCGGCCGGGCACCGGAGTTGAGCACCGGCGCCCGGTCGCGACCGAGGGGGCAGCTCGTCAGGTCACCTTGATGACGACTTTGCCTGCGGTGTGGCCGTTTTCGATGGTGGCGAGGGCGGCGGGTGCGTCGGAGAGCGGGTGGATCGCGGTGATCAGGGGCGTGAGGACTCCGTCGAGGGCCAGCTGGGCGGTGCGCTCCAGGTTCTCGCGGTCGAGGCGGCGTTCGACAAAACGTCCGCCGAGGTCGGACACGGACGCGTCGCCCACGGCGATGACGGTGCGGGGGTCCCGGGCCAGTGGCGCGACCGTGCGGAGCGAGGTGCCGCCGACCAGGTCGACGATCCCGTCGAAGCCGTCCGGTGCCAGTTGGCGTGCCGCGGTGACGATGTCACCGGCGGTGTAGTCGAGGAACCGCGCCCCGGCGGCTTCGGCGGGTTCGCGTTTGGCGGCGCTCCCGGTGCCGATCACGCGCAGGCCGCGTGCCGCGGCCAGCTGGGCGACGCCCATGCCGACCCCGCCGCCGACCCCGTTGACCAGGATCGTGCCGCCGGCCGGGAGGTCGAGCTGGTCGAGCGCGTCGAGCGCGGTCGTCCCGGCGATGGGCAGCGTTGCCGCCACGGTGGCGGAGAGCCCGGCCGGGATGCGCGCGGTGTTCGGCGCGGACAGCACTGTCGTCTCGGCGTAGGTGCCGCCGCCGGTGAGGGCGAAGCCGAAGACCGCGTCGCCGATCTCGAGCCCGTCGACGTCCTCGCCGAGGGCGAGCACCGTGCCGGCGGCCTCCATGCCCAGCACCAGGGGGAACGGACGGCCACCGTCGAGCCCGGGGACCAGGCCCGCGCGCAGGAGGTGATCGAGCGGGTTCACGCCGGCGACGTCGACCCGGATCAGGACTTCAGCGCGATCGGGGACCGGATCGGGACGATCGAACAACTCCTGCACCTCGGGTCCGCCATACCTGCCGAAACCCCACGCCTGTCCCATTTTCCGCCGCCTTCCGGGTGAGCGACCCGGTCGTTCCGGGTCCTGCGGCCATCGTCAGCCCTCACACCGATGTGAGGGGCAACCGGCTGAGCCGCACGTCACAGCGCCGCGGTGGCTCCCGGAACGACGGAAGGGCCGCCCCGGAACAGATCCGTGACGGCCCTTCCGGGGACAGCGGGGACTCAGATGAGGCCGAGCTTGCGGACCGCGTCGCGCTCCTCGGCCAGTTCGCCGACCGAGGCGTCGATGCGGGGGCGGGAGAACTCGTCGATCTCCAGGCCTTGCACGATCTCGTACTTGCCGTTCTTCGCCGTGACGGGGAAGGAGGAGATGAGGCCCTCCGGGACGCCGTAGGAGCCGTCGGAGACGACGCCGGCGGAGGTCCAGTCGCCCTCGGGGGTGCCGTTGACCCACGTGTGGACGTGGTCGATCGCGGCGGAGGCGGCCGAGGCGGCCGAGGAGAGGCCGCGGGCTTCGATGATCGCGGCGCCGCGCTTGGCGACGGTCGGGATGAACGTGTCGGTCAGCCAGGCCTGGTCGTTGATGGTCTCGGCGACGTTCTTGCCGTTGACCTCGGCGTGCTGGACCGACGGGTACTGGGTGGCGGAGTGGTTGCCCCAGATCGCGACCTTCTTGAGGTCGGTCACGGCGACGCCGAGCTTCTTGGCCAGCTGGGCCAGCGCGCGGTTGTGGTCGAGGCGGGTCATCGCGGTGAACCGGTCGGCCGGCACGTCGGGGGCGTGCGACTGGGCGATCAGGGCGTTGGTGTTGGCCGGGTTGCCGACCACCAGGACGCGGATGTCGTCGGCCGCGCCGGCGTTGATGGCCTCGCCCTGGGGCTTGAAGATGCCGCCGTTGGCCTCGAGCAGGTCGCCGCGCTCCATGCCTTTGCTGCGCGGGCGGGCGCCGACGAGCAGCGCGACGTTCGTGCCGGAGAACGCCTGCTTCGGGTCGTCGAAGATGTCGATGCCGGACAGCAGCGGGAACGCCCCGTCGTCCAGCTCCATCGCGGTGCCCTCAGCCGCCTTGACCGCCTGGGGGATCTCCAGGAGGCGCAGCTTCACCGGGGTGTCGGCGCCGAGCAGCTGACCGGAGGCGATGCGGAAGAGCAGCGCGTATCCGATCTGGCCGGCGGCGCCGGTGACGGTGACGTTGACAGGGGCTTGGGTCATAGCGGGTTCTCCAGCTTGAGACGACTGTGGCTAGTAGCTGGGATGTTAGCCCTCCGGCACGGGCCCGTCCGGGTGCGTCCAGTCACTCTCGCGCGGGTGCCGGGTCGACCGCGTCGACGCCGAAGACGCGGCCGAGGGCGATCAGGCCTTCGTCGAGGTGGCTGAGGCTGGAGAGGACGGCGCGGGTCTCGGCTTCGTCGATCCGGTCGGAGACCGGGGTGCCGTCGTCGCGGACGAGGGCGCGGTCGCGGGTGCTTCCCGGGTGGCTGACGGCTTCGTGGATGCGGTCGACGTTGGCGACGATGCGACCGGTGAACTGGTCGAGGCGTTCGGCGACCGGGCCGGTGAGCTGGCCGGGCTGGGCGCGGGCGGCGACGTGCCGGGCGCGGAAGGCGATGCCTTCGAGGGTGGTGAGCACGTGCCAGCCGTAGTCGCGGCGGGCGCTGCGCAGGTTGATCGGGTGGGTGAGGGGTTCGATGGTGGTGCGGACCTGTTCGACCGCGCGGTCGAGGTCGCGGGACATCTCGATGATGTTGAGGTTCTCGCGGCCGGACATGAGATCCGCGGCCGAGGCGAGGAACTCGTGCAGTTCGTCGAGCGCGGCGGCGACGTCGTCGAGCATCACCGAGCGGGTGCGCACGGGGACCACGACCATCGCGGCGAGCAGTCCGCAGGCGGCGCCGATGGCGGTTTCCGCGACGCGGATCCAGAGCACCTCGATGCTGAACGTGCCGAGCAGGCTGTAGAGCAGCCCGAGCATGCTGGTGATGAAGAAGGCCATGAGGAACTGCGAGACGCGGGAGGTGTAGACCATCCCGAATACGCAGACCGCGATCAGCGCCAGGATGGCGGGGGTGTTGCCGCTGACGAGCAGGGCGAGTGCGACGCCGCCGACGATGCCGAGCAGGGTGCCGCCGGTGCGGCGAACGCCTTTGACGAAGCGGGCGCCGGTGCTGGAGGTGCCGACGAACACGACGAAGACGGTGAGGACCGCCCAGTACCAGCGCTGCGGGGAGACGAACTGGCCGGCGAGCACGGCGAGCCCGCCGCCGAGTACGGCCTGGATGGCGCTGCGGGTCTGGTTGTCGTAGGCGAACGCTTTGGTCGGTTCGCGGTCCTCGTCCTCGTCGGGCAGGTCCACTGTGGAGGCGCGGCTCGCGATGCGCTGGGCGCGGTCGTCGGCGACGGCGAGTTCGGCGAGCGCGCGGCGGAGGCCGTCGCCGGGGCGGGCGCGGTCGTCGATGCGGCTGCCTTCGACCAGCAGCCGGCTGTACTCGCCGGTCTGGCTGATCAGCGGGAGTTCGCGGGGGTCGCGTTCCATCAGGGAGCGGAAGCGGGCGAGGCGGGCGACGAGGTCGCCTGCGACGTCGGGCGGCAGGGGCTGGGAGGCGGTGCGGCGTGCGGTGATGGTGAGCCAGCTGACGGCGAGCTCGACCTCGATGGCGCGGCGGCGGAGCTGGTCGGCTTCGCCCGCGTCCACGACGTCGGGGGCGTTGTCCTCGATCAGCAGGACCGCTTCGTGGAGGCGGGCCAGTGCGGTGCGGATCTGGCGGTCGTTGCGGTCGCTGGTGCCGCCGGCGATGGTGGTTTCGGTGGCACGGACGGCGGCCGCGACGCGGGCGCGGAAGGCGCGGCGGATGCGGACGAGTTCGCTTTCGGCGTTGCGGCGCAGGAGGACGAACCGGACGACGGCGTTGGCGGCGAGCCCGAACAGCAGCGCGATGATCAGCTGCGGCACGTGGGACAGGCGGGCTTGCAGGAACATCGGGAAGAAGAACAGGAAGAACGTCATCGAGCCCAGCGCGATCCCGCGTGGCCCGAACCGCTGCAGGTAGACCGCGACGAAGATGAGCAGGACGAAGATGACGGTGTCGAGCGGCGGATAGGCGGCGCCGAGACCGGCGGCGGTGATGGTGGCGGCGCCGACGACGGCGGCGAGGCAGAGGGTGAGGGCCTGGCCGCCGCCGGTGGCGTCGTTGACGGTGAAGGCGCTCATCATCGCCGCGATGGCGGCGACGAGTGAGGTGGTGAGCGGAAAGTGCAGCGGGGACAGCGCGCCGATGGCGATCGCGATGCCGAGGACGGCGGAGGCGGCCAGGCGGAGCCGGACGAGGCCGGGGTCGGCTGCCGCCAGCCGGTCGAGGAAGGCGTTGCGCAGGTCGGCGATCATCGGGCGAGCAGCTCCCACTGGGCGAGGGTGACGGCCGTGCGTCCGCTCGACGCGGTGATGCGCAGCCGGTAGTGCCGGTGGGCGGCGGGTGCGGCGAGGGTGAACGGGCGGGTGTGGCGGCGCCAGCGGAACAGTTCGCCGAAGCGTTCGTCGAGGACGTGCCAGTGGTGGCGGTCGTCGGAGCCTTCCAGCGTCCATGCCCGGGGGTCGCCGCGGCGGGTGCCGGAGGTGAGTGTGTACAGCACGACCTCGCGTGGTGGTCCGTCCACGGTGAACTCGAGGACCGGTGTGCGCGTGTGGAAGGTGGCTTGGGTGCGGCTGGTGTCGTCGGTGAGCGCGTGGGCCGGGCCGTCGGGGCTGTGCGCGGTGCCGGTGAGGTCGGTGAGTGGCGCGGGTGGTGCGGGATTGACGGGTTCGGTGCCCCAGGTGCCGGGTTCGGCGCGGACGTCGAAGTCCAGCACCGCGCCGCGGGTGAGTACGGCGTGGGTGAGGGTCGCCGAGGGATGTGGTTCGCCGTCGACGGTGAGGCCGTGCACGTAGGGCGTGTCGGTGCCGTCGGCGGTGCCGGCGCGGGGTGCTCGGATCACCAGGTCCTTCCCGTTGTCGAGGTGCACGGTGGCAGTGCGGAACAGTGGTGCGCACGCCACGTAGCTCGGGCTGCCCACGGTCAGCGGGTAGAGACCGAGGGCGGTGAAGACATACCAGGCCGACATCTCGCCGTTGTCCTCATCCCCCGGATAGCCCTGGCCGAGTTCGCTGCCCAGGTAGAGGCGGCGGAGTACTTCGCGGACGGTGCGCTGGAGTTTCGCCGGCGCCCCGGCGAAGGCGTAGACGAACGGGATGTGGTGTGAGGGCTGGTTGGAGTGCCCGTACTGGCCCATGCGCACGTCGCGAGCCTCGGTCATTTCGTGGATCCGCCCGCCGTGTCCGGTCTCGGGAATCCGGAAGAACTCGTCCAGCTTCGCCTCGAGGCCGCGGGTGCCGCCGTGCAGGGCGGCGAGACCCGGTCCGTCGTGTGGTGCGGAGAAGGCGGTGTTCCACGCGTTGGTCTCGACGAAGTCGTCGCCCCAGGCTTCCGGGTCGTACCCGTCGGCGGGGTAGTGCCGGCCGCCCGCGGGGGTGCGGCCTTGGAAGAAGCCGATGCGCGGGTCGAAGTGATGCACGTAGTGCTGGGCGCGGTGGCGGAGGTAGACGGCGTTGTCGGCGTACCGGCGTGCACGGGCCCCGCTGCTTTGCCGGGCGAGGGCGTCCGACAGGTTGGCCAGTGCGAAGTCGTTCAGGCAGCCTTCGAGGGCCCAGGAGAGTCCTTCTCGGACAGACGTGGGGGTGTAGCCGAGGAAGGCGGAGCGGTCGAGGCCTTTGCGTCCGACGCCGGGCCAGGGTGGCGCGACGGTCGCGTTTTTGAGTGCGGCGTCGTAGGCGGCTTCGACATCGAAGTTCGTGACGCCTTTGAGGTAGGCGTCGGCGAAGGCAGCGTCGGAGCTGGTGCCGGTCATGAGGTCGGCGTAGCCGGGGGAAGACCAGCGCGCGATCCAGCCGCCTTCGCGGTACTGCTGTACGAAGCCGTCGATCATGCGGCCGCACTGCTGCGGGGCGAAGAGCGCGTAGGCGGGCCAAGTGGTGCGGTAGGTGTCCCAGAAGCCGTTGTTGACGTACAGCTCACCGTCGATGGTCTTCGCGCCCGTACGGCGACGTGTGCTGGGCCGAAAGCTGCGTACGACCGGGCTGGCGTGGCGGATGCCGCGCGGGGTGTTCTCGTGTGCACGGTTCGGGTAGAGGAACAGACGGTAGAGGCAGGAGTAGAAGGTGGTCAGTTCGTCGTCGGACGCGCCTTCGAGTTCGATCCGGCCGAGCAGGCGCTGCCACTGCGCACGGGCGAGGTCGCGGACCTGCTCGAACGTGGTGCCGGCGGGGATCTCCAGCTCGAGGTTACGTTTCGCCTGGGCGAGGCTGATCAGTGACGTCGCGATCCGGAGGGTGACCTCTCGTTCGGCGAACTCCAGGTACCCGGTGACGCCGCGGCGGATCCGGCCGCCGCCGGTGGGACGCTGGTCGGCCTCGGCGTAGAGGAACATCCGGCGGGCGCCGGTCGACAGTCTGCTGCGGACCCAGGTGTGGCCGGTGAGCACGCCGGTGTCCGCGTGCACTCGCAGGCCACCGCGGTTGCGGACGTTGTCGAACAGGACCCATCCGCGGCTTCCGGGATAGGTGAAGCGGACCAGCGCGGCGTGGTCGGCGGGGGCGAGGTCCGCGGTGACGCCGCAGCGGAACCGCACACCGTAGTGGTACGGACGGTCGATCTCGTCCTCATGGGAGAACGCGAGCGCGCGGCGGCCGCGGTCCGGTTCGACCGGTCCGGTGCCCGGCATGAGGTGGAAGGTGTGCCGGTCGCCCATCCACGGGCTCGGCTGGTGGCTGAGGCCGAGTGCCTGCACCCGCGGTTCGTTCCGGGCGTCGTTGTGCCGGTGGTAGGAGTAGAACCAGTTCAGGGCGCGGGCGTCGGTGACCGGGGTCCAGAAGTTGAAGCCGTGCGGGACCGCGGTGGCGGGGAAGGTGTTGCCGCGGGAGAATTCGCCGCTGGAATGCGTGCCGCGGGTCGTGCGCACGTGGTCGACCGGATCCTTCGGCACGGTCCTGTGCTCGGCGAGACGGACGTCGTCCAGCCAGCCGGTCACCTCGCCCTCGCCGGGCGGCTCGACCAGCAGGACGATGCGCCGCACCCGTCGTCCCGCGTACGCGCCGAGATGGTGGCGCACGAGGTTCCACTGATCCACGTAGAGGGTCTTCGCCGCCCCTTGCGCGGCGGCGGTGAACCCGGCACGGCTGCCGTCGTCGAACTCGGCATCGAGAGTCACGTACGTACTGCGGTAGCTGGGCACCGCGCCGTCGGAGTCCGGAAAGACCACGTACGACAGTGCACTGTGGGCGGTCACCGCAACGTCCACCTCGAACAGCACGGTCCGCGGCCCAGCCGAGTACCGCAGCGCCCGCAACCCGGTGAACCCGACCCCGGCCTTCGCGGTCGGCGACCGCCGCGGCCCGCTGTCCACCTGCACCCCGGAAGTGACCGGCTGCGGATCGCCCGCTTCGAACGAGGAGAAGAACCCGGTGCTGGTCACCTCCCCACGGTAATGGCTTCCACACCGCACCACCCGCAAGCTGCCTCGTGAGTGGCTACGCCGGTTCTCACCGGCGTAGCCACTCACGAGGGTCACGCGCCGGTCAGAACCTCGCGCACTGTCCGGCGGACGGGCCGCGGACGGTATTGGCGAGGGAATGATCGGTCGGGGCGGGGGAGTTGCCGGTGCAGGCCAGCGGGCCGCCGATGGTGCTGCTGGTGATCACCGGGCCCTGGTTGCCGCTCAGCGTGACCGGCCCCGCGACGTCGGCCAGCTCGATCGACGTCGGCCCGGTCGTGCCGGTGATCGACAGCGGACCGGACACCTTCGTCCGGTTCAGCACGACCTGCGCCGCACCGGTCGCGGTGACCGGACCGTTGATCGCTCCGCCGCGGACCACCAGCGACGCCCCGCGAGCCACCGTGACCGGGCCGGAGACAGTGCCACCGTTGAGGCACACCACCCCGCTCGACACGGTCAGCGGACCCTTCTGCGTGCCGGTGAGCGTCTTCGTGCACGACGCGTCCGGCCGGCCCAGCAGCTCGAACTCGGCCAGCGACGGAGTCCCGCCGGTGCTGCCGGTGACCTCGAGCCGGTAGTAGGCGTAGTGCGCCGGATTCTGCACCGCGAACGCCCTGGTCTGCTGCCGCCACGAGAACTTCTGGTCGGCCTGCTGATCGGCCACCGCCCAGTTCTTCCCGTCGTAGGAACCCTTGAGCACCCAGCTCTTCGGGTCCCCGGCACCGGTGCCGGAGGTCAGCGTGTAGTGCGTGACCGCCTCGTCCGTGGACTTCAGCCGGTACTGCACCGCGCCGGTCACCTTCGCCTGGGTGCGGGAGGTGTTGTCCAGCAACGCCTTGGCATCCGAACCATCCGAAGTGGACAGTGTGCCGCGGTCGCCGCCGGTCTCGTCGTGCAGCGGCGTGGGCACCGCGTCACCGGTGGTGATCGACTTCGGCGCGTCGTCCGGTCCGGTACCCCACTTCGACGGGGTCGGGCCCATGTCGAAGTCCAGCGTGGCCCCGTGCGCGAGCACGTCCTGCGGCAGCGACGTCGACATCCAGGTCTTGCCGTTGACCTTCAAACCCTGCACGTAGACGTTCTTCGCCGAGTTCTTCGGCGCGTTGATCACCAGGTCACCGCCGGGCAGGTGCACGGTCGCCTTGGTGAACAGCGGCGACCCGACCGCGTAGTCCGGGCTGCCCATCTGCAGCGGATAGAAGCCCAGCGCGGAGAACACGTACCACGCGGACATCTCGCCGTTGTCCTCGTCACCGGCGTACCCCTGCCCGAGCTCGCTGCCGGTGTAGAGCCGCGACAGCGCCTCCCGGACCTTCGCCTGGGTCTTCGAGGGCTGACCCGCGTAGTCGTACATGTAGAGGATGTGGTGCGAGGGCTGGTTGGAATGGCCGTACTGGCCCATCCGCACGTCCCGCGCCTCCCGCATCTCGTGGATCACGCCGTTGTAGCTGCCCGGGAAGGTGGCGGTCTCCTGGTCGGCGAAGAACTGGTCCAGCTTCGCGCCCAGCTTTTCCTTGCCGCCGTAGAGGTTTGCCAGCCCCTGCCCGTCCTGCGGCACGGTGAAGGCCATGTTCCAGCCGTCGGTCTCGGTGTAGTCCCCGCCCCACACCCGCGGATCGTACTGATCGGCGGTCTTGGTGAACTTCCCGTTCGCGTCCTTGCCCTGGAAGAACCCGGTGCTCTGGTCGAACAGGTTCACGTACTGCTGCGCACGGCTGGTGAAGTAGTGGTAGTTCTCCAGGTACTCCGCCTTGCGCGGATCGTTCGCGGACGCCTGGTCGTAGAGCTTCTTCGACATGTTCGCGATGCCGAAGTCGTTCACATAGCCCTCGATCGCCCAGGAGAACCCTTCACCGGTCGAATTCGGCGTGTACCCGAGGAAAACCGACTGGTCCAGGCCCTTGCGGCCGACCGCCGAGTTCGGCGGCGTCACCGTCGCGTTCTTCAACGCCGCGTCGTAGGCCGACTGCACGTCGAAGTTCGACACGCCCTTGAGGTAGGCGTCGGCGAACGCGACATCCGAACTGGTGCCGGTCATCAGGTCGGCGTAGCCGGGGGAGGACCAGCGTGCGATCCACCCGCCGTCGCGGTACTGCTGGGTGAACCCGTCCACCATCTTGCCCGCCATGTCCGGCGTGAGCAGCGAATACGCCGGCCAGGTCGTGCGGTAGGTGTCCCAGAACCCGTTGTTCACGTAGATCTGGCCGTCGACGAGCTTCGATCCGGTCCGGGTCGGGGTGTCCTGGCCGGTCTTGGCCGCCACCGGGCTCGCGTACCGGTACTTCGGCGCCTGCGTGGTGCCGACGTTCTCGGCACCCTGGTTCGGGTACAGGAACAGCCGGTACAGGTTGGAGTACAGGGTCTCGGTCTGGTCCTTCGACGCGCCCTCCACCTCGACCACGCCGAGTTGCTTGTCCCAGGCCTGCTGAGCCGCGTCCCGCACCGTGTCGAACTTGGTGTCCGGAGCGATCTCCTGTTCAAGGTTCTTCTTCGCCTGGTCCACGCTGATCAGCGAGGTCGCGATCCGCATCGACACAGTCTTGTCCGCGCCGGCGTCGAACCGCAGATAGCCGGTGACGTTGTCACGGCCCTGCCCGGTCAGCTTGCCGCCGGTGCTCACCGGCTTGTCGAAGGTGGCGTAGACGAACATCCGCCCGGCCCCCGCGGACAGGCCGCTCTTCGCGTCGGAATAGCCGCTCAACGCGGCGTGCTCCGGGTCGAGGGTGAGCCCGCCGGAGTTGTTCACGTTGTCGAAGATCAGGCTGGAATCGGTGCCTGGGAAGGAGAACCGCATCATCGCCGCGTGGTCGGCCGGCGCGATCTCGGTCTTGATGCCGTTCTGGAACGTCACACCGTAGTAGTGCGCCCGCGCGACCTCGTCGGCGTGCGTGAACGGCAGCGCCCGCTTGTCCCGGTTCGCGTCCGGAACCCCGGCCGCGGCCGAGGGCATCACCTGGAAGCTCTGCCGGTCACCCATCCACGGGCTCGGCTCGTGACTGACGCTGAACGCCTGCAGCGACGGCAGATTGTCCGCGTTGTTCTGCGAATGGTAGTTGTAGAGCCAGTTGTCCGCCTTGGCGTCGGTCACCGGGGTCCAGAAGTTGAACCCGTGCGGCACCGCGGTCGCCGGGAAGTTGTTGCCCCGCGAGAAGCTGCCGTTGGCGAGCGTGCCGCGGGTGGTCAGCACGTTGTCGCTGGGCCGGGTGCTGGCCGGCGGGGTCGTCGTGGCGGAGACCTTCACGTCGTCCAGCCAGCCGGTGAACGAGGCCGGCCCGCTCGGATTGTCGTAGCCGAGCACGATCCGGGAAATGGTCTTGCCCGCCGCGACCTGCCCGATCGCCGAGCGCACCAGGTTCCACTGGTTGGCGTAGAGCACCTTGCTCGCGCCCTGGCCGTCCGGGCTCAGGCCGAAGCCGTACTGATCGGTGGCCTTCAGGTCACGCAGGTGCGTCCCGTCGGTGAAGTCCAGGTCGAGCGCCACGTTCGTGCTCGGATACTTCAGATCGCCGGTGATGAACTGCGGCTGCACCTTGTAGGACATTTCGGTTGTCGAGGTGACCGGGATGTCCACGTCGAACAGCTTGTTGTAGGAGTACCCGTGCCCGGCGGCCTGGGTGCCCGCGTAGCGGAACGCCTCCTTGCCGGTGAACCCGACACCGTTCTTGTTCGTGTAACCGCCGGCCGGGCCGGCGTCGACGAAGCTGCGCATGGCCGGCACCGGCGGCGGCGTCGTGCCGCCCAGCTCCAGCTCCGAAAGCTGCAGTGCGTCGTCACCGTGGTTGCGGGTCACGTCCAGCCGGTAGAACCGGTAGGCCGGGCTCGCGCCGTCGAGCTGGTAGTCCTTGCGCTGCAACCGATCGGGGAACGACTGGCCGGTCTGCTTGTCCAGCTCGGTCCACTGCACGCCGTCGGCGCTGCCCTGCAGGGTCCAGTCCTGCGGATCGCGGCCGGCGAAGTCGTTGGCCGAGGTGATCGCGTAGTGCGTGATGGTGCTCGGCGCGGTCAGCGTGACCTGCGCCCAGGCGGCCGGATCGTGCGAAAGCCACTTCGTCGCGGGCTTGCCGTCGATCAGGTTCGCCGCGACCTCGCCGGCGTCGGTGTTCTCGCTGCTCGCGCTGACAACGGTGGCACCGGTGACGCCCGCGGCACGGGGTTTCCCGGCGGCGTCGGTGTCGACGGTGTCCTGCGCGGGCTGCGGCTCACCCGGCTCGAACGAGGAGGTGAAGTCCGGTGGCGCGGCCTCCTCCGCCGTGGCCGGGGCGGCCGCGGGAAGGGCGGCCAGGCCCGCCGCCACCACCGCCGCGGCCAGCACGGCGGGCAGGGATCTGGCACTTCGGGGCATCGTTGCTCCCAGTTCGTCGGGCGACAGGGCGCGCGCCCGCGCACGGCGATTCCGGCGGCGGGGCCCCGGAAGCGAAACCCGGGTGTGACATCGATGTCAAGACCGGCCGGGGATCCTGGCTCGAAACGGACAACCCCGGACGCCCACGGCTACTGCACCCGGGTGGTGCCGGGAAGAATCGATGCGAAACCGTGCCGAAAACCCCGGCCGGGAAGTTTTCCCGGAGCGGCGGCTGAAGCGCCACGCACACAGGTATAACGGAACGCATGTCGCACGATCCCGACGAGGCCGCCCGCGTGCGGGCCGGGCAGGCACTCGCCGCCGGTGACCCCACCGGATGGTTCGAACCGTTGTACGCCGATGTCGAGAGCGGGGACGCGGTGCTGCCGTGGAACCGCACCGAGGCGGCACCCGAGCTGGCCCGGTGGGTGGCCGGACGGCCGGGCGAGGGCCGCAGCGCGCTCGTCGTCGGCTGCGGGATGGGCTACGACGCGGAGCTGCTGGCCGCGTCCGGGTACACCACGTCCGCGTTCGACGTCTCACCCAGTGCGATCAAAGCCGTGCTGAACCGGTTCCCGGACACCGCCGTCTCCTACCGCACCGCCGACCTGCTCGATCCGCCCCCGGAGTACCACCACGCGTTCGACCTGGTCCTGGAGTACCTCACGGTGCAGTCGATGCCGCGAGCCGTCCGCGAGGAGGCGATCACCTCGGTGGCCGGCTTCGTCGCCCCCGGTGGCAGGCTCCTGCTCGGCTCGACCGCCGCCGAAGCCGTCGACCTGCCCGACGGGCCACCGTGGCCGCTCGACCGCGGCGAAGTCGAATCCTTCGCCCGCGACGGCCTCGTCCTCGACTCACTGGACCGCGTCCGCGACGGCCGGTTCTGGTGGGCGGAACTGACCCGGAACGGCTGAACCGACCCGGGAGTGCGCAGGCTCAGCAGGATTCCAGGAACCGCTTCAGCACCCGCAGCCCGAACCGCAGCCCTTCCACCGGCACGCGTTCGTCCACCCCGTGTGCCATCGCGCGGTACGGGAAGCCTTCGGGCAGCGCGAGCGGGGCGAAGCCGTAGCAGGCCATGCCCAGCTTGGTGAACGCCTTCGCGTCCGTGCCGCCGCCCATGCAGTACGGCACCACGACCGCCACCGGGTCCTCCGCGACCAGCGCGGCCGCCATCGCGTCGAACCACGGGGAGTCCACCGGCGCCTGCACCGGTGACTGGTGCGCGACGAACTCCCGCGTCACGCCCTCGCCCAGCAGCGCGTCCAGCACCTCGAACAGCTCGTCTTCGGCGCCGGGCAGCACCCGCACGTCGACCTCAGCGGTTGCCGTCGAGGGAATCACGTTCACCTTGTAGCCGGCTTCGAGCATGGTCGGCGTGGTGCTGTTGCGCACCGTCGGCAGCACCAGCGACCCGGCCGCGCCGAGCCGGGCCACCGAGGCGTCCACCGCCTCGCCCGAGGACAGGTCCACCGGCACGCCGAGTGCGGCGCCGGTGCGTTCCAGAAACGCCCGCACGGTCGGGGTCAGCCGCACCGGCCAGCGGTGCGCGGAAATCCGGTGCAGCGCGCCGACCAGGCGGATGACCGCGTTCTCGTCGTTGGGCCGGGAACCGTGTCCGGCCCGGCCGCGGGCGGTCAGCCGCAGATGCGCGGTGCCGCGTTCGGCGGTGCCGACCGGGTAGAGCCGCACGGTCCTGCCGTCGGCGGCGGGCACGTGGTAGGAGTACCCGCCGGATTCGCTGATCGACGCCACACAGCCCTCGAACAACTCCGGATGCCGCTCCACCAGCCAATGCGCGCCGTAATCGCCGCGGTCCTCCTCGTCCGCGACGAACGCCAGCACGAGATCACGGCGCGGCCGCAGCCCGCCGGCCACCGCGGCGAGCACCATCGCGCAGAAATCTTTCATGTCCACCGCGCCGCGGCCCCACAGGAACCCGTCGCGTACCTCTCCGGAGAACGGCGGCACCGACCAGTCCGCCGCATCCGCGGGCACCACGTCCAGATGCCCCTGCACCAGCAACGCGGGCAACGCCGGATCCGTCCCCGGAATCCGGGCGACCACAGAGGACCGGCCGGGCGCTGCCTCCAGGATCCGCGCGGAAACCCCGTGGGCGCCGAGGAATTCGGCCACGTACTCGGCTGCCGGACGCTCCCCTTCGGACTTTCCGCCGCCGTGATTGGTGGTGTCGAACCGGATCAGGTCCGCGCAGAGATCGACGACGTCGACCGGCGAGACGGGCGAGTCGAGGGGGCCGGGGGAGCCGGGCGTGGCAGCCTCAGCCATAGATGCCCTGCACTGCCCCGGCCGCGATTGCGGTGACCGTCTTGAACGCCTTCATCGCCTCGGTCATGCTCGGCGCATCGAACCCGACGCGGCGCACCCCGGTCTGCTCGACCGTCGGGATCACCGCGGTGGCCTGCGCCAGATGGCTCGCGTCGAACTCGACGTCGATCCGGTGCCGCCCCGGGGCACGTTCGACCCGCCCGGCCCGGTCCATCGACTCCCGCGCGGCGCTGGTCAGCAGTTCGGCGGTGCGCGCGGGCGGCAGGCAGATCGCCGCGTAGCGGCTCACGCACTCCTTCACCTCCACCAGCTGCGCCTCCGGCGCGTACTCGCGGGCGTCGGCACAGGTGCGATCGTCCCCGCTGACCAACAGCACCGGCACGCCGTACTCCGCGGCCAGCGCCGCGTTCAGCCGGCCCTCGCTGGCCGGGACGTCGTCCAGCCACACCCCGGTGATCTGGTTTTCCAGGTAGGTGTGGGAAAGCACCCCGTCGAAGCCGGCACCGGCGTGGTAGCCGAGGAACACCACACCGTCCACACCGGAATCGACACCCTGCATCATGGACAGTGGCTTGTGCCGTCCGGTGAGCATCCGCGCCCGCGCGTCGAGGTCTTCGAGCAGCAGGTTGCGCTGCGACGAGTGCGCCTCGTTCACCAGCACGTCCTGCGCGCCCGCGGCGAACAGCCCGGCCAGCGCGGCGTTGACGTCGCCGGTGAACAGCTTCCGCAACCGCTGCCACTGAGGGGTCCCCGGAACGACATCGTCGGTCCAGGTGACCCCGGTGGCGCCCTCCATGTCGGCCGAGATCAGGATCCGCATGCCGGGCACTCTAGTCATCCTACGTCCGTCCATAACGATCGGACACGCACCGGTGTGGTCACATATTGCGGGGTTGCCGCGGTATGTGGTTACTTTTCGTCCCTGGGGAGCTCAGGGCTTGACGATGGGGTGATCAGGTAGTGCGGAGCTTGCACGTGCGGCGCGGGATGCGCCGCGTTTTCGCGATCGGGGTGGCGGCCACGCTGGCGGTCCTGCCGCTGGCCGGTACCGCCGCGGCGCAGCAGCAGAACCAGCCGAAGGTGCTGCGGGTGGCGCTCACCACCGGCATCGACCACCTCAACCCGTTCACCGCGGCGCTGGCCGCCTCGACGCAGGTCGGCCGGTTCGTCTACGAGTTCCTGACGATTCCCTCGGCGGACAAGGCCGAGGCGGCGCCCGCGCTCGCCGAATCGTGGACGACCTCGCCGGACAAGCTGACCTGGACGTTCAAGATCCGCCGGAACGCGAAGTGGTCGGACGGCAAACCGGTCACCGCCAAGGACGCCGCGTTCACCTTCAACCGGATGCTCACCGACGAGACCGCGCGCACGGCCAACGGCAACTACGTCGCGAACTTCGACACGGTCAGCGCACCGGACGACACCACGCTGGTGATCAAGACGAAGACCGTGCAGGCCACCATGGACCTGCTCGACGTGCCGATCGTGCCGGAGCACGTGTGGGCGCCGATCAAGGACCTCACCGACCCCAAGACCGACACCGTCGCGGTCGCCGGCGTGGGCGACGGGCCCTACCAGCTCACCGAGTACAAGCAGAACGAGTACGTCAAGTTCAAGGCCAACAAGGACTACTGGCGCGGTGCGCCCCAGGTCGACGAACTGCAGCTGCTGGTGTTCAAGGACGTCGAGTCCGCGGTGAACGCCCTCAAACAGGGCGAGGTGGACGTGATCAACCGGCTCACCCCGACCCAGTTCGACGCGCTGGAGGGACAGCCGGACATCGCCACCAACAAGGCACCGGGGCGCCGCTACAACGAGATCACCATGAACTTCGGCGTGCAGAACAACGAGAACCAGCCGATCGGAAACGGCAACCCGGTGCTCAAGGACCTCCGGATGCGCCAGGCGATCGCCCGCGCCATCGACTCCCAGACCATCGTGGACAAGGTGATGAGCGGCTACGGCCAGCTCGGCGGCGGCGTGGTCCCGCCGATCTACCGGAACTACCACTGGGATCCCGCCCGCGGCGAAGCCCGCACGTTCGACCTCGCCGCGGCCAACCAGGCACTCGATCAGGCCGGCTACCGCAAGGGCGGCGACGGCCTGCGTACCGGCCCCGGCGGCGCCCGGCTCGAACTGCGGCTGACCGGGCACGCCAACCGCGGCTTCGACCAGCGCGTGGCGCAGTACGTCAGCGGGTGGCTGCGGGACATCGGCATCTCGGTCAAACAGGAACTCGTGTCCGACGAGGAACTCAACGACCGCACCAACGCGGGCAACTACGACCTGGCGATCTCCGGCTACGCGACCAACCCGGACCCGGACTACGCGCTGGCCCTGCACACCTGCGCGGCCCGCCCGAACGCCCAGGGCAAGGGCGGCACCACCGACACGTTCTTCTGCGACCCGCAGTACGACCAGCTCTACGCCAAGCAGCTCGCCGAAACCGACCCGGCGGTGCGGGCCGGCTACGTCAAGCAGGCACAGGCGCGGCTCTACAGCCAGGCGGTCAACGTCGTCGTCGACTACGACAACGCGCTCGAGGCCTACCGCTCCGACCACTTCTCCTCGTTCCAGAAGCAGCCGCAGCCCGACGGCGCGATCCTGGAGCAGACCGGCTACTGGGGCGTGTACGGGGCCGTCCCGGCGGATGCCTCGGCCGCGGCCGACGACGGCGGCTCGAACACCGTCGTGTGGATCGTGGTCGGCGCCGTGGTGGCGGTCGCGCTCGTCGGCGGCGGGATCGCGATCGGCCGACGGCGCGCGGTACCCGCGGACGACCGGGAGTAACGGGCGTGACGCAGTCCCTCACTTCGGACCAGGCCGCCGCGATCACCGATCCGGACGAACGCGGCGGCGGCAGCGGCACAGCGAAGTTCGTGCTCACCAAGGTCGCCGAAGCGATCGCCAGCATCCTGCTGGTCATCGTGCTCGGGTTCTTCCTGTTCCGGCTGCTGCCCGGCGACCCGATCGCGTTCATGTCCAGGGAACGTCCCACCGATCCCGGCCAGATCGCCGAGCTGCGGGAGCGGCTCGGCCTGGACAAGCCGATGCTGGCCCAGTTCGGCAACTACTTCGCCGGGCTGTTCCAGGGCGATTTCGGCGAGTCCTACATCGAACGGCGCCCGGTGCTGGACATGATCGGCGAACGGCTGTGGCCCACCGTGCTGCTCGTCGGCAGCGCCACCGTGCTCGCCATCGCGATCGGGCTGTGGCTCGGCATCCGCGCGGCGTGGCGGCGCGACAGCTTCTTCGACCGCGCCCAGACCGGCATCGCGCTCACCCTGTGGTCGGTCCCGCAGTTCTGGCTCGGCCTGCTGCTGCTGGTCGCCACCGGCGGCCTGTTCCCCAGCCGCGGCATGCACTCACCGGACGCCGCGCCCGGGTTCTTCCCGCAGACCGTGGACGTGCTGCACCATCTGGTCCTGCCGTGCGTGACGCTGCTCGCGGTCTTCTACGCGCAGTACATGCTGGTGATGCGCTCGTCCCTGCTGGGCGAGATGAACGCCGACTACCTCACCACCGCCCGCGCGAAAGGGCTGCGGGAAGACCTGGTCCGCCGCCGCCACGCGGTGCCGAACGCGCTGCTGCCCACCGTGACGCTGGTGTTCATGCAGTTCGGCATGGTGGTGTCCGGCGCGGTCACCGTGGAGGCGGTGTTCAGCTGGCCCGGCCTGGGCCAGCTGACCTACGACGCCCTGCACGGCCCGGACCTGCCGGTGCTGCAAGGGGTGTTCGTGGTGCTGGCGAGCGCCGTGGTCCTGATGAACCTGCTCGCGGAACTGCTCTACCGCGTGCTCGATCCGAGGGTGCGTACCGCATGACCGCCGCCGCGACCACCACCGAGAGCGCCCGGGCCATCGCCTGGCGTCGCCGGCGTGCCGGGATCGCCCGCACCTGGCACGAGTTCGCCACGCAGAAAGCCGCTCTCACCGGGCTGTGCCTGCTGGTCCTCACCGTCGTGCTCGCGCTGCTGCTGCCGTGGATCAGCGACGAGAGCGGCCTCGACGTCACCCGGGTCAGCGGACGGCCGCTCAGCCCGCCGGACGGGCAGTTCTGGCTCGGCACCGACATCGACGGCCGCTCGGTGCTGCTGATGACCGTGTGGGGCACCCGGATCTCGCTGCTCGTCGGGTTCTCCGCAACCGTGCTGAGCGTGTTCATCGGCACCCTGATCGGCGTCACCGCCGCGCACTTCGGCGGCTGGGTCTCCACCGTCCTGCTGCGGTTCACCGACTTCTTCCTCGTGCTGCCGTCGCTGGTGCTGGCGATCGCGCTGTCCGCGGTGCTGCCCCAAGGCATCTGGACGATCGTGCTCGCCATCGGCGTCACCGCTTGGCCCAGCACCGCACGGCTGGTCCGCGCGCAGACCCTCACCATCGAAAGCCGGCCCTACATCGAACGCTCCCGCGCGCTCGGCGGCGGGCACCTGCACGTGATCGGCCGGCACGTGCTGCCCGGCGTGGCGCCGCTCGTGCTCGCCAACACCACACTGGTCGTCGGCAACTCGGTCATCGCCGACGCCACCCTGTCCTTCCTCGGCGTCGGCGACCCGAACGCGATCTCCTGGGGTGCCATGCTGGAAACCGCGCTGAACAACGGCGCGGTCACCCGCGGCGCCTGGTGGAACCTGCTCCCGCCGGGCATCGCGATCGTGCTCGTCGTGCTGTTCTTCACCCTCGTCGGACGAGGACTGGAGACCGTACTGAATCCGCGGCTCAAAGGACGGCACTCGTGACCCCGCTGCTCGAGCTGAAGAACCTCGGCGTCACCTATCGCACCGGAGCCGGCGACGTACCCGCGGTCCGCGGCGTCGACCTGCGCCTCGACGCCGGCGACACACTCGGCGTGGCGGGGGAGTCCGGCTCCGGCAAGTCCACCGTCGCGATGAGCGTGCTGCGGTTGCTGCCGCGCAGCGCGAAGATCAGCGGTGAAATCCTGCTGGACGGCGAGGACGTACGGCACATGCGCTGGGGCCGGCTGCGCGCGGTGCGCTGGGCGGAGGCCTCGGTGGTCTTCCAGGGCGCGATGCACGCGCTCAACCCGGTCCGCCGGGTCGGCGAGCAGATCGCCGAACCGCTGCGGCTGCACCCGCCCGAGGGCGGCCCGCTCGGCGAAGCCCGGATCAACGCCCGCGTCGCCGAACTGCTGACGCAGGTCGACCTGCCACCCGCCCGGGCCGGCGCCTATCCGCACGAGCTGTCCGGCGGGCAGAAACAGCGGGTGATGATCGCGATGGCGCTGGCCTGCGAGCCACGGCTGATCATCGCGGACGAACCGACCACCGCGCTCGACGTCATCGTGCAGGCACAGGTGCTGTCGGTGCTTTCGAAACTCGTCGCCGAACGCGGCATCGGGCTCGTCATGATCAGCCACGACCTGTCCGTGCTCGCCTCCACCTGCGCTCGCATCGCGGTGATGTACGACGGGGAGGTGGTCGAGGAACGCCCCAGTGCCGAGCTGATGACCGCGCCCCGGCACGAGCACAGCCGCGCGCTGGCCGCGGCGTTCCCGACCGTCGGCGACCCGGTCTCCCGCTTCGCGCCGGCCACCGCGACGCCGTTGCCACCCGAACCCGAGCACCGCCCGGGGGAGGACGAGGCACCGCTGCTGGCCGCGCAAGACCTGCACGTCTCCTTCCGCGACCGCACCGGCAAACGGATCCACGCCGTCAACGGGGTCGACCTCGCCGTCGGCAAGGACGAGATCGTCGCGCTGGTCGGGCAGTCCGGCTCCGGCAAGACCACCCTCGCCCGCACCCTGCTCGGGCTGCAACGAGCGGACTCCGGCACGATCCGCTACGCGGGCCGACCGGTGCCCACCGGCGGCGCCGAACTGCGTGCCTACCGGCGGCAGGTCCAGCTCGTGCTGCAGGACCCGACGAGCGCGCTGAACCCCGCGCACACCGTCTACGAGGCCGTGGCCGAGGGCCCCCGCATCCACGGTCTCCCCGACGAACGCCGCGTCGTGCTCGAGGCGCTGGAGGCCGCCGAGCTGCGGCCGCCGGAGAAGTACTTCGACCGGCTGCCGCACGAGCTGTCCGGCGGCCAGCGCCAGCGCGTGGTCATCGCCGGCGCGCTCGCCCTGGCACCCGAGGTCCTGGTGGCCGACGAACCGGTCGCGTCGCTCGACGCGTCAGTGCGCGGCGAAATCCTCGCGCTGCTGCTGCGGCTGCGCCGCCGGCTCGGCCTCGCCGCGCTGGTGATCACCCACGACCTCGGCCTCGCCTGGAACATCGCGGACCGTGTCGCGGTGATGTACCACGGCGAGCTGGTCGAAACGGGTACCGTCGAGCAGGTCCTGCTGGACCCCCGGCACGAATACACGAAATCGCTGCTGGCGGCGCTGCCGGGCGGTACGGCGGAACGAGCCGCCGGATAGCGCCCCACTGCCCCCGACGGGGACGAACACCTGAACGAACACCGTTTTCCCGGTAGCCCGCGCGGGCACGCGGGACTTCACCCGGTAATCTCCTGGATCGAAATGGCCACCACCACCGACGCCGCGCAGCCGACCGCGGGCACCCTCGACCGGCGCTTCCTCACGCCCTCGCGTTTCCCGTACCGGACCATCGCGATGGGCACCGTGGGAAGCACCCTGCTCATGCTCGCGGCACTCGGCGCCGGCGGCATCCTCATCCGCGACCCGGTGCTCGGCCACGGGCCGCTGTCGTGGATCCGCTACGGGCACGGCCGCGCGCTGGCCAACGCCCTGCTCTACACCGGTTTCGCGCTCGTCGTGTGGGCCTGGGTGCGGCTGGGCCGCTACGTGCTGGCCGGGCGCATCGGGTCCCGCCCGATCCTGATCGCCGCGCTGTGCTGGATGGCGCCGCTGCTGGTGTCGCCACCGCTGTTCACCCGCGACGTGTTCTCCTACCTCGGGCAGGGCGCGCAGCTGCTGTACGGGCTCGACCCGTACGCCAACGGCCCGGCCGAACTGGGCGTACTGCCCAACGTGGTGCAGAACGTGCACCCGCTGTGGCAGACCACGCCGGCCCCGTACGGCCCGCTGTTCCTGCTGATCTCCAAGGGCATCGTGGCGATCACCCAGGACACCATGATCGCCGGGGTGATCCTGACCAGGGTCGTGCTGCTGGTCGGGCTCGGCATGACGCTGTGGGCACTGCCGCGGCTGGTGTCCCGCCTCGGCGGGAAGCTGCCGGTCGCGCTGTGGGTCGCGGTCGCCAGCCCGATGATGGTGATCCACCTCTTCGGCGGCCCGCACAACGACCTGATGATGCTCGGTTTCCTGGCCATCGGCGTGCTCGCCGCGCTGGAGCGGCGGCACGTGCTCGCGGTCGTGCTGGTCACCGTCGGCATGCTGATCAAACCGACCGCCGCAGTCGCGCTGCCGTTCCTGGTGTGGATGTGGGCCGCCGACCTCAAGGGCCCGTCGAAGACCCGGAACTTTTTCAAGGCCGGTGCCGCCGCGGTCGGGCTGTTCCTGCCGGTGTTCGTCGCCGGCACCTGGATCTCACTCGGCTCGCTGAACCTCGGCTGGTGGTCCGGGCTCAGCGCCCCCCAGCTGATCGCGAACTGGCTCAACTTCCCGACCGGCATCGGCGAAGCCGTGTACAACCTCGTGCACCTGGTCGCGGACGTGCCCTCGTCGCCGTTCGTCACGGTCGCCCGCGCGATCGCCATGGTCGGTCTCATCGCGTTCGGCGTGCGCCAGTGGTGGCTCGCCCGGGGCGGTGGCAAGGAGGCCGTGTACCGCGCGGCGATCACCCTGCTGGCCGTCGCGATCCTCATGCCGCCGACCCTGCCCTGGTACCTGACCTGGGGCTTCGTGCTGATCTCCGCGTTCCGGTGGCAGCGGCGCCACCTGTCCGCGGTGGTCGCGGTGTCGGTGTTCGTGACCCTGGTCTACTACCCGACCGGCGAACAGGCCCTCTACGACTGGTGGTTCATCGCAGTCGTCGTGCTGGTCAGCCTGTACGCGGCCGCGTCCCTGCTGCGCCCGGACCCACTCGGCCTGATCGCCGCCTGGCGCAAGCCGAAGGAGGAGTTCCTCCCCGAACCGGCCCCCGCGCACCGCGACTGACCCCGATGACCGCGTCCGGACTCCAGGTCCGGCGCACGACCGTCGCCGACCTTCCGGCGCTGCTCGCCTGGGAACGCGAGCCGGACGGCGCCGACGCGGAATCGGTCGAACTCCGGTGCCAGGTGATCACTCCGGGTGAACGGTGCGGCGCCGGACGTCGGCTGCACCGCTGAGCAGGCGACCCGGCATCCGGTCCGGCATCACCCCGCGTCCAGCACAGCTGCCCGCTTCCGCAGCCGGGCCTGGACCTGTCCCGCCTCGACCTGCGCCGCCGGAGTACCGGCGGCCGCGGCCACCGCGGCAGTCACCCCGGCCGCTTCCCCTGTCACAAAACACGTCGCGGTGATGCGGAGGCTGCCGTTGGCCTCGTGGGAGGACGACAGGCACCGGCCGGCGACGAGGAGATTCGGCACAGCCGGGACCTGCAACGCCCGCAACGGAATCGCGTACCCGGTGCCGACCGCGTCGGTGTGGGAGAGTCCCGGCGCGGTCGCCGAGTGCACGTCGACCGGGAACGCGCCGCGGCCGATGACGTCCGGGAACTCGGCGCCGCCGTGCACATCGGCACCGGTCATCGTGTACGCGCCCAGTACCCGCCGGGACTCCCGCACCCCGACCCGGTCCGCGACCGCGGCGAGGAAACATCGCGAGAAACCGGGGACCATCGTCTGCAGCCAGCCGACGACCTCCAGCACCTGCCGTGCCAGCCGCGCGTGCGCGCTGCCCATCCAGCCGTCGCCGGTACCGGTGGGCGTGCGGGTCACGTTGAACACCGCCTCACCCCGCCGCGGCCACGCCGCCAGGTGCAATTCGGTGCGGTGCAGGGAAAGCAGTCCACGGGCACGGCCCTCGGCGAGCAGCCGCCCCAAGCCCCAGACGTTGACGTGCTCGGCGGTGTCCTCGGCGAGCACGCTTCCCGGCCGGACCTCGTCCGGATGCGCCCGCAGGTAGGCCAGCAACGCCGGCACGTCGATCCCGCCGACCTTGAACGACAACGACGCCGGTTGCGTTTCCTCGGTGTCGGGCTGCATCGGCGCATCCGCCAGCGCGGCCACCGCGGCGTCACCGGTCGTGTCGACCACCACCGGCGCCGGCAGACTCCGCCGGCCCTGCGGAGTCTGCACGCCCAGCGAAACGATGTCCGCACCGCTGCGCCGCAGCTCACACGGCGTGGACTGCAGCCACACCGAAACCCCGGCCTCCTCGAGCAGGATCGACTGGGTCAGCGCGAGCGCGGCGTGGTCGACCGGCGTACGGCTGGCCGTGTAGCCGACGTCGTCGCGCACGTGCCCTGGCGAGGCGCCGGCAGCCACCAGCCGATCCACCAGGCGCTGGCCGAAACCACCGGTCACCTGGGCGCCGCGCACGTCGTGGAAACCCGCCGAATGCTCCAGCCACTGCCACGCCAGCGTTCCGCCGACCGACCCGGAAGCCTCCACCAGCACGGTCCGCGCGCCTTCCTCCGCCGCCGACACCGCGGCGGCCACCCCTGCCGAACCGCCTCCGACCACCACCACGTCCGCGCTCACACCGGCAGCCTTTTCCGCACGAGGAACCCGTAGGACACGACGCTGACCAGCAGCAGCAGCGCCGCCACGACCAGCGCGGGCACGAACCCGCCGAGCCGGTCCACGATGACGCCGGTGGCGATCGGCGCGAACGCGCCGCCCAGGAAACCCCCGAAGTTCTGGATACTGCCGATCGAACCGACCATTGTGGACGTTTCGGCGACGTCGGAAGCCAGCGCCCAGTACGACGCGGTGGTGAGGCTGTAGGTGAACATCCCGACCGTGAGCAGCGTGACCGCCATCGCGGGCCCGGTGCTCAGCGCGGTGGCGCCGAGCGCGAACGCGGTCAGCAGCGAGCCGCCGGCGATCGTGCGGCGACGGGCGTCCATGGCCCGCATCCCGCGTCGCACGAGCGCGTCGGAGAACCGGCCGCCGATCACCACGGCGACCCCGCCCGCCACGTAGGGGAGCGCGGACAGCAGTCCGGCGGCGCTGATCGAGAAGTGCTGGGCCGACTCCAGATAACTCGGCAGCCAGGTGATGTAGAACCAGAACACGTACTGCAGGCAGAACCCGCCGATGATCATCGCCCAGATCGTCGGGTACCGGAACAGCCGCACCCACTGCTTGCCGACCCCGGACGAAGCCGCGGCCGCACTGCGCTGGTTCTCCTTGATGTAGGCCAGTTCCTCGCGGGTGACGCGCCGATGCCGGTCCGGCTTCTCGTACGCCAGCCACCAGCACAGCACACCGAGCACCCCGAGCGCGCCGACCAGGACGAACATCAGCTCCCAGTCCACCGCGATCAGCAGCGCCGTGGTGATCGGCGGCGCGATCGCCAGCCCGACCTGCGTGGCCGCGATGTACACACTCGTCGCCCGCGCCTTCTCGTGGTCGGGAAACCACTGGTCGGTCGCCTTGAGCGCACCGGGGAACAGCGGTGCTTCGGCGACGCCGAGCAGCACCCGCAACCCGAGGAACGACGCGACGCTGCGGGCCAGGCCGGTGGCGGCCCCGGCGATCGACCACACGGCAGCCGCCACCGTCATGATGACCTTCGGCCCGAACCGGTCGATCGCCCAGCCCGCGGGCAGGTTCATGATCGCGTACGGCCACACGAACGCCGACAGCACCAGTCCCATCTGGGTGGCGCTGAAGCCGAGGTCCTCGCGGATCGCCGGCGCGGCCACCGAAAGGTTGCCGCGGTCGAGGTAGCTCGTGATGGTCAGCACCGTCAACGCGCTGATCACGGCCCACCGCACGTTGCGCCCCCGGGGCCGGGGCGGGGCCGCGCGCTCGGTGGTCGCGCTGCCTTCGACTGTCATCCTGCACCTCGCTGTGCGTTCACAGGGACGGGGAGACCGGGAATGTCACCGGTTACATCGTGCGAGCAGTCTCGGTGGGCTCGGTCGGTCTGTCAACCACCGGGACGCCATAATCGGCAGCGGCAGAGGAGGAACGCATGGTGAGCATCCGGGACGTGGCCAAGGCCGCCGGCGTCTCCACGGCAACGGTCGCGCGAGTGCTCAACGGCGGTACGCCGGTTAGCCCGGACCGCACGGAACGCGTGCTGCGCGCGGTCCGCGAGCTGGACTACGTCAGCAACGGCGTGGCCGCCAGCCTGTCCCGAGGCCGCACCGGCCTGCTCGGACTGCTGGTGTCCGACATCGCGAACCCGTTCACCGCCCAGGTCGCCCGCGGCCTGGAAGACGAGGCGGTGCGCCGCGGCTACCAGGTGCTGATCGCCAGTTCGGACTTCGACTCCGAACGCGAGGCGCAGGTGCTCGCCTCGTTCGCGCGGCGCACGGTGGACGCCGTGGCGCTGCTGTCCTCCAGTGGTGTGGGGGAGGGGGTCGCGCGGCTGGTGCGAAACGGCATCCCGACCGTCTTCGTCGACCGCCGCCCACCGGACCTCGGCGAGATTCCCTTGGTGCGTACCGACAGTCTCGGCGCGGCCCGCGAGGCCGTGCGGTACCTGATCGACCTGGGACACACCGACCTGGGGATGATCTCCGGCCCGTCCGGGATGCCGACCGCGACCCAACGGCTGGCGGGCTTCCGCGAGGCCTGCCAGGCGGCCGGGCTCGTCGTACGCCCGGAGTGCGTGCGCGAGGGGTTCCTCGGAACGGCCGGCGGCTACACCGCGATGTGCGAGGTGCTGGACCTGGACGTCCGGCCGACGGCGGTGTTCTCGTTCAACAACGTGCTGGCCATCGGCGCGTTGCAGGCCGTGCGGGAGCGGGGGGTGCGGATCCCGGCCGACCTGTCGCTGGTCACCTTCGACGACACCGACCTGTTCCCGTTCGTCGACCCGCCGATCACCGCGATCGAACAACCCGCCTACGAGATCGGCGCACAGGCCGGCACGCTGCTGTTCACCCACCTGGACGGCGGCCGGACCGCCGGTGCCGACGTCGTGCTCCCGACCCGGTTCCACATCCGCAGCTCCTGCGCCCGGCCTGGTCGCTGAAACCGCCGCGGTAACCGCCAGGAGGTCACGGATGCGATCGCCGGCGGTCCGGGATCGGGCTGGACGCTTTGAGGGTGCGTAGCACCGGGGTGGTCTCCACACCGCGGATGCCGTCGATACGCCCGATCCGGGTGACCAGATAGGCGTGGAGTTCCGCGGGAGTGCCGCAGAGCGCGTTGACCATCAGGTTGCTGGGCCCGGTGATCGCTCCGACGAAGGCGACCTCGGGGTGTTCGGCCAGTTCGCGCGCCACGGTGTCGAGATGTGCCGGTTCCACCGCGAGCCAGAGCATGGCATGGGTGCGCACACCGTATTCGGCGGCGTCGATCTCCAGGTCGAAGTAGATGCTTCCGGCGCTGCGGAGCTCGGCGAGCCGGTGCGCGACCGTGGCCTGGGACCAGCCGGTGGCCTGGGCCAGTTCGACGTGGCTGGCGCGTCCGTCGCGCTGGAGCGCGGTCAGCAGCGGCCCGTCCCCGGCGTGGAGCGGACGGATCTGCGCGAACGGCATCCGCGGCTGTGGCTCGGTGAGTTCGGCCTGCTGCGCCTCGTCCAGGCTGTCCCGGCGGCCGCGCCACGCGCTCGGCCCGCCGAAGTAACTGTGCAGCAGGCAGTGCGCGCGGACGGCGTGGACGCTGGCGGTGCGCGGAAGGTCGTGGAGCAACATCGCCCTGGCCGAATCGCCGTCGTCGGTCGCGTTGACGATGGCGAAGATTTCGGTCCCGCCCGAAACGAGCTTGACCCACTGCGTGTCCCCGCGCCGGACCAGGGAATCGGCGAGTCCCCGCGCGCCCGCGGGAGCGGCGGTGATCCGCAGCAGCCACCGGGTCAGCCCGGCCTGTTCCGGATCCGGCAGACCGATCACGCGCAGCCCGGCCGTGTCGCGCAGCCGGCGGCAGCGGCGCGCGACGGTTTGGGTGGACACGCCGAGCACCGAACCGATCCGGGCGTACGTCGCCCGCCCGTCCACATCCAACGCGTGCACGATCGCGGTGTCCAGCTGGTCCAGGCTCACGTGACGATCCCTTGTCGAATGGCCCCTTCATGGAAGATTCTCGCACTATCCCGTGCAGATGTGGTGGCGGTGTCGCGGTCTTTCCAGACTCGGCGACATGACCACATCGATCAGACCCGACGACACGGGGACCGGCACCCGGAGCAGTCGGTGGGTGGCACTGTGCGTGCTGCTGCTCGCCGAAGCGATGAACCTGCTCGACACCACGATCGTCCAGGTCGCGGCGCCGGTGATCCGCAATGAACTGCAGGGGGACGGTGCGGACATCCAATGGTTCACCGCGGCCTACACGCTCGCCTTCGCGGTGCTGCTGATCCCCGGTGGCCGGATCGGGGACATCATCGGCCGCAGGCGGGCGCTGCGGCTCGGCATGACCGGTTTCGTGCTCGCCTCGCTGGTGTGCGCGTGCGCACTCACGCCGACGATGCTGATCACCGCGCGAGCCGTGCAGGGCGCGGCGGCGGCGCTGGTCATTCCGCAGACGATCGGCCTGATCCGGGCCATGTTCGACGGTCCGGACCTCGGCAGGGCCTTCGGCACCATCGGCCCGGTGATGGGCCTGGCCGCCGTCTGCGGACCGGTTCTCGGCGGGGTGCTCACCAGCACCGACCTGTTCGGTTCCTCCTGGCGCTCGGTGTTCCTGGTCAACGTGCCGCTCGGGGTGCTCACCCTCGTCGGAACCCGGCTGCTGCCGCGAAGCTTCGCGCCACACCGGCCTCGTTTCGACGTGCTCGGCACACTGCTGGTCGCGGCCGGCTCCGGGCTGGTGATCTATCCGCTGATCGAGCGCGCGCACTGGCTGCTGCTGGGTCTCGGCGCGGTGGTGCTGACCGGATTCGCGGTCACTCAGCGCCTGCGGTCCGCGCCACTGGTCGAACCGAGCCTGTTCGCCCGGATCCGGTTCCCGGCCGCACTGGTGTGTTCCACCCTGTTCTACGCGGTCATGCAGGGGCTCTTGCAGGTGTTCGTGCTGCATGCCCAGCTGATCGAGCACGCCGGCGCGCTCACCACCGGACTCCGGCTGCTGCCCTGGTCGGTCGCGATGGGGCTGGCCGCGGTGGTCGCCGGAAACTGGCTCGTGCCCCGGGCCGGCGGATCCGTCATGTACACCGGGCTCGCGGTGCTCCTCGCCGGTGTGGTCACGGTGCTCCTGGCTCCGGACGCGCTGCCGGTGGCGCTGGCCGTCGTGGGAGCCGGCATCGGCCTGTTCACCGCGCCGTTCTTCACCACCGCGCTGGCGAAGGTGCGACCGGAGGAGAACGGGTCCGCGGCGGGACTGCTCAACGCCGTGCAGCAGTTCGGCGGCACGCTCGGCGTCGCAGCACTCGGCAGCCTCTTCTTCACCAGCGGAGCCGGCACAGCACTGCTGACCGCGTGCGGGCTGTCGCTGCTGACCGTCGTGGCAGTCGCGATCATGCGCAGCGGTAGCTCTTGACAGAAGCGGCCCCGGTCGCCGAAGGTAGAAATGTCACCGGTTACATTCCCGGTCCGACCTTCTCCCGGCGCGTGCCGGCGTCCGGAATCCCGTCTGGCGGCGGGGTTTCCGTGCCGCGGCCCATGAAAGGACTTGCGATGACCCTCGATCTCCACGGCATCATCCCGCCGCTGGTCAGCCCGTTCACCGCGGACGAGCAGCCGGATCCGGCGGCCCTGCGCGCGGAGGTCCGCTACCACCTCGACCTCGGCGTGCACGGGTTGTGCATCACGGGCAGCACCGGCGACGGCCAGATGGTCAGCCTCGAGGATTCGGTCGCGTTCGCCGAGGCCGCGGTGGCCGAGACCGCCGGGCAGGTTCCGGTGGTCGCCGGGATCATCCGCGACAGCACCAGGGAGGTCATCCGCTACGGCAAGGCGATCGCTGCCACCGGGGTGGACGCGCTCCAGGTGACGCCGGTGCACTACCTGTTCCAGCCGGACGAAGACACCACCGTCGAGTACTACCGGCGCATCGCCGACGAGACCGGCCTGCCGATCGTGATCTACAACGTGATCCCGTACGCGCTCATCCCGGCGACCACCGTCGCCCGCGTGCTGAACGAGGTCCCGAACGTGATCGGGGTGAAGCAGTCGGGCGGCAACATCCACCAGCTGGCGGATCTGCTGCACCTCGCGCCCGAGGGCGGAAAGGTGTTCACCGCCGTCGACGACCTGCTGTACCCGAGCTACCTGCTCGGCGCGCAGGGCGCGATCAGCGCGACGCTGACGGTGGTGCCGGAACTGTGCCTGGCCCAGTGGGACGCCGTGCGGCGTGGCGACCACGCGTCCGCACTGGAGCTGCACAACAAGCAGCTGCCGGTGTGGCGGGCGATCGACGGGCCGAACATGACCGTGCGAATCAAGGCCGCGCTGGCGTTGCAGGGCCGCGACGGCGGACATGGGCTGTCGCCACTGACACCGGTGAGCGACGCGGAACGCGAGGCGCTGCGAGCCGCGCTCGTGGCCGCGGACGTAAAGCTCGCCTGACAGGTCAGGACTCGGGATGCGCGGCGTGGAAATCGGCGAGGGTCTGCTCGCGGACCTCGTCGACGTGCAGCGCCGCGACCTCCCGGGCCGCCGCGGCGTCGCCGGCGAGCATCGCGTCGACGATCTCGTGGTGGCGTGCGGCGGAGACGGCGACCTGTGCCGGGTCGGTGGTGTCGCCGATGCGAAGCCATTCGAGGTACGCCTCGATGCCGTCGCGCACGGCGACCACCCGCGCGTTGCCGGCGTGCTCGACGATCGAGCGGTGCAGGTTCTGGTCGGAGCGGTAAAACGGTTCGTAGTCGCCGCGCGCGGCGGCCCGGTCCGCCGTCTCGAGTTCGGCTTTGAGCCGGCGTTTGGTCCGTTCGGGCATTCGCAGGGTGGCCTCGCCGGTCGCGAACCACTCGATCGCCTTGCGCATCCCGCACATCTCGTCGATGTCCGCGGCGGTGATGCGGGCGACGAACGTGCCCGACCGCGGCCGCGTGACGACCAGCTGGTCGGCTTCGAGGCGGACCAGTGCCTCGCGGATCGGCGTCTTCGACACCCCCATCGACGCCGCCAGCGCGGGGATGTCCAGGCGTTCGCCCTGCGGATGGCGGCCGTGCACGATCTGGTCGCGCAGCAGCCGGTAGACCTGGTCGGCCAATGAATCGGTCACCACCGCGAACCCGGTTTCCGGCGTCGTCATCGAAGTCCTTTCGCAGCCGACGGCCTCGTGCACGTCCGGTAATGAAGTATTACATCTGATGTTCCAGCCGACGAGGAGCAGTCCATGCCGGAGAAGCCCGGACCCGCACTGCGCGGAATCATCGCCACGGTCGTGACCCCGTTCGACGAACACGGCGAGATCGACACCGGCAGACTACGCGCGGAGGTCCGCCATCTGCTCGGCGCCGAGGTCACCGCGTTGTGCGCGTGCGGGACCACCGGCGAGGGCAACGCGTTGTCGGCGCAGGAGAGCGCGCTGGTGTGCTCGACCGTCGTCGAGGAGGTCGCCGACCGGGTGCCGGTGATCGGCGGCATCATCCAGAACTCCACGCACGAGGTGCTCCGCTATGGCGCCGCGCTCAAGGCCGCCGGCGTCGCGGCCCTGCAGATCACGCCGGTGCACTACCTGTGGGCGCCGACGGCCGAGTCCACTGTGGAGTACTACGCGGAGATCGGCGCGGCGCTGGAGCTGCCGATCGTGATCTACAACGTGGTGCCGTGGGCGCTGATCGAGCCCGCGCTCGTCGATCGGCTGGCCGATCTGCCGTGGGTGATCGGCATCAAGCAGTCCGGCGGCGATCTGCACAAGCTGGCCGATCTGGTGGAGACGGTGTCCGACCGGATTTCCGTGCTGGCCGCGGTGGACGACCTGCACCTGCCGGCGTTCGTCCTCGGCGCGCAGGGGGCGCTGGCGGCGATCCCGACGGTGACGCCGTTCCTGTCCACCGCGTTGTGGGACGCGGTGCAGTCCGGCGATCTGGCGCTCGCCCGGAAGCTGCACGGCCGGATCCTGCCGATCTGGCGGGCCATCGACGGGCCGAACCAGCCGGCCACCATCAAGGAGGCGCTGCGTCTGCAGGGCCGCGACGGCGGGCTGCCGCGGCGGCCGGTCAGCCCGGTCACTCCCGAGGTCAGTGCCCGGATCGCGGCCGCACTCGACGGCGCGGGCCTGCTCGCGCCCGGCGTCGAGCCGCTGCGCTGACCCGCCTTCCCGTCCGAACGCGCCGATCGATCCCACCCGGCCGACGGTGCCGGTCGCCGCCCATCCGAACCGGAGGAACTCACCGATGAGTGTCCCGCTCGCCACGACCGACCTCACCACCGCGCTGGCGGCGGTGCTGCCCGGTGGCACGGTGCAGACCGATCCGGACGTGCTCGCCGCGCACAGCTGTGATCACGCGTCGACGTGTCCGGCCGGGGTTCCGGCGTGTCTTGTGCGCCCGCGCACCACCGAGGAGGTCTCGGCGGTTCTTCGGTACGCCTACGAGCACCGGATTCCGGTCGTGCCGCAAGGCGCGCGGACCGGGCTGTCCGGCGGCGCCAACGCGGTCGACGGCGCCATCCTCCTTTCACTGGAGCGGATGACGGCGATCCTCGGCATCGACGAGGACAACCAGATCGCGACCGTCGAACCGGGTGTGGTGAACGCCGAGTTCTCGCGTGCGGTGGCGCGGCGGGGGTTGTTCTACCCGCCGGATCCGTCTTCCTGGGAGATGTCGACGCTCGGCGGCAACGTCGCGACCAACGCGGGCGGGCTGTGCTGTGTGAAGTACGGCGTGACCGCGGACTGGATCCGCGGACTGGAGGTCGTGCTGGCCGACGGGCGGGTGCTGCGCACCGGACGCGACACGGCGAAGGGCGTGGCCGGCTACGACCTCACCCGGCTGTTCACCGGATCCGAGGGAACGCTGGGCGTGGTCACGAAGATCGTCACCGCGTTGCGTCCCGCGGCGGAGGCACCGCGCACCGCGATCGCGTTCTTCGGCGATCTCGGCTCCGCCTGCGCGACGGTCACCGACGTGATGACCGGAGGACTGCGCCCGTCGTTGCTGGAGCTGATCGATCCGGTGGGGCTGGCGGAGGTCTCGCGGGAGCGCGACTACGGTTTCCCGCCCGGTACCAGCACCGTGCTGATCGCCCAGTCGGACTCCGTCGCCGAGGCCGAGGGCGTGCTCGGCGGGTTCACCACGGCAGTGCGGCGGCACGGGGGAGAAGCCCTGGTCGCCGACGATCCCGAAGAAGGCAAGCTCTTCCTCGCCGCCCGCCGTTCGGTCGGCCTGGTGCTGGAAAAGCGCGGTGCGTTGCTCAGCGACGACGTGTGCGTTCCCCGTACCCGGCTGCGGGAGCTGGTCGCCGGCGTCGGCGAGATCGGCGACCGGCTCGGCGTCCGGATCGCCTGTACCGGCCACGCGGGCGACGGCAACATGCACCCCACGATCGTCTTCGACGCCGCCGACCCGGACGAGAAGCGGCGGGCCGAGGAGGCATTCGAGGCCGTGATGGCGCTGGGCCTGCGCCTCGGCGGCACGATCACCGGCGAGCACGGCGTCGGCCTGCTCAAACGCGGCTGGCTCGAACGCGAACTCGGTCCGGTCGGCCTCGACGCGCACCGGTGGATCAAGACCGCCTTCGACCCCCGCTCGATCCTGAACCCCGGCAAGGTCCTCGCCCGGTTCTGACCTCTCCCCGGCGCGGCCACCCGGGCCGCCCGTCGTCCCCTGGAGCACGGCATGGCAGTGCAGCCACGCGTGTCCGCCCTCGCGGCGGGCCTGCGTCCCACCACGGTCCGGTACCGGATCCTGGGTCTCATCCTCGCCGTCACGGCGGTCAACTACCTGGACCGCACGATCCTCTCGATCGCCATGCCGGCGATCAAGGACGAGTTCGGCCTGTCCGGCACCCAGCAGGGCGCGCTGCTCTCGGCGTTCTCCTGGGCTTACGTGCTGTGCCAGATCCCCGGCGGCTGGCTGCTCGACCGCTACGGCGCGAAACTCACCTACGGCTACGCGATCCTGTTCTGGTCGCTGGCGACCTGTGCGATCGCGGCGGCCCGCGGGTTCGCCGGATTCCTCGGGCTGCGCATCACCCTCGGGATCGCCGAGGCGCCTTCCTTCGCGGGCAACAACAAGATGGTCACCGCCTGGTTCCCGTCGAAGGAACGTGCCAGGGCGACCGCGGTGTACAACTCGGGCAACTTCATCGGACTGGCGCTGTTCCTGCCGCTGCTGGCGTGGCTGGTGACCAGCTACGGATGGCATTCGATCTTCCTGCTGCTCGGTCTCGCCGGGGTGGTGGTGTCGATGCTGTGGTTCCGCTTCGCCAAGAGCACCCCGGCCGAGCATCCGAAGGTCAACGACGCCGAGCGCGCGCTGACCGCCGCCGACGCGGCTCCGCAGGAGAAGCGCAAGGCCACCCGGGCGGACCTGAAGTACCTGCTGACCAAGCGCCGGATGTGGGGCATGTACCTCGCGCAGTTCTGCACCAACGGCGTGATGTGGTTCTTCCTGACCTGGTTCCCGAGCTACCTCGTCGAGGCGAAGGGCATGGCGTTCGTGAAGGCCGGGTTCCTCGCTTCGCTGCCGTACCTGGCGGCGCTGGTGGGGGTGCTGTTCAGTGGCGCGCTGTCGGACCGGATGCTCAAACGCGGGGTTTCCCGCACGGTGGCCCGGAAAGTGCCGATGATGCTCGGCTTCGCCGGTTCGGCGTCGATCATCCTGGGCAACTACACCTCGGCGCCGGCCGCGGTGATCACGGTGATGTCGGTGGCGTTCTTCGCGCAGGGCATGAGTGCGATCGGCTGGACCCTGGCCTCGGAAATCGCGCCGCTGCGGATGATGGGGCTCTCCGGCGGTGTGTTCGGGTTCTTCACGAACCTGGGCGGGGCGATCGTGCCGATCGTCGTCGGCGTGATCCTCGACGCCAGCGGCTCCTTCAACGGCGCGCTGGTGTTCGTCGCGATCCTCGCGGTGGCCGGGTTCTTCGCCTACCTGGTGCTGATCGACAAGGTGGAGCGACTCGACCCGGACGCCGAGGCCGCCCGCTGAGCCGGGCGGCGGTGCTCAGCGGTGACCGAGCTGCCCGAAGTCCTCGATGGTCCAGATCTTCACTTCTTCGATGTGCTGCGCCACCGCCGCCGCGGCGTCCGCGGGCTCGCGGGTCAGCAGCGCGTCGAGGATTTCCCGGTGCCGTCGGCTGGACCCGGCGATGCGATGCGGTCCGGTGGCGCCGACCACCCGCATCCACTGCACGTAGGCCTCGACCGAATCCCGCACCCGGATGAGCCGGTCGTTGCCCGAGTGGGTCATGATCGCCGCGTGCAGCCGCTGGTCGCTGGCGAAGAACGGCTCGTAGTCGCCGTCCCGCGCCTTGCGCTCGGCCTCGACGACCTCCGCGCGCAGCTCGTGCACGAGGTCCTCGGGAATCCGCCGCGCGGCCTCGGACGCGGCTGCCCATTCGATGCCGCGACGCAGATCGCACACCTCGCCGATGTCCTTGACGGTCAGTGTCGCGACGAAGGTTCCCGAGCGGGGTTTGGTGCTGACCAGGCCGTCGATCTCCAGCCTGGCCAGCGCCTCCCGCAGCGGGGTCTTCGAGATGCCCAGTTCCGCGATCAGGGCGGGCAGGTCGATCCGGTGCCCCGGTTCGAGCTCCCCGTGCACGATCCGGCTGCGCAGCAACCGGTAGATCTGCTCGGACAGCTTGTCCGTGACGAGTCCGGGGCCGGGTGCGGTCATGCCACCTCGTTTCCCTCGGCGATCGGCCCGCCCACCCTAACGTCCCGCGGCTCAGCCGCGGGGCAACCACCGTCCGTCCACGCGCCGGGGCACGAGGAACTCCTCGGCCGGGCTTTCGCGCAGCTCCTCGGGCAGCACGGCCTCGGGTGCGTCCTGCCAGGTCACCGGCCGCAGGAACCGCCTCGGCGCGGTCATCCCGACCGACGTGTGCAGCGCCGACGTCGTCGAGGGCCACGGACCGCCGTGATGCTGCGCCCACGACACCGCGACCCCGGTCGGATAGCCGTTGAACAGCACCCGGCCGGCGCGCTCACGCAAGCGGCGCGTCAGCTCACGGACGTCCTCGGACTGTCCGGTGTGGAGCGTCGCGGTGAGCGAACCCGGCACTTTCGCCAGCGCCGCATCGAGTCCGGCCTCGTCCGGGTAGCGCACCAGCACGGTGGACGGTCCGAAGCACTCGTCGGCGACGGGTTCGGTGAACTCCGCGGCGGCCACGGAGAACAGCCGTCCACCCGGGGCGTGCATCAGCTCGGTGACGCCCTGTGCGGCCAGTTCGCCGGCCCGCCGGTCGAAGGCCTCGCGGATGCCCGCGGTGAGCATCGCGTGTTCCGGACGGGCCGCGAACTCCGCCGCCATACCGTCGGCGATCTGCTGTCCTGCCTCGGAATCCGGCAGGAACACCAGCCCCGGTTTGGTGCAGAACTGACCGGCGCCGAGCAGCGCCGATCCGGCGAGGCCGGTGCCGAGTTCAGCGGCACGTTCGGCCGCGGCCGCGGCGGTCACGACGACCGGGTTGATGCTGCCCAGCTCGCCGTAGAACGGGATCGGCTCCGGACGGTTCGCCGCCAGTTCGCCGAGCACGCGGCCGCCGGCGGGGGAGCCGGTGAACGCCGCCGCCTTGATCGCCGGATGCGTGATCAGGTCGACGCCGGCCTGCTGCCCGGACACCAGCCCCAGCAGCCCGTCCGGCGCCCCGTTCGCCTTGGCCGCCCGCGACAGCGCGTCGAAGCAACGCTGCGAGGTGTCCGGATGCGCGGGATGGGCCTTGATCACCACCGGGCAGCCGGCCGCGAGCGCGGCCGCGGTGTCACCGCCGGGCACGGAGAACGCGAGCGGGAAGTTGCTGGCACCGAACACCGCTACCGGCCCGAGCGGGACGAGCATCCTGCGCAGGTCCGGCCGCGGGCCCATCGGAGTGTCCCCGGCGTGGTCGACAGTGGCCTCGAGGTAGCCGCCGTCCCGTACGGTCTCGGCGAAAAGCCGCAGTTGGTAGGTGGTCCGGTTCAGCTCACCGCGCAGGCGCGGTTCACCGAGCGAGGTCTCGCGATCGGCGTCCGCCACGATCGCCTCGGCGTCCGCCTCCAGTTCGGCGGCCATCGCCTCCAGCAAGCCGGCGCGGCGCGTTCGGGGCAGGTCTTCGGCCCAGCGCGCCGCCGCGGCGGCCGACCGCGCGGCACTGTCCACTTCGGACGCCGTACTCATGCGAGCAGCCCGGCAGCGTCGAGCGCGGCACGGATGGTCGCGCGTTCGGCATCGGTGGCCGGGGCGAATGGATGCCGTGGCAGCCCGCCGTGGCGGCCCTGCAACTCCAGCGCCGCCTTGATGCGTGCGGGCAGATTCGGACCGTCGATCGCGGTCCACACGGCGAGGATCACGTTGTGCAGGCGAAGCGCCTCCTCGTGGTCACCGCGGCGCACCGCGTCCCACAGGTCCACTGACAGCTTCGGGGTGACGGTCGGGATAGCCGCGAGCGCACCGTGCGCACCCATCACGAAGGAGGGGTAATGCAGGTCGTCGAGAGCCGCGAGCACGGTGATCTTGTCGCGCACACGGTGCAGGATCTGCGCCAGCAGGTGGATGTCGCCACCGCTCTGCTTGACCGCGATCACGCCGGGCACCTCCTCGGCGAGGCGTTCGATGACGTCGACGCCGAGCAGCGCCCACGGCACGACGTTGTAGAGCACGATCGGCAGCCCGACCTCGGCGGCGATCTTGCGGTAGTAGGCGACGCTTTCGTCCTGCGAGGGCGCGAAGACGTAGTGCACGGGCGTGACCTGCAGCGCGTCGACGCCGGCCGCCTTGAGGGCGTGGCCATAGCGGATCGCCTCGGCGGTCGAGTTCTGGATGACGCCGCCGATCACCGGCACCCGGCCGGCGACCTCGGCGACGACCGTGGCGCAGATGGCGGCGCTCTCCTCGGCCGACAGGGTGTGGCCCTCGCCGGTGCTGCCGCACGCGCAGATGGCGGTGACGCCCTGGTTCAGCAAGTGCTTGACCTCGCCGCGGAGCAGGTCGTGGTCCACCTCGTCCCGCTCGTCGAAGGGGGTGACCACCGTGGCGATGATCCCGTGCAGGTCGAGCTGTGACATGGGGATGCTCCCGAAGGTGAGAGATGGGCTTTCCGTACGCACTGTAACAGAGATACAGGATCTGATATTCTAGTTGGCGACCGAAGTGAAGGAGTGACGATGACGCAGGCCGCCTCGACGACGAGCGGACAGCAACCGGCGGACCGCGCGGCCGCCCGGCGCGTGGCGGTGGCCAGCGCGCTGGGCACCACGGTCGAGTACTACGACTTCACGCTGTACGCGACCACTGCCGCGCTGGTGTTCGACAAGGTGTTCTTCCCGTCGGTGTCCCCGGCGGTCGGTGCGCTCGCTTCGTTCTCCACGTTCTTCGTCGGCTATCTCGCCCGGCCGCTCGGCGGCGTGCTGTTCGGTCACTTCGGTGACCGGCTGGGCCGCAAGGCGATGCTGGTGACCACGCTGCTGATCATGGGCCTGGGCACGGTGCTGATCGGAGTGCTGCCCTCCTACGCGAAGATCGGGGTGGCCGCGCCGATCCTGCTCGTGCTGATCCGGCTGCTGCAAGGGCTGGGCATGGGCGGTGAGTACGGCGGTGGCGTGCTGATGGCCATGGAGTTCGCGCCTCGCGGCAAACAGGGCTTCTACACCAGCCTCGTACACATCGGCACCCCTGCCGGCGTCCTCATCCCGGTCGGTGTCGTGTCCATTCTGGACACCACGATGTCCGACGCCCAGTTCGAGGACTGGGGCTGGCGCATCCCGTTCCTGCTCTCGGCCGTCCTCATCGGACTCGGCCTGTATCTGCGGCTGAAGATCGGCGAAAGCCCCGAGTTCGCCAGGTTCCGCAAGGAGGCCGACTCCCACAAGGCACCGGTCGCCGTGGTGCTCAAGCACCAGCTCCGGGACGTGCTCTTCTCGATCGTCGCGAAAATCGCCGAAAGCGGCCTGTTCAACGTCTACTACGTCGTCGCGCTCTCCTACGCCACCACGCAGCTGGGCATGGAGAAGACCCCGGTGCTGATCGGGATCCTGATCGCCTGCGCACTGGAATGCCTGACCCTGCCGTTCTTCGGCCGGCTCTCCGACCGGATCGGGCGGCGCAAGCTCTACATCGGCGGCGCGGTGTTCCAGGTCGTGCTGGCCGTGCCGTTCTTCCTGCTGCTCGACACCCGCGACCCGGTGCTGATCACCGTCGCGATGGCGCTCGGCCTCGCGGTGGGCCACGGCGCGATGTACGGCGCGCAGGCCGCGCTGTTCGCCAACCTCTACCCGGTCGACGTCCGCTACACCGGCCTGTCCATCACCCAGCAGTTCGGCGCCACGCTCGGCGGCGGGCTGGCCCCGCTGCTCGGCTCGGCGCTGATCGTCGCGGGCGGCGGGGGATGGGGCTGGGTCGTGGCCTACGTCGCCGGGGTCGCGATCCTGTCCAGCCTCTGCACCATCCCGCTGCGGCGCGGGGAGAGCACCGTGCCGCAGCTCGAAACCCCGGTAGGAGCCGCTCGATGAGCTACTTCGCGAACTCGCCCGACGACCTGGTCGACTCCGCGCTGGCCGGATTCGCCCGCGCGCACGCCGGTCTGGTCGAGCACATCGCCGACCCCGGCTACCTCAGCGCCCGGCGGCCCGCGCCAGGACGGGTGGTGGGGCTGGTGTCCGGCGGCGGTTCCGGCCACGAACCGCTGCACGCCGGTTTCGTCGGCGGCGGGCTGCTCGACGCGGCCTGCCCCGGCCGGATCTTCGCTTCCCCGCACAACCGGCAGGTCTACGAAGCCTCCCGCGCGGTCGCGAAATCCGGCGGCGTCCTGCACATCGTGAAGAACTACACGGGTGATCGGATCAACTTCGGCATCGCCGCCGAGCGCCTGCAGCACGACGGGATCCCGTGCGCGCGGGTGCTGGTGGACGACGACGTGGCGACCGACTCCGAGGACATCGCGGTCGGCCGGCGCGGAACGGGCGCCACGGTGATCGTGGAGAAGCTGCTCGGTGCCGCGGCCGACGAGGGACGTTCGCTGGACGAACTCGAAGGCCTGGGCAAGCGGATCGTCGACGGCAGCCGCAGCATCGCCGTCGCCTCCGGCGCGCAGACCGCACCCGGCACCGGCCGCGCGGCGTTCACGCTTCCGGAGAACGCGGTGGAATACGGCGTCGGCATCCACGGTGAGCGCTCCGGGGTGGTCCGGGAGAACGCCGAGATCGGCCCGCTCGTGCGCGACCTGACGGCCGCGCTGGCCGACGCGTTGGCCCTGACCGCCGGATCGCGGGTGACCGCTCTGGTCAACGGCCTCGGCTCGGTCACCCCGCTCGAGCTGTACGGCATCTTCGAGCGCTTCGCCGAAGAGCTGTCCGAGCGTGGTGTCGTACTCGAACGACGGCGGGTGGGCCCGCTGGTGACCGCGCTGGACATGCGCGGGTTCTCCCTGTCGCTCAGCCGGACCGACGACGAGCTGACGGCACTGTGGGACGCGCCCGCGCACACGGCCGCCTGGATCAACGAGGAGTCTGCATGAGCACCACGACGGCACAGGACTGGATCCTCGGCTTCGCCGACCGCACCGAGGCCAGCGAACCCCGGCTGACCGCCTACGACCAGGCCGCGGGCGACGGAGACTTCGGTGCGAACATCACCGGCGCGGTCAAGCTCGTCCGCACGGCACTCGCCGGGCTCCCCGCGCAGGCACCCGCGGCCGACGTGCTGTCTGCGACCGCAGGGGTGTTCCTGGACCGGGTCGGCGGCACGAGCGGCCCGCTGTTCGGCTTGCTGTTCCAGGCGCTGGCGGCGAGCAGCGGGACCGAGCTGACCGCCGCGGCGCTGGCCGAAGGCACTGCGGAGGGGCTGGCGGCGATCCAGCGCGTCGGCGAGGCAGAGGTCGGGGACAAGACACTGGTGGACGCATTGTCCCCGGCCGCCGATGCGCTGCGTGCGCTGGGGCCGGACGCGTCGCCGGGCGACGCGTTCGAGGTCGCCGCGGAAGCCGCGCAACGCGGCGCCCTCAGCACCGAGGACATCCGCGCCCGCAGGGGCCGGGCGAGCTACGTCGGCGACCACGCGGTCGGCGTGCCCGATCCCGGTGCGGTGACGATCGCGCTGCTGTTCGGCGCGCCCGCGGTGGACTGAGCACCGGAAGCAGCGGCCGCCTCGCCGGGTGACTGCCCGGTGAGGTAGCTGCACCATGCAGCTGTCAGGTGCCCGCCCAGCCCCGGCCAGGCGCGAACTGCCGTTGTCACGAACCTGCCCAGCCCCGCCAGGCGCGGACTTCCGTCGCCACCACCGCGTGTTCCGGTGGACGCTCCGCGTACTGCGGATACTTCGCCACGAGCCAGCCGACGAACGGATCCCGCTCCCCGTCCGGGACCGTCCGCGCCACGCCGTCCGCACGGACCCACCACAGGCGGGACCAGTCCTCGTCGTACTCGTCGGCCAGGAAGCACACCGCCGGGTTGTCCGCGATGTTCGCCAGCCGCCGCAACGCCGTGCTGCTCTTCGGTTTGTGGTCGACCGCGAAGACGATCGTGTCCCCGCGCACGGCGAACGTCACCGGAACCAGGTGCGGCACCCCGCGGGCGTCCGCCGTCGCGAGGCGGGCCACGCGTGCGGCGGCGAGGCGGGTGCGGGCTTCCTCCGGGGACAGGCGCATGCGATCAGCCCAACGCGGGGGAGTCGAGGGTGAGCGTGGCGAGCTCGGTGTCCAGTGCGGCAGTGACGCCGAGTGGCACCGTCGGCGACGACGCGACGTGACCGAACCCGAACCCGCTCAGCATCGGCACCCCCAGCGGCGTCAGCCGTTCGGCGACCAGATTCCGGATCTCCGCCGGATCGCCGCACGCCGCCCACGAACCCAGCACGATCCCGCGCACCCCGGCGAACCAGCCGGACCGCAGCAGCTGCGTGAGCATCCGGTCGATCCGGTAGACGCTCTCGGTCACGTCCTCCAGCAGCACGATCCCGTCCCGCGCGCACCCCTGCTCCGGGGTGCCGATCCCGGCCGCCAGCAGCGACAGGTTCCCGCCCACCAGCAGCCCCGAGGCGCATCCGGAAACCAGCACGTCCGGCTCCCGCGCCCGCAGGACGCGCGTGTGCTCCGGCTCGAACAACGTCCGCCGCAGGTGCTCGGCGGCGACCTCGTCGAACAGCACACTCGCCGGCATCGGCGAAAAGAGCGTGCTCAGCCCGAGCCGCGTGTGCACCGCACGGTGCACAGCCGTCACATCGCTCGATCCGGCCAGCACTTTCGGCTCCACTGCGGACAGCGCTGACCAGTCGACGAGATCGACCATCCGCTGGGCGCCGTACCCACCGCGGGCAGCGAGCACGCTCCGCACCTCCGGGTCCAGCCACGCCTCGGTGAACTCCGCGGCCCGGTCCTCGTCGGAGGCAGCCAGGTACGCCGGGGCACCTGGCTGCCTCCGCACGCCGGCGCCGACACGAACCTTCACTCCCCAGCCGTGCAGCACCGGCAAAGCGGCGTCCAGCAAGTCCGGTGGCACCGGACCCGACGGCGCGACGAGCGCCACTGTGTCGCCGGCCCGGAGCCGAGCCGGCCTCCGGGCCGGTTCCAGGGGCGGTGTCATCGGTCCAGCTCCAGCACCGGCACGTCCGGGGGAACGAAACCGAAGACCTGCCCGTAGAACGACAGCTCCGCCTCCAGCGCGGCGATGATCGTCTCCGCCTTGCGGAATCCGTGCTGCTCACCCTCGAACCGCAGGTAGGCGTGCGGGATCCCGCTCCCCGCGAGCCCGGCGACGAACCGGTCCGCCTGCTCCGGCGGGCAGATCTGGTCGTCGAGGCCCTGCAGGAACAGCACCGGCCCGGCCAGGGAGTCCACGTGCGTGATCGGCGAGCGCTCCCGGTACCGCTGCTCGGTCTCGGGGTACGGGCCGACCAGCCCGGTCAGGTACCGCGACTCGAAGTCGTGTGTCTCGCCGCCGTCTCCTGTCCAGGAGGTGAAGTCCAGGATCGGGAACTTCACCGTAGCCGCGGCGTAGGTACGGGTCGTCGTGATCGAGGCGGCGGAGGTGAACCCGCCCGCGCTGCCACCGCGCACCGCGAGCCGCGCCGGATCCGCCAGGCCCTCGGCCACCAGCGCCTCGGCGACCGCGACGCAGTCCTGGACGTCGACCACGCCCCACTGCTCCCGCAGCCGCTCCCGGAACGCCCGCCCGTAGCCGGTCGAGCCCCCGTAGTTCACCGCGACCACTCCGATACCGCGGCTGGTGAAGTAGGTGAAGTCCAGGCTCAGCGCACCGTCGCTGCGGCCGGTCGGCCCGCCGTGCACATGGACCAGATACGGCGGCAGCTCACCCTCGGGAGCGGTGAACTCCGGATTGGCCGGGGGAAAGACGAACGCCGGGATCCGCGACCCGTCTGCCGCGGTGAAGACCCGCTCCTGCGGCACCGGCAGGTAGTCCGCGGACGGCAGCTCGTCCGGACGCGGGGACAGCTCGGTCACCACCCCGGTGGCCGGATCGATCCGCACCACGGCGTCGTCCGACCGCGCGCCCGCGGCGATGCCGGCGACCCCGCCCGGCACCGGGACCAGCCCGGCCGACGACCACACGGTCAGGTCGGTGTCCACCGGGGTCACCGAACCGGCGTGTTCGTCCAGCACCGCCAGCTGCCCGGCGTCGAGCACCGCGAATCGCCCGCCGCCCAGCGGGGCGAACCAGCTCACGCCGAGCTTCCACATCGGGCCGCCCAGTTCCCGCTGCACCGGCGCGAGATTGACTGCGGTGCCGTCGAGCCCGACCCGGTGCAGGTTCCACCAGCCGTCCGGATCCGCCAGCACCAGCAGCTGCTCCGCCGACTCCCACTCCAGCTGGCACACCGCGACCTCCGGTCCGCCGGCGAGCACCCGCGCGGCGCCGAACGAGCCGTCGCCGTCCACCGGCGCGACGAACAACTCGGTGCCGTCCCAGGGCATCGCCGGGTGGTCCCACGCCAGCCACGCCGCGTGTGTGCCGTCCGGGGACAGCTGCGGGGCGGTGAAGAACCGGTAGCCGTCCACCAGCACCCGCTCGGCGCCGTCGTCCAGCCGGATCGCGACGAGCTCCCGCGCGATGTCCGTACGCCTCGGCCCGGTGCTGCGCTCCCGCACGGCCCACACCTCGCCCTCGAGACCGGGCCGCAGATCGCCGTACCGGACGCCCTGCGGCGTGGCCGGCTCCGGGGTGAGCGGCACGATCTCGCCTTCGCTTTCGCTCAATGCGTACAGGCGCTGGTCGGTCCAGTGCGTGAACACGATCACCGAGCCCACCGCGACCCACGGCCGTCCGCCGTACTCGTGCACGCGGTTGCGGACGTTCCACGGCTCGGGCAGCACGTCCTCGGTGCCGCCGCCGGGCAGCGACCGCACGAGCGCGACCCGCCCGCCCTCGGCCGGCCGGGTTTCGGCCCACCAGAGCACACCGTCGACCGCGGCGAGCCATTGCGCGCCACGGTCGGCCGCGGCGGTGGCCGCTGCCGACACGGGCGAGGTCCATGTTCCGTACGAAGAGATCCGAGCCACCCGGAAAGCCTAGCGGCGATCCGCTGCGTGTCCGGACCCGTACGGTCAGCGTCGGACACCCGCCGCGGCATCCGGTCAACCCGGGGCGGCGGATGCCGATCATGCGGCGGTGGCCTAGGGTCGAAGGTGCTATGTCACGCGTAATCCACGTCTTCCGCAAGCCCGACCGGTTCGTGTCCGGCACGGTCGGCGAGCCCGGCGATCGCACGTTCTACCTCCAGGCGTCGGAGGACGTCCGGACGATCAGCGTCACGATCGAGAAGCAGCAGGTCGTCGTCCTCGCCGAGCGCCTCGGGTCGCTGCTGGAGGAGGTCGCCAGCCGGTTCGGCGCCGACGTGCCCGAGGAGGTGCCCGACGACCTGGTCGACGTGGAACCTCTGGCGGTGCCGGTCGAGGAGGAGTTCCGCGTGGGCACCATGGGCCTGGGCTGGGACGCCGACTCCGGCGCGGTCGTCGTGGAACTGCTCGCGATGACCGAGGGCGAGGTCGACGAGACCGTGGTGCTCGACGACACCGAGGAGGGCCCGGACGCGGTGCGGGTGTTCCTCACCCCTGCGGCCGCGCGGGCATTCGTCGAACGCACCGACCGGGTCGTCAACGCCGGCCGCAAACCGTGCCCGCTGTGCGGGGAACCGCTCGACCCTGCCGGGCACATCTGCCCCCGGCAGAACGGCTACCGCCGCGACGTCGACGTCACCGAGGACTGAGGACGGCCGTGGCGAGCACCCCGCCCGCGCCCGGCGATCCCGGCGCCCACGAGTTCGTCACCCACGGCCGCATCGACGTCGAGGGCCGGCTGGTCGACGCCTCGAACGTGACCCTGTTCTGCGCCATCGAGCTCGACGGGGTCACCGGCCGGGTGGTCTACAAGCCGGTGTCCGGCGAGCGGCCGTTGTGGGATTTCCCGGACGGCACGCTGGCCGGACGGGAGGTCGCGACCGCGATGGTCTCGGCGGCCTGCGGCCTCGGTGCGATCCCACCGACCGTGCTGCGCGACGGCCCGTTCGGCCCCGGCATGGTGCAGCTGTGGGTGGAAACCACCGACGAGGACGTCGTCGACGTCTGCGCACCGGAAGAAGTTCCCGAAGGCTGGCGCACGGTGCTGCACGCGCACGACCGGCTCGGTGACCCGGCCGTGCTCGTCCACGCCGATCACCCGAGCCTGCGGGAGCTGGCCGCGCTCGACGTGGTCGTGAACAACACCGACCGCAAGGGCGGACACCTGCTGCCCGCTCCCGACGGCCGCGTCTACGGCGTGGACCACGGCATCTGCCTGCACACCGATCCGAAGCTGCGCACCGTGCTGTGGGGCTGGGTCGGTGAACCGCTGCCCGCCGAGGTGGTGGAGAAGCTGCGCAAACTGCGCGCCGACCTCGACGGCCGGCTCGGCGCGGCGCTCACCGAGCACCTGAGCACCTTCGAGGTCCGCGCGCTCGGCCGGCGCGCCGACGTGCTGCTCGCCGAGGCCATCCACCCGGAACCCGGCGACGACTGGCGCGCGATCCCCTGGCCGCTGTTCTGATGGTCGCGCTGATCGACGACGCGGCACGCGCCCGGCTCGTCGACCGGTTCGGCCCCAGCGCCGAAGCGTGGTGTGACGCGCTGCCCGGCCTGGTCGAAGGCCTCTGCCGCCGCTGGGGACTGACCGTGCACGACACGCGGCCGGGCAACAGCGGCCGCACCGTGCTGTGCCGCAACGCCGCCGGCACCCTGCGGGCCCTGAAGCTGTGCCCGGACCGGGCCGTGGCCACCGCGGAAGCGGCCGCGCTGGGGTCCTGGTCCGGGCTGTCGCGCGTCGTGCAGGTCCTGCGCACGGACCTCGACCACGGCGCGGTGCTGCTCGAAGGTCTCGAACCCGGCAGCACGCTGACCGAGCGGGGCGCGGACGTGCCGTGGCCCGAGGTCTCCGATCTGCTCGCGGAACTGCACGGTGTGCCGGCCGCCGGACCGTTCCCGACCCAGCTCGAACGCGTCCGCTGGATGTTCGCCCTTGCCGAACGCCGGCTGCGTGGCTCGCCCGCCGAGGCGCACCTGCCGCTCGCGGTTCTGCACACCGGCCTCGCCCGCGCCGAGAAGCTCGCGGTCGACGGCCCGATCGCGCTGGTGCACGGCGATCTGCACCCGGGCAACGTGCTCGACGCGGGTCCGGCTCGCGGCATCGTCGCGATCGACCCCCGGCCGTGCACGGGCGATCCCGCGTTCGACGCGGTCGACTGGGCGGTGCTGCCGATGAGCGCGGGCGGAACCCTCGACGACGGGCTGGACCGGCTGCCCGGCCAGGACCGCGACCGGGTGCGGGCGTGGTGTGTGGCGCTGGCGCCGCTGGTCGCGATGGGTCCGCTGCGCCGCGGCGGACCGACGCCGTTCACCGAGGCCGTTCTGGAGCTGGCAGGCTGACCGGCCCGGCGAGTACGACATTCCGGCGTTCTCGGCGACTTCGTGCCCCGATCACGGTAACTTTGGCCTCCGACCCAGCAGGGCACCCCGGCGCCGAGGAGACTCCGATCGACAGGCAGCGAGCGGGATGGGGCAAAGCTCTCGCCGGAAGCGCGGTCTCGGCCGCTCTGGGCGTGATCATCAATGTCGCGACCGACCTCAGGACGAACGTGTGGGCGTGGCTGGCCGTCGTCGTCCTCGTCGTCGCGGGCGCGGTGACCGGCTGGGCGGCGGAACGACGTTCCCGGCAGGCCACGGGCTCGCTGGACCGCGCGGCTTCCGTAGCCGAGGCCGTGCACCAGGCGAACTACGCCGAACACGGGGTCCAGGTGCACGTCGGCGGGTCCAGCGAGCACATCACCGTGAAATCACGCTCGGGCACGACCGGCCTGACGGTCGGCGTACTGGTCGTCGTCGCCACCCTCGCCGGGCTGGCCGCCGGGGCGTGGCTGATCCCGCGTCCCGAACCGGCGGTCGCCGGACCGTCCGGCAGTCGTGCCGCCGCACCCGCGTGGGCGATGACGATGCGACCCGAGCAGTGCGACACCGGCTGGGTCGTGCCCGACCGCGGACAGTCGTCGATCCCGGTGCCCGAGAGCGGTGGGCCGGAGGGCGCGGTGCTCACCTCGGGCGGCCGGGTCGAGGTGACCTTCCAGGGCGTCAGCGCCGAAGCGGCTGTCCTGCACTCGATCAGGGTCGAGGTCGTCCGCCGCGGACCGGCGTTGTCCGGGATCTACCTACCCGGGCCGTACCAAGGGCGACCTCCGCATCGGCGACGGCGACCGGCCGTTCCGCACGACCGCGGCGACCGCCGCGAAGAAGTGGTGCACCCAGTACCCCGCGGACGGCTCCGTCGTCTGGGGCGAACCGGACGGAGCGACGCCGTGCGCCTGAACCGGCTCGTCCCGGCCGTCCGGCCGGGTGACCGACCTGCAGGGCGGCGCCGGATGGAACAACGGGTTCGTGCTCGCCGGAGGGCATACCGTCCCGGCAGCGCCGAACGACCGTGGCCAGCAGAACGATCTGGTCAGCGACGTCTACTTCTCCCGGGACGGCGCGCACTGGACCGAGGCGAAGCCGGACGGCCTCCACCACCTGGGCCACAGCGTTCCGGTCGCGGGCTACCGCGGCGCCGCCTACGTCCTCGGCTCCAGTACCTCCACCGCGGCGATCCGGCGTATCGAGGACCGAAAGACGTGGCGGCGGACGCGACTCGCCGGAAGCAAACCGGGGGAAGCGCTCACCGCGGTGGCGGCCGGCGCCCACGGGGTGGTGGTGGTCGGCTTCGACCGCCCGATTTCCGTGCTGGACAACGACTTCATCGACAACCGCGGCTTCGATTCCCTGCGCGTCTGGCACTCGGCCGACGGGAAGGCGTTCACCGGACCGGAGACCGTCGAAGCCGAAGGCCTCTACGACGGCTACGTGCCGCAAGTGACGGCCGATGCCGACGGATTCACCATCTTCGGCATCGGCAAGGACTCGTCCGACACGATCATGTTCTCCTCGGCGGACGACACCGGCTGGACCGAGGACGGCCCCGGCCCGATGACCGGGGACGAGGACTGGATCGCCTCCCACGACGTGTCACCCGGGATGCTGCCGGACAGCAACGTCGACAAACCCGAGAAGCAGCACATTCTCCACGTGACCGCCTGGCGGGGCTGGTTCGTCGCGACCGGCGACTCCGCCGGTGCCGCGGGCGTGTGGCTGTCCCGAGACGCGGCGCGTTGGGACCGCGTCCCGGTCAAGGCCAACGGGTTCGACACCGCCGGCAGCATGATCACGCTCGTCAACGAATCCTCTGCCTTCCTCTCCGCCACCCCGCGCTCGGGCACAGGTGGGGTCAAGATGTGGAAGAACACGGCCTGAGGGTCGCGCGGCACGGCGTGGCACGGCGACGAGAGCCCGCCGGCCGCACTAGCGTGTCCGATCGTGCGCTCCCGTTCCTATGACGACGTGCTGTCCGGTCCGCGCAAGCGGAAGGTGCCCGAGGTGCCCGCCGAACCCGGCCTGGTGGTCGAGGACCCGGCCAGCGGCTACTGCGGCGCGGTGGTGAAGATCGAGTACGGCAACGTCGTGCTCGAGGACGCGAAGGGCCGCCACCGCGTGTTCCCGCTCGCCCCGGCGGCGTTCCTGCTGGAGGGCAAACCGGTCACGCTCGTCCCGGTGAAGAAGGCACCCGCCGCCCCCCGGCAGGTCTCCGCGTCCGGTTCGGTCCGGGTGCAGGGGCTGGCAGCCCGGGTCGCGCGTGATTCACGGATCTGGGTCGAGGGCAAGCACGACGCCGAACTGGTGGAACGGGTGTGGGGGCACGACCTGCGGGTCGAGGGCGTGGTGGTGGAACCGCTGGACGGCGTGGACGTGCTGGCCGAGCGGATCACCGAATTCGGCACCGGCCCCGGCCGCCGCCTCGGCGTGCTGGTCGACCACCTGGTGCCCGGCAGCAAGGAGTCCCGGCTGGTCGGACAGGTCCGCGACGAGCAGGTCCTGGTCACCGGCCACCCTTACGTGGACGTCTGGCAGGCGGTGAAACCGGCCGCGGTCGGCATCCGCGCCTGGCCGGAGATCCCGCGCGGGATCGAATGGAAGGCCGGCATCTGCGAGGCTCTGGGCTGGGGCGAGCCCTACGAGGGCTGGCAGCGGGTACTGGCAGGGGTGCGCAGTTTCCGCGACCTCGAAACCCCGCTCATCGGCGCGGTCGAACGGCTCATCGACTTCGTCACCGACCCGGCCGGATAGGGGCCGCCACGGCGGTCCGGCCGAGGTCACGCGTCGGTCACGGCGGGTCGCTTACCCGGTGCGAACCGGCCCGATCTGGGAGCATGTGTCCATGACAGCGGCTGTGATCTGGCTGATCCTCGGCGTCGTCCTGTTGATCGCCGAGGTGCTTTCCGGGGACTTCGTGCTGGTCATGCTCGGCGTCGGTGCCCTGCTCGGAGCCGGGGCCGAAGCACTCACCGGCAGCATCGTCGTCGACGTCGTGGTGTTCGCGGTCAGCTCGACCGGCCTGATCGCGCTGGCGCGCCCGGCCCTCAAGCGCCGGTTCCTTGCCGGATCGAGCGTGCCCACCGGCACCGACGCGCTGATCGGCGCCCGCGCCGTCGTGGTGTCCACAGTGGACTACGAAACGGGCCAGGTGAAGATCGGCGGCGAGGTCTGGTCGGCGCGCGCGGTGCACGAGGAGCAGCCGCCGATGGCGCCGGGCACCAAGGTCACGGTCGTGGAGATCGCCGGCGCCACCGCCGTGGTGGACATCATGGCCTGAAACGGCATGAAACGTCCGGGAAAACCGTACTAGGTAAGGGGAGACGCTCTTGTCGACAACAGCGATCGTCGTGGTCGCGCTGCTGGTCCTGTTCGTCATCATCACGGTGGTCAAGGCGATCATGGTGGTACCGCAGGCACAGTCGGCGGTGATCGAACGGCTCGGCCGGTTCCGCACGGTCGCCTCGCCGGGCCTGACCTTCCTCGTGCCGTTCCTGGACAAGGTCCGCGCGCGGATCGACCTGCGCGAGCAGGTCGTCTCGTTCCCGCCGCAGCCGGTGATCACCGAGGACAACCTGACGGTGAACATCGACACCGTCGTGTACTTCCAGGTCACCGACTCGCGCGCGGCGGTGTACGAGATCTCGAACTACATCATCGGCGTCGAGCAGCTGACCACCACCACGCTGCGGAACGTGGTCGGTGGGATGAGCCTGGAGGAGACGCTGACCTCCCGCGACGCGATCAACAGCCAGCTGCGCGGGGTGCTGGACGAGGCGACCGGCCGCTGGGGCATCCGGGTCGCGCGGGTCGAGCTGAAGGCGATCGAGCCGCCGCCGTCCATTCAGGACTCGATGGAGAAGCAGATGCGCGCGGACCGGGAGAAGCGCGCGATGATCCTCACCGCGGAAGGGCAGCGGGAGTCCTCCATCAAGACCGCGGAAGGGCAGAAGCAGAGCCAGATCCTCGCCGCGGAAGGGCAGAAGCAGGCTGCGATCCTCGCCGCGGAGGCGGAACGGCAGTCGCGGATCCTGCGTGCCCAGGGTGAACGTGCCGCCCGCTACCTGCAGGCCCAGGGGCAGGCGAAGGCGATCGAGAAGGTGTTCGCGGCGATCAAGGCCGGCCGCCCGACGCCGGAGGTGCTGGCCTACCAGTACCTGCAGACGTTGCCGCAGCTGGCCCAGGGCGACGCGAACAAGGTCTGGATGATCCCCAGCGACTACGGCAAGGCGCTGGAAGGCTTCGCCCGCGCGCTCGGCGCCCCCGGCGACGACGGCGTGTTCCGGTACGAGCCGCCGAAGGACGACACCCCGGAGAGGCCGGACCTGGAGGACGCGGAGGTCGCCGCCTGGTTCGACACCACCAGCGACCCGAAGGTCGCCGAAGCGGTCGCGGCCGCGGAGGCCGTGGCACGCAAGGAGGTCGAGGGGCCGCTCGGCTCGTCGGGCGAGCACCCGCGTCGCGCCATCGGCGGCGGGAACGCGTCGGCCAAGCCGGCAGCCCCGGCCGAGGCCGAGGAGGAACCGCCGGCGCCCGCACCCGAGCGGCCGCGGCCGAGTTCGCCGCCGCCGGGGGAGCAGCGTCAACAGCAGGCCCCGCCGCAGCAGCTTCCGCAGCCGCAGCCGCCTGCCGGCCCGCAGGGCGGCACCTACCAGGGGCCGCCGCAGCAGTTCGGTGGTCCGCAGCAGCAACAGCCGGGCAACGGTCCGTTCCCGCAGCAGGGCCCGTTCGGGGGTCCGCAGGGCGGTCCGCCGCCGCAGCGCTGATTCCGGCCATGCCCACCGCGGCCGCTCCGTGTTCCCACGGGGCGGCCGCGGTCGTGTTCAGCGGGCGTAGGTGGCCAGGTCGTCGATGTCGGCCTTCGAACGGTCGCGCAGGGCCAGCACGCACCCGACGGTGACCGCCGCGGACACCACGATGTAGATCGAGATCGAATACGGTGTCCCGGTCTCGTGCAGCAGCCAGGTCGCCAGCAGCGGCGCCGGGCCACCGGCGAACACCGACGCCAGCTGGTACCCGAGACCGGCACCGCCGTAGCGCAGGTGCGTCGGGAAGCTCTCCCCGATGAGCGCGGCCTGCGGCCCGTACTGCATCGCGTGCGTCACCAGCGAGACGACCACCGCGAAGAAGATCAGCACGTGCCCGCCGTGCGAGAGGGCCGTGAAGTACGGGAAGGCGATCACCGCGGTGAGCACCGCTCCGGTGAGGTAGATCTGCTTGCGCCCGACCCGGTCGGACAGTTGGGAGAACAGCGGGATCAGCACCAGCTCCGCGGCCGCCCCGACGAGGACCGCGATCAGCACGAACGTCTTGCTGAACTCCGGCCGCTCCACCACGTACACCAGGACGTAACTGGTGAACAGGTAGAACGGCATCTGCTCGCTGAACCGGAGCCCGGCCGAAAGCAGGATCTCCCGCCAGTGGTGGCGCACCGCGTCCTTCACCGGTGCCTTCGAGGTCCGCTTCTCCGCGACCACCGCGGCGAACATCGGCGTCTCGAGGATCCGCAGCCGGATCACCAGCCCAATGCCGACCAGCACCAGGCTCAGCAGGAACGGGATCCGCCAGCCCCACGAATCGAACGCCTCGGGCGACAACGTCGCCGACAGCAGCGTCATCCCGCCGGTGCCGAGCACCAACCCGACCGGCACGCCGACCTGGGCGAAGCTCGCCAGCAGCCCGCGCCGGCGCTGATCACCCCATTCCATGGCCAGCAGCACCGAACCACTCCACTCGCCACCGATCGCGACGCCCTGCACCAGCCGCAGCAGCACGAGGATCAACGGTGCGGCGATGCCGATCGACTCGGTTCCTGGCAGGACGCCGACCACCGCCGAGGACAAGCCCATCAGCAGCAGCGTGACGATCAACGTGGCCTTGCGGCCCAGCCGGTCGCCCCAGTGCCCGAACAGCGCCGCGCCGATCGGCCGCGCGGCGAACCCGACGGCGTAGGTGGCGAACGACTGCAGCGCACCGGCGTAGCCGGTGGACTCCGGGAAGAACAAGTGCGGGAAGACCAGCGCCGCGGCGGTGTTGTAGAGGAAGAAGTCGTACCACTCGATGGTGGTGCCGATCGATCCGGCGAGTGCGGCCCGCCGTACCTGTACCCGGCGGTCCCGGGAGGAAGCATCGACTGACTGGGTGACTTCGTTGTCGCCTAGAACCATGTTTCGCACACCTCTCGTGATGGGCGTCACGCCATAGTGTGAGGTATGCGCGGGAGTTTGACGATTCCCCACCGGACATTCGCGAAGTTCGGCAGCGGTTCTAGACTGCGCCGCATGACCAACCGCTTAGTCTGTCTCGGCGACTCGTTCACCGAAGGCGTCGGTGACGACGATCCGGCCGCGCCGAACGGGGTCCGCGGCTGGGCCGACCGGGTCGCCAGCGTGCTGGCCGGGGTCGAGCCCGGGTTCCGCTACGCCAACCTCGCCGTGCGTGGCAAGCTGCTGCCGCAGGTGCTGGCCGAGCAGCTCGAGCCGGCGCTGGCGATGGAGCCGGACCTGGTCACCCTCTACGCGGGCGGCAACGACCTGATGCGCCCCAAGGCCGATATCGACGCGCTCACCGGTTCCTACGAGCGAGCGGTGTCGCGCCTGCGTGGTGCGGGTGCGCGGGTGGTGCTGTTCACCGGCGTCGACGGCGTGGAGGACGCGCTGTTCCGCACGATCCGCGGTCGCGTCGCGATCTACAACGAGCACGTCCGCGGGATCGCGGCCCGGCACGGCGCGCTGCTGGTGGACATGTGGGCGATGCGTCAGCTGCGGGACCGGCGCCTGTGGTCGGCCGACCGGCTGCACCTGAACGCCTTGGGACACAACGAGATCGCGATCGCGCTCCTGGACGTCCTCGGTGTCGCCCACCGGCTGGCACCCGCGGTGCTGGGGCCTCGGCCGCGGGTCTCGCCGAAGCAGCAGCGCACGGCGAACCTGCGCTGGGGCCGCGAGCACGCGTTGCCGTGGATCGGGCGACGGCTGCGCGGCGAGTCGTCCGGCGACACGATCCACCCGAAGCGGCCCGCGCTGGCCCCGTTCGAGGAGCCCGCGCTCAAGCGGTGAACTGCCGCGCCCGGTGATCGGCGACGTTCACCCGTGTCCCGCAGCGGGTGGAGCAGAACCGGCGCCTGCCGTTACGCGAGGTGTCGACGAACGCGACACCGCACCCTTCGCGGGAGCAGACCCCGAGGCGACCCGGTTCCTCGCACACCAGATGCGCGAGCCCACCCGCGGTGTAGGCGTGCACGCGGATCACCACTCCGGCGCCTTCGCTCGCGTAGTGCAGATGCGGCGGTTTCCCGTCGTGGCGGGCGATGTACGGCCGGCAGGCGGCGACCGCGAGCAGCTCGTTGACGAGGTCTACGCGTGCGTCTTCCGGCGCCGCGAAGACCTCGTGGAGCTTGCGCCCCCAGTCGAGAATCCGGGCGGCTTCCTCGTCGTCGATGCTGGTCAGGGCCATGCCATGGGCCAGTCCGGCGGCGAGGAAATCCGCGGCCGTGGCGCCGCCTCGGTGCGCGAGCGTCGCGACCGCCGCGGCCACCTGGGCGCCCGCCCCGCCGTAAGGGTTGAAGTGCACTGAACCATTACAGCACGATCGGCTCATGGACGAGAACCGTTGCCCCCGCTGCGGCTGGCCCCTGGCGGAACTGCCGGCCTCCGCGGTCGTCCCCGCGTCCCGCGGCAGCCGCGCCGATTACGTGCGCTGCCTGTGCGGCAGCTGGGTGGCCCGTCTCGGCGGGGTGGTCGTCGGGGCCACCCGGCCACGGGGGTGGGGCTGAGCCGGGCTCGGCGGATCAGGCCAGCTCCGGCCAGCCGCGCCGCAGGTGGGCGAACGCCGTCTCCAATGCGGCGGCCGGATTCTGTTCGGTACCGGCCACGTCGGGGATTTCCAGGACGTAGCGGGCGAACAGCCGCACGGACAGGCTGTCCGTGCCGCGGCCGGTCGCTTCCGCGATGGTCTCGGTGAGGCTGGTTTCGCAGCCGGTCCACAGGATCCGGGCATGAGCACGCAGCGCCGGCGTGCGCACGACGAGGGCGGCCAGCCGCCGGTGGTCCGGATCGGGGTCGTCGTCGAAGGGGCCCCGGCCGGCCAGGAATTCCTGCAGCGCCTGCACCACCGAGATGCCCGGGGCGCGCTCGCGGACCGCGGCGGTCAGTGCCCGCTCGCGCTCGCCACCGTCGCCGAGGACGAGGGCTTCCTTCCCGCCGGGAAAGTGAGCGAACAGCGTGGACACGGCAGTGTCCGCGGCGTCCGCGATCTCGGCGACGGTGACCTCGTCGAACCCGCGAGCCAGGAACAACCGCCGGGCCGCCTCCGCCAGCGCCTGCCGCGTGGCCGCCTTCTTCCGTTCCCGCCGGTTCGCTGGCATGGCCGGAACGTAGCACAGTGACTATGAACTCGTATGGATTACAAAGTCGGAATGACTTCGACTATTGTGGTGCCCGGCAGTACCTGCCCGACCGCCACAGGAGCAGACATGGCATCGACTCAGCGGCTTCCGGCCCCGGATGGCACCACGGTCCTGGTCACCGGTGGCAACGCGGGGATCGGCTACTTCGTGGCCGAACAACTCGCCGAAGCCGGAGCCACCGTGCTCCTCGGCAGCCGCGACGCGACGAAGGCAGCCGCCGCGATGCGCAGCATCGGCGAACACGTGCCCGGCGCCCGGGTGCGGCACTTCCCGATGGACCTGGCCGCGCTCGAGTCCTCCTTGGACAGTCTCGAGCGGTTGGACGCGCTCGTGTGCAACGCGGGCGTGGCGTTCGACGATCAACGACGGCGGCAGACCCGCGACGGCCGGGAGCTGATGTTCGCCACGAACCACCTCGGGCACTTCACTTTGACCGCGCTGCTGGCGCCTCTGCTGTCGGCGGCTCCGGCGGGCCGGGTCGTCACCACCGGCAGCTTCGTGGCGAAAAGCGCCGAACTCGACTTCGCCGACCTGCAGTTCACCCACGGCTACCAGCCGAAAGCCGCGTACGCCCGCTCGAAGCTGGCACAGATGCTCTTCGGTTTCGAACTCGACCGCCGGCTGCGGGCGGCCGGACTTTCGACGGTGAGCGTGGTGAATCACCCCGGCGGCGCGCTGGATTCGCTGACGCCGTCGCGTCCGCCGGTGCACAGCCGGACCGTCGCCACGCGGTTGTGCGGTCTGCCCGCCGGAGTTTTCCTGCAGGGCAAACATGCGGGCGCATGGCCTGCGGTGCGGGCGGTACTCGATCCGGAGGTACGCGGCGGTCAGCTGTGGGGGCCGCAGGTGTTCGGATTGCGCGGGAAGCCGCGGCCGGAGCCGGTGCGCGGAATCCTGGCGGACACCGCACTGGCGGCCGCGGTGTGGGACGCGAGCGTCGAGCTGACCGGAGGCCGGCCGTTCGGGCTCTGATCACCAGTGTGCGGGCTGGGCGAGCCGGGCGGGCAGCCGCGTGCTCTCGTCACCGCGGGCGGTGTTGACCTGAGTTTGGGTGAGGAACAGGCTGCTGCCGAGATCGGCACCACGGACGTCGGCGTCGCGCAGATCGGCACCGAGCAGGTCGGCGTGCCGCAGGTCCGCGCCGCGAAGTTCGGCCGCGATGAGGTAGGACCCGCGCAGGTTCGCCCCGCGCAGGTCGGCACCGGACAGCTTCGCCCCCATCAAGTCGGCGCCTCGGCGGTTCTTCTTCTTGCCCCGCACCTGGGCACGGACGAGTTCGCTGGTACGGGTCAGCACAACGTCCGCCTTCGCGCGTTCCTCGGCGACGTCGGTGGCCAGCAGGTCATCGGGTGCGGCTTCGGTGCGCGCGCGGATGACGGCGGCCGCGTCGTCCAGTCCGGGATGGATCTCGCGGGTCGCGTCGAGACCGCGGGCTTCGGTCAGGTACCAGAGCAGTTCGTGCAGCTGCCGCATCACCGGCAGTGCCGCGAACATCGCTTCCCGGACCTCCGGTGCGCCACGCCAGTCCTGGCCGGCGAAGGTCACCTGGGAGACCTGCTGACCGGCGCCGAAGCAGTCGTATCCGGTACAGCCGGCGAACCCCTGGGGGCGCAACCGGTCGTGGATCCCGCAGCGGAAGTCGGGTTGCAGGTTGGGGCACGGATCGCCGGCGGCCTTGTCGATGGCGAAGTCGGCGGAGCGGGTGAAGGTCAGGGCGACGCAGCAGAGGCCGAAGCACCTCGCGCAGTCCGCGGTCAGCGCGGAGTGGTCGGGCACGGTTTCTCCTTGCGGGTCATTCCTTCCCAGCGTAGTCGAGGCTGCCCGGCTGCTAGCCTCGGCTGGTGGTGATCAAGCCTCTCGCGATCGCGGCCCCCAGTGCCGTCTCGGCCGACGTCGAGCCGTGGCCCGGGGTCACGGATCCGGCCGGGCTGCTGGCCGGGATCGCGGACTGGCTGAGCGGCTACGGCAATCCGCTCACGCGCCGGACCTACGGCGAAGGGCTCGGCCTGCCGGTCACCGCGGAGGCGATCCGTACCTGGCAGCGTCCCGGTGAAACCACAGTGGCGTGGAACGACGCTCTCGACGTCTACGCTGCCGCGCTGCGCGTTTCGCTGGCGGCGCCACCGCGGGCAGTGAACCGCACAGCGCCCCCGCCGGCCGCCCCGGGCCGGTTGCGGCACCTGCACTGGTTCCGCTGGTGCGCTGCCCGGCAGCTCGATCCCGGCCTCGCCACCACCAGCCACGTCAAGGCCTGGCTGGACGCGCTCACCGAGGCCGGCGCCGCGCCCGCCACGCGCGACCGGATGCTCGCCACGGTCAAGGCGCTCTACGGACACCTCGCCGGCTGTGGTCTGGCTGCCGCCAACCCCGCCGCCCTCAGCAGGCGTCGGCTGGGTCTCACCGCTGGCGCGCAGAGCACGTCGGCCACCGTCACGCTCACCTCTCGACAGGTCGCCGCGTTGCACGCCGCCGCTGCCACACCGCGCCGTGGTGCCAGCCCGGTCGACACGGCACGCGCTGCGGCCGTCGTCACGCTGTTCACGCTGGGGCTACGGGTCAGCGAGCTGTGCGGCTTGGACGAGCGGGACCTCCACGTGACCCGCGGCCGTCGCGCGCTGCGGGTCCACGGCAAGGGCGGCAAGTCCCGTGTCGTCTACTTGAGCCGGCCCGCCGAAGACGCCCTCGCGACGTATCAGGCACGAGCCGGGGCCCCGTCGACCGACGTGGCCCGCCGCGGCACTGCTGTGGGGAAGGCGGCCGTGGCGGGCACCGCTGTGGGGGAGGACCGTCCGCTGCTGCGCACCCGCGGTGGTCGCCGTTTCCAGCGTCAGGCGATCTGGCAGCTGCTGCGCCGCGTCGCCGCGAGCAGCGGGGACGACCTCGCCACCGTCGCCGACGCTCTGCACCCGCATGCGCTGCGCCACTTCTACGTCACCGCCGCCGTCGAGGCGGGCGCCCAGCTCGACCACGTCCAAGCCGACGTCGGGCACAGCAGCATCGACACGACCCGCACCGTCTACGACCACGCGGCCCGGGACCCGGGCCGCAGCGCCGTCGACCTCGTCACGGAAACCTGGTACCCGAGCTGACCGCTCCGCGGCGCACGGTCACCGGCGGCCGGCGATCTTTCGGAAGGCACGGCTTGGCGGGTGTCCACTGGCCGGCCACGCGAGGTCGTCGACGGCGAGAAACGGTTCCCCGGACACGGCCGCGGGTGTCGCCCCGGTGAATGCCCTGACGTCCCGGTGCAAGTGGGACTGATCGGCGTAGCCGGTGTCGGCCGCGACCCGCGCCGCGTCGTCACCCGCGACCAGGCGGCGGGCGGCATGGTCGAAGCGGACCAGGTTCACGGCGCGTTGGGGCGGCAAGCCGAGCTGCGAGCAGAACCGGGACCACAGGCGCTTACGGCTCCATCCGACCTCGGCCGCGAGTCCGTCGACCCGGATCAGGCCACGGCTGCCGACGATCCGGTGCCAGGCCCAGGCGACCTCCGGGGCCGCCGGCGGCCCCGCCTCGTGCCGGCGGGCGAGCAGCGCGTCGGTCAACGCGAAAAGGACGGGGCGTGCCGGCGCCGAACTCCAGGAGCAGCGTCACCGGCGGGTGCGGGACCATCCGCAATGCGACCAGGTCGTGGGCACGGAACCCGGCCATGGTGAGGCCGGCGACCCGGCTGGGCCGCTGCGGGCACGCCACGTCCCACACCGCCTTACCGTGCTTGAACGTCCCCACTGTTCCAGGGTACGGAAGCCGGCCGGGGGAACATTCGTCCAATCCGCAGGCGGGAATCGCGGCGACAGTGGCCCCATGACTGTTTCCGACGACCGGCCGCGCGCACCTCGCGACGCCGTGACCACCGAAGTTCGACGCTGTCACTCGGCGACGGCGGCATCCACGTTCGCCAGGACGATCCCCGCGACGCCCCGGCACTCCTGCTCATCCACGGGTCCGCGTCCTCGACCCGCTCGTGGGACTCGCTGGTTCCGATCCTGGCCGGATCCCACCGCGTCATCCGGATCGACCTGCTGGGGCACGGCCGCTCGGCCAAGCCGGCCGACCGGAGCTACGCGCTCCCGGACCAGGCAGGCCGGGCCGGAGTGGTCCTGGACCGGCTCGGTGTCGAGCACGCCGTGGTCGTCGGTCATTCCAGCGGCGGCGCGGTCGCCACCGCCGTCGCCGAGCGATCCGACCTGGTGCCGCGCTCGCGCTCATCAACACCGGACCCAGCATGAGTGCCTTCGCAGCACCGCGAACCGCCGGGTTCGGGCTCGCGCAGTGGCCGCCGACCGACGAGCAGATCCGCCGGTTCGCGAGCACCGGTTTCAGCCGCCCGGGCTACCGGATCCCGTCAGAGCTGTTCGACGAGGTCGCTGCATGACCCACCACACGCTCACCGCGACGACGCAGGGTACCCGCGACTACCTCGAGCACCAGGCGCCTCCGGGCCGGCTGGCGGCCGTCGGCAAGCCACTGCTGGTGATCTCGGCGAGGACGACCGCAGATGGCGATCCTCGTCCGCCGCCGACTACCGCGCCGTTGCGGGCGCGGAAATCGAGGTGCTGCCCGGCCTCGGGCACTCACCCATCCTCGAAGATCCCGCGCGGACCGCAGTCCCGCTGCCGGCCTTCACCGCGATCCACTCCGTACGGCTGGGCTGAGCGACAGGGCCGGCCACCCTCTGCGAGGTTGGCTACAGAATCCCAATTCTGTAGCCAACCTACTAACTGGTTACGTAACCACAACGCTGGTTTTAGGTTACGTAACTGCTCGTAGTACAGTGTGCGCCATGGCTGAAGGCGTGGTGGGCGAGAACGCGGCGGTGTCGTTGTGCGGGTTTCGGCAGTGCCGGGCGGCGTTGCCGGCGCCGGGGCCGCGTGGAGGGCGGCCGTTCGAGTTCTGCCCGGAGCGGCGGTGGCCGGGGGACCGCACGTGCAAACAGCTTGCCGCGGCGGATGTGGCCTTGCGGGAGGCGTTGGGTGATTCCGGGTCGCACGTGGGCCTGACGGATGCGGCCGCGGAGTTCGTCCGGGCCGCGACGGAGGTGAGCGGACCGCTGCAGACGTTGCGAAACGCGCTCGACAGCGTCGCCGCTCGTGCTCAGGACGAGGTGACCGCCGCGATCGCTCGTGCGGAAGGTGCAAAGGCGCGCGCTGCCGAGGCGGATGGGCTCCGGCAGGCGGCCGAAGTCCGCGCGGCGCAAGCCGAAGCGACTGCCGAAACTCGTGCCGCCGAAGCCGATGAGGCCGCGGAAGCCGCGATGGCCCAGGCACGGGAACACGAGGAACGCGCGAAAGCGGCGGAAAAAACGGCTACAGACGCGGTCGCAGCGCGTAAGGCCGCGGAACTCGGCCAAGCACGTGCCGAAGCCGCCGCGGCGGCCGCCGGTGAACGTGCCGACCGGGCCGCTGCCGACACCCGCGCCGAGCGGGAGAAGGCCGACGCGCTCTCCGTGGAGCTCGCCCAACGCGCCGAGCAACTCGCCGTCCGCACCACCGAACGTGACGCCGCCCGCGAAGCCCTCGACCATGCCCGCACGAGCCTCGACGACACCGCTCGACGGCTCGAGCAGGCCACGTCCGACCACCACGCACGCGTGCGTGACCTCGAAACCCGCCTCGACAGCGCAGTTCAGGACCATCGCGACGAGACCGCCCGCGCCGCCGAAGATCTCGCTACGGCGCGCCGGCACGCTGCGGACCTCACCGCACAGCTCACCGAGACCCGCGACCGCGCCGCCGGTCTCGCCGCTCGGGTGACCGAAGCGGCCCACCGGGAACGCACGGACGGTGATCAGCACGCTCACCTGCGGACGAAGCTGACGAACGTGCAGCGGATCGTCCTGGACGAGTCCGAAGAGCAGCTGCGGCCGAAGCTCCTGGAGGAGTTGCTCAACCTCGGCTGAGCCAACGGGTCACGGGAGGCCCTGCGCTGCCACGGCAGCAGGTTCCGCCAGGTCACCGTTGACTTCGCGCTGAAGGAGATCGCCTAGCCCTCGCGACGAATGCGGACCAGTAAGGGTGGCTCTCGCAGTACCTGTGTCACCAGGGTCTCCCCGGCGTCCGCGGTGCCTGCCAGCCTGAGTGAGCCGGCTCCACGGCGGCCACACATTCTTCCACGATAAAAGGAACCAAGAACAATGGCGGGCAACCAGTTCACCACTCACGCAGATCTTTTCGATCTGAGCGGGAAGTACGCACTTGTCACTGGCGGCACCAGGGGCATCGGGATGATGATCGCGCGCGGCCTTTTGCAGGCGGGCGCCCGCGTCATCGTCAGCTCTCGCAGTGCAGACGCGTGCGCGGAGGCACAGCAGCTGCTGTCCGAATTCGGCGACGTTCAGGCATTTCCCGCCGATCTGTCCCAGCACGACGAATGTCAGCGCCTCGCAGATCTTGTCAACGCCGACTCGGAATGTCTGGACATTCTCGTCAACAACGCGGGAGCGATGTGGCGCGAACCGCTGGAAACGTTTCCGGATGAGGCCTGGGACACCGTGCTCGACCTCAACCTCAAGTCGCCGTTCTGGCTGGTGCAGGCGCTGCTCACGGCGCTTCGCCGGGCAGGCACCGCCGATGATCCCGCGCGGGTCGTCAACATCGGCAGTATCGCCGCCATCCACGTCGCCGAGTCGCCCAACTACTCGTACGCCGGCAGCAAAGCGGCACTCCATCAACTCACCAGAGTGCTCGCCAGGGAACTGGGCCCACAGCACGTCACGGTGAACGCGGTGGCCCCGGGACCGTTCCCGTCGCAGATGATGGCGTCCACGCTCGATGCCATCGGCGACACGATCGCGGCTAAGGCCCCGCTGCGCCGGCTCGGCCGCGACGACGACATGGCCGGCATCGCCGTGTTCCTCGCCGGCCGGGCCGGGGCCTACCTCACGGGCACCATCATCCCGGTCGACGGCGGCATCGCCACGACCGCAACGGGTACCTAGGACGTCGGCGCGAGGCTTCGCCAGCGGTGGACCGGCCCTCGCGAACCGCCAAGCCGGGTCGTCGGGGGTACCAGCAGAGCCTCCCTCCGCGTGCGGAGGATGCTTATGGTGAGGGGGTGGCCACGATCGATCTGCGTACGGAGATCAAGCAGTTCCTGAGTTCGCGTCGCGCGCGGATCACGCCCGAGCGGGCCGGGCTGCCCGCCTACGGCGGAAACCGCCGGGTCAAAGGTCTGCGTCGCGAAGAGGTGGCTCTGCTGGCGGGAGTCTCGGTCGACTACTACGTGCGGATGGAGCGCGGCAGCCTCGCCGGCGCATCCGACGGGGTGCTCGACGCTGTGGCCTCCGCCTTGCAACTAGACGAGGCCGAGGGCGATCACCTGTTCCACCTCGCGCGGCAGTCCAGGACGACCGGCGGTCCACGTCGCCGGCGATCCGCCGTGCCGGTGCGTCCGGCGCTTCAGCAGGTGCTCGACGCCATCACCGATGCGCCGGCTTGGCTGTGCGACGGCCGTTACGACGTCCTGGCCATGAATCACCTGGCCCGCGCGCTGTATGCACCGATGCTGGCCGGAACGCGGCGTCCGGCGAACACCGCGCGGTTCGTGTATCTGAATCCCGAAGCGGCACGAGCGTTCTTCGTCGACTATGACCGAATCGTCTGCGATGTGGCCGCGAAACTACGCATGGAAGCCGGCCGCAATCCGCACGACGAGGAACTGATCGCCCTGATCGGGGAATTGTCGACGCGCAGTGAACTGTTCCGGCAGCGGTGGGCGTCTCAGGACGTCCGGCTCCACCGGTCCGGACGCAAGCGTGTGCAGCATCCGGTGGTGGGCAGGCTCGACCTGGACGTCGAGTCGATGGAGATGTCTGCCGAACCCGGCCTGCTCCTGAACGTCTACACCGCGCCCGCGGGCACGGCGACCGCGGACGGTCTGGCCCTGTTGGCGTCGTGGGCGGCCGGCCAGGAAAAGCTGGCGACCGAGATGCACGCGCTCGGCTGATATTCCGACCTTCGTGACGGCCGGAGCGGTTCAGCCGGGATCCACCCGCGTTATTCGGCCTGGAGGACGAAGAAGAGGAAGCCCAGGAACCGCGTGCCGGTGAATTGCCGGAAATCGTCGGGGAACAATTCGGGGGCTTCGGGTGCGGGCGGCGGCTCGCTGATGACGGTGATGCGGAAGCCGGCCGCGGTGAAGGCATCGGTCATCGCGTGCAGCGGCCGGTCCCAGAAGGTCAACCGCGTGGACTGGCCACCCAGTGTCCATTCCTCGGTCCGGCTGCGGGTCTGGAAGTAGCGGGGTTTTTCGCCGGCCTCGCGCTGCAGCAGGGTGATGACGAAGGGGTGTTCGACCGAGACGACGAGCCGCCCGCCGGGGACCAGCACGCGTCGCAGCTCGGCCAGCGTCGGCCCCCAGTCCTGCAGGTAATGCAGCACCAACGACGCGACGACGTCGTCGAACTCGCCATCGGCGAACGGCAGCGGATCAGCCAGGTCGGCGACCCGCAGGTCGGCCTCGGCGCCCAGCCGTCGCCGGGCGAGCTGCACCATCCCGGCGCTGGCGTCGACACCGGTCACGACCGCGCCCCGATCGCGTAGCGCGGCGAACAGGGGGCCCGAGCCGCAACCCGCGTCGAGGATCCGCCGATCGGTCACGTCGCCGACGAGTGCCAGCATCGCGGGCCGCTCGTAGTAGGCGTTCATCAGGTTGGTTTCATTTTCGGCCGAATATCCCTCGGCGATGCCGTCATAACCGTTTTCCCGGTCAGGATCAGCAGAAACCGCACCGCGGCCGGAAGTCGACGTCATACTGACAGGACGCCTCAGCGGTGACGAAGTTGCCAGCAGGGTCACGCGGCCACCACCGAGAGCGTTCAGCTGCCGAGGGTCTGCGCCCACTCGTCGATCGTGCTCGTGCGGCCGCGCCTGGTGAAGACGTCGTTCACCAGGGTCTCGTGCAGGGCCGGGTTCGCGTCGGCGCAGGCGTCGGACAGCACGGTGACCTCGTAGTCCAGGTCCGCTGCCTGCAGGGCGGTGGACAGTACGACCCCGCTGGTGGCGATGCCGGCGAGGACCAGATGCGTGATGTCCTGTGCGGCGAGGATCTGCCGGAGGTCGTTGCCGGCGAACGCGCTCACCCGGTTCTTGCGGACGACGATCTCGCCGTCGGCGGGGGCGACGTCGGGGTGGATGGCCACGCCGGGGTCGTCCGGGGTGAAGACCTCCGGCGGCAGGGCACCGAACAACTTGTTGCGCGGGTGCGTGTCCACGTGCCCGGGGCGCAGCCCGATGGCGATGTGGATGACCGGCAGGCCGGCGGCGCGCGCGGTCTCGAGCGCGTGCACGGCGCGGGACAGGTAGCCGTCCGGGGCTTGCCCGATCGTGGCTTTCTGGACGTCCATGAGGAGCAGTGCTGTGCGGGACAAAGCGGTGCCTTTCGTTGTAGTGGAGGAGATTGGTTCATCCGGCGGCGGTGCCGGGTGGCCCGACGCGGCGGAGAGTGCGGTCGGAAACGGTGATCACCAGGTACAGCACCCCGGCGCCGAGCATGACCCAGGCGAGGGTGTGCATGCCACCGGTACCGGCGTGCTCGCCGAATGAGGCGGCCGTGGTGGCGGAGGCGATCATCGAACCGAGGTAGCCGAACGTGCGCAGCAGCCCGGCGGAGGAGCCGATGCGCGCGGAATCGGCCTGGTAGTACAGCGAATTCTGCAAGGCGAGACTGTTGGTGCCCTGCGGGACACCGAAGATCACGGCGAGCGCCAGCAGCATCCACAGTGGACTGGTCTGGGTCAGCGTCAGCATCAGCACGCACGCGACGATCTGCCCGGCCGCGCCCGTGAGGAGCTTCCCGCGGACTCCGGCGCGGCGCCCGGTGAGGACCGAAACGCCGATCGACACCAGGAAGAGCGGGATCTGGACCAGCCCGGCCACGAACGGTGACAGGCCGTACCCTTCTTCGGTCCATTGGGTGAAGCCGTAGAGGAACGCGTAGCTGACGGTGTAGGCGACCAGCGCGCGGCCGTAGGTGGCCACGAGCGGAGTGTTTCCGCCGAGTACGCGCAGGTCGATGAACGCCGTCGGTGCCTTCAGCTCACGCAGGACGAACGCCGCGCCCGCCGCGACCGTGATCACGGCCAGATACCAGCTGCCAGGGCGCAGGTTCATCAGCAACAGCAGCAGCGCCGTCAGCATGGCCGCGAACAGCGCCATTCCGGGCAGGTCGAGCTGCCGGACGAGGCGGCCGCGCTCCCGTGCCCGGTGGTCCTGCCCGGGCAGCCGCAGGCCGAGCAGCACGGCCGCGACGGCCAGTGGCACGTTGAGCGCGAACGTCGTCCGCCAGCCGCCGAGGCCGATCAACACGCCGCCCAGCAGCGGGCCGATCACGGCGATGGTCTGGTTCGCCACGGCCAGCGCGGTGAGCACGCCGGCCGGGCTGTCCCGCCCGGTGCGGTCCGCTTCACCGCGCAGCAACGCCATCGCCGCCGGATAGCCTGCGCAGGTCCCGAACCCGAGCACGATCCTGGAGACGATCAGCACCGGGAGACTCGGCGCGAGGGTCCCGATCACCCCGGCGACCCCGACGAGGCTGGTCGCGACGAGGAACAGCGGCCGCGGACCGAACAGGTCGATCAGCCGCCCCACGACCGGCTGCCCGAGCGCGGTCGCGAGGTACAGCGCCGAGACGAGCCACGCCGTCTCCGACGGTGGCGCCCCGAGCGCCTGCCCGATCGGGATCAACGCGACCGAGACGATCGTCGAGTTGATCGGGTTCAGCACCGAGCCCAGCAGCATCGGCGGCAGCAACCGCCGGTCGAACCGTGGTTTCGCGGCCCGGCCGGCGCGGACTGCCGAGCCGGGCTGCCCGGCTGAACCGGCCCGGCTGTTTGTCACGGCCCGGCTGCTTTGCTGCGCGCCCCGGTCACTCGCCGAGGGCCGGCCAGTCTGCGCGACATGGGTGTCGGCAGCAGAGTCGGCCGCGGCAGTGTTGGTTGCGGCAGGGTTGGTTGCGGCAGTGTCGACTCTGGCACTGTCGGCCGCGCCGGAGTCGGCCGCCGGAGTGCCGGCGGTGCCGGCGCTGTGGCTGCCGGGCCGGTGGGTTCGGTCAGTCAAGGGTCAGCCGTTCCAGCACGGTCATGGCCGCGATCACCAGGTGGCGCTCCTCTTCCGTGCATCGGTCCTGCAACTGTCCGGTGAGCCATTCCTGCCGCAGCTGGCGGCCTTCGGCGACGCGACGGTGACCTTCGGCGGTCAGCGTGATCAGCATCCGTCGCCGGTCGGTGGGATCGGGCGCGCGTTCGACCAGTCCTCGGGTGTGTAGCGAGGAAATCGTCGAGGTCATCGACTGGTGCCGTACCCCGTCGGCGGCGGCCAGTTCGCTGACCGTGCGGCCCGGCGACCTGGTCAGGTGCGTCAGGACCGACACCTGGGCCAGCGTGATGTCCTCTGCCGAGGCCGCGTTCAGGATGCGGCGACGCAGACGGCCGACCACCGTGCGGATCCGCTGGGAAGCCTCGACGGCGGACCGGGCCGGACTCTCACTCATATCGACAGGCTAGGTTGAACAACTGAAGTTGTCCAGTTTTGCCTGCGCATTCTCCTGCCGTGGCAGCGGTCAGGCTTCGATGAACGGTTCGCCGCACAGGCTGCAGGTGATCGGGCCCAGTTCCAGGCTTGAACGGGCCGCGCGGATCCGGCGCGGGGGTTCGCACCGGCAGATCGCGGCGACGTAGTTGGGGCCGCCGCGGTGGGCGCCGCGGCCGTCTACCGGCGCGACACCTACCGGCGCGACGCCGAACGGGGGCGGCAGGTCCGGTGAGCCGGGCGCCTGCGGGTCTGCCGGCGGGGAAGTGCTCACGCGCCGGGCGACTTCCTGTTCGGTGTGCCGCCAGACGGTGAGGGCGTCCTGCAGTGCGGCGAGTTCGGCGCGGTAGGCGGTGACGGTTTCGGGGAGTGCGGTCGTCGCGGACCAGCCGATGCGGTCGGCCTGTTCGGCCCGCAGGCCGACCTCCGCGGCGAGAGCGGCGAAGCGCTTGTTGTGGTAGCGGCCGTCGCTGACGTCGGCGATGTCGCGAGTGACCGCGATGCCGTGCGCGGCCTCGTGCAGGGTGGTGGACAGGATCTCGGCAGGACTCCGGCGCAGGCCCTCTGCGCCGAGGAAGAACTCGGCTCGCGCTTCGACGCCGTCGCCGACATGCCAGCGGGCGCGGGCGAAATGGCCGTGGATCTCGGTGGCGGTCCCCATGGTTCCCGACGCCAGCACGAGGATGGCGTCCGGAACGTCCGCGTGCCGCTGCCGGATTTCCGTCCAGAGTCGTTCCATCGCGTGCATCACGCGGGTGGTCGGGCCGAGCCGGGTGGTGTCCACCGCTCGATCTTCCCGCTTAAGCGGGAACGACGGTCAGCGGGTCAGGCCGTTGAGGACCCGGTCGAGGCCGGCGGCGAACACGGTGTCCCGGTCGGCCTGGTCGGCTTCGCGGAGAACCCGCTCGAGGGTGGGGTAGCGGCCGGTCGCGAACATCCGTTTGAGGTACTGGCTGGACGCGCGTTGCCACGCTTCCTCGTCGAGCCCGGTGGAGCGGGCGCTGCGGAGTTCGCCGATCTCTCCGCGCACCGCACTGGTCACGAAAGAGTGCACGGTGAACACCGTGACCATCACGTCGTCCACGATGGTCAGCTCGGTCGCCGCAGCCATCGACGCCTCGAGGTAAGCCAGCGCGTTCGGTCCGAGATTGGGCCGTCCGCCGATCAGGTCGGCGAACCATTCGTGCCGCAAGGCCGCCGAACGGAAGGCGTGCGCGAGTGCGCGGAAGGCGGCACGCCAGCCGGTGCCCGGCTCGGGCAGCGGCATCTCGGCGTAGACCGCGTCGACCATCAGGTCCAGCAGTTCTTCTTTGGTGTCGAGGTACCCGTAGAGCCGCATCGGTCCGGCACCGAGCGCGGCGGCGACCTTGCGCAGTGACACGGCCTCCAGGCCGCCGGCGTCGGCCAGCTCACCCGCCGTCGCGACGATGCGGTCCCGGCTCAGCGGGGTCGGGGTCGGGCGGGCCGCCGGTTCCGGCCGTTCCCACACCAGCTCGCCCATGGGGGTCCTCCTCGTGTTGCGGATCAGAGGTGACAGTACGCCGATCTGTGCGATACGCTGTATCGGTACATACACTGTATCGAAGGGGGATCATGACACGCATCGTCATTGCCGGGGCCGGGCTCGGCGGCCTGACCCTGGCGCGGGTGCTGCACGTCCACGGCATCGAAGCGGTGATCTGCGAACGCGACACCGGCCGTGACGCGCGGGTGCAGGGCGGCACGCTGGATCTGACTGTGGAAGGCGGCCAGTGGGCGCTGGAGGAGGCCGGGTTGACCGAGGGCTACCGCGCCATCGCGCGTCCCGAGGGGCAGGACATGGTGCTCTACGACCAGGCGGGCACCCTGCTGCGGCAGGAAGTGGCGCCGGACGAGGGCGCGGCACAGTTCGGCCGTCCGGAAGCGGATCGGCCGAAACTGCGCGCCTTGCTGCTCGACGCGTTACCCGAATCCACCGTCCGCTGGGGACACGCGGTGCAGCGGGCGGAAAGCCTTCCCGGTGGCGGTCACCGGGTGCACCTCGCCGGCGGTGAGACCCTCGAAGGCGATCTGCTGGTCGGTGCCGACGGAGGTCGCTCGCGGGTGCGGCCGCTGCTGACGCCGGCGGACCTCGAGTACACCGGCGCGACCGGCGTGGAACTGGTCATCGCCGACGCGGACCGAGCGCATCCGGAGGTGTCCGCGCTCGTCGGCCGCGGCAGCTTCTCGGCGATCGGCACGCAGCGGACCCTGTCCGCACAGCGATGCGGCGACGGCACGATTCACGTGCACCTGACCTTCCGCTGCCCGGCCGATTGGGTGCGCACATCGGGCATCCCGTTCAACGATCCGGCACGGGCGCGAGCGGCGCTCAAGGAGCTCTACCCCGGCTGGGCACCGGAAATCCTGGCTCTGGTGGACGCCGCGTCCGGTCCGGTGACCGTGCTGCCGTTGCACGCGCTGCCGCCCGGCTTGCGCTGGCCGCACCACCCGGGCCGCACCTTGATCGGCGACGCGGCACACCTGATGTCGCCCTACGCCGGACAGGGCGCCAACCTCGCCATGCAGGACGGCGCCGAGCTGGCACTGGCCATCGCCGGAGGACAGGACCTGCGGGCGTTCGAGGAATCCATGCTGGCACGCGCCGAGCGCTCCGCCCGGATGTCGGCGGAAAACCTCGACCGGTTCCTCTCGCCACGGGGCGCGGAGGGAGTGCGGGAACTGTTCGCGCGGATGGCAGGCGAACCGGTCTGAGCGGCTGACATTCCGGACAGGGCTGAGTCCGGGAACTGCGGTCCCGGACCGGCAGTTCCCGGACTCAGCCGGCGAGGACGGCGATGCCGTCGAGGATGCGGGCGAGGCCGAAGCGGAAGTGGTGCTCGGGATCGGTCGAGCCGCCGTAGGCCTGCCCGGCCGCGGTGCCGACCCGGCTGGCGCGCGGGAACCGGGCGGGGTCCGCAGCCGGGATCGTGGCGAGGACCGGCGCGCAGCGTTCCCACCACTGCAGGTCGGTCATCCCGCTGCGCCGGGCGGTGCGGGCGGCCTCCAGTGAACCGCGCGCGGCACCGGCGACCAGTCCGTTGACGAGGCTGACCACCGCGTCGAGCTGGACGTCGTCGAGCCGCAGTTCGTCGAGAGCGGCCAGCTCCCGTTCGTACTTGGCGAAACCGTGCGGGCCGAGCGTCGGCCGTCCGCCCGGGATCTCCAGCAGCCAGGGATGCCGGTGGTAGAGCCGCCACAGGTCTTCGGCGACCGCGGTGAGCCCGGTCCGCCAGCCCTCGGGCACTTCGGTGCCCAGTTCGCCGTGGGCCTGGTCGAGCATCAGCTCCACCAGTTCCTCGCGTCCGGGCACGTAAGTGTAGAGCGACATCGGCGCCACCCCGAGCGCGTCCGCCACGTGCCGCATGGTGACCGCGGCCAGTCCCTCCGCGTCGGCCAGCCGGATCCCGGCGGCGACCACCTCGGCGACCGTGAGCCGGGGCTTCGGTCCCCGTCGCGCCGGTCCGGGCACTCCCCACAGGAGTTCGACGGTGCGGCGCGGATCGCCGCTCGCGTGCTCGGTGCCCATCCGGCTCCTCGTACTGTGTACAGAATTTCAGGTAGACTAGCTCCCCGGGAGTCGCAAGGGGAGGGGTGCAGCGCTGAACGCAGTGATCGTGGAACCCGGTCAGGTCGTTTTCTGGAGGCCGGACGGAGGTGAACCCGGGCTGCCGGGCCGGTCCGGCACGGTGCGGGTCGCCCTGTCCGAAGGCGTGCGCACGGTGCCGGCCCGGCGGGTGCCGACCGGGGAAGCGGCGCAGCTTTTGCGAGAGGGCACCGGCCCGGCGGCGGAGTTCTGGGCGCTGGCCGCGGAGGCCGGTGCCCGGCTGGCCGAGGCGGGCTGGACCGGTCCGCTCGACCCGACCGAGGAGCAGTGGCTGCGCCGGCTCGCCGACGCGATGCCGCCGCACGCGCACGCCGCGCCGGTACCGGGCCGTCCGGACCTGCTGCCCGAACGCTATCCGCTGCTGTTGCGGTTCCTCGGCGACGTCGCCGGGCTCGAGCAGCGGGTGTCGCTGCGGATCGAGGCCGCCGATCCGCTCGAGGGCCGTTTCCGTGCCGTGGTGCAGGTGCACGGCGGGGCGGAGCCGCTGGTCGACGCCGAGCAGCTGTGGCGTTCGGACGACCAGGACACGCGGCACGAGGTCCTGCTGGCGCTGCGGCACGCAGCGGAGGTGTGGCCTCCTCTCGCCCCGCTGCTGTCGGCGGCCGTGCCATCGTCGATTCCGCTCGGGGACGACGAAGTGGCCGAGTTGCTGACCGGTGCGCTCGATCCCGCCGGGATGGCCGTGCACTGGCCGGCCGAGCTGACCGGGCTCACCGCGCGCGCCGTCGTCCGCCCTGGCGCCGAACCGGGCGACGTGCGGTCGTTCTTCGCCGGCGACCGAGTGTTGGAGTTCGACTGGCAGCTCGCGCTGGGCGAGACCGAACTCACCCGGGAGGAACTCGACGCGCTGGTCGAGGCACGGCGCCCGCTGGTCCGGCTGCGGGACCGGTGGGTGCTGCTCGATCGCACGACCGCGCTGCGCGCTCAGGCCCGCGTGCTCAAGCCGCTCACCGCGATCGAAGCGCTCGGCGCCGCGCTCACCGGACGCACCGAAGTCGACGGCGACGAGGTCGAAGTCCGCACCGACGGCTGGCTGGAAGACCTGCGTGTCCGCCTTTCGGCGGCTCCGGAACCGGTGCCGAACCCACCGGGCCTCGCCGCGCAGCTGCGGGACTACCAGCTGCGCGGACTGCAGTGGCTCGACACGGTCACCGCGACCGGTCTCGGCGGCTGCCTCGCCGACGACATGGGCCTCGGCAAGACCATCACGCTCATCGCACTGCACCTGCACCGCGGCACCGGGCCGACGCTGGTCGTGTGCCCGGCGTCGCTGCTGGGCACCTGGGAAAGCGAGATCCGCCGGTTCGCCCCCGGGGTGGCGGTCCGGCGGTTCCACGGCAGTTCCCGTTCGCTCGACCACCTCGACGGCGGTTTCGTGCTCACCACGTACGGCACGCTGCGCGCCGACCCCGGGCCCCTCGCCGCGACAGCCTGGGACCTGCTGGTCGCCGACGAGGCCCAGCACGTGAAGAACCACCGTTCGGAGACAGCCAAGGCGCTGCGCACGCTGCGTTCCGCGGCCCGGGTCGCGCTCACCGGGACCCCGGTGGAGAACACGCTCGCCGAACTGTGGGCGATCCTCGACTGGACCACGCCCGGATTGCTCGGTCCGCTCGCCGAGTTCCGCAGGCGCTGGGGAAGGCCGGTCGAATCCGGGGCCGATCCGGCGGTGGCCGAGCAACTGTCCCGGCTGCTGCGGCCGTTCCTGCTGCGCCGCCGCAAGTCCGATCCCGGCATCGCTCCGGAACTGCCGGCGAAGACCGAGACCGACCGGCCGGTCTCGCTGACCACCGAGCAGGCCGCGCTGTACGAAGCCACAGTGCGCGAGCTGATGGCGCAGGTCGCCGAAAGCGACGGCATGGCCCGCCGCGGCCGCGTCGTGAAACTGCTGACCGCACTCAAGCAGATTTGCAACCATCCGGCGCAGTACCTCGCCGAATCCGGGGAGAGCGCGCTGAGCGGACGCTCCGGAAAGCTCGAACTGCTCGACGAGCTGCTGGACACGATCCTCGCCGAGGACGGCGCGGTGCTGGTGTTCACGCAGTACGTGGTGATGGCCCGGCTCCTGCGCCGGCACCTCACGACCCGCGGCATCCGGTCGGAACTGCTGCACGGCGGGACTCCGGTGGCCCGGCGGGAGGAGCAGGTCCGCCGGTTCCAGAACGGCGACGTACCGGTGTTCCTGCTGTCGCTGAAAGCAGCCGGCACCGGGCTCACCCTGACCCGTGCCGACCACGTCGTGCACTACGACCGCTGGTGGAACCCGGCAGTGGAGGACCAGGCGACCGACCGGGCCCACCGGATCGGCCAGACGAAACCCGTCCAGGTCCACCGGCTCGTCGCCGAGGGCACCGTGGAGGACCGCATCGCCGTGATGCTACGGGACAAACGCGCGCTCGCGGATGCGGTGCTACACGCCGGGGACGCCGCGCTGACCGAACTCACCGACGCCGAACTGGCCGACCTCGTCACCCTGCGGAGGAACGGATGAACGACCGCGTCCGCGGATTTCCCGCGTTCCCCGCCCGCGGCGCGCGAGGCCCGTTCGCGCGCACCTGGTGGGGCCGCGCGTGGGTGCAGACCATGGAAGACACCGCACTCGACCTCCGGCAGCTGCGCAAAGGCCGGCAGTACGCCGGCGCCGGGCTCGTCGGCCCGATCACCGTCAGCCCCGGCCGGATCACCGCGACCACCGAGGACGCCGACGACGGCCCGTTCCACGCCGTACTGCACCTGGCCGAGCTGGCCACGGCGGACTGGGAGCTGCTGCTCGAACGGGCCGGCGACCACGCCGGGCACCTCGCCGCACTGCTCGACCGGCACCTGCCGCCGGAGCTGGCCGAGGTCGTACCGCTGCTGCCCGGCATCGGCGACCTCGACCCGGACTGCGACTGCCCCGGCTGGGAACTGCCCTGCCGGCACGCCGCGGCGCTGTCCTTCCAGGTGGCCTGGCTGCTGGACGCCGACCCGTTCCTGCTGCTGCTCGCCCGCGGCCGCACCGAGACCGAGGTCCTCGACGACCTCGGCCGGCGCACCGCGATCCGGGCCACCGCGGGGATCCCGGTCGCCGAGGCCTACGCCCGCGCGGTCCCTCCGCTGCCCGACCTCGCCGAGTTCACCCCGCGGCGACGGTGAGGCTCACGCGTGCGTGCCGCCGTCGATCCGGATCTCCGTGCCGGTGATGAACCGGCCGTCCTCGGACGCGAGCATCGCCACGACCCCGGCCACCGCCTCCGGCGGGCCGACCGGATTGCCGACCGGGGTGGTGGACTCGGTCGGCAGGATCGGCAGCAGCTTGCCGAACAACGCGAAATCCACGTTGCCGGGCATCCAGCTGCCCGCGTTGTCGGTGATCCCGCTCTTCACGCTGCCTGGCGCGACACTGACCACCCGCACCCCGCGTTTGCTGTACTCCAGGGCGAGCGAATGCGTCATCGCGTGGATACCGCCCTTGCTCGCCGCGTAGGCCGCCATGTACGGATGCGCGAACGACGCCGACGTGGAGCTGAAGTTCACCACGACGCTCCCCACTGACTCGCGCCCCGACTCGAGCAACGCCGGCAACGCTTCGCGGGTCACCAGGAAGGTGCCCGTCAGGTTCACTGCCAGCACGCGGTTCCACAACTCCAGCGACGTCTCCTGGGTGTGTGCCGCCTGCAGGATCCCGGCCGCGTTCACCAGCACGTCGAGGCCACCGAGGTGCTCGACCGCCGCGGCCACCCCGGCGACCACGGACGCCTCGTCGGCCACATCCAGCACCGCGGTCCTCAGCGCGGGATCGGCGAGATCGATCGGCGCGACATCGGTCGCGACCACCCGCGCCCCCTCCGCAAGCAACCGCTGCACCGTGGCCCGGCCGATCCCGGAAGCCGCACCGGTGACCAGGATCCGGCGATCGTCCAGACGCGTCATGGCTCTCCTTCACAAAGGTGGGTTCACCGTAGGAGAGGCCACTGCGGTCTGTCACCTGCCGGCCCCGGCCCCTCACGAACCGCCGGGCTTGCGCGCGGTGAGGTACGCCTGCGGCGTCGTCTCGTAGTCCTTCTCCGGCTCCCGAACCACCCGCGCGTGCACCACCAACCCCGCGTCCGACAGGACTTCGCTCACGAACTCCACCGGCAACCGGTGCGCATCCGCGGAAACCGCGTGGCCATAAGCGTTCTCCACCCGCCGCACCTCGTCCCCGACTTGGAACGCGGTCACCAGCCAGCCACCGGGCGCCAGCACCCGCGCCAGTTCCGCCGCCAGCACCGGAAGGTCCGCACGCGGCGTGTGGATGAGGGAGTACCACGCGAGCGCACCCGCCAGCGCACCGTCGGCCAGCTCCAGCGCGGCCATCGAACCCACCTCGAACCGCAGCCGCGGATGCGTCCGCCGGGCCACCTCGATCATGCCGGGGGACAGGTCCACCCCGAACACATCCAGCCCGAGCGACGCCAGGTACCCGGTCAACCTCCCGGGCCCGCAGCCCAGATCACCCACCCGCCCCGGACCGACCAGCTCGGCGAACGCGCCCAGCACCGCCCGGTCCCAGACGTCCTCCGCCAGCGCGTCCCGCAGCAACTCGGCATAGGACTCGGCGACGGTGTCGTAAGCAGTCCGCGTCTCGGACACGTAGGCAGGTTCGGTCATGAGCCGCGACAGTAGCCCAGCCACCCACGACACGCCCGCAGCAACACCCGCTACCCGCGGGCGCGCGCGATGATCGCCGAGGTGTCCGTGCCGGGCGGCAAAGTACCGAAGGCAATGCCCCAGTCACCGCCGAACCTGCTGGCACAGAAGGCATCCGACACCGCAGGCGCACCGTGACGCACCAGCAGCGACCCCTGCAGCACCAACGCCATCGACTCGACCACCCGGCGGGCCCTGAACTCGATATCGTCCACATCGGACAGTTCCTTCTTCACCCTCGCCACCGCGTCGTCCAGCCGCGAATCCGCACCGCCGGCCCGCTCGACCTCGGCGAAGAACGCCGCCACCGACTCCGGCTGCCGGGCCATCGCCCGCAACGCGTCCAGCGCCGCGACATTGCCCGAGCCCTCCCAGATCGACATCAACGGCGCCTCCCGGTACAGCCGCGGCATCCCGGACTCCTCGACGTACCCGTTCCCGCCGAAGCACTCCAGGGCCTCCGCGGCGTGCATCGGCGCCCGCTTGCACACCCAGTACTTCGTCACCGCCAACCCCAGCCGGCGGAACGCCTGCTCCCGCTCGTCGCCGGGCCGATCCCCGGCCGCGGCCAGCCGCATCGACACCGTGGTCGCGGCCTCCGCCTCGAGCACCAGATCCGCCAGCACGTTCGCCATCAACGGCTGGTCCGCCAGCGCCTTCCCGAACGCGTGCCGGTACGTCGCGTGATGCACCGCCCGCACCGCGCCCAGCCGCATCCCCGACGCACTCCCGAGCGCGCAGTCCAGCCGCGTGTTGTTGACCATCTCGATGATCGTGCGGACCCCACGGCCCTCCTCGCCGACCAGCCAGCCCACCGCCTCGTCGTACTCGATCTCCGACGACGCGTTCGACCGGTTGCCCAGCTTGTCCTTCAACCGCTGCAACCGGATCCCGTTGCGGCTGCCGTCCGGCAGCACCCGGGGGAGCAGGAAACAGGACAGCCCACCCGGCGCCTGCGCCAGCGTCAGGAACACATCCGACATCGGCGCACTGGTGAACCACTTGTGCCCGACCAGCCGGTAGCTCCCGTCACCCACCGGACGCGCCGCGGTGGTGTTCGCCCGGACGTCGGAACCACCCTGCTTCTCGGTCATCGACATGCCCGCGATCAGCCCGCGCTTCGCACTCGGCTCCCGCAGCCCGAAGTCGTACTCGGTGGACGCGAGCAACGGCTCGTACCGCGCGGCCAGCTCCGGATTCGCCCGCAGCGCAGGCACCGCCGCGTAAGTCATCGAAATCGGGCACGTGTGCCCGGCCTCGACCTGGCTCCACACGTACATCTTCGCCGCCCGCGCGGCATGCGCACCCGGCCGCTCGTCCCGCCACGGCGCCGCCTGCAACCCGTGCGACACCGCGACGCGCATCAGATCGTGCCAGTGCGGATGGAACTCGACCTCGTCGATCCGGTTCCCGTACCGGTCGTGCGTCCGCAGCACCGGCTCGTTCTCGTTGACCAGCCGCCCCCACTCCTGCGCCTGCTCACTCCCGGCCAGCCGGCCCAGCTCGTGCAGCTCGCCGGCCACCCACGACGCGTCCGCACGGTCCACCGCACTCAGCAGCGCCGGATCGTCGGCGACGTCACCGACCAGCGGCGGAACCTGATTGGTGACCTCATGCGTGGCGGACATCCGCACCTCCCAGCGAGCGCACGACGAACGTGCGCAGTTCGACGACATCAGCGGACCCGCCACTGGTCAGCGGGCCGATCAGCACCTCGGCCGCCGCCCCGACGAGAGCCGCGGCGGTCACCGCGGCGTCCTGCGCGGGCAGCAGCCCGGCCCGTACCCCGGCGGCCACGTGCCCGGCCACCACGTCCCGGAAGACCCGGCGGAACTCCAGCCGTTCCGCATCGATCGCGGCATCGACGGGCTCGGCCAGCAGCGCGTAGGCCAGCCGCGGCGACTTCAACGCCCGCTCGGCGAACGTCTCGAAGACCGCCACCACCCGCTCCGCCGGATGCTCGACTCCGGACGAAGCTTCCCGCACCGCCTCCACCTCGCGCGAGACGACCTGGCGGAATACCCGCACGACCAGCTCGGCCTTGGTGGGGAAGTGGCGATACACCGTGCCCACCGCGACACCGGCCCGCTCGGCGACCGCGGCCACCGAGCATCCGCTGTAACCGCGTTCGGCGAGCTGCGCCACCGCGGCGGCGAGGATCGACTCTCGCGACGTGTCCAGGCGCTGCTGCACCCGCGGGGTCCGGCGATAGGGCATACGAAGAAGTGAAGCATTGATTCACAGCTTCAGTCAACCGTGCTCGCGTCGGCTCGAGGCCAGGGGAGCGCTGCCTCCGGCCTCAAGAGCTCGGCCCTATGAACTCGGACGGGCGTTGAGCCGGGCGGCCTGCCGCAGCAGGTGCTCCCGCTCGGCAAGATCCGACGCGTGGACCGCCGCGTCGGCGTACAGGCGCGCGGCCGCCGCCAGGTCACCATCACGTTCATGCAAGTAAGCCGCGACCGCGGCGTACCGGGGCAGAGAATCCTCCAGCTCCGCGAGCGCAGCCAGCCCCGCACGTGCACCGTCGGCCTCACCGACTGCCACCGCACGGTTCAGCCGGACGACCGGACTCCCGGTCAGCCGCACCAGCTCGTCGTACCACTCGAGGATCTGCACCCAGTCCGTCTCCTCGGCCACGAGCGCGTCGGCGTGCAGCGCGGCGATGGCCGCCTGCGCCTGGAACTCACCCAGCCGGTCACGCGCGAGCGCTGCCTGCAAAATCTCCACACCCTCGGCGATCAGCCGCGTGTCCCACCGGCCGCGGTCCTGTTCGGCAAGTGGCACCAGCCGGCCCTCGGACGTCTTCCGCGCCGCCCGCCGCGCGTGATGGAGCAGCATCAGCGCGAGCAGCCCGGAGACTTCCGGATGGTCCATCACGGCCGCCAGCTGCCGCGTGAGCCGGATCGCCTCCGCGGCGAGGTCCACGTCCCCGGAGTAGCCCTCGTTGAACACCAGGTACAGCACCCGCACGACGGTCGCGACCTCACCGGGCTGATCGAACCGCACGTCGGAAACGGTCCGCTTGGCCCGGCTGATCCGTTGCGCCATGGTCGATTCCGGCACCAGATACGCCTGCGCGATCTGCCGCGTGGTCAGCCCGCCGACCGCACGCAACGTCAGCGCCACCGCCGACGAAGCCGTCAACGACGGATGCGCGCACAGAAAATACAGCTGCAGCGTGTCGTCCACCGCCGGCGCAGGCTCCGGCGCCACGTCCGGCGCTTCCTCACGACGACGACGCGCAGCGTCCGCACGGGTCGCATCGAGGAACTTGCGCCAGGCGACCGTGACCAGCCAGCCCTTCGGATCGCGTGGCGCACCGTCGGGCCAGGCCCGCCACGCTTCGACCAGCGCCTCCTGCACGGCGTCCTCGGCCGCCGCGAAATCCGCTCCGCGGCGGACGAGGACACCGAGCACCTGTGGCGTGAGACTCCGGAGCAAAGCCTCGTCCAGCCCAGCGGTCATTCCGTCACGGTGGGCGCCTCGGACATGAACGGGCGCAGCTCCAGCCACTCGTGAATCGGCTCGCCACCCTTGCCCGGCGCGGCCGACAGCTCACCGGCCAGCTCCAGGGCGCGGTCGTAACCGTCCACATCGATCACCATCCACCCGGCGATCACGTCCTTCGTCTCGGCGAACGGCCCGTCGGTCACCGGCGGCCGTCCGGCACCGTCGTACCGGACGAACGTCCCCTCAGGGGAGAGTGCCTGGGCGTCCACGAACTCGCCGCTCTCCTTCAGCCGGTCCGCGAAGTCACGCATGTACTGCATGTGCGCCGAGACCTCGTCCGGCGTCCACTGGTCCATCGGCACGAAGCCCGCCGGAACCGGCGCGCCACGGTAGTGCTTGAGAAGCAGGTACTTCGCCATGATGGTGGTTCTCCTCGCTGCGGTGCGGCCCGGGTCGGCCGCGGTTCACGACAGGGACGGAGCCGTTCCCGCGTTCTCGACATCCTCGCCGAGAATTGTGCAGGAACTTTCTCGCCGGGCCGGAATCGCCTGAGTTCGGGCAGGGTGGCGAGCAGGCGGGGGAACCGCTGCTCGAACTCGGGGCGGAGCGAGTGCCAGCACCGGGTGCCCTCCGGCCGGATGAACACCACGCCGGCGTTGCGGAGCGTGCTGAAGTGATGGCTCAACGTCGACTGGGAGACCCGCACATCGAACTTCGAACCCTGGTGCTCCTGACCGTCGCTGAGTATGCCCACGATCGCGAGCCGGACCGGGTCACCCAGCGCGGACAGGGCTTTGGCCAGCGGGACTCCATCAAGGATCACCGGACCGCAGTCGTTGACCGCGGGGGAGATGGCGGCAGCTCTGTCGGGCGCCCTGGGCCGCACAGTCGGGCTGGTGCAGCCTGATCTCGACGAGCTCGAGCCAGTCATGATCGAGCGGGGGATGTCGGAGTCGTACGTGAAGGACTTCGTGCGACTCACGCGGCTCGTCAACGCCGGCGCGCTCGCCGAGGTGACGACAGCCGTCGCCGACCTCACCGGAAACCCGCCACGCTCACTCGACGCGTTCCTCGCCGAACATCGCGACCAGCTACGTGAGGGCGTCGACGCGTCGTTCTACGCCCAGACGGAGTGACGCCCTCACGGGGAGCCGCTTACTTGACATAATGTACATTATCGGCGTTCGCGGGAGTCGCTGATCAGGATGCTGAGAGAGGCTTCGGACAGGCCTGGAACATCGGCGGACTGCGCAGCAGTCTTGCTCGGCCGCATGTTGGCCATGCGAGCGCACGCCGTGCGAGAGGTCATGTGAGCGCGACTCATGCGGAGTCCCGAGTCAGAGCTGGCTGTTCGGCTCGCGAGGATCGTCGCGAGCTACTTCCGGAAGGAACCGAGCCCGTCGTGGGTCCACCCGGCACTCGAAACCTTCAGGCAACCGGCCCCGGGCTCCTCAGTTAAGACGCCCGACAGTCCTCACTATTTCGTCACCGTGACGTATTTACCCGGACTGGCCGGACGACAGAACGAAGTCAGGACAAAGGTTTGCCGGGCGCGCGCCCGGGCCATCTCAGGTCCCATGTCAGCCCTGACACGGCCCGGAACCACTCGAACAGATGAACGGTGGGCTGCACAACCCGTGCTCGGACGTCACGCAGGTGGATCAAGGCCGGTCGACCCGAGAGTGCCTGCGATCGCAAGACGATCGGAAGGGGTCGTCGAAACCGTTGTCCCCCAAGCGGTTCCGCCCCCCTCGGCTCGCCTTTTCATGCATAATTGCCATTATGCATGAGTAACGCCAGAGATCCGCCAGGCACGGGAACTGACGGAAACTGTCGGTGCCGTGCGGTACAAGATTCCCATGCTGGTTTCCGAAGCGCAGCAAGCGTTCTTCGCGGCACGGCGGCCGCGTAAGGACTCGCCGCACACCTCTGCCGCCTATCGGCGCGATCTCGCCGGGATCACCGCTCTCCTGGTGGCCGAGCTGGCGCGTACCGAGATCACCGTCGAAGAACTCACGGCGCCGGTGCTGCGTGCGGCGTTCGGCGCATTCGCGGACACGCACGCCAAGAGTTCGGTGTTGCGAGCCTGGTCGACGTGGAACCAGTTCCTCACCTTCTGCGTGTCGGACGGGTTGCTGGCGGGCAACCCGATGGGGGCCGTCGCCCGGCCCCGTACTCCCCCGCTCACGCCGAAGCCGTTGCGCGGTGAGGAAACTCCGGAGCGGTTGCTCGCCGCGGCCGCGGACGGTGCCCGGCGGGCGCGGGATCCGTGGCCGGAGCGGGACGTGCTCGTCCTCGCGCTCGGACTCGTCGCCGGGTTGCGGGCGGCGGAGATGCGGGCGCTGACCCGGCGGTCGGTGGCCGGCCGTACCGGCGAGCTGCGGCTGCACGTCCACGGCAAGGGCAGCCGGGACCGTTCGATCCCGGTGCAGCCCGCGCTGGAACGCCTCATCGAGGACTACCTCGCGTCGTGCCGGCGTCGGTTCGCCGGGCAGCGTTTTCCGGCGGGTGAACCGTTGTTGCGGGATCGCGGTGGCCGGCCGATCGGGCGAGGCGCGCTCGAGTACCTGGTGAAATCCTGTTACCGCTGGGCGGGGCTGCACGACCGGGTGCCGTCCGGGGCGAACCTGCACGCGTTGCGGCACACCTTCGCCACCCGGCTGGCCGAGGACGGCGCCAGCGCCTCGGAGATCATGGCGCTGCTCGGCCACGCCAGCCTCTCCACGAGCCAGAACTACATCGAGGCCACCGGCCGGGAACAACGAGCCGCGGTGGCGAGCAACCGCACGTACCGAGCACTCGACGGCCTGGCGCGAGAGGCATGAGGACGGTGCTCGCCCTGACCGGTGCCCGGTGGCCGCGAGTCGAGGTGAGGCGAGGTGAGCGCAATGGCCGACGACGGCGACCCGATCCGAGCACCCTGGCCGGCCAGCACGAGGCGATTCGAGCGCGCCGGCCGACTGCGACCCGAACGGCGAGGCGAGGCGAGGGTCCTGACTGGCCAGGACGGGGCAGTCCGAGCGCAATGGCCGACTAGGACGGGGCAGTCCGAGCGCAATGGCCGACTAGAACGGGGCGGTCCGAACGCCATTGCCGACGACGACCGAGCGTCCTGGCCGGCCAGGACGAGGCGACTCGAACGCCCCGCCGACGACGGGTGCCCGATCGGCACCGACGACCCCGCCACCCTCTCCCCCGTACAGCACACCCACCATCCGCCGGTTCGGGGGCTGGGTGTCGGACCGCTCCGGCCATGGGCGGGCGTCACCGCGAAAGGACGGCTCCTGCTGACCACCGTCCGCCGGGTCCTGCCCGGTCAGGGTCGAGAGCGACGACGCTGTCCGGGGCGTCGAGGTGCCGGGCCGTCCGGACGGTCCGGACGGACGAGCTGGCCAGGCACGTCCTCCGGGAAGTCCTCGGCGGTCCGGACCTCGGCAGGGCCTTCGGCACCATCGGCCCGGTGATGGGCCTGGCCGCCGTCCGCGGACCGGTCCTCGGCGGTCAGGCGCGGGCGGGTTCGGTGGTACGCAGCCAGCGCCCCAGTGCGGTGCGGAGTGCCTGTCGGTCCACGGCGTCCGGGTGGGGCTGTGCGGTTGCCCAGGCGACGTAGCAGTCCGGGCGCAGGAGCAGGGCGGCGGGCGATCCCGGCTGGGGGCGGGCGGTGACGACATCGACTTGGTCGTGCCACTCGGACAGCGTGTCCGCCAGTGCGGCGTCCTCGGTCAGGTCCAGCAGCAGGGGGCGCGCCGTCGTGGTCAGCTCCGCCAGCCGGACGGTCCCGTTCGAGGTGTGCAGGTCCATCTCCGGTGCGAACCGGCCGACCAGTGGGTGCGGGTCGGGTTCGCCCATGTCGTAGCGGACGTCCGCGCCTGCGGTCAGCTCGGCGAGGCGCTGCACGGTGTGCTGGTCGCGGAGCAGTTCGGTGAACACTTCGCGCAGCCCGGTGACGTCGCTGCCGGGTGCGATCAGGGCCGACTGTGCTTGCGCGTTCAGCACCATGCGGCGGGCAGCGGCCCGGCGCTCGGTCTCGTAGCTGTCCAGCAGGCCGGGTGCGGCGGTGCCGCGGATCTCGGCGGCGAGTTTCCAGGCGAGGTTGATCGCGTCCTGGAGGCCGAGGTTGAGCCCGGGTCCGCCCCCGGTGGCGGAGTACACGTGGGCGGCGTCGCCGATCAGGAACACGCGGCCGTCGGAGAATCGTTCGGCCAGCCGGGTGTTGCCGCCGGTCAGCCGGCGCAGTGCGTGTGGTCCTGCGCCGTCGGGCGGGTCGAGGGGCACGTCGACGCCGAGTACGCGGCGGATGCTCTCCCGCAACTCGTCGAGGCTCATCGGAGCGTCGGTCTCGGGCTGGTCCCACTCTGTGGTGCTGATCAGCGGAGGGTGTCCGGGCAGCGGAGCGTAGGAGAATCCTCCGTGCTCGGTGCGGTGGGGCAGGAACGGCAGGATGGCGCCGAAGCCGGGCACGTTCAGTGCGCCGGTCGCAGGATCAACGTACTCGGCCGGCACGGTGGCGTGTGCTGAGCGGAGTGTCATCCGGTCGTAGGTGACGCCGGGAAAGTCGATGCCCGACAGTTTGCGTGTGAGGCTGTGTGCCCCGTCCGCGCCGACGACGTAGCGGGCCCGCAACCGGTAGGCGCCGTCCGGACCTGCGACGTCGACAGTGACCGCGTCCTCGTCCTGCGATATGCCGACGACCTCGTGCCCGCGCCGGATCTCCACCTCCAGCTCGAGGGCGCGCTCTTCCATGACCTGCTCGATGCGGCGTTGCGGCACCGGGAGGGCATAGACGGGGCTGTTCTCCAGCAGGCTGAGGTCCAGGCCCAGTGCGCCGAACATGAAGTACGCGGAGTTCGGCTGCGGTGGCTCCGCGCTGCCGCTGAGCCGTTCGTGCAGTCCCCGGCGGTCGACCATTGTGACGACCTGGCCGAGCAGCCCGTTCGCTTTCGGCTCCTCGCTCGGTTCCGGCAGGCGTTCCAGCACGATCGGCCGGATCCCGGCCAGGCTCAGCTCACTGGCCAGCATCAGCCCGTTCGGGCCGCCGCCGACGATGACGACATCACTGATCACCGGATTTGTCCTTCGCTTCGGGGGTGAGGTCCTCAGACTAGACGATAACTTTGCGTGCACGCAAATTTGCGTCCGCGCAAATACAGCACGCGAAGGGCTGAGTTGGGGTAACTGCGCAGTGCAGTTACCCCAACTCCAGTCGAGGTGCTCTGGCCAGGCAGGTCGCGGTGACAGCTACCGGATGCCGGGTGCACCGGACGCCGGGGATGCGGCGGTGGTCAGCTCGCAGCCTGGACGGGAGGGATCCCACTGTGAGCCCGCGGTCAGGCAGGCGGTGATCCGGTAGACCTGCTGGCCGTAGCTGCGGCCTTTCACCGCGGTCACGGCTCCGTTCTGATCCACCTCGCACGGGTTGTTGCCAGTGCACTGTTCGCCGTCGCGGTTATGGGTGTTGTTGATGCCCATGACCGTGGTGCCGTCGGCGGCCAGCAGCGCCGCGCCGGAGTAGCCGGCTCGGCTGACGCAGGTGTCGCTCGGGGCGTAGCGCACCGCATCGTCTTGCTGGTAGCCGTCTTCCCGCAGGTGTGGCACCACGGCCTCCACCACGCAGTGCGGGCGGCTGCTCACGTAGGCCATGGAGAGCTGATCGCCGGCGCGCATCGGGGTCTCGGACAGCCGGAAGACCTTCGCACCCTCGTCGGCCAGCTGGGCGTAGGTCTTGTCCAGCCGGTAGAGCGCGATGTCGGTGCCGGTCATCGTCGCGTACACCAGCCTGGTCGCTTGGGCGGTGGCGAGGGGGTAGCCGGCGGGGTCGTTGATGGTGACCGGGTCCTGCAGGTCGGCGGGCTGGTCCTGCACCGCCGTTCCCGGCTCCGGCCGCCCGCTCGGCACGCAGTGGCCGTTGGTGAGCGCGAGCGCCGGGTCTTGCGGGCGCGCAGTCCTGGTGCGGACCACCGATCCTTGGCAGTCGCCCACCTTGGCTGTGCCCTCGACGTTCGGGATGGGGTCGAACGGGGGGACGTCGGTTCCGGTCACGATGCCGGTGATCCAGTCGGCGTTCTCGGCGGCATCGGTGTACATGTCGGGGAAGTCGGCGCCCCGGATGCCGGGGCCGATCACGGTTCCGGCCAGTGTCCATTCGCCGTCCACCCGGACGAGGGCGGGTCCCCCGGAGTCGGTGGTCCCCGGTCCGACGGCGGGCTCGGCGCTGCCCAGGCACAGGGGCAGCGTGGCCCCGTGGTCGTCCCAGCACTGCTCCAGCGGCACGATCCGGGTGTCGGCCTCGTGCAGCCGGCGGGGAAAGCACTGGGCGTCGTCGAAATCGCCGCATCCGGCCGAAGCCGCGCCCCAGCCGAGGATGCGGACCGGCGTACCGGGGGCGGGCGTGGCAGGGGCGAGCCGCACGGGCTGCGCGCGCACCGCGTCGCGCAGGTGGAGTACGGCGATGTCCTCGCCGGGAGGGTCGTAGGTGTTGTGACGCCGGTAGAACGCGTCGACGTCGGTGACTTCGCCACCGCTGGTCGTGTCCAGCGATCCGACGCGGACCTTCCAGTCACGGGGCACGCCGGCGGTCGCGCCGGTCGGGGTGTTGGCGCAGTGGCCCGCGGTCACCGCCCACTGCGGTGCGATGAGCACTGCTCCGCACCGGTGTCCGTCCGGGCGAGGAGAGTCGTACTGAAGCGAGACCATGAACGAGTACGGCTGGGCGGATTCGGTTCCGCCGACGATGGCCGACGCGGGGACCGCGGCCGTCATCGTCGTCAGCAGAGCGAGCCCGGCCGGCAGCGCGAGAGATCGGAAACGGAAGTGCATACGGACAACCGTGACCGGTGTTTGTCCGCGTGAGGCCATCGCGAGGTGACAGTTCTGTGCTGTCGGCGGGTGAGCAGCACGCGGGGCGGGTCAGCGCAGCTGTTCGAGGTCCTTCGCCGCGTGGGCGATTTCTTCGGCGAGGCGGCGGAGTTCCGTGGTGTCGGCGCCGTCGTGGGTGGCGGTGACGATGTCTTCGGCGGCGCAGCGCAGCTGGAAGAGCCGGTCCTGCAGCGCCGCGATCTCGGTGTCGGACAGGACGACCGCGTCCTCCGGGAGTCCGCTGCGTTGCAGGGCTGTCCGGCGTTCGTAGGCGCGCTGGCGGCAGGACTGGCCGCAGTAGCGGCGCCGGCGGCCGACGGTACCGGCTTCGGGCAGGCGGCGGCCGCACCAGCCGCAGTGTTTCGGAGCGTTGCTGCGGCGCGGCACGACTCGTTCGTCACCGGTCAGCGGGGTTTCGGCCAGTTCCCTCACCCGCGGGACTCTATCCGTCCACCGCGTCAACACGCCGGGGCCATGCCGGAGGGGCAGACTGGTACTCATGCGTCCACCGTTTCCGTATCTGGCCGACCCGCTCCCCCGTGCGTTCGCCCACCGCGGGTGGCATCTGGGCGAGCTGGAGGGGATGGAGAACTCGCTGCCGGCGTTCCGCCAGGCGGTCGCCGAGGGATACCGCTACGTGGAGACGGACGTGCACGCGACCTCGGACGGTGTGGTGGTCGTGCATCACGACGACACCCTCGACCGCACCACCGACGGTGGCGGGTCGATCGCGGCGCAGACCTGGGAGCAGATCAAGCACGCGAAGATCGGGGGCCGCGCCGTGGTGTCGCGGCTGGAGGACGTGCTCGAGGAGCTGCCGGAGGCGTTCTTCAACATCGATGTGAAGGCTGATCAGGCCGCGGCGCCGTTCGTCCGGGTGCTGGAGCGGACCGGGGCGTTCGACCGGGTGGCCGCGGCGTCGTTCTCCGACGGGCGGCTCGCGCGGTTGCGCCGGATGGCCGGTCCGCGGCTGCTCACGGCGATGGGCCCGCGTTCGGCTCTGCTGTTGTGGGTCAACGGCTGGGTGCCGTTGCTGCCGGTGAGCCGCTTGGCGAGCGGGTGGCTGGCACAGGTACCGGTGCGGCAGGGGCCGTTGACGGTGGTGGACCGGGCGTTCGTGAAGTCCGCGGTGCGGCGCGGGTTCGAGGTGCACACGTGGACGATCGACGAGCCCGACCAGATGCGGGAGCTGCTGGACCTCGGAGTGCACGGCATCGTCACCGACCGGCCGGATCTGCTGCGCGAGGTGTTGCGGGAGCGGGGCACCTGGCCCGACGGTGGCTGACGGCCGTTCCGGGCACCGCCGCGGGGTCACCGCGGCGGTGCCCGGAACGGGGCGGCGCGAATGCCGGCACGGTGACCCTGCGGCCCGGAACGGGGCGCGACCGGTGCCGCGGTGCACCGTGGCGGCGGGTCCGGCCCCGCCGCGGCGGACCCGCCGCCGGATCAGCCGGCTTTGCGGCCGTCGATCGTTTCACGCAGGATGTCCGCGTGCCCGGCGTGCTGGGTGGTTTCGGCGATGACGTGGATCAGCACGCGGCGGACGCTGTGCGCCGCGCCGGGTTCGTGCCAGGGGGCTTCCGGCAGCGGGTGGGTGCGCGACAGGTCGGTGATCGTGGCGATGATCTCCTCGCTGCGTGCGGCGACCTGCTCGTAGTGTTCGAGGACGCCGGCGAGGGTCTCCCCCGGTTGCATCCGGAACTCCTGCTGGCGCTCGGTCATCCACTGCGGGAACTCGCGGGCGGTGCCGGCGGCGATGTCCTGCCAGGTGACGCCGTCGGGCAGGGCGTAGTTCATCGCGGACGGCCCTTCGAGGACGAAGCTCAGCCAATTCCGCTCGACGGTGGCGACGTGCTTGATCAGGCCGCCGATGCAGAGTTCGCTGGCTGTCGGGGTTTCGCCCGCCTGCGCGTCGGTCAGTCCGCGGGCCGTGGCGGTCAGTGCGGCACGGGCGGCGGCGAGCTCGGCGAGGAGGTCGGCGCGTTCGCCTTCGAGCGTGGCGGGTGTGGTGGTCACGGTGGTCGGTTCCTTCCGTTCAGGGAGTTACGGGGGCCATTCTTGCGGTGATAGCGGACAGAGGATGTCCGCTACTGGGTCATCATGGAGGGATGCCGAAGACTTCCGCGCGGTTGCTGTCGCTGCTCTCGCTGCTGCAGGCGCGACGGGACTGGCCGGGTGCATTGTTGGCCGAGCGGCTGGAGGTGAGTCCGCGGACGGTGCGCCGGGACGTCGACCGGCTGCGTGAGCTGGGCTATCCGATCATGACGACGAAGGGGCCGGACGGCGGGTACCGGCTGGACGCGGGGAGCCGGCTGCCACCGTTGCTGTTCGACGACGAGCAGGCCGTCGCGCTCGTGCTTGCACTGCAGACCGCGGCGACGACCGGCGCCGGGATCGAGGAGGCAGCGGCGCGGGCGCTGGCCACGGTGCGGCAGGTGCTGCCCGCGCGGCTGCGGCACCGGGTCGACGCGTTTCGCGTCACCGCCGTCGAGCGCCCGGGTGCGCAGCCGTCTTCGCAGATCGATCCGCAGGTGCTCGTGGCGTTGGGAGCGGCCGTGCACGCGCGGGAGGTGCTGCGTTTCGGGTACGCGTCCGCGGACGAGCCGCGGCGGGTGGAGCCGCATCATCTGGTGACGTGGGGGCGCCGGTGGTACCTCGTCGCGTGGGACCTGGACCGGAAGGACTGGCGTATTTTCCGCGCGGACCGGGTCACCCCGCGGGTGCCGACCGGACCCCGGTTCGAGCCGCGTGCCCTGCCGGGTGGCGAGGTGTCCGCGTTCGTCGCCAGCCGGTTCCAGGGCACCGATCTTTCCGGTGCCTGGCCGTGCCGGGGCGAGGTGATCCTGCACGTGCCCGCGGCGGAGGTGTCGAGCTACGCGCGGGACGGAGTCGTGGAAGAACTGGGTCCGGATCGCTGCCGCCTGGTGCTGGGTGCGTGGTCCTGGGCAGGGGTCGCCGCGGCGGTCAGCGCGTTCGACGCGGATTTCGAGGTGGTCGGGCCGGCGGAGCTGAGGGAGGCGTTCGCGCTGCTGGGTCGCCGCTGCGGAAACGCCGCGGGATGAGTGCGCCGGACGGTCAGCGAGGTGGCTTGCCTTTCCACGCGGCTTTCCAGGTCTTCGGGCCGAGGCGGCCGGAATCGTTGATGCCGTTGGCGCGCTGCAGGTCCAGTACGGCGGTGCGGGTCTTGTCGTAGTAGCAGCCGGTACCGCTGAAGCCGTAGCCGAAGGCGTTCATGCGCAGCTGGAAAGTGCGCAGCGCGGGGGCGCAGTCGCCGTAGGCGTAGACGAGGCCGGGCCAGGCCGGCATTTCCCCGGACGGCGGTGCCGGTGGCGGGGTGGGTTCCGGGGCCGGCGGCGCGGGCAGGCCGCCGCCACCCATGTAGGCGGAGTCGTCGTAGGAGGGGACGCGTTTGCTGCGGGCGTCGCCGTCGGCGGCGAGGTTGAGCTTGCCGCCGCATTCCCACGGCTGCCAGCCGCGCATCCGGTACAGGTAGAGCGCGCGGTAGTCCTGCTCGCGCGGGCTGGCCTGGTCCGGCCGGCCCTGGCCGCCGACGCTGCGCCAGGTCGGCAGGTCGAACTGGTAGGCGCCGTAGTAGCCGTTGCCGGTGTTGATGCTGTAGCGGCCGCTGGACTCGCACATGCGGAGCTTGGCCCAGGAGGTGGCGCTGGGGTCCGCGGACGCGGCGCCGGCGGCGACGAGCTGCAGCCCGAGGACGGCGGCCACGAGCAGCAGAGCCCTGATGGCGCCTCGCCGGACGGTGCGAACGCGGTGGGTCATGAGGTGCACAGTAAGCACGTGACCCTTTGACCACAAGAGTCACACCACGAACAACAGTCTCACATGAAACACGCGAAATTCCCTGACGCGACACGCCCGGGCGGATATTTCTCCGGGTCCGCGAAACAGTGCCGAACAGAAACAGATGACAAACCGGACACGTAGTCCACGTCGTTCTCAGTGGTCCGGTCCCCGACCAGTACTGTGCGGCCTGACCTGGAGTTCCGGGAACGACGAGGAGCCATGGATGACGCCGGCGCAGGCCCGGGACCACGCACGGGAACGGCGGGGCTGGTACTTCTACGACTGGGCCAATTCGCCGTTCTATTCGTCGACGACGACGGTGTTCGGCGCGCTGTACATGAGCACTGTGGCGGCGGCGGACGCCAAGCAGAACATCACCCTCAACGGGGACAGCCCTTGTGTCGACTCCGCGGGAGCGGACGACAAGCTGAGCCACTGCGACGTGTCCCTGTTCGGGCTGCATTTCCCCGCCGGGTCGCTGTGGGGGTACCTGCTCGCGGTCGCGACCGTGGTGCAGGTGCTGGTGCTGCCGATCGCCGGGGCGGTGGCCGACCGCAGCCGCAGCAAACGCCGGATCCTGGGCTGGTTCGCCGCGCTGGGTGCGCTCGCTTCGGCACTGATGTTCTTCATGGCCGGTTCGAACTGGCAGCTGGGGGCGGCGTTGTTCGTGGTGGCCAACATCGGCTACGGCGGTTCGCTGGTCGTCTACTACTCGTTCCTGACCGACATCGCCGGACCGGACGAGCGGGACGCCGTGTCGGCGAAGGGCTGGGCGTTCGGCTACCTCGGCGGCGGGCTCGCGCTGGGGCTGCAGCTGGCCTTCTACCTCAGCCGGGACGCGCTCGACGTGGACACCGGCACGGCGGTGCGGATCTGTTTCCTCACCTCCGGTCTGTGGTGGGCGCTGTTCACCATCCCGACGTTGCGTGCACTCCCCCGCGTGCACGCGCCGGCCGGGTCGCGGCCGGGTGGCACCGTGCTGGGCGCCGGGTTCCGCGAACTGGGACGCACTGTGTCCGCGGCCCGGCAGTTCCCGCTCACACTGGCTTTCCTGGGCAGCTACCTGCTCTTCGCGGACGGGATTAACACGGTGGTCACGGTGTCCGCGCAGTACGGCAAGGACGAGCTGCGGTTCTCCGACGAGGTGCTGATCATCACGGTGCTGGTCATCCAGTTCCTCGCCTACGTGGGTGGGACGCTGCACGGGCTGGTCGCGCGGCGGCTGGGCGCGAAGCGGACCATCCTGGGTAGCCTCGTGCTGTGGGTGGTGGTCCTCGTCGGTGCCTACTTCGTGCAGCCGGCGCACCCGGTGCAGTTCTACGCGGTCGCCGTGGGCATCGGGCTGGTGCTGGGCGGGACGAACGCGCTGTCGCGGTCGCTGTTCAGCCAGATGATCCCGGCGGGCAAGGACGCCCAGTACTACTCGCTCTACGTGGTCGGCGAGAAGGGCACGTCGTGGCTCGGCCCGCTGGTGTTCGCCGGGGTCGGGCAGGCCACCGGATCGTTCCGGCTGGCGATCGTGGCACTGGTGGCGTTCTTCGTGCTCGGGTTCGTGTTCGTGGCACTGGTTCCGGTCCGCCGGGCGATCGTGGCGGCCGGCAACCGTCCGCCCGAGCTGCTGTGAGGCCCCGATAGGGTCGGGCGTCGTGACCGCACTCGACGACGCCGTGCCCGACGATCCGACCGACGCGCTCTCCGCGGCCCCGCCCGCGGGCGTCCGGCGGAACGGCACCCCCCTCGGCCGGCTGAAGTTCTGTTACGGCCCGATGGACTGCGGGAAGTCGACGCTCGCGCTGCAGATCGACCACAACCACGCGCGGCAGGGCCGGCGCGGACTGGTGCTGGTGCGCCACGACCGCTCCGGAACGCCGCAGATCACCAGCCGGATCGGCATCACCCGCCGGGCCACCGAGGTGGGCACCGGGACCGACGTGCGGGACCTGGTGCGCGAGCAGTGGGCGCGGGGCGGGCACGTGGACTACGTGATCGTCGACGAGGCGCAGTTCCTCTCCTCCGCGCAGGTGGACCAGCTCGCCGAACTGGCCGACGAGATGGGCGTGGACGTGTACTGCTTCGGCATCGCGACGGATTTCCGCAGCCGGCTCTTCCCCGGCGCGGCGCGGCTGTTCGAACTGGCCGACGAGCTGCAGCCGGTCCAGGTGGAGGTGCTGTGCTGGTGCGGGCTGCCGGGCCGGTTCAACGCGCGGGTCCGGGGCGACGAGATCATCCGCGAGGGCGACACCGTGGTGGTCGCGGACACCCTGTCGTCAGAAACCGAACACTCCGTAGTTGAATCTTCAGCTTCAGCACGATTCCAGAGTGAACTGGCTACGTTGCGTTATCAGGTACTGTGCCGACGACATTTCCGCTTGGGGGACCTGGGGCCGGCCACCGCGCAGCACGGTCAGTTACGGTTGTCCTAGTCACACGCCGATAGCCCAACTGGGGGATATCCGCACTAAGAAGGCGGTATCTGCGTCACGACGAACGGCGAAACGTCTCCCACTGGAGGAAGCTGAAGACCAGGGGTGACGCAGCTCATCGTGAGCAGCGACATGGTCTGCCGGGAATCCGGCGGACACCGCGTTCGTTGCATAGGGTGAGCACCACCCTGGCTCCACCCGGAGCTGACTGAAAGGACCCAACATGGCCGACCGTGTTCTTCGTGGAAGCCGGCTGGGGGCGGTCAGCTACGAGACCGACCGCAATCACGATCTCGCCCCGCGTCGGACCGTGCGCTACGCCTGCCCCAAGAACCACGAATTCGAGGTGCCGTTCTCCGACGACGCCGAGATCCCCGCGGTCTGGGAGTGCCGGCTGCACGGCAGCGAGTCCGAGATCATCGACGGCGGGCAGCCCGAGCAGAAGAAGACCAAGCCGCCCCGGACGCACTGGGACATGCTGCTGGAGCGCCGCTCCATCCCCGAGCTCGAGGATCTGCTGAACGAACGTCTCGCCGAGCTCAAGGGACGCCGGACCAGCCGGTCCGCCTGAGGCTCGGCCAGTAGCTGGCTCCCACCACCCGAAACGCCGTGAAGGCCTCCTGCAGGGGATCTCGTCCTCTGCAGGAGGCCTTCACGGCGTTCGGGCCGGGCCCCTCGGTCTCAGCCGGTCTCAGCGGCCCAGCAGCTGGCGCAGCTGCGCCAGCCGCCGCTGGGCGCCCCATTCCGCGACGCGGAAGAACGCCTCCCGCATGATCGAACCGCTCATCTTGGACTGGCCGATCTCGCGGTCGGTGAAGGTGATCGGCACCTCGACGATGTCGAAGCCCGCGTCGGCGGTGCGGCGGGTGAGGTCGATCTGGAAGCAGTAGCCGTGCGAGGCGATCTCGTCCAGCTCCAGCTTCTCCAGCACCGGGCGGCGGTACACGCGGTACCCGGCGGTCATGTCCGACACCTTCAGCCCGAGCGCGAACCGCGAGTAGAGGTTCGCGCCGCGGGAAAGCAGCTGGCGGCGCAGCGGCCAGTTCACCGTGCTTCCCCCTGGCACGTAGCGCGAGCCGATCGACAGGTCCGCGTCGCCGGCCGCGTCCAGCAGCCGGGGCAGGTCCTCCGGCGCGTGCGAGCCGTCCGCGTCCATCTCGACGAACGAGGCATAGCCGCGGGACAGGCCCCATCGGAACCCGGCGATGTAGGCCTTGCCGAGTCCGGCTTTCGCGGTGCGGTGCAGAACGTGGACCCGTTCGTCCGCGGCGGCGCGCTCGTCGGCCAGCTCCCCGGTGCCGTCCGGGCTGCCGTCGTCGACGACCAGCACGTGCGCGTCCGGGAGTGCCTTGTGGAGCCGGTCGAGCACCGGGCCGAGGTTGTCCCGTTCGTTGTAGGTCGGGACCACCACCAGCACCGGTTCGGTCGTTTCGGCCCCCCGCGGCGCCTGCGCCATCCGTCTCCTCCGAATCTCCGCGGGGTCAGCCCGCCGCGTCCCCTGCTGTGCTGCCGGCGCTGGCGCGCCGGGTGCGAAAACGGAGCACGACCCCGCCGGCGACACCGGCGATCGCCAGTGCCAGCAGGGCGTACTCCGTCCACGCACCGAGTCGATCCGACAGCGTAGTCTGCGTGCGCAGCGGCACGCGCTCGACCAGGGCGTCCGCCGTGAAAAGTCCGGTTGAGCTGGTGATCGTTCCGTCCGGGGCGACCAGCGCGCTCACGCCGGTGGTGGCCGAGACCACCACGGCGCGGCCGTGCTCGACCGCTCGCAGCCGGGACATCGCCAGCTGCTGGTAGCTCATCTCCCCCGGCCCGTACCAGGCATTGTTCGTCGGCACGACGAGCAGCTCGCCGCCCTCGTCCACCGCGTCGCGGGCGGGACCGTCGAACGCGGTCTCGTAGCAGATGAACACGCCGATCCTGGTGCCCGCGACCGGCAGGGCCGCGTTCGTGCCGTCCCCGGCGCGGATGTCGGCGGTGTCGTCGATGAACGGGGTGACCAGGCGGGCGATCGAACGGGCGGGCACGTACTCGCCGAACGGCACGAGTTCCTGTTTGGTGTAACGCGGGCCGGGCCCGGTGCGCGGATCCCACACGACGGCGTCGTTCTCCGCCTGGCCGTCGGGGCGGCGGACGAGCGCGCCGATGATCGCCGGTACGCCGAACGACGACACCATCTGGTCGATGCCCGGGTCATCGCCGACGAGCGGGGTCGCGGTTTCCGGCCACACCAGCAGGTCCGGCTCGGGCAGCTGGCCGGACCGGACCTGCTGCAGCAGCCGCGCGCTTTCCGCGAGGTGGCTTTCGCGCAGCACGCCGCGCTGGCCTTGGAGCGCGATGCCGATGTCGGGGGCGTTGCCCTGCACCGTGGCGACGGTGAGCGAGCCGTCCTGGGCGGACGTGCCGATCGTCGGCCACACGGCGAGCCCGGCCACGGCCGGGACGAGGGTGAACACCACCGGCCACACCAGCACGCGGTCGCGGATCCGCCGGGTCGCCCACGACCGGGCCAGCAGCGCTGCCAGCCCGAAACCGGTGAGCACGACGGCGAAGCCGACCAGTGGGGCGCCGCCGACCGAGGCCAGGGACAGGAACGCTCCCTCGGGCTGGCTGAACGCGACACGGCCCCACGGGAAACCACCGAGCGGGAACCAGGTGCGCGGGGTTTCCAGCGCGACGAACACCAGCGCACCCCACAGCGGCGCCAGCGGCAGGCGGGACACCACGGTGATCAGCAAGCCGCCGAGTCCGAAGTAGAGCGCCAGCGCGAAGCTCAGGCCCAGCCACGGCCACGGGCCGAACTCGCGGCCGAGGAAGTCCTGGATCCACAGCAGCTGCGTGAGGAAGAAGGCGAGACCGAACACGAAACCGTAGCCGAACGCGCCGCGGAACTTCCGTCCACGAAGGACCAGGGCGAACGCGGCGAACGCGAGCGGCGCGAGCCACCACAGTGGACGCGGCGCGAAGCTGAGGTAGTAGAGGACCCCGGCCGCCGCCGCGGCCGCGAGCCGGATCAGCCAGGGCCGCCACGCCCGTTTCGCCCGCCGGTCACCCGCTTCGTGCGGAACGCCGGGCTCCGCCGCTGTCACTGCCACCTCCGGAACTTTAGGAGGCGGGCGTGAACTCGTCGTAGAGGACCGTCCCGCCGCGGACGGTGCGCAGGCAGCGCGGCAGCGGGCTGTCCGGTTCCAGCCGCGGCAGCGGGGGCACGCCGGAGCGTGGATCGGTGGACCAGCGCTGCACGCGGGTGTCCGCGGTGGCGACGACGAGGTCGGTGGCGTCCCAGATCGCGTAGTGTGCCGGAGCGCCGGGCACGAGGCTGCCGGTCACCCCGTCGTTGACTCCGGCCGCGCGATGCCCGGCGCGGGTGTGCGCGGTGAACGCCGCCCGGGCCGACAGCCGGGACTGTGGGGTCCGGTGGTGCACCGCTGCGCGGACAGCGGCCCACGGATCGAGAGCGGTCACCGGAGTGTCGCTGCCGAACGCGAGTACGACCCCTTCGGCGGCGAGCGCGGCGAACGGGTTCATCGCCGCGGCGCGTTCCGTGCCGAGCCGCTCGGCGTACATCCCGGAGGTCCCGCCCCAGGCCTGGTCGAACAGCGGTTGCACGGACGCGATGACGCCCCATTCGGCGAACACGCGGGCCTGGTCGGCGGTGACCATCTCCAGGTGCTCGAGCCGGTGGTGCCGGGCAGCGAGCGCCCGCTGGCCGACCTGTTTCTCGGCGAGCCGGAACCCTTCCAGCACCTCGGCGGCGGCCGCGTCGCCGATCACGTGGAAGCCTGCCTGGAGGCCGGCTTCGGTGCAGGCGGCGAGGTGGTCGCCGATCGCGGTGGCGTCGGCGTAGCGGGCGCCGGAGGTCGTCGGGTCGTCGGTGTACGGGCTGGTCAGCGCCGCGGTGCGGGAGCCGAGTGCGCCGTCGGCGAACAGGTCGCCCGCCGCGCCCCGGGCGCCGAGCGCACGCGCGCGGTCCGCGCCGAGTTCGCCCCAGTAGCCGACCACTTCGGGCAGCCCCGGGTGCGCGGCGAGAGCGAGCAGGTCGGTGAAGTCCTCGGCGCCGCCGATGTCCGGGCCGCCGCATTCGTGCACCGACACGATGCCGCGCGCCGCCGCGGTACGGAGGAACGTGCGCTGGGCGGCTTGACGCTGGTCCCGGGTCACCGCGGCGCGGGTCGCGGCACGGACGCGGTGGTGTGCGTCGCGAGTCAGCGGGCCGTCGGCGGACCACCCGGGCACGGAGTCGATGCCCGGGGTCAGTGCGGTCAGCGCGCTCGAGACCAGCGCGGAGTGCACGTCCACGCGGCTCAGGTAGACCGGGGCGCCACCGGCGGCGTCGTCCAGTTCGGCCCGGCTGGGCAGGCGCGGGTCGGCCCAGGTGGACTCGTCCCAGCCGTGTGCGAGCAGCACCTGGCCGGGGACGACCGCTTCGCGTACCGCGGCGAGCAGGCCGGCGGCGCTGCGCACGGTGGTGAGGTCGAGGCCGGCCAGGTGCAGTCCGGTGGCGGTCGCGTGCACATGGGCGTCGACGAAGGCGGGGGTGACGAAGGCGCCGCCGAGGTCGACCACCTCGGCGTCCGGGTGCAGTGCCCGGGCAGGCGCGTCCTGCCCGGCCCACACGACCGTGCCGCCGGACACCGCCATCGCCGTCGCGTCGGAGGAGGACGGGGTGTAGATGCGGCCGCCGAGCAGGAGCGTGGTGCTGTCGTTCGTCACCCCTGCAAGTCTCCCCCGTGGTGCAGACTATCCGACACCCACCCGCCGTGCGAAAAGATTTACGCTGTGAGAACGTTGTGACAGGATATTTTCACGCGATCCCGACGACGAGGAGTACAGATGACTGCGATCCAGGAACCTGTGCCGACTGCCGCCGCCCCCGACCAGCCGTACGAGTACGCGCGCACCGAGTTGGTGGAACCCGATTGGCGCCGCTTCCCCGGCTGGCAGGACGTCACCGACGCCGAGTGGCGGGACGCGCAGTGGCAGCGGGTGCACTGTGTACGCAACGTCCGGCAGCTGCGCGCGCTGATGGGTGACCTGCTGGAGGAGCGCTTCTACGAGGACCTGGTCGCCGACCAGCGCGACATGGCCACCATGTCGATGCTGGTGCCGCCCCAGATGCTCAACACGATGGCGCCCACCGCGGGCACCGACCCGGCGAAGGTGACCGAGGCGTTCTACGCCGATCCGATCCGCCGGTACATGATGCCGGTGCGCAGCGACCGGGACCCGGTGTCGCCGAGCCATCCGCATTCGGAGCGGGACTCCCTGCACGAGGCGGAGATGTGGGTGGTCGAGGGGCTCACCCACCGCTACCCGACCAAGGTGCTGGCCGAGCTGATCTCGACCTGCCCACAGTACTGCGGGCACTGCACCCGGATGGACCTGGTCGGCAACTCCACCGAGCAGGTCCAGAAGCACAAACTGGAACTCAAGCCGGTGGACCGGCAGGACGCGATGATCGACTACCTCAAGCGCACCCCCGGGGTGCGGGACGTGGTGGTCTCCGGCGGCGACGTGGCGAACGTGCCGTGGCCGCAGCTGGAGTCGTTCCTGATGCGGCTGATGGACATCGAGACGGTGCGGGACATCCGGCTCGCCACGAAGGCGCTGGCCGCGTTGCCGCAGCACTGGCTGCAGCCGAAGGTGACCGAAGGCCTGCAGCGGGTGGCGCTCACCGCTCAGCGGCGCGGGGTCAACCTGGCCATCCACACGCACGTCAACCACGCCCAGTCGGTCACCCCGCTGGTGGCCGAGGCGGCGCGGACGGCGCTGGAGGTCGGGGTCCGCGACGTGCGGAACCAGGGCGTGCTGATGCGCGGCGTCAACGCGACCCCGGCCGCGTTGCTGGACCTGTGTTTCGCGCTGCAGGGCGAGGCGAACATCCTGCCGTACTACTTCTACATGTGCGACATGATCCCGAACGCGGAGCACTGGCGGGTCTCGGTGCACGAGGCCCAGCAGCTGCAGCACGCGATCATGGGCTACCTGCCCGGCTACGCGACCCCACGCATCGTGTGCGACGTGCCCTACGTCGGGAAGCGGTGGGTGCACCAGCTCGCCGACTACGACCGCGAGCGCGGCATCTCGTACTGGACGAAGAACTACCGCACCGGCATCGAACTGGACGATCCGGAGGCGCTGCAGCGGCAGTACCCCTACTACGACCCGATCTCCACCCTTCCCGAGGCCGGGAAGCGGTGGTGGGCCGAGCAGTCCGGCTGAGCGGGGTTCAGGGGGTTCAGGGGGCTTCCGCGGCGAGCGCGGGAGCCACCTCTCTGTGCCCCTCCGCGTGGCGGACCAGGACGACCAGCGCGAGACCGGCCAGTACGAGCGCGCTCAGCATGATCACCGCCATCGGCAGGGAACTGCCCTCGCCGAACACGCCGACCAGCGGCGAGGCCACCGCGCCGCAGGCGAACTGAAGCCCGCCCATCAGCGCCGAAGCCGCGCCGGGAACGGCGCCGCCGATCGTCTGTCCGAGGCTCATCGTCGCCGGGAAGATCATCCCGATGCCCGCCAGCACCACGAACAACGTGACCCCGGCGGCCGCGAAACTCTCCCCGAACGCGACGACGGCCAGCACCTGCGCCGCCCCGCCGGCGACCGCGATGACGACCGCGCAGACGAGCAAGCCGACGAGAACCCGAGCAGCAGGCCGTGGCAGCGCAGCGGCCGGTTTCGCGTCAGCGCGGCCATCGCGCGGAACGTCCCGGTGAGCCCACCGCGGGCCCGGCGCCCCGGCGGCAGCGTTTCCGGCACCTTCACCAGGACGCTGATCAGCAGCAGCCCGAAGACCGTCCGCCACGTCGGACCCGAGAGCACCGCCCCGCCGAGCACCGGTGCCGCGACCGGGACGCTCCCCATGATCTGCGACAGCGGGGCGAAGTACCGCGGGATCTCCGGTCAGGCGCGCGATCGGTGATGATCGCCCTCGCCAGCACCATTCCCGCGGCCGCGGGGGCTCCCTGCAGGAACCGCGCGGTGATCAGCACCTCGGCTGTCGGCGCCAGCGCGCAGCCGACCGAACACACGACATAGCCGGCGACACCATCCAGCAGCAGCCCGCGCCGGCCGAGGCCGTCACTGAGCGGGCCGATCACCAGCTGCCCGACGACCAGGCCGAGCAGGAACGCGGTCACCGGTCACCTCGACCGCGCACTGGAACCGGTCTACGAGGGCACCGAGCTGACCGGCCGGGGACCGGCGCGCGTCGCTGATCTCGGTGACCGAGGCGGGCAAAGCCGCGCTGGACGCCCTGTTCCCGCGGCAGGTCGCCACCGAGTCCGCGCTACTGGCCGACCTCGGCGACGACCGCGAACGAGCACTCGAGGCACTGACCATTGTGGACCGAGCACTGGAGCGGGCCACGCGCAGCCGACACCCCGATGACGCACGTTGACCTCGCAAGGTCACAACATCCGGTAGGAGAGGAAAAAGACGCACGCGACGACGACCGTCGCCGCGACTCCGGTCACGGCGCAGAGCGCGTCGCCGGCCCGGCGCGCGAGCACCACGGCGAGCAGCACGACGCCGGCGACACCGATCAGGGTCCAATACACCCAGCTCGTCGTGTCCGCCACCACGGTCATCCCGTAGAGACATTCGCCGAGCGCGATCCCGGCCAGCAGCGCGGACCCCAGCGCCGCACGCCAACACCGGCGTCGCAACCAGGAGGTGGCGGCACCGACGAACGGTCCGGCCACCACTGCGATCACGCCGAACATCACCGGGTCGTAGAAGAACCCCCGCAGGGAGGCCGCCGCCGCGTAGCCGAGCACCAGCGCAACGAAGACCACCAGGCCGAACACCGCCGAAGGTGCGGTCTTCTCCCGCAGCAGCCAGACCACGAGGACGGTCACGAGCGTCCAGCCGCTGGCCGAATTCGCCAGTGACGCCAGCACGTGGGGCATTACGGCCTGGGCATACGACGTCAGGCCACCGAGCAGCAGACCCGCGGCGGCGGCCACGATCGCCTTCGTCACCACCGCGCGCCTGGCCGCCGTGTCCGGCTGAGTGGAGCTCTCCTCGGCGGCTGTCATCCGCGGAGCGTAGCGACCGGCCCCACGCCGGCATGGGACCCGGGTCCGGACGGCTCAGCTCCCGCAGCCGGTTTCGTACACCAGTTCCCCGTCTTGGTCGCGAAGCAGCCGGAACCCGGCTTTCTCCAGGACACGGCGACTGGCCACGTTGGCCGGGTAGACGTACCCGCGCAGTGGCGGCGCGACCCCCGGCGACGGATGCGCCTCATGCCAGTCCTTCAGCGCTTGCGCCAGCTCCGTGGCGAAGCCGGCGCCCCACGCCGGACGCGCCAGCAGGTAGCCCAGTTCGCGGTGCCCGGTGCCGTGGGCGGTGCCGAAACCCGCGCGTCCCACGAACTCGCCGTCAGTGGTCTCCACCCGCCACTTCGACCAGCCACGGCGTTCGTGCTCGGCGATGAAGACGCCGAGCCGCTTCGCCGTGGCCGACCGGGTTTGCGGCCCGGTTCGCAAGTGCCGCATCGCTTCGGGGTCCGCGTGCAGTGCGGCGAGGTCGTCCAGGTCCGAGGGCGACCAGGTGGTCAGCCGCAACCGCGCCGTGGCGAGCACGGTGTCGCGAAGCGCCATGCCCCGCAGTGTGCCGCATCGGCCATCGCGGGGCACGCCCCCTCGCGGTCCGGCCAGATAAGTGTTACCTTAGGTAACAGTGAATCTCGGTAACGCCTACTCGTCCTTCAGGGAGGACCGTATGACCAGCGCCGATGTGCACTCCTCCGTTCGCGGGGACACCGCGCGGCGGCTGCTCGACTCGTCCGAGACGCTGTCCTACGACCCGGTCCACGAGGTGGACTGGGAAACCCCGCTGGACAAGGATTTCCACGGGGCGAGCCCGGAGTGGAGCACGCTCTACGGCACGAGCTACTGGGCCGAGATGACCCCGGAGCAGCAGAAGGAACTGACCCGCCAGGAGGCGGCGTCGGTCGCCAGCACCGGGATCTGGTTCGAGATGATCCTGCAGCAGATGGTGCTGCGGGACTTCTACGCCAAGGACCCGACCGATCCGTCGTTCCAGTGGGCGCTGACCGAGATCGCCGACGAATGCCGGCACTCGATCATGTTCGCCCGCGGTGCCGAAAAGCTCGGCGCTCCCCCCTACCGGCCGCGCCGGACGGCGGTCGAACTCGGCCGCGTCTTCAAGGCGACGGCCAACGGCGAAGCCGCGTACGCCGCGATCCTCGTCGCCGAAGAGGTCCTCGACGTGATGCAGCGCGACTGGATGCGCGACGAGCGCGTGGTGCCGTTCGTGCGCACGATCAACAACATCCACGTGGTCGAGGAGTCCCGGCACATGAAGTTCGCCCGGGAGGAGACCCGGGAACGGCTCGAGGGCGCGGGCCGGCTCCGCCGCCAGTACAACGCGCTGGTCGTGTCCATCGCCTCGTACTTCATCGTCAGCAGCATGGTCAACCGCAGCGTGTACGCGCACGCCGGCCTCGACACGCGGCGCGCGGTGCGCGAAGCCAAGGCGAACGAGCACCACAAGGCGATGCTGCGCTCCAGCTGCGCGGGCCTGATGGAGTTCCTCGCCTCCTGCGGTCTGCTGACCAAGGCCGCGACCGTGTTCTACAAGCGGGCGAACCTGATCTGACATGGCGTACGCGATCACCCAGACCTGCTGCAACGACGCTTCCTGCGTCGCGGTTTGCCCGGTCAACTGCATCCACCCGGCGCCGGGCGAACCCGGCTTCGGCACCACGGACATGCTCTACGTCGACCCCGCGACCTGCATCGACTGCGGGGCCTGCGCGGACGCCTGCCCGGTGGACGCGATCTTCCCGGCCGACCTGCTCACCGGGCCACTCGAGGTGTACGCGGGCATCAACGCCGAGTACTTCGCCGGCCGGGAACCGGCCGCCGTGGCGGACCCGGCGCCGAACTTCCACCAGTGGGGACCGCCGTCGTTCGAGCATCCGATCCCGAGCGATTTCGCACCGCCGGACGTGGCCGTGGTCGGCACCGGCCCGGCCGGGATGTACGCGGTCGAGGACCTGCTGCTGCACACGAACGCGCGGGTCACGCTGATCGACCGGCTACCGGTCGCCGGCGGGCTCGTGCGCTACGGCGTGGCACCGGATCATCCGGCCACGAAACGGATCGGCGAGACCTTCGCGCGCTTCCACCGTCATCCGCGGCTGCGGATGCGGCTGGGTGTCGAGGTGGGCCGGGACGTGAGCATCGACGAGCTGGCCGGGCGGCACGACGCGGTGCTCTACGCGGTCGGGGCGTCGTCCGCGCGCAGCCTCGGGCTCGAGGGCGAGCAGCTGCCGGGCAGCGTCGCCGCGACGACCGTGGTCGCCTGGTACAACGGCCACCCCGACGTACCCGAGGACGCGGTCGACCTGTCCTCCGAACGCGTCGTGGTGATCGGTACCGGCAACGTCGCGCTGGACGTGGCGCGGATCCTGACCGCCGATCCCGACGACCTGGCCGGTACCTCGATCGCCCCGCACGCTCTCGAGCGACTGCGGTCGAGCAAGGTGCGTGAGGTGGTGCTCCTCGCCCGGCGCGGCCCGGGCGACGCCGCGTACACCACCCCGGAACTGCTCGCGCTCGCGCAGCGGACGAGCGTGCCGCTCGTCGTGGACAGCGAGGATTCCCGTACCACTGCGGCGATTGACGCCGGCGAAGGCAAGGCGAGGCTGCTGCGCGGACTGGACCGCGAGGCGGTGGACTGGACCGTGCCGCCGGCCGGCGAAGGCCGCCGGATCGTCCTGCGGTTCCACTCCGCGTCATCGGCCGTCACGGGCGACACCCAGGTGCGCGGGCTGCGGGTGAGCGGGGCCGACGGACCGGTCGAAATCTCCGCGGACCAGGTCGTGCGCGCAGTCGGCTACCGCGGAAAACCAGTGCCCGGCCTGCCGTTCGACGAGGCGTCCGGGACCATCCCGAATACCTCGGGCCGGGTACACGACCGCGCCGGCGCCTACGTGGTCGGCTGGATCAAGCGCGGCCCGTCGGGCGGGATCGGCGCGAACCGCACCTGTGCCCGCGAGACGGTGGCGACGCTGCTCGACGACATCACCTCCGGCCGGCTCCCCGTACGGACTTCCTCACCGATCAGCCGGCTGCGAAAGCGCCTGGCCCGCACCCACTGAACCCTCGTGAGTGGCGAGCGGCGCCGCCACTCACGAGGCGGTGTACTCAGGCCTCTGACGACGACGAATTGCCGCGGGCCAGCGCTTGCACGCGGCCGAACGGGCCGTTGTAGTAGTTCTGGTCGCCGGGCAGCCCACCGGTGCTGGCGAACTGCCAGATGCTCTGTTTGTCCCAGCCCGCGGGCAGCTCGCCGATCTCCGAGGCGTAGCGGGCGAGCCACAGTGGGTTGGTGTCGCCGAACTTGGCGGTGTTGCCGGTGCAGCGCTTCCACCACGAGGTCGAGGTGTAGATGACCGTGCTGCGGTGCTCCTTCGCCAGGTAGGTGCGGGCGAAGTCGTCGATCCACGCGGTCAGGTCCGCCGGGCTTTTGCCGTAACAGGCGTCGCCATACGGGTTGTACTCGAGGTCCACCGCGCCCGGCAGGGTCGTGCCGTCGCCGCCCCAGCCACCGCCGTGCGCGATGAAGTACGCGGCCTGTTCGGCGCCGCCGGAGATATCCGGGCGGGCGAAGTGGTACGCGCCGCGGATCAGGCCCGCGTCGTGCGCGCCGTTGTACTGCTGGGCGAACTGCGGGCTGACGAACCCGGTGCCCTCGGTGGCCTTGACGTAGGCGAACTGGGCGCCCGAGCCCGCCGCCTTCTTCCAGTCCACCGCGCCCTGGTGGCCGCTCACGTCGTGCCCGAGGGTCTGCGCCACGGCCAGGTCCGCCCGCGCCGGACTGCCCGCCACGCCTTCGTGCAGGGCGATCTGCGATCCCGCGTAGTTCCCGGCGGCCTTCGAGTAGTCGGCGGCCGCGGCCGGTCCCGCGGTCGCGATCGTCCACGGCAGCGCCAGCGCGGCCACGGCGAGTGCCATCCACACCCGTCCGCGCCGGTGTCCCGGATCGGTCCGGTTCATCTCGCCTCCGTTCATGATCGGCGGGGTGATCCGGTCGCCATCGTGCCTGCCGTACGCCGTCCGCGCGCGACGACGGGTCACTCTTTCGTGTCCAAACGGGCAGGCCTCAATGGTCCAGACAACCGTTACGCCGTCGTGACCCGCGGCCGGTAACCGCGTGGTTACTTTCCTTCTGCTCCCCACCTAACCGGTGAATCCCCAACGGCGGAGGTATCAAGGGCGTGGACCCGACTTCACGACAGCGACGACAGCGCCGATCGAGGCGGCGAGGACCGATCGCCGGTGCGGTGCTGACCGCGTCGGCACTGCTGGCCGGTCTCGGCATCGGCATTCCGGCCGCGCAGGCGTCCGGTGACGCACCGGCGTCCGGCGGCGCGCAGGCAGGCTGCGGACAGCCCGAGCAACCCGATTTCGGCCCGAACGTGCACATCTTCGATCCGGGCATGCCTGCCGACACCATCCAGGCGCAGCTCGACAAGGACTTCGAGGCGCAGAAGGACACGCAGAGCGCGCAGTTCTCCTCCGGGCGGGTCGCGCACCTGTTCAAACCGGGCAGCTACTCGGTGAGCGACAACGTCGGCTACTACACCTCCGTCGCCGGGCTGGGGCAGAACCCGGGTGACGTGACGATCAACGGCGACGTCACGGTGGACGCCTTCAACGAGTCCGACGAGGGCTCGGCGCTGCAGAACTTCTGGCGTTCGGCCGAGAACCTGGCCGTGAAGCCCTCCAGCGGCACCGAACGCTGGGCCGTGTCCCAGGCCGCGCCGTTCCGCCGCATGGACGTCCAGGGCGACCTGGCGCTGTACCCGGCCAGCTACGGCTACGCCAGCGGCGGCTACCTCGCCGACACCAAGGTGTCGGGCAAGACCGCCTCGATCTCCCAGCAACAGTGGTACACCCGCGATTCGGCGCTGGGCAGCTGGGACGGCGGAGTGTGGAACATGGTGTTCTCCGGCACCAGCGGTGCGCCGGCCAGCACGTTCCCGGACCCGCCGGAGACCACGCTGGACACCACCCCGGTCTCGCGCGACGTGCCCTACCTCTACGTCGACGACAGCGGGAACTACCGGGTGTTCAAGCCCGCGCTGCGCACGGACGCCTCCGGGCCGAGCTGGGCGAACGGCGCCACGCCCGGTGATTCCGAGCCGATCAGCCAGTACCGGGTGGTCAAGCCGGGCGACACCGCGGCCGACATCAACAGCTCGCTGGAGGCCGGCTGCAGCCTGTTCTTCACCCCGGGCATCTACCACCTGGACCAGACGCTCAACGTCACCAACCCGGACACCACCGTGCTCGGCGTCGGCTACCCGACGCTGATCCCGGACAACGGCGTGGACGCCATGCACGTCGCGGACGCCGACGGCGTGCGGGTGAAGGGCGTGCTCTTCGACGCGGGCACCTCGAACTCGAAGTCGTTGCTGACCGTCGGGGAGGAAGGCAAGCACACCGACCATTCGGCGAACCCGGTGTCGCTGCAGGACGTGTTCTTCCGCGTCGGCGGGGACGTGGCGGGCAAGGCCACTAACAGCCTCGTGGTGAACAGCGACGACACCATCGTCGACCACGCCTGGGCGTGGCGGGCCGACCACGGCAAGGACGGCACTGTCGGGTGGACCACCAACACCGCGGACACCGGTGTGGTGGTCAACGGCGACGACGTGACCGCGACCGGCCTGTTCGTCGAGCACTACCAGAAGTACCAGGTGATCTGGAACGGGCAGCGCGGGAGGACGATCTTCTTCCAGAACGAGATGCCCTACGACGTACCCGACCAGGGTTCGTGGAACTCGTCGCCGGACACCGCCGGATATGCCGCCTACAAGGTCGGCGACGGCGTCACCTCGCACGAGGGCTGGGGGCTGGGCAGCTACTGCTTCTTCGACACCAACCCGGACGTCTCGAGCTACCACGCGTTCGAGGTGCCGCAGAACGACGGAGTGAAGCTGCACAGCCTGCTCACCGTCTCGCTGAACCACCGCGGGACGATCACCCACGTCGTGAACGACACCGGGGACGTCACCCCGGACGGGACGACCCCGGTGAACGTGCCGAACTACCCGTGATCGACGCCTGACCTCGAAAAACGGGCCGCCTTCCCACGTGGGGAAGACGGCCCGTTTTTTCGCGTTGCTCAGCTGTTGCTGACCTTGACCGAGAACGAGTCGATGCTCATCCCGGCGCCCGAGGTGATGTTCGCGTCCGGCGAGGTGCAGCCGCACACCTTGTTCGGGTAGGAGCCGCCGATCGCGACGTCGAAGATCGCGAAGAAACCGTGGTCCACCGCGGCCTTCCAGGTCTCGGCCGAAACCTCGTTCTGCTTGACCGCGAAGGTCTGGTTGCCGTCGAGGGAGAACCGCAGCTCCTCGGCCGCGGCGTCGCGGCGGTCGACCACCACCGAGTAGGTGTGGTAGCCGGTCTTGCAGTCCGCGCAGTCCTGCAGGTCACTGGTGATGCCGTCCGGGTCGTGGCACTCGCCCTGCCACTCACCGCAGTGGAACGTGCTGGAGTGCTTGTCGAGTGCGTTGACGTTCTCCATGATGTCCAGCTCACCGATGCTCGGCCAGTTCGTGGCCCCGACCGGGCGCGCGTCGGCACCCATCGCCCAGAACGCGGGCCAGTAGCCGAGACCGCTTTCGGGGTTCGGCTGCTGCAGGGTCGCGCTCATCTCCATCTGGCCGCCCTCGGGGGCGCCGAAGTCGGTGCGCTGGGTCTCGATCCGGCCCGAGGTCCACGCGCCACCGGCGTCCCGGATCGGCTTGATCACCAGGTGCCCGGAGCCGTCGTGGTAGACGTTCTCGGTGGAGTCGGTCGAGGTCTCGATCTCCCCGGTACCCCAGTTGGCCGCACCCCCGGGATAGCCGGTTCCCGTGTCGTAGAGCCAGTTCTGGGTGTCCAGGCCGGTGCCCTCGGCACCGTCGAACTCGTCGGAGAACACCGTGGTCCAGTCGTCGGCGGCCTGGGCGGGTGCCGCGGTGAGCGGCAGGGCCGCGGCCGCGGCCAGCGCCAGTGCCACCCGGCGCAACCGGGTTCGGGAACGTGCCATGATCAGCCTTTCGGTGGGAGGGACCGGAAACTCGCATCCCAGGCTCGAACATCGTGGTGAGCCGGTCAAAGCGCAGTGCCTCACCGCACCGGCCGGTGGGTGCGGGAGGGCAGAGCCAGACCGGAAAGGTTTAAACCATTGCCGATCGGGGTAGGGCGGCGACCGTGGGGGCGGTCCGCTCCCGGCGGGTTCGCACTGGTCGGCCGCCGTGCCCGCTCCCTCCACTGTGGACACTCGCGGGCCGGGTGGTGACGCGCGTCGCAGCGGCAGGTCAGGGGCTCCGGAACGGGCGCGGGCTGACTAGACTGCGGTGGCGATGCGAAGATTCCGGTGGTGGCAGGGGGCGCTGGTCCTCGCCTGTGTGGTGCTGCTCGTGGGGTTTTTCGCGTTCTTCGGTTCGGAGAGCATGCCCGGGCGTCCGCATCCCCGGCAGGGGCCGCCCGGGACCGGGCCGCTCACCGTGGTCGCGATCGGCGACAGCACGGTGTCCGGCGAGGGCGCCGGCGCCTACACCCCGGACACCGACGGCCGGGGCGGCGACTGGTGCCACCGATCGGCCAACGCGTTCGTGCAGAAGGTCCGCGTCCCCGGGGTCACCGCCCGGGTCAACCTCGCCTGCTCCGGCGCACCGTCCGCGCAGGTCGCGCTCGGTGACGGCAAGCAGTGGGGGGAGCGTTCGCAGGCCGCGCAGCTGGCGGAGGTGGTCAAGGACCACCGCGTGAGCACCGTGGTGATCGCGGTCGGCGCGAACGACGATCCGCAGTTCTCCGCGCAGGTCACCGCCTGTTTCCGGGCCTGGTTCGATGCCGGCGCGACCGGCTGCAACGTGACCCTCCGCGACACCTGGAAGTCCAAGGTGGATGCCATGGTGCCGAAGGTGGTCAACGCCGTCGGCGATGTGAAGAAGGTGCTCGCGCAGGCCGGCTACGTGCCGGCGGACTACCAGCTGGTCCTGCAGTCCTACGCCACTCCGGTCGGTCCCGGCATCCCGGCGGACCTGCAGAGCCTCAACGGCTGCCCGTTCCGCACCGACGACCTCGACTGGATCGCCACGACCGGGATCAGCACGCTCTCGGCCGGGCTGCGGCAGGCGGCGACCCAGTCCGGCGCGCGGTTCCTGGACCTGGCTCGGGCCGGCGCCCGGCACGAGGCGTGCAGTGGCGGCGCCGATCAGTCCTCGGAGTGGTTCACCCGGCTCACCCTGCACCTCGACGACCTGACCCATCTCGACCGGGCCACGCACGCCCTGCAGGAATCCTTCCACCCGAACGCCGCCGGGCACGCCGCGATCGCCGGCTGCCTCTCGGACTTCCTCGCCACCCGCGACGGCAGCGCGTCCTGCGTCGGCGGCCCGGACGGCACCCTGCACCCGGTCCCGGGCGGCTGATCCCGCCGCCCGACCCGGTCACCGAGGGTTTCAGCGGGATTTCATCGGGTCGCCGCATACTTCTCCGGCTGGATCGGACGGGATGTGAAGGGATGGCTGTGGGGGTATACAGCGTGGCTCCGCGGACCGCGAAACTGCTGAAGAGCCGAAACCTCGTGCTACGGCCTCAGAGCCGTACGCTCGCGATGATCTGCGTTTCAGACGACGGGACCAACGTCGGCGGGGTGGAGAAGTCGCCACTGTCGAAAGCCGCCTGGGACCGGCGCACGCCCTGGCAAAGCTACTACCGCCGCGTCGGCCACACCGACATCGACTACTGGCGCGGCGGCGCGCGAAACGTCACCTACCAGCGGCTCGAGGTGGGCAGCGAAAGCATCGATGACGCCATCGACGCCATCTTCTCGCTGTTCCACTTCGGCGACGTCCTCGCCGCCCGGGAAAGGGAATCCGGCCGGTCCGGGAGCTACCTCGCCACGATGGACCCCGGCTACGCCGTCCAGTTCGCCGATCTCGAACTCCCGGCAGGGATCACCCGCGCCGGCGAGAACCGGGTCCGGTTCACCAACGTCGCAGTCGCCTACTTCCGTGGTGAACCCGTGACCGAGACCTTCGTGGACGCGGACGACCGGTTGTACCTCCCCGGCGGAGAGGAGCCCTGTCAGCTGGTTCGCGAGCGGTGAACCCGGTCAGCCGCCGTCCGGCTCCCGTGCCGGTTCAGAGGTCGAGTGCGGCACGCAGGGCGATGTCGATCTGCTCCTGCACGTCCTGGTCGATCTCGGCGATGCGCTCGGCGAACCAGGGCCGGTAGAGCCGGGTGAGGTTGAGCGTGGACACCCAGTACCGGGCGTCGATGGCGACCCCGAGAATGTCCTGCGGATCGCGGTCGAGCAGTTCGGTGCCGAGCAGCCAGGGGCGCTCGGACTCGTTCACGCCGTCCGAGGACAGCAGCACCACGGTGCGCTGCCGGGCCGCCTCCGTCGGCGGGTGGTACGCCCAGACCTCACCCCTGCGCACGCAGGTCCTTTTCCGCCGCCGTGCGTTCGGTTTCGTCCGCTTCGGCCGCCGGCGCGGCCAGTGCCTGCTGCGGGGTGTATCCGGTGCGGACCGCCTCGCGCCGCGCTGCCTTGGACAGCCAGGACGAGACCGAAATGCCGTGCGCCTTGGCGGCCCGCTCGGCGAACTCGAGCGCCCCGCTGTCCAGCGAAAGGGTCACTTTGCGTGTTGCCATACCTTTTACCGTACCAGTGACCGCACCACCTGGCGGCGATACGAGGTCACAGCGTGGGTGAACGGCCCTCGAACGGGGTGGACAGCACCACCGTGGTGCGGGTGGACACCTTCGCCGCCTCCCGGATCCGGCGCAGGAGATCCTCCAGGCCCAGCGGAGAGGCCACGCGCACCAGCAGGATGTAGGACTCGTCGCCGGCGACCGAGTAGCAGGACTCGATCTCGGTGATGTGCTGGATCCGCTGCGGGTAGTCGTCCGGGGCGGCCGGGTCGTTCGGCGTCAGCGAGATCAGCGCGGTGAGCGGCAGGCCGATCTGCTCGCCGTCCAGCCGCGCGGTGTAGCCGAGGATGACGCCGCGCTGCTCGAGCCGCCGCACCCGCTGGTGCACCGCCGACACCGAAAGCCCCACCCGTTCGGCCAGATCGGTGAAGCTGCGGCGCCCGTCCGCCGCGAGCTCCTGCACGATCGACTGGTCAAGGGGCTCCAGCGGGCCGCTCATGAGTCCAGCACGACAAGCTCGTGCGGCCGCGTGTTCACCGCCTCCACCCCGGACTCGGTGACGACCACGATGTCCTCGATGCGGGCGCCCCAGCGGCCCGGCTGGTAGATGCCCGGCTCGATGCTGAAGGCCATGCCCGGCTCCAGCGGCAGCCCGTTGCCCGCGACGATGTAGGGCTCCTCGTGCACGTCCAGGCCGATGCCGTGGCCGGTGCGGTGGATGAAGTACTCGCCGAACCCGGCGTCCTCGATCACCTCGCGGGCGGCGGCGTCGATCGACTCGGCCGGGACGCCGGGGCGGACCGCGTCGACCGCGGCCTGCTGCGCGCGCTGCAGCACCCCGTAGGTTCCGGCGACGTCGGCGTCACGGGGCTCGCCGACGGCGTAGGTGCGGGTGGAGTCGGAGTTGTAGCCCTCGGCCACCGGACCGCCGATGTCGATCACCACGACGTCTCCCCGCTCGA